>NZ_JAMYSJ010000001.1:0-790502 GCF_040321855.1 Mesorhizobium sp. M0227 | reverse complement strand
CCGGCCTCAAACCCGAGCCGCAAGGCACCCCACATTGGCCCGACCCTCCCTCCTTGCCCCTATAACTTAATAACGCAACGGGCCCCTTGAGGGGGAGATCGCCGGCAGGCCAGGGGGGGGTGCAGCGCCATACGCCCGTCATTATCTAACCTGGCGCTCTACGAGAGCTATGGGCGCGTGCAGCGCCATCCTCAAGTAATCACACTTGGCTCGGCGCGGCCGGTATGGCTGTGAATACCGGCAATATCATCGGCCGCGGCAATCAAATCGGCAAGGGCGGCCTGGGTGTCGAGGTCGTGCCTCGACTTGTCCGACTCGTAGCGCTCGATATAGACGCGCAGCGTGGCACCTGACGTGCCGGTGCCGGACAGCCGAAAGACCACCCGCGAACCACCTTCAAACAGCACCCTGATGCCTTGATGCTCGCTGACCGAACCGTCGACGGGATCGTGATAGGCAAAGTCGTCGGCGCTGGCGATTGTCATGCCGCGCACGCTGGCACCCGGCAGCGCGCCGAGCTTGGCGCGCAGTTCGTCGACCAATGCGTTGGCGCGGTCGCTCTCAACCTCTTCATAATCGTGCCGCGAATAGTAGTTGCGACCGTAGGTCGCCCAGTGCTCGGCGACGATCTGCTTGCAGCTTTCGCCCCGCGCGGCAAGGATGTTGAGCCACAAAAGCACCGCCCAAAGGCCGTCCTTTTCGCGGACGTGGTTGGAACCGGTGCCGGCACTTTCCTCGCCGCAGATCGTCGCCATGTCGGCGTCGAGCAGATTGCCGAAGAACTTCCAGCCGGTCGGCGTCTCATAGAGGGCGATGCCGAGTTTTTCGGCGACGCGGTCGGCAGCGCCACTGGTCGGCATCGAGCGGGCAATTCCTTTCAGACCGGCCTTGTAGCCGGGCGCCAGGCGGGCGTTGGCGGCAAGCATGGCAACCGAATCCGACGGGGTGACGAAAATGCCCTTGCCGATGATCAGATTGCGGTCACCGTCGCCATCCGAGGCAGCGCCGAAATCCGGCGCGTCCGGCCCCATCATCTCGTCATAGAGGTGCTTGGCATGGACGAGGTTCGGGTCCGGGTGATGGCCGCCGAAATCCGGCAGCGGCTTGAAATTGCGGCAGGTGCCGTTGGGCGCGCCGAGCCGGTTTTCCAGGATCTCCTTGGCGTAGGGGCCGGTCACCGCGTGCATGGCGTCGAAGCGCATGCGGAAGCCGGATTTGAACAGTTTGCGCAGGGCATCGAAATCGAACAGGCTTTCCATCAGTTCGGCATAGTCGGCGACCGGGTCGATGATCTCGACCGTCATGCCGGCGGCCTTGACCGTGCCTGTTGTGTCGATGTCGATCGGATCGATATCGGCGATCTTGAAGCTTGAGATCGTCTTGGTTTTCTCGAACATCGCGTCGGTCAGCTTTTCCGGCGCCGGGCCGCCATTGCCGGCATTGTACTTGATGCCGAAATCCTCATGCGGGCCGCCCGGATTGTGGCTGGCCGACAGGATGATGCCGCCAAAGGTCTTGTATTTGCGGATGACATGCGAGGCGGCCGGCGTCGACAGGATACCGCCCTGCCCGACCATCACCTTGCCGAAGCCGTTGGCGGCTGCCATGGCGATGGCCTTCTGGATGACCTCGCGGTTGTAGAAGCGGCCATCACCGCCGATCACCAGCGTCTTGCCCTTGAAGCCGTCGAGCGCGTCGAAGATCGACTGGATGAAATTCTCGGCATAGTGCTCCTGCTGAAAGACAGGCACCTTCTTGCGCAGGCCCGACGTGCCGGGCTTCTGATCGGAATAGGGTTTGGTGGGGACGGTGCGTATCATGCTTCAGGCAACCCTTTTCGAAAGCAGCGAGCGATAGAGTTCAACATATTTGTCCGCGCTCTTGTCCCATGACACATCGGCCTTCATGCCCTGGCGCTGCAACGATTCCCAGACCGCCGGACTGGCATGGGCGTCGACGAGGCGGCGGATGGCATGCAGCAAGGCACCGCCATTGTTGGGCGCGAACTGGAAGCCGGTGGCGACGCCGGCAGAGACGGCGGCCTCATTGGCGTCGATGACCGTATCGGCCAGACCGCCGGTGCGCGCGACCACGGGCACGCAGCCATAGCGCAGGCCGTAAAGCTGCGTCAGCCCGCACGGTTCGAAGCGCGAGGGAATGACGATGGCGTCGCAGCCGCCTTGCATGATGTGCGACAGCCCCTCGTCGTAGCCGACGACGACCCCAATGCGGCCGCGATGCCGGGCGGCGGCGGCGAGCAGCGCGCCTTCGAGGCCGGCATCGCCCGAGCCGAGGATGGCCAGGCGCGCGCCGGTCGCAACAATGCCGTCGACCGCTGTCGCCAAGGTATCCATGCCCTTTTGCCAGGTCAGGCGGCTGACGACGCAGACGATCGGGCTGTCGTCGCGCTCAAGGCTGAAGCGGTCTTCCACGGCAACCCTGTTGGGCGCGCGCGCCTTCAGCGTGCTAGCCGTATAGGTCGACACCAGGTGCTTGTCGGTTTCCGGATCCCAGATGTCGGTGTCGATGCCGTTGACTATGCCATAGAGATCGCTGGAGCGCATGTTGATGAGGCCGTCGAGGCCCATGCCGAATTCCGCCGAGCGGATCTCCTGCGCGTAGGTCGGACTGACCGTGGTGATCGCCCAGGCGGCCTGCAGGCCGGCCTTGAGGAAGCCGACACCGCCATAATATTCGACGCCGTCGAGCGCCATCGCCGCTGCCGGCAGGCCGAGTTCGCCAAAGATGGCGGCGCCGAACTGGCCCTGGAAAGCGAGGTTGTGGACAGTCATCATCGATGGCACGCCGACCGCCTTGCCGTAGCGCATATAGGCCAGCGTCATCGCCGACTGCCAGTCATGGGCGTGGACGATGTCGGGCTGGTAGCCCGAGATGGCGCCACCGGCAATGTCGCCGCCGACCTGGCTCAACGCCGCGAAACGCCGCCAATTGTCTGGCCAGTCCACGCCGGTGGCGTTGCCGTAGGGACCGCCGGGACGGTCGAACAGATGCGGCGCATCGAGCACGAACAGTTCGAGCCCGGCGAGTTGGACTGAATGGACGGAGGCCTTGCCGCCCTGCAGCAAGGGATATTGCAGAACCGCCCGCTTCTTCTTGAAGGCAGCCATGACGGTCGGAAAACCGGGAATGAGCGTGCGCACGGTCACGCCCTTGGCGGCAAGCGCGATGGGCAGCGCGCCGGTCACGTCGGCAAGCCCTCCGGTCTTGATCAGCGGAAAGATCTCGGGCGTGACCGACAGAACCTGCATGCGTTAGAGCCCCAGCTTGTCGATCATGTCCTGGGTGACCAGGCAGATGCCCTTTTCGGAAACGCGGAAGCGCTTGGCGTCGAGGACGGGATCTTCGCCGACCACCAGGCCTTCCGGTATCCTAACACCATGGTCGATGACCACGCGCTTCAACTTTGCGTTCCGGCCGACATGAACGTCGGGCAGCATGACGACTTCTTCCAGCGTCGAAAAGGAATTGATGCGCGCGCCGGTGAAGATCAGGCTTCTTTTGAGCGACGCACCGGAGACGATGCAGTCGCCCGAGACAAGCGAGGACACGGCCGAACCGCGGCGGCCATCCTCGTCATGCACGAACTTTGCCGGCGGCTTCAATTCGGCATAGGTCCAGATCGGCCAGTCGCGGTCGTAGAGGTCGAGTTCAGGCGTGATGTCGGTCAGGTCGATATTGGCTTCCCAATAGGCGTCGACCGTTCCGACGTCGCGCCAGTAGGCCTCGTTCTCGGCGGTCGAGCGGACGCAGGATTTGGCGAAGCGATGCGCGATCGCCTTACCGTGCTGGACGATATAGGGGATGATGTCCTTGCCGAAGTCGCGACTTGAGCCCGGCTCGGCCGCATCGCGGCGCAATTGCTCCATCAGGAATTTGGTCTTGAACACGTAGATGCCCATCGAAGCCAGCGCGAATTCCGGCTTATCGGGAATGCCGGGCGGATCGGCGGGTTTTTCGACAAAGGCGATGATGTTGTCCTTGGCATCGACATGCATGACGCCGAAGCCGGTGGCTTCCATGCGCGGCACTTCGAGGCAGCCGACGGTGACATCGGCATTGGCGTCGACGTGCTGGCGAAGCATCATCTCGTAGTCCATCTTGTAGATGTGGTCGCCGGCCAAGATCACCATGTATTCGGGCCCGTAGGCCTCGATGATGTCGATGTTCTGGTAGACGGCGTCGGCCGTGCCTTCGTACCACTGCGTTTCCGAGACGCGCTGGCTGGCCGGCAGGATGTCGAAACTCTCGTTTCGCTCGGGCCGCAGGAAGTTCCAGCCGCGCTGCAGATGGCGGATCAGCGAATGTGCCTTGTACTGGGTGGCGACGCCGAGGCGTCGAATGCCGGAGTTAAGCGCGTTGGAAAGCGCGAAATCGATGATGCGCGTCTTGCCCCCGAAATAGACGGCCGGCTTGGCGCGCCGATCGGTCAGTTCCTTGAGGCGGCTGCCACGGCCGCCGGCCAATACATAGGCCATGGCATCGCGCGCCAGCGGCTGGGTCCGTTTCAAGTCTGCCATTTCTACCCTCCCAAGTTACTCGATCTCGACATGTTACTCAGTGTCGATGGGTTCAGTCGGCGACGAGCTCGAGCATGATCGTGGACAGCGGCGGCAAAAGCATCGTCGCGGAGATGCTTCCTTCCTCCGCCCGCGCCTCGACCATGCCGCCATTGCCCTTGCCGGAACCGCCATATTCAGAAGCGTCGGTGTTGATGATCTCGCGCCATTTTCCGGCGGTCGGCAACGGCACGCGATAATTATCGCGCGGCACCGGCGTGAAATTGGAAATGACGGCCACCGGGCTGCCGCCCGGCGCGCTGCGCAGCCAGGCAAAAACCGAATTCTGGCTGTCGTCGACGATCAGCCAGGAGAACCCTTCCGGTTCGCAGTCGCGGCCATGCAGCGCCGGACGCGAACGGTAGAGATAGTTGAGATCGCGCACCGTCTGCCACACGCCGCGATGCGGCCGGAACTCCAGCAGGTTCCAGTCCAGCGCGCGCGCCTCGCTCCATTCGCGGCGCTGCGCGAACTCCTGTCCCATGAACAGCAGCTTCTTGCCGGGATAGCCCCACATGAAAGCGTAGTAAGCGCGCAATGTCGCGAATTTCTGCCAGTCGTCACCGGCCATCTTGCCCAGCAGCGTGCCTTTGCCGTGCACGACCTCGTCATGCGAGAGCGGCAGCACGAAATTCTCCGAGAAGGCGTAGGTCAGGCCGAAGGTGAGGTCGTTGTGGTGGTGCTTTCGGAAGATCGGTTCCTTGGAGAAATACTCCAGCGTGTCGTGCATGAAGCCCATATTCCACTTGAAGCCGAAGCCCAGCCCGCCTTCATGCACCGGTGCCGAGACCTTCGGCCAAGAGGTCGATTCCTCGGCGATGGTCATCACGCCCGGATGGTGGCCGTAGACCTCCTTGTTCATCTTCTGCAGGAAGCTGACCGCCTCAAGGTTCTCGCGGCCGCCTTTCTCGTTGGGGATCCATTCGCCGGCCTTGCGCGAATAGTCGAGGTACAGCATCGAGGCGACCGCATCGACGCGAAGTCCGTCGACATGGTATTTCTCGGCCCAGAACAACGCATTGTTGACCAGGAACGACACCACCTCGCGGCGGCCGAAATTGTAGATCGCGGTGTTCCAGTCGGGATGAAACCCCTTGCGCGGATCGGCATGTTCATAGAGCGCGGTGCCATCGAAATTGGCCAGGCCGTGCTCATCGACCGGGAAATGCGCCGGCACCCAGTCGAGAATAACGCCGACGCCGGCACGGTGGGCGCCGTCGACGAAGCGGGCAAAGCCGTCCGGATCGCCAAAGCGGGCCGATGGCGCGTAGAGCCCGGTCGTCTGGTAGCCCCAGGACGGGTCATAGGGATGTTCAGAGATCGGCATGAATTCGATATGGGTGAAGCCGGTCTCGACCACATAGGGGATGAGCCGGTCGGCCAGTTCGTCCCATGACAGGAACGTACCGTCGTCGCGAAGCTGCCAGGAGCCGGCATGGACCTCGTAGATCGAAATGGCTTCGCGCCGGTGATCGGCATTGCGCCAGAAATTGCGATGCGCCTCATCGCCCCACTCATGCGCCGGCGGCACAGCAACGACCGAAGCGGTGGCCGGACGCAGTTCGGATTTGAAGGCGAACGGATCGGCCTTCAGCGGCAGCCTGACGCCGTCGGGGCCGATGATCTCGTATTTGTAGGGCCGGCCAGCACCGATATCGGGAATGAACACCTCCCAGATGCCGGTGTCGCGGCGGTCGCGCATCGAGTGCCGGCGGCCGTCCCATTCGTTGAAATCGCCGACCACAGAGACACGCCGCGCATTGGGAGCCCAGACGGCGAAATGCACGCCCGTGGCGCCTTCGTGCTCGATCACATGGGCGCCGAGCTTGTCGAATAGCCTGAGATGCGATCCCTCGGCGATGTAGTAGTCGTCCATCGGCCCGAGCACCGGACCGAACGAATAGGGATCGGTCAGCCACCAGTCGCCGCCGGCATTGCGCGCGTGATAGCGAAGCGGTTGCCGCTTCTTGATCGAGAGCTTGCCTTCGAAAAAGCCGCCATCGTCGCGCCTGGACAATTCACCCGCGATGGTGCCGGTCAGCGTATAAGCGGTGACGAATTCGGCATTCGGAACAAAGCAGCGGGCCACAAAACCCTTCCCAGCCTCCTGAACACCGAGAACGGCAAACGGATCGCCATGCGTGCCCGCAACAATCGCCGCAACATCGCTGGCTGCCGCCAGTCCGTCCGGCCCGCTTGTCGCAGCGGTCGCGCGCGGCTTCTTCATCAGGCAGTGTCCCTCCCCAGGCACCGAGTGTTTGTTTCTAGTGGTGTGATCCGACCTTTAAGTTCACACCACCGGGACCACATTGTTTGCGGCCTCATGCAATCACATCAGGCAGGCACGTTCCAGATTTCTTTCGCATATTGGCGGATCGTGCGATCGGAGGAGAACCAGCCGACACGCGCCACATTGCGGATTGCCCTGGCGTACCAGTCGGGACTGTTGCGCCAGACCGCATCGACCTCGCGCTGGGCGGCGGCATAGGCATCGAAATCCGCTGCGACCATGAACCAGTCGCTGTTGTAGAGACCGTTGATGAGGTCGCGGTAACGCTCCGGATCGTCCGGCGAGAAGACGCCTGACGAAACAGCCGCGACCGCTTGCGCCAGCTCGGGCGATCCTTCGATGACGGCGCGCGGATCGTAGCCGTTGTTGCGCCGCTCGGCGACCTCGGCGGTGGTCAGGCCGAAGATGAAGATGTTGTCGTCGCCGACGCATTCCTTGATCTCGACATTGGCGCCGTCGAGCGTGCCGATGGTCAGCGCGCCGTTCAGTGCGAACTTCATGTTGCCGGTGCCCGACGCTTCCATGCCGGCGGTCGAGATCTGCTCGGACAAGTCAGCGGCCGGCATCATGATCTCGGCAAGGCTGACATTGTAATTCGGCACGAACACTACCTTCAGCAGACCGCGCACGGCCGGATCGCGGTTGATGACTTTTGCGACATCGTTGGCGAGTTTGATGATCAGCTTGGCATTGTGGTAGCTGGGCGCCGCTTTGCCGCCGAAGAATTTCACGCGCGGCATCCAGTCGCGCTCGGGGTGCGAGCGGATCTGGTCATAGAGGGCGATCGCCTCGAGGATGTTCAGAAGCTGGCGCTTGTATTCGTGGATGCGTTTGATCTGGATGTCGAAAAGCGCCGAAGGATCGACCTTGATGCCGAGCCGGTCGGCGACGAGGTTGGCCAATCGCGCCTTGTTGGCGCGCTTGACGGCTGCGAACTTGTCGCGAAAGACGGCATCGCCGGCGAAACCGTCGAGATCCTTAATGGCGTCGATGTCATCGAGAAAACGGTCGCCGATCGCCTCGCGGGCGAGCGACGTCAGTCCGGGATTGCATTGGATCAGCCAGCGCCGCGGCGTGATGCCGTTGGTCTTGTTGTTGATACGATCGGGATAGAGCTTGTGCAGGTCGGCGAACACCGTCTCCTTCATCAGGTCGGTGTGAAGAGCCGAAACGCCGTTGATGGAATGCGAGCCGACAAAGGCCAGATTGCCCATGCGCACCCGGCGGTCGCCATTTTCCTGGATCAGCGAGATGCGGCCAATCTGCTCGTCCGAGAACTGGTTGGAAGCACGCGCCTCCAGAAGCACTTCAGCGTTGATGGCATAGACGATCTGCATGTGGCGCGGCAAAAGCCGCTCGAACAGCGGCACCGGCCAGCTTTCCAGCGCCTCGGGCAGCAGTGTGTGGTTGGTGTAGCCGAAGGTGCGCTGGGTGATATCCCAGGCCTGGTCGAAGTCCATGCCGTGGACGTCCATCAACAGGCGCATCAACTCCGGCACGGCGATGGCGGGATGGGTGTCGTTCAAGTGGATCGCAGCCTTGTCGGGCAGCGACTTCAGGTCGCCATATTGGCTCAGATGGCGCTGCACGATGTCCTGCAGCGAGGCGGTGGAGAAGAAATACTCCTGCCGAAGCCGCAGTTCCTGCCCGGCCTTGTGGGAATCGGCGGGGTAGAGCACGCGCGACAAGGCATCGGCCTTGTTGCTTTCGGCTAGCGCGCCGATGTGGTCGCCGGCATTGAATTTGTCTAGCAGGATCGGATCGACCGGCATCCCCGACCAGAGCCGCAGCGTGTTGACGCGGTTGGCCCGCCAGCCGACGACGGGCGTGTCATAGGCGACGGCCAGCACATGCTCGGTCGGTTTCCAGACATGGCGTTCGAGGCGCCCGTCCTTGGAGGTGATCGATTCCACCGAACCGCCGAAACCAACCTCGAAGGAGCGTTCGCGACGTTCGAATTCCCACGGGTTACCGTGATCAAGCCAGGTCTCTGGCAGTTCGACCTGCCAGCCGTCGTGAATCTCCTGCCGGAACATGCCATTGGCATAGCGGATGCCGTAGCCATGCGCCGGAATGTCGACGGTCGCCATGCTTTCCATGAAGCAGGCCGCGAGCCGGCCGAGGCCGCCATTGCCGAGCGCCGCATCGGGCTCGAGTGCTGCAATCAAGTCGAGGTCGACACCCAGCGACGACAGCGCCTCGCGCATGTTGTCCATCAGGCCCAGATTGGAGAAGGCATCACGCATCAGGCGGCCGATGAGGAATTCCAGCGACAGATAATAGACGCGCTTTTCCTTCTGGTCGTAAGCCTCTCTCGTCGCCTGCATCCAGTGATCGACGATCCGGTCGCGCACGACCTTGATCGAGGCGGTCAGCCAGTCGTACTGGGTCGCAACGGTGGTGTCCTTGCCGACCCTGTATTTGAGGGCCACCAAGACTTCACGTGCGAGTGTCTTTGGATCAGGATTTTCGAGCAGTGGCGGAAGGGGTTCGGATGTCATCGCGCTCGTCATGATGCCTCTCGTGCGGTTGCCATGATCATACCGGCTTTCATCGCTCCTCCCAGCCCATGCTAGCTGATACCGCCATATATTCAATCGATTTAAACAGGTTCGATCCGGCTTGCCCCCTGCGGCAATTTGGCAATTCTGAAGTGTGACGCGTCAAGACGGCCCGCGCGACGCGCTTCAAATTCCTGTTCCGTGCTTGCCGCTGTTGCCAAGCACCAGCCACTTTGGGCGACATGTATCAAGCCGCCAGCGCCGCCTCCGGCGGGGCCTTGGCTCCTGTCATGAAGGCGACGGCATCGGACATCGTATATTGCTTGGGGTCGATGACGGCGAGGCGACGGCCCAGCCGATGGATGTGAATGCGATCGGCCACTTCGAAGACATGCGGCATGTTGTGCGAGATCAGCACGATCGGGAGGCCGCGCTTCTTGACGTCGAGGATCAATTCGAGCACGCGGCGGCTTTCCTTGACGCCAAGCGCGGCCGTCGGTTCGTCCATGATCACCACCCGACTGCCGAAGGCGGCCGCACGTGCCACGGCAACGCCCTGTCTTTGGCCGCCCGAGAGCGTCTCCACAGCCTGGCTGATGTTCTGGATGGTCATCAGGCCAAGTTCGGTAAGTTTGTCGCGGGCGCGCTTTTCCATCGCCGGGCGATCGAGCATGCGAAGCCAATCGCCCAGAAAACCCGGTTTACGGATTTCGCGGCCAAGGAACATGTTGTCGGCGATCGACAGCGCGGGCGACAGCGCCAGGTTCTGGTAGACGGTCTCGATGCCGGCTTCGCGGGCCTCCATCGGCGATTTGAAGGAGACGGGTTTTCCTTCAAGCCGGATCTCGCCTTCATCGGGCACGGCAGCGCCGGAAATCGCCTTGATGAGCGACGATTTGCCGGCGCCATTGTCACCGATGACCGCAAGGATTTCGCCGGGGTAAAGGTCGAAGTCGGCGTTGTCGAGGGCGGTGACGCGGCCGTAGCGCTTGACCAGGCCACGCGCGGTGAGAATGGGTTCCTGGGTCGTGGTCATGCCGAAACCTTTCTGATCCATTGGTCGACTGCCACGGCGCCGATGATCAGCACACCGGTGAGCAGCACCTTCCATTGCGGATCGGCGCCCAGCATGTTGAGGCCCATGGAGACGACGCCGACGATCATCGCGCCGAACAGCGTACCCAGGATCGAGCCACGTCCGCCGAACAGGGAAATACCGCCGATCACCGTCGCGGTGATCGCCTGGAGATTGTAGTCGGTGACGGCGGCCGACGGCGAGATCGAGCCGTTGCGGCCGATGGAGACCCAGGCAGCGAAAGCGGCGATCAGCCCGGCAAGGGTGTAGACCGTCATCAGCACCTTCTTGGTCTGGATGCCCGACAGCTTCGCCGCCTCCTGATCATCGCCAACGGCGTAGACATGGCGGCCCCATGCCGTGTGATTGAGCACGTACCAGAGGATCATCACGAGCACGACCGTGGCAATGACGCCGAGCGTCAGCACCGCCGTGCCGACCTTGAAGCTGATGGCAAAGAGATGCAGCAGCGGCGCCTGGGTGTCGACATCGGTGTCGCGGATCGTCTCGTTGGCCGAATAGATGAAGTTAGTGGCCATGACGATGTTCCAGGTGCCAAGCGTCACGATGAAGGGCGGCAGCTTCATGTAGGCGACAAGCACCCCGTTGAGCAGCCCGCAGGCCGCGCCGGCGGCAAGCCCGATCGCCACGGCGAGCGCGCTCGGCATACCGTAGCTGACAGCGCAATTGCCCATGATCACCGCTGAAATTACCATGATCACGCCGATCGACAGGTCGATGCCGGCGGTCAGGATGACCAGCGTCTGTGCGGCACCCAGAATGCCGATGATGGCGATCTGCTGCAGGATAAGCGTCAGCGTATAGGACGAAAAGAACCGCCCTCCGATGGTGATGCCGAAGACGATGATCGCCAGAACCAGGACGATCAGCGGCACCGCGGCCGGCGTCGAATGCAAGAAATGCTGGATGCGCTTGACGGCCGATTTGTGCTCGTCAAAAGCAGCAACGCTGGTGTCGCTGCTTGAGAGAACCTTCTCGAATTCCTGAGCTTGAGCCATGTTTACTCCCCGTAGGCTTCAGCCAAACGCCGACGCCAGTCCACGCCTTTCCGGTCTGCTGCCGGGATTGTTCGCGGTCACGCGAGCCATCGTCCACCCGAAGCGGCCGGGGATCAAGCCCCGGCCGCTCAGGTTCCCTGGATGCCTGTCAGACCGGGATCAGCCCCAGCACTTGGCGAGGCCTTCCTTGGTGTCGATGGACTTCACGCCGGTAGCCGGCTTGTCGGTCACCAGGTTGACGCCGGTGTCGAAGAAATTCTTGCCTTCGGTCGGCTTCGGCTTGGTTCCGTCTTTGGCAAAAGCGGCGATCGCCTCGATGCCGAGCGCTGCCATCTGCAGCGGGTATTGCTGCGAAGTGGCACCAATGACGCCTTCGGCCACCGACTTCACTCCGGGGCAGCCGCCGTCCACGGAGACGATCAGCACCTGGCTTTCGAGGCCGACAGCCTTGAGCGCCTGGTAGGCGCCGACAGCGGCGGGCTCGTTGATGGTGTGGATGACGTTGATGGTGTTGTCCTTCTGCAGGAGGTTCTCCATCGCCTTGCGGCCGCCCTCTTCGTTGCCGTTGGTGACGTCGTGGCCGACGATGCGCGCATCGTCCTCATCGCCGATCTTGTTGGGATCCTTCACGTCGATGCCGTAGCCCATCATGAAGCCCTGGTCGCGAAGCACGTCGACGGTCGGCTGCGAAGGCGTCAGGTCGAGGAAGCCGATCTTGGCGTCCTTGGCCTTGTCGCCGAGCGTGGCGGCTGCCCAGGCACCGATCAGCTTGCCGGCTTCGAGATTGTCCGTTGCAAAGGTCGCGTCGGCGGCGTCGATCGGATCGAGCGGCGTGTCGAGCGCGATCACCAGCAGGCCCGCATCGCGCGCCTTCTTCACGGTAGGCACGATGCCCTTGGTGTCGGATGCAGTGATCAGGATACCCTTGGCGCCGTCGGCGATGCAACTCTCGATGGCCGCGACCTGGCTCTCGCTGTCGCCGTCGATCTTGCCGGCATAGGTCTTGAGGTCGACGCCGAGTTCCTTGGCCTTCGCGGTGGCGCCCTCCTTCATCTTGACGAAGAAGGGATTGGTGTCAGTCTTGGTGATCAGGCAGGCACCGACACCAGCCGCGGATGCGGACGACGCAGACGCCATCAGCCCCAGAGCCGCGGCGGCAAACACGGTCGATTTCAACAGTTTTGTATTGGTCACGATTTCCTCCCAGTGGAACTATCCGGATGCCGGCCAACCGGCACCTGCAGCGCGTCCAACGAAATTCTCCCAGCGTGGACGCCGTCTCAACAGACACCAGCACGAAGCCCCTGTCAATAATTAAATCACTCTTATTTATTATTGACAGCCTTGCTTCGTTCACCCATTCTGGCCCAAAAGCATTGAGGGGAAACGACGGGAGGAACAGGGTGGAAACGGCCATTGCGAGGCACGGTTCGCCCGAGGTGAATGACAGTCTCATTCACCGCGGCACCAACCAGAGCGGCATGCGCGACCACAACGAGCGGTTGGTGCTGTCGCTGGTGCGCCAGCACGGCAGCCTGGCAAAATCCGACATCGCCCGCATGACCGGCCTTTCGGCGCAGACGGTTTCGGTCATCATGCGCGAGTTGGAGGAAGAAAGCCTCCTGCTGCGCCAGGCGCCGTTGCGCGGCAAGATCGGCCAGCCTTCCATCCCGATGGCGCTCAACCCCGAAGGCGCTTTCTTCATTGGCCTGAAGATCGGCCGCCGCAGCGCTGAACTGGTATTGATAGATTTCCTTGGCCATGTCCGTTCGATGCTGCAGCATTCCTATCGCTACCCGGCGCCGCGCGAGACGGTGGACTTCGTCACCAACGGCATGCGGCAGATGCGCGGCGAGCTGACGCCCGCGCAAGACAAGCGCATCGCCGGGCTCGGCATCGCCATGCCGTTCGAATTGTGGAACTGGGCCGATACCGCCGGCGCCCCGCGCGATGTCATGGACGAATGGCGTCACCGCGACATCAGGGCCGACATCCAGGCGCAATGCGATTTTCCGGTCTATTTGCAGAACGATGCCACGTCGGCCTGCGGCGCCGAGCTCGTCTTCGGCCAGGCTGGCGCCGCGCGTGACTTCGTCTATTTCTATATCGGCGCCTTTGCCGGTGGCGGCATCGTGCTGAATGGCCGGCTTTTTGGCGGCCCGACCGGCAATGCCGGAGCGCTCGGCTCCATGCCGGTGCCCGGGCCGGACGGCAAGCCGACCCAACTGATCGATGTCGCTTCCATCGCCATGCTCGAAAAGGCGCTCAATGCGCGCGGCATCGAGGCCTCGCATCTGTGGACCTCGCCGGAAGACTGGGGCGAGATCGGATCCGAACTCGACGACTGGATCGCCAGCGCCTCAACGGCGCTCGCTTACGCCATCGTCGCCGCATCCTCGATCATCGATTTCGAAGCGGCGGTGATCGACGGTTGGATGCCGAAGGCGGTGCGCCGCCGGCTGGTCGACGCCATCATTGCGGCCATCGCCACGATCGACAGCGAAGGCTTGAAGCTGCCCGCCATTCGTGAGGGAACCGTCGGCATTCACGCCCGGGCGCTCGGCGGCGCCAGTCTGCCCCTTTCCGAACGCTTCCTGATCGGCTCGACGACAATTTCCAGGAGCGCCTGATGCTGATCGGAATTCCGGCGCTGCTCGGTCCGGAGCTTCTGGCGATCCTGCGCGGCATGGGCCATGGCGACGAAATCGCCCTTGTCGACGGAAATTATCCGGCGGAACAGCAGGCAACCCGGCTGGTACGCGCCGATGGCCACCCTCTTATCCCGGTACTCGACGCGATACTAAGCGTCTTGCCGGTGGACGACGCCGTGCCGGAGGCGCTGTTTCGCGCCTCGGTCAAGGGCGATCCTTCGCTTGCCGATCCCGTCCATCATGAGATCGAGGCGATCTGCGCCAAACGCGCGCCTGGCCGCAAGGTGGTTGCGCTGGCCGGCGCCGACTTCTATGCACGGGTCAAATCGGCGCATGCCATCGTCGCGACCAGCGAGCCGCGGCTCTACGCCAACATCATCATCCGCAAGGGCGTGATCCATCCGCCGGAGACCAGGAAGCCATGATCCTCTGCTGCGGCGAAGCCCTGATCGACATGCTGCCGCGCACGACGACAGCAGGCGAGCCGGCCTTTGCGCCTTATGTCGGCGGCGCCGTGTTCAACACGGCGATCGCGCTTGGCCGGCTCGGCGCGCCGGCAGGCTTCTTTTCGGGCCTGTCGTCGGATCTGTTCGGCGGCCAATTCCGGGATGCGCTGGGGGCAAGCAAGGTCAGCTCCACCTATGCGCACACCTCACCACGGCCAACGACGCTGGCCTTCGTCAAGCTCACCAACGGCCAGGCGACCTACACTTTCTATGACGAGAACACCGCCGGCCGCATGCTGACCGTCGACGACCTGCCGCAGCTTGGCAGCGAGATCGAAGCCATGCTGTTCGGTGCCATCAGCCTGATTTCGGAGCCCGCCGGCAGTGCCTATGAGGAATTCATGCGGCGCGAGCATGAAAGTCGAGTCATGATGCTCGATCCCAACATCCGGCCGAACTTCATACCGGACAAGGCCAAGCACCTCAGGCGCATTCGCGCGATGATGGCGATGGCCGACATCGTGAAATTGTCGGACGAAGACCTGAACTGGTTCGGCGAAGCCGGCTCGCACGAGGATGTCATCCGCAACTGGCTGGATCGAGGCCCGAAGCTGATCGTCGTCACCCATGGCAGCGAAGGCGCCGTCGGCTATACCAGGGAACATGCCGTCACCGTCATGCCGGAAAAGGTCGAGGTGGTCGACACGGTCGGTGCCGGCGATACCTTCAACGCCGGCATCCTCGCCTCCTTGCATGAGCAGGGCCTGCTGACCAAAGCGGCGATTTCCGGCTTGTCGAAAGACGCCATCCACAAGGCGCTGGCGCTCGGCGCGAAGGCGGCGGCAGTGACCGTGTCGCGGGCCGGCGCCAATCCACCCTGGCGACATGAAATCGCCTGAGCAACGCTCAACATAAGCTGAGCCCAATCGATCACTTTATGTTTCGCAGGGGCTCTTTCCAAGGCTATGAGGGCGGGATGGCGCCCGACGAAGCCCGGATTTCCGGCATCTGACTGACATTCGCCGGGAAATACTGGTAACGGACTGCGACACTTGGGCAATTTAGGGCTCCGCCTGCCCGGCTTTCTCGGCAAGCGCAACTCTGGTACCAGCGGCCGATTATCTGGCTAACCCGTTTTGAGGCCGACATGCAGTTCATCGATCTTGGCGCGCAGCGCGAACGAATCCGCGACCGGCTGAAGGCCGCGATCGACCGTGTCGTCGACGAAGGCCGTTATATTCTTGGCCCGCAAGTCACCGAATTCGAGAACAAGCTTGCCGCCTATATCGGCACCAAGCATGTCGTGGCCTGCGCCAACGGCACCGACGCGCTGCTGTTGCCGCTGTTTGCGGCCGGCATCGGCCCGGGTGACGCGGTGTTCGTGCCGAGCTTCACTTTCGCCGCCACCGCCGAAGTGGTGGCGCTGGCCAAGGCCGAGCCGGTGTTCGTCGATGTCGACCCGCATAGCTACAACATCGACATTGCCAGCCTCGAAGCGGCCATCGCCATGATCAAGAAGCAAGGCCGGCTGAAGCCGAAGGCAATCATTCCCGTCGATCTGTTCGGCCTTGCCGCCGACTACGAGGCGATCATGGCGATCGCCAACCGCGAAGGGCTGATGGTGATCGAGGATGCCGCCCAGTCGATGGGCGGTTCGCTCGACGGCAAGATGTGCGGTGCTTTCGGCCATGTCGGATCGACCAGCTTCTATCCGGCCAAGCCGCTTGGCTGCTACGGCGATGGCGGCGCGATGTTCACCAATGATGATGCGCTGGCCGAGCAGCTCAGATCCTTCGCCTTCCACGGCAAGGGCGAAACGCAATATGACAATGTCCGCGTCGGCATCAATTCGCGGCTCGACACGATACAGGCGGCGATCCTGATCGAGAAGCTGGCCATCCTCGAAGACGAGATGGTTGCGCGCCAGGTGGTGGCAAAGCGCTATGCCGACGGGCTTGGCGACATCGTCACCGCGGCCCGCAATCTGGACGGCAGCCGTTCGGCCTGGGCGCAGTACGCCATCGAGACACCCAAGCGCGACGGGCTGAAGGCGCATCTCGGCGATAAGGGCATTCCGTCGGTCATCTACTATGTGAAGCCGCTGCATGCCCAGGTCGCCTATCGCGACTACCCGCGCACGCCGACCGGCCTGGCCGTTTCGGAAGACCTGCCGAAGCGTATCCTCTGCCTGCCGATGCACCCCTATCTCAGCGAAGCCGACCAGGACCAAATCATCGAGACGATCCGCAACTATATCGGCTCGAATTCAGCGCAGGCCGCAGCGGAGTAAGCTGCCGAGCCTTTCTCAGCCGGGGCCCGCAGCCCTGCCGCTGGCAATGAAATGCGGATTGGCAAAATCCTCGTCGTCGCTTTGCCTGCGCTTGCCATAAACCAGAGGCTGGCCATCGAGCGTGCGCGTCATGCCGCCGGCGGCGCGCAGGATGGCGTCGCCCGCCGCTGTGTCCCATTCCATGGTGCGGCCGAAGCGCGGATAGACATCGGCCTCGGCACTGGCGAGAAGGCAGAATTTCAAGGACGAACCGACCGAAACGATTTCGGCGGCACCCAGGTCGCGAATATAGGCCTCGGTTTCCGGTGTGTTGTGAGACCGACTGGCGACGACGGCCAGCGGCGTCGCGGCCGTTCTCGCCGCGATCGACCGGCGGCCGACGACCTGGTAATCGCCATCGATTTCGAGTGATTCCGCCCTGCCCGGCTGGCCGGAAAAGAAGCGCCCCGTACAGGGCGCAAAGACGACGCCGACTTCCGGCACGCCATCGCGAACCAGCGCTATGTTGACGGTGAAATCGGTGCGGCGGTTAACGAACTCCTTGGTCCCATCGAGCGGATCGATCAGAAAAAAAGCCCCGTCCAGGTCGGGCGGCACGATCCCGGCGGAAGCTTCTTCCTCGGCCACGCAGGGGATATCGGGAAATGCGGCACGCAGTCCGGCGAGAACGATCTTTTCGCTCTCGCGGTCCGCCTCGGTCACCGGCGAGGCGTCGGACTTGCGGTCAACCGCACAGCCGGCGTGGAATACGCGCATCACCTCGCGCCCGGCCGACAAGGCCAGGCGCTCGAAGATTTCGAGCATCAGCCTGTCGTCAGATGCCGCCGCCGCTATCGTATTGGTCTTCGGCAATGTCGCGCTCGTTCAGCCAGTGTTCCAGGGCGTCGACCATCTCTTCGGCCGACTTGCCGAGTGTCCGCAGATGGATCTCCGGGGTTTCCGGCGCTTCATAAGGGGAATCGACGCCGGTGAAATTCTTGATCTCGCCATTCAGTGCGCGCGCATAGAGGCCCTTGGGATCACGCCTGGCGCATTCCTCGAACGGCGTATCGACAAACACCTCGATGAACTCGCCATCGGCCATCAATTCGCGCGCCATGCGCCGTTCGGCGCTGAACGGCGAAATGAACGACACGATGACGATCAACCCGGCATCGGCCATCAAACGCGCCACTTCGGCGACGCGGCGGATGTTTTCGACGCGATCAGCGTCGGTGAAACCAAGATCGCGGTTGAGACCGTGACGGACGTTGTCGCCGTCCAGGATATAGGTATGGCGGCCGGTAGCGAACAGCTTCTTTTCGAACAGGTTGGCGATGGTCGACTTGCCGGATCCCGACAGCCCAGTGAACCAGAACACGGCGGGCCGCTGGTTCTTCATGTCGGCGCGCACGCGCTTGCCGACATCGAGCGACTGCCAATGAATGTTTTCGGCACGGCGCAACGAGTGCAGGATCATGCCGGCGCCGACCGTGGCGTTGGAGATGCGGTCGATCAGGATGAAGGCGCCGGTGGTGCGGTTTTCGGCGAAGGGATCGAAGGCGATCGGCGTCCGCGTCGAGATGTTGCAGATGCCGACTTCGTTCATTTCGAGCGACTTGGCCGCTTCATGGGCAAAGTCATTGACGTTGATCCGATATTTTAGGTCGGTGACGGTGGCGCTGGTCTGGTCGGTCTCGGTGCGCAGGATGTAAGAGCGGCCTGGTAGCAACGCATGCTCGTCGAACCAGACGATGTTGGCGGCGAACTGGTCGGCGACTTGCGGCCGTGCGGCAGGCGAAACCAGCATGTTGCCGCGCGAGATTTCGACTTCGTCATCGAGGACGAGCGTGACGGCCTGGCCGGCGGCCGCCTGGGCGAGATCGCCGCCATACGAGACGATCCGCTTGACGCGCGAGGATTTGCCGGACTTGGCGACAACGACCTCGTCGCCGGGCGCAACCGAGCCGGAGGCGACCGTGCCGGCAAAGCCGCGAAAGTCGAGATTGGGACGATTGACATACTGGACCGGGAAACGGAACGGCAGTTCGACCATCGCTTCGTCGACCGACACGGTTTCGAGATGCTCGATCAGCGTCGGGCCGGAATACCATTCCATGCTTTCCGACCGGCGGCTGACATTGTCGCCATAACGGGCCGACATTGGGATCGGCACAATGGTCTGGAAGCCGAGATCGCGCGAGAATTGCCCGTAGTCTTCGACGATCCGGTCGAAAACCGCCTGATCGAAATCGACAAGATCGATCTTGTTGACGGCCAGCACGACGTGGCGGATGCCGAGCAGCGAGGCGATGATCGAATGCCGCCTTGTCTGGCGAAGCACCCCCTGCCGGGCATCGATCAGCACGATTGCCAGGTCGGCGGTCGAAGCGCCGGTGGCCATGTTGCGGGTGTATTGCTCGTGGCCAGGTGTGTCGGCAACGATGAATTTGCGTTTCGGTGTGGCGAAGAAGCGGTAAGCGACGTCGATGGTGATGCCTTGCTCGCGCTCGGCCTCCAGACCGTCGACCAGCAGCGCGAAATCGATGTCGTCGCCCGTCGTGCCATGCTTGCGCGAATCGCGTTCGAGCGCGGCGAGTTGATCCTCGAAAATCTGCTTGGTGTCGGACAGCAGGCGCCCGATCAGCGTCGACTTGCCGTCATCGACCGAGCCGCAGGTCAGGAAGCGCAGCAGCGATTTCTTCTCCTGCGCAGCCAGATAGTCGCGAACGCCGTCGGTGGGAGCGAGGCTCTTTGCCATGATGTGGCGCATGGTCAAAAGTACCCCTCGCGCTTCTTCTTTTCCATCGAGCCGGCTTCATCGCGGTCGATCAGGCGGCCCTGCCGTTCGGACGTGCGTGCCGTCAGCATTTCGCCGACGATGGCTTCCAGCGTGTCGGCATCCGATTCGATGGCGCCGGTCAGCGGATAGCAACCCAGCGTGCGGAACCGCACCAGCCTGTTCTCCACTGTCTCGCCGGGGCGCAGTTTCATGCGGTCGTCGTCCCGCAGGATCAGCATGCCGTCGCGTTCCACCACCGGCCGTTCCTTCGCGAAATAGAGCGGCACGATCGGGATACTTTCCTGCAGGATGTACTGCCAGATATCGAGTTCGGTCCAGTTCGACAGCGGAAAGACGCGGATCGATTCACCCGATGCGATGCGGGTGTTGAATATCTTCCACATTTCGGGGCGCTGGTTCTTCGGATCCCACACATGCTGGGCGTTGCGGAACGAAAAGATGCGCTCCTTGGCGCGCGATTTCTCCTCGTCGCGACGAGCGCCGCCAAAGGCCGCATCGAAACCGTATTTGTCGAGCGCCTGGCGCAGCGCCACGGTCTTCATGACATGGGTGTGGGTGTTCGAACCATGGTCGAACGGATTGATGTTGTCGCGCACGCCGTCTTCGTTGACATGAACCAGGAGATCGAAGCCGAGTTTCTGCGCCATCTGATCGCGAAAGGCGATCATCTCGCGGAACTTCCACGTCGTGTCGACGTGAAGAAAGGGGAACGGCGGCTTGGCGGGATAAAACGCCTTCATCGCCAGATGCATCAACACGGATGAATCCTTGCCGACCGAATAGAGCATGACCGGCTTGGCAAAAACGGCCGCAACCTCACGGAATATATGGATGGACTCGGCTTCAAGCCGCTGAAGATGCGTAAGCGCTGTTGTCATGGGCCGTGGGCGTTCTTTCGTATCTTCCAACAGAAGACCTTGCCTCAAATCATCGAGCTCTTCGCGCCCGGTTCGAGCCTTGTTTCCGGACAATCTTTCTCGTGCCGGCGTTCTAGCAGATCGCCATTGTCAAGAACAATGCAAGACTGGCCCGGCCGCACATGGTTCGAGAATGAATTTTCCACAGATGCCGGCAAACCCGGAAATTCCTGCCCGCAAGCTCAACGGCCCAGAAAACGCGGGGAAAATATTGCTTGAATGGACCAGTGTGCGGCTTTCAAGTGACTTCCTCTGGTCGGCCCGCGCCTGCCGCCGATTTTCGGTGGCAATCTGCCCTATACACTATCGAAAATGGGGGGCAGCCGCTATACCAGCCTCGGGAAGCGGGCAAGTGCATCATGAGGCATGGGCAATTTCGAGGCGAGCGCATTCAACTTCGCTAAACAGATCCGCCGCATGAAACTTGCCGAAGACAGCGAGCCCGAAAATTGACCCGGCTTTCATCCCTGAGACAGCAATTCACGCCTTCGCGGATCAACAACTACTTCTCCATCCTTTGCTTCTTTTTTCCACCGGTTCTGGGATCGGTGGTCAGCTTCGTATTCAATGGCGGAGGCCTTTCGTCAGTCCTGCTGATTGCTTTACGGAAAAGGCGCTTCAACGCCGACCGGCCCATGATCTGGATGACGGTCGCGATCTATGCCTACTGCGCCTCCAATCTCCTGGCTTCCATCGTCAACAATTCGTTCGCCCGGGATGCGCCGCATCTTATCCCGCTGGTGACCTTCCTGTTTTTCCCCGTGTCCTATTCGACCTGGAGCATCACGCAGAAAACCACGCTTGCCCGCATCATCGTGCTTTCCAGCATGGCCGCCTGCTTTGTCGCGCTGCTCATAGCCGTCATCCAGCAATATTGGATTGGCGTCAGGGCCGAGGGGGGAGCTGGAAATCCGATCGTGTTCGCAACCGTCGTCTGCCTTGCCGTGGTCATGTGTGTGGCTGGCGCCTTGTCCGGTATTGAGCAAGCCCGGACACCCCTCTTCTACGCGGCACTGGCCGGGACGATCGCCGTCATCTATTCCGGCTCGCGTATCGTCTGGCTGGCACTGCTGATCACCGGTATCGCCGTCATGCTGATCAACCGGCACAGGCTCAGAGGCAGGAATGCCGTTCGCCTGCTGCTGCTGCTGGCGGCGGTCGGCGTCGTGATCGCCGCTTCCAGCTTCCAGGCGATATCCGGGCGGGTCGACTTTTTGCGCTCCGATTGGGGTGCGCTTGGAGCCAGCGGCAACTACGATACCTCGCTGGGAATACGTGTTGCGCTTTGGGAGATCGGCCTCAAAGCATTCCATGACATGCCACTGTTCGGGCACGGTGTGGGTGCAACCCAGCTTCTGATCAAGCAGGGCTTTCATGAGCAGTTCGCGATGGACACAGGCTTCAACCATTTTCACAACGGCTTCCTGACCGCCTTGGTGCAAGCGGGAATTCTGGGCGCCGTGACGCTGGCGGCGATCTTTATCGTTGCCGCTGGAAATGCCGTCCGGGTCTTGCGAAACAGCAGCGATCCGAGCGAGCGGTTCGGCGCGACCATGATTGTCGTCGTGGTGATCACCTATCTGACGGCCGGAATGACAGGCATCCTGATCGGCCATGACATTCTGGACTCGGTGCTGATGGTCTTCCTGGTGAGCGGAACATATCTCGCCTCCGGCCGCCAGGTTCCATTGTTGGAAGAGCAGGCACCTGCGCCAGTGATGGAAGAGCGAGTAGTCAGCAAAGAGCTGTTTCGGGCAAGACCATGAAGGTTCTGGTCACGGGAGCGACAGGTTTCATCGGGCGTCTTGTCGTGCGCCACCTTCGCGAAGCCGGTGCCGAGCTTCGCCTCGCCTCCCGCCATCCCGAGAGGCTGGGTTCGGAAAACGAGACTGTGCCGATGCCCGGTTTCGACGCGCCGGCCGCCGCCTTCCTGGAACTGACCCGGGATATGACTGACGTCGTCCATTGCGCCGGCCTCAACAATGATCAGGGAAATGCAACCGAAGCCGATTACAGGGCAGTCAATGTGGAATTGAGCGCGCGGCTGGCGCATGCGGCGGCCGCCCAGATAAGCGGACGCTTCATCCATCTCTCCTCGATCCGAGCGGTGATCGGCGCGCATATCAGCGCAACGATCGACGAGGACACGCTTCCTGCCCCACAATGCGCCTATGGACGCTCGAAGCGCGAAGGCGAGATCAAGGTTTTGGACGCTTACGCGTTACACGGCCGCTCGGACGCCGCCGTGTTGCGCCTGCCTCCGGTTTATGGAAGCGGCATGAGGGGAAATCTGGCGACGCTGATGCGCCTGGCCGATACGGCACTGCCGCTGCCGACCGGCGCCTTGACGGGAATCCGCTCGCTGATGTCTGCCGGGGCCGCAGTGCGAGCGGTGTCGCACCTGCTGAGCCATTCGGGGTCACTTTGCCCGATCTATGTCGGCGCCGATGTACCGCCGGTCGCAGTCACCGCCATCATCGCCGCCTTTCGCAGGGGTTTCGGACGGCCGATGCGCCTGATGACCGTGCCGGCAGGCCTGATGCGGCCGGCCGCTGCCATGCTGGGCAAGCAGGCATTTTGGGACAGCATGACCGCGACACAGATATGCGATCCTGCCCTGCTGATATCGCAAGGATGGGTGCCTGAAACCGGCACGCTGGAGCGGCTGGCCGAGCTAGCGCGGCTCAATAAATCTCGACTTCCTGTTTGACCATGACCTTTCCCAAAAACCGGCTTCCAGTTTTGGGATCATGCTCCGCTCAGCTTCGATAGAGCGTCCCAGCCAGGATCCGAAGGTCGAGCCAGAACGACGCCGTCCCGAGATAGGCAGCATCCGTTTCAGCCAAAAGCTCCGGGTTCGACATGTCGATGCCCCTGATCTGGGCCAGGCCGGTTATGCCCGGCAGCGCCGCCAAAACCCCCAGCCGCCTGCGACACTCGATCAACTCCGTTTGGGTCGGCAGGCAGGGGCGCGGCCCGACCAGGCTCATTTCGCCCTTCAGGACGTTCCAGAATTGTGGCAGCTCGTCGAGCTTGAACTTCCGTAAGACCTTCCCGACCGATGTCACGGAATCCACCGGCGCCTCATGCGAGGGCAGTGACGGCGTCCCGACATACATCGTGCGCAACTTGTGGCAGCGAAAAAGCCGACCGTCACGGCCGACCCGTACCTGTGAAAAAATAGCCGGGCCCGGCGACGATGCCCGAACGGCAAGGACGGTGAGCGCCAAGACAGGAGATGTGGCCACCAGCAGCAGAGCCGCACCGGCAATATCGAAGATTTGCTTGGCTGCCTTCATGAACGGCCGATAGTGCTCCCTGCCGAAGTCCCGAGGCAACGCCGCAGGCAAATGCCGTCAATCCGGTCGAAGTAGCATGAGCCAATCTTTTGACCAAGCGTGCCACGCACTCGTGCCAATGTTCAGATGCGCCCCAGGACGAAAGCGAGATAGAGCCCTAGGTTTCCGGAAACTGTCTGCCTATAGACGCCGCTTTGGCGCAAGCCCGCCAAACGCCGGAAAAGACCTCCGTTGCGCCCGTTGGTGAACAGGTCGAGGCACGCCGTCGCGTCCTCGGTCAGGAGGTCGCGATTGAGGGCGAGACCGTCGAGGTTAAGGTCTGTCCAGCCGGCGAATTCCCCCTTGAACAGGCGGCCAAGCCGGGAGAACCTTGCTTTCCAGGACACGTTGGCGCCGACCAGGTTCGCCGCGTGCTGCCGGTAGCGCACCAGCGGCCGCGGATCGTAGCGGACGATGCCGCCGGCGGCGGTCACGATGAGATAGGCCCACCAGTCATGGCTGACGAACCCGGTCCGCGTGGAGGCCCTGGCCAGCAGGTCGCGTGCCGCAGCGTTGAGCAGGATTGTGTTGCCGCCGGCGATGCTTTGCACAAGCGCGTTGCGAAAGGTTGGCGGCCGGGCAAACAGCGGCGAATGGCCGACGAGACTTCCTGTTTCCGTCATGGTTGCGGTTCGCGAACAAAACATCAGCGGGGTTTTCGCATCCTGGGTCCGCATCCAGCTGATAGCGCTCTCCAGCCTGTCGGTCTCCCAGATATCGTCCTGGTCGCAGAAGGCATAGCAGTCCGCCTCGATGCGTCGATCGACGATCATGGAGCGGAAATTGGCGGCGAAGCCTTGCCGCGGCCCCTCTACCAGCGTCATCCGACCTTTGGGCCGCCAGCGGGATTTCCATGTCTCGATGATGGCGGTCGTGCCGTCGACGGAGCCATCGTCGGAAATCCACAGGTCGACCAGAGGGTGCGACTGCGCGAGCAGGGACTGCAGCTGTTCATCGATGAAGGCCGCGCCATCCTTCGTGCCCATCAGGACCGCGACGCGCAGATCTGCTTTGCTCACGACCAAGACCGCTTTCTGAATTCTGAACCTAGCTCGCCTGCCCCGCCGTTTTCGGGATCGCGCCCTGATGAGGGCTTTCCCGGGCCTTCTTGGCGCGGTCGAGACCTGCCAATGCGGCGAGCGCGGCAGCCTTGTCCTGGTTTTTCGCCGACTGCTGCAGGGCCGTGAGCGCGACCTGGACATCCGACCATTCCACGACGTCCGTGCTGAGGCCGAAAACCTTCGAGATGCCGAGTTCGACGAGTTCCTCGTCTTCGCCATGCAGCGTTTCGTGAAGTTTTTCGCCCGGCCTGATGCCGGTGAACCGGATCGCGATGTCCTTGTATGGGCTCTTTCCGGACAAGCGGATCATCGTTTCGGCCACTTCAAGGATCGGCACCGGCTTGCCCATGTCGAGCATATAGACGGCATAATCGTGTCCGCTCTGCCGCGACGCGGCATCGGCCGCCGACATGATGACGAGATCGACGGCTTCGGCCACGGTCATGAAATAGCGCGTCATGCGCCGGTCGGTGATGGTGACGGGCCCCCCAGCCTCGATTTGCGCCTGGAATATGGTCGCCACCGAACCATTGCTGCCGAAGACATTGCCGAACCGCACTGCAATGAACTTGGTGGCCGGGTCACGCCCGCTTGTCTCGCCTGCCGGCGTGCCATGCAAGGCGCTGATGATCTGTTCGGCGGCCCGCTTCGTCATGCCGAGCACTGATGAGGGATCCACCGCCTTGTCGCTCGATATCAGGACAAATTGCGCAACCCCGCACTTGGCGGCAACTTCGGCGCAGACGAGCGTTCCGAAAATGTTGGTTTGAACGGCTGAATCCCAGTTTTCCTCGAGTAGCGGAACGTGCTTGAGCGCCGCGGCATGAAAGATGATGTCCGGCCGGAATTCCGTGACGACACGCGTTATCTGGCGCCGGTCCGCAACATCGACGATGCGGACCTTGAGCCGGTCATGGTCCTTCTCGTCAACATACTGGCTCAACTGGAAAATGCCGAACTCGGAGTTGTCGGCGACCAGCACCGCCTCGGCTCCCAGTTCCAGCGACCGCTTGACCAGCGTCTGGCCGATAGAACCGGCGCCGCCGGTCACCAGAACGCGTTTGCCGCTGACAAAGGCGCCGATGCGCTGGATGTCGGACGCGACCGCCGGACGGCGCAGGATCGTTTCCATCTCAACGGTGTCGAGAACCAGCTTTCCGTGCTGTTCCAACTCCGAAAGGCCTGAGAACTGCACCACATTTATGTCGCCGTGCCGGGCAATGCGCACGAGTTCCGAATAGTCCTCGATTTCGTGCTCGGCGCCGCTGCCGAAAATCAACAAGTCCAGGCTTTTGGTGCCGGTCGCATAGTCTTCCAGGACATCGATCAGGCGCGGCATGGTCGCCACCACGGGAACACCTTGAATCCGCGTGCCCAACGGTGCGCCGCGCTCGGTCGCCATGATGCCTGCGATGGAATAGTCCGCCGGTTGCGCCGTGCGTGTGAAACGAATGATCAGGTCGGCCTCGCCGAGCCGGCCGACGAACAGAGCACGCTTGGCCTGCCTGATGTCGGTCTTGCGGCTCAGAATCCCCCAGCTCGCGCCGTCACGCAGGAAGCGGTAGAACAGCCGGGGTGCCGAGATGATGGTGAAGGAGACGAGGAAGAAGACGATGAACTGCCGCTCGTTGAGCCCCGCGACCGGCCGGTAAAAACGCAGCAGCAGCGACGCCATGTAAAGAGTGAACGTCAAAATCGCGCAGCTCTTCAGGATGTTGAAAAAGTCCGGCGTCGAGGCGAAGCGCCAGACGGTGGTGTAGAGGCCACTGTAGCGGAACAGCAAATGGCTGATGACGACGATGCCCGCCCATGTCGCCAGACCCTCCTTGGAGAGCGCTTCGAACGAAAGATTCGACCGCGAAAGCACGAGGCTGAGTGCCACGGCGACCAGGACCATGACCACATCCTGGACCATGATGAAGGCGCGCCGCATCTGTGGCCTGAGCCCTAATACTGATTCGAGATAAGAATTCATTGGACGGCAGAAGACTCCAGGCTCACGGATATGAACACCAGAAAAGCACGAACACGAAGATACTTCGCGGCCGCTTTCTCAAAGTGCCGTCCCCGGCCCCCGCCGTCCTGTATCGCATACTGCGAGGTTGAGGGCATAGCTAGATGTTTTTTGGTAGAGCGCACGCATAATAGTAAGCTTGACGCCCTGGCGCCGGATGCTTGTTGCCGAGCCGGCGCTTGCGATTACACACTGCCGCAACGTTAGCGTGTTTCCAATTTTGCCGCAGTTGACTCTGCTGCCGACCTCGCTACGACGCAATGCGTTGCCATGTACCTGTCGAAATGGCTATTAGAGACGAGCTTGGTGGTTCGCTATGGCAGCGAAGGATAATGCGCCAGAACAACGGATTGCGATACTCCCAGCTATGATAGCGGCACTAAACGGCGCTTTTGACGACATCTCAAAGGCCATGAGATTACACCGGGTCTGGATCGCGCTTGCCCATGAAGACATCGGCGACCAGCACAGGCGCACGACGCTCGGCCCGCTTTGGATGCTGGTCAACTATTTCGCTTTCGTCGGCACATTTGCCTTTGTTTTCGTGACCAAAGACGCAAGCGACCCAAGTTACATCGCGTACGTAGCCATCGGCATGCTGGTGTGGTTCTATCTTACCGAGACCATCACCATGAGCGTGTCACTCTTTCAGCGCGAAGCGAGCTTCATTCAAGGCACCACGCTGCCGTTGTTCGTATATGTGATGCGATTGACGATGCAATGCATCATCAGGGCCGGTTATTCGTTGGCGGGTTGCGTTCTTATTCTGCTGCTGAGCGGCTACGGAATCAACATGAACTGGCTATTGTCGGCGCTGGGTCTGTTGCTCCTCGTCTTGGCAACGCCTGCGTTTGTCATGGTCTTTGCATTCTTGGGCGCCTTCTTTCCCGACAGTGAGTTCATCGTCGGGAATCTGATGCGGGTGGGCATGTTCTTCACGCCGGTCTTCTGGGTCTATAACGGGCAAGAAGGCGTTCAAAAATACGCCTATCATTGGAACCCGTTCACCTATTTCCTGGAGGGCGTGCGTGAGCCGATAACGGCGGGCATATTTCCGGGACATGCCTTGGCCGTGACAGGTTACGTCTGCCTCGGCGTCTGGGCGCTTGCGCTGCTGCTGCTGGGCCTTTATCGCAAGCGCATCGTTTTCCTGATCTGAGTTCCATGACCTCCATCACACTGAACAATGTCAGCCTCGTTTATCGCCTGTTCGAAAAGTTGACGCTTTCGGCGCCTGGCCGGCGTCGGAGCGCTCTCGGCGGCAACATAGCGAAGTCGGGCACCAAACAGGTCGTGCAGGCGCTCGACGATGTCAGCTTCGAGCTCAAGGCCGGCGACCGGTTGGGGCTTGTCGGCCCGAATGGCGCCGGCAAGACCACCCTGCTCAAGGTTCTGTACGGAATCTACCAGCCATCGGCTGGCACGATATCGATCGCGGGCAAGGTCGACGCCCTGTTCAACATCCACATCGGGTTTCGTCCCGAGGCCACCGGACGCAGAAACATCGTGCTGAGGGGGTTGATCAGCGGTTGGACGGCGGACGAGATCGACGAGAAGATGGAAGAAATAATTGATTTCAGCGAACTCGGCGACTTCATCGACTTGCCGTTCAAGGCTTACAGCCAGGGTATGGCGGCGCGCTTGGCATTTGCGGCGGCGACCACGCTTGAGCCTGAAATCCTGCTGATGGATGAATGGATTGGCGCCGGCGATGCTTCATTCCAGGAAAAAGCCAAGCGACGGATGGACGAACTGGCCGAAAAGGCCGGCATCATCGTGCTGGCCAGCCACGACGATTCGCTCATCCAGCGCGTCTGCACGAAGAAAATGACACTTCGAGCTGGCCGGGTGGAGTCGCTGACCTAAAGACGTCTTGCGATCTACTAGTTTTGGGCCGCGCGCAATCGCGATTATCGTTCGCAGGCCGCGATGAAGCGGCCTGAGGGCACAAAACGCCGTCGTTCACCGACCAGCTGACCGCGCCAAGACGGTTGTACTCCGATTCGGCGAATC
The DNA here is from genome assembly GCF_040321855.1 of Mesorhizobium sp. M0227. Taxonomy (NCBI): domain Bacteria; kingdom Pseudomonadati; phylum Pseudomonadota; class Alphaproteobacteria; order Hyphomicrobiales; family Phyllobacteriaceae; genus Mesorhizobium; species Mesorhizobium sp. M0227. The sequence goes on along the minus strand of NZ_JAMYSJ010000001.1, from coordinate 761,528 downwards.
ACTCTTCTTTCCCCCGACGCCGGCCAACCGGGCAACCCATCCCGATTTGTTGATGCGGCGCTCGATTTGATAGAAGCTGAAGAAGCTGAATGGGATAATCACCGCGAAAAGGGAAAGCCACAACACGTACTCGTTTATTTTTCCCACGAGGCCTAATTGCCCATAAATGGCTGCCATTATCGCGAATAGCAGTTGATGCCACAGGTAGAGCGAATAGGACGCGTCGCCTAGGTGAATCCATGCCTTTGAGAACGTCCACATTTGTCTCAACTCGACGGCGACGAAGCCGTAGACAATGAAGCTGCTCGGCAAGCCAAAGCACATCACTCGCCACATCGGTGACAATGCCCACGCGCCAGCGGGGTCGTGAAGATGGTAGTAGGCCGCGCCGATGAGCAGTCCTCCAAAGCCTATGGCCAAAGACGACACCGCGTATTCCGTGAACTTCCTTTCGATCAGCAGGGCGACAAAGATACCGAAGGCGAACTCCAGCACGATCGTCGCCATGAACACTGACGGATTGTAGACGTCGGCCGTCCAAACGTAGAGAACGACGGCAAACCAGAGCGCCAGAACAGCCACAATGCGGCGCGGGAATAACAATATGCCGACCGCGCACATGACGTAGAAAACCATTTCGAATTGAAGTGTCCATGCCGGCATAATCCGGTTGTTCGGCTGGTCGGCGAGCAGCGCCAGCTTCCACCACGGCTGCTGCGCCATCCCTGCTGGGAATAGTTCAGCCGTAGGCATCAGGACTAACACCAGCGAAGCGACGGCAAACGCTATCCAATAGACGGGGTAGATGCGAAACGCACGCCTCACCACAAATTCTCGCAAGGCGCGCAACATTCCAGTGACTTCGGCGCTTTTTCCCAATCTATCTGCCGACAAGAAAACGACGAAGCCGGAAATGACAAAGAACAGATCGACGCCACTCGGCCCGATGGCGCCGACCAGGGGTGGCCAGTGCTCCCGCATCGGCGTGAGAGGCAAAAAAGAGTGCGTGAATACCACCATCAGCGCCGCGATGGCGCGGAGACCCTGGATGTTCTTGTAAAACATTTCGCTGCCTTTTTAGTGGCGGGAGCCATAGCAGCATAGGGCGAATGCGGCAACGGTTAGACAGGCAAGCCTTGCTCCCAATGCGCGTCAGACGGGCGCATGGATCTGTTTGTGGCATCCACACCGTAGGCGTTGGCGCCGCATGGCTGCCTCTGTTCCCATGCAGTTCTATCCGATAGCGGCGGGCACGATGCGCTTCATTGAGCCCTGCCATTGGCTAGGCGTAATGTTCGCTTGCCGGAGGGGTAGGATAGAAACGTCCGCATCTGCAAGCGGCTTGCCTCTCGTTTAGCAGGACGAAAAGAACGCCCCCGACTGGTCGTTCCTAAGAAGGGGCACGAAAGCCGGCTGCTAACCTCTAGGCGCAATTATCCTTTGCAGGCAGCGATAGAGTGGCCTGAGGATCCTGAACGCTGTTGGCGATCTGGCCACGATTGATCTCTTGATCGAGAAGATGAGGCCATGAAAGGCTCTTCTCACCCCCAGGTTTCCAAATTCCATCGGCGCTCCATTGGCGCACAATGCCTGCAATTTGGCCTCCAGCATAACGTAGTTGTGAGCAGCGTGCCCCTCGGCCATCACGTGTCGGAAGGTATATCCTGCGTCGATTGCGACATAGGCTATGATCCGCTCCAAGGCATGGACCAAACTCCCGTCCCGGTATTCCAAATTGGCAAAATCGTCCCAGCTCCATTTATGTTCGAAAAGCTTCCTTAGAGCAGCAGGACGAAACCAGTACATTCCACCATAAGGCGCGACGGGCGTACTATCGTCTAAATGCACGATCAGGCGCAGCTGTTTGGCCAGCTTTGCAACACTAGCTTTGTTGCCAGCCCATGCGTTTCCCAAGGTCGGGTAGCCGATATGAACCACAGGTGGCATAACCAGACCAAGCGCTGGATTGTTGACGAAAAGCTCAAGCAAGTTTTCGACATACCCAGGTGTGTGAAGAAGGTTGTCGAAATTGTGAAGCTTAAATAGCTCTCCCCTTGGGCCGTCTTGGGGAGAGCGTTTGGAATGGATCCGACAGATCAGATCGTAGCGGTCCCCGATCGCGTAGTCCCGGCACCCGACAAGGAGTGCTGAAGTATCCCTGCCGTCGTTCGGAACGATCAGGACTATGGAGTTTCTGGCGTTCGGCGCCTTCGCTACCGCTTGTTGGATCAACGCCTGCTTGCTGGCATTGTCGGTCGTGACGATCAGATCGTGGCCCTTCGGCACGTTTGCGGTGTAGCCCAGCATCTCATCGATCATGTCAACGTGATATACATGCGCAAGAACCGCTATCCGGTAACTGTCCCAATTCCTTTGCGCACCAATGCGAGTGTCCGGCAAGATGGACAGCAACGCCGCATTGCCATTTAGCGTACGAGGTGGGCCTAGGCGGCCAACGCTTTTCCATATCAATGACAAATCATAGTCTGATTGATTCTCTACTATCTCCAAGGCGCGCGGCAGATTGATAGCCTCGCGCTCGAGCGTTAGCGTGTCATGAAAAAAGAGTCGCCGCTTCAGGATCGGGCTACGGTCCTCCAGCGTTTTGTCCGGTTCCATGAAAACTGGGTATGGCGTCTTATATCGTTCCGGATCGAGCAGGACCGAACAGGTGAAGCCCAAGGCCTGGAAATGTTCCGTGAACACCGTCTCATGCTTCGCGACTGAATCCATATAGGAATTGATAGGCGCCATCTGGGTCCAATAGAGACGAAACGCCTTTGACTGGTGCAAGGATCGCCGCACCGCGATGAAATGGGAGTTGAGGTGGAAGGGCAGTTCCGACCTTCTGACGTCGATCGGATTGGGTTTCATCGCCCTGTGAGCGGAAATTCCCCAAAAATCACAGCGACGTCGGTCCATTTCGGAAAACATTTCCGAAAACGGAAAAATCGGCCCATAGAAGGTGTGGTTGAAAAGCAAAATCTCGTCGAAGCGTGAAAGTTCGTCCCAGCCAATATGTTCGAGGCCGCTTCGATAGGCCCATACATCGAACCCTTTGTTTTCCCTGATCAGGAAGCTATCAGCTGTCTCGGAAAGCCGAGACTGAGCTTCTTTGTCAACCGGACCGTTGCAAACCACTAGTAGTTTCTCAACAAAAGGCCGAATCGACGCAATCAGGTGAAAATAGTAATCATCTACCTTGCCGTATTGGTCGTAGTAAAATGCAATGGCCAGACGCCTCATCAGCCTCTCTCTTTGGTGGCTTGATAGGTGATCCGCATGCGTATGCCTTTTCGTTACGAAGTGTTGCGCCGGGAGCCTGGTTTTACGACCGAGGCGATGCCGCGATAGATCGGCCTGAGTATTTTGAACAGGACAGGCGCCCTGAACTTTAGCGAGTTTTTAACGGCGAAATTGAGCCCGGCCAGAGAGTGCCTCACTGACGTCTGCGCCCATGGCACAGGGGCTGGTAGATGGTTTGCCGAGGGATAGCCAGCGTTCTTCCACTCAGACAACATATGACACTGCCATTGGAAGTCGCCCGACGGCATCAGGCTGGCAAGCTTCTGCAGCTTGAACTCCAGCATGGTGTAGTTGTGCGCCGCCTGATGTGCGCACATGATGTGCTGCGTGGTGTATCCAGCGTCCTGCGCCGCGTAGGCAATCAGCCGCTCGAGCGCATGCGCCAACCCGCCGTCGAGGTGATCCGGCTCGGCATTGAACTCTTCCCATTTCCATTTGTGCTCGAACAGCTTGCGCAGGGCGCGTGGCCGGAACCAGAACATGGTGCCATAGGCAGCCACCGGCGTGCTCTCGTCGAACTTGACGTTGATCTTCAAGAGCCGCGCGGTTTCCTCGACCTTGGGCCTGTTAGCAAACCAGGAATGCCCCATGGTCGGATATGAGATATGAAAGATCGGCGGAATGGCCAGTCCGATCGAAGGATTGCCGTGAAACATGTCCAACACGTTGTGAACGTAGCCACGGCTATTCAGCAGATTGTCAAGCATGTGCCGCTTGAACAGATTGCCCCTCGACGACTGCACTTGCGGCGACTTCTTTGTATGCAGGCGGCAGACGAGGTCATAGCGATCGTCGATGAGCAAATCGCGCAAGGAGATGAACAGCGATGACATGTCACGACCGCGATTTTTCTCGATAACGCGGACGACGGCGTTCTTTACGCCAGGGCGTTTTGCCAAGGCAGCTTCAATCTCGGCCTTCTTCTCCGGGGTATCCGTGGTGGCAACAAAATCATAGGCAACCGGAATGTTCTCGGTCAGGGCCAGTATCTCGTCGAGCATGTCGGTGTAGTAAATATGCGCGCAGACCGCGACCTTGCCGTAGTCGGCAGCGGCGCCATCGCCTTTCGTCCACTCATCCGGCAAGACGCTCATCAGCGCAGCGTTGGTGTTGAGATTCCTCAGCTCCGAAGAGCGTAAAACATTGCGCCAAATCAAATTGAGGTCGTAGTCGGATGTCTCTTTAAGCGCCCGCAAAGCCCGAGGCAAATCAATGCCTTCAGCATTCAAGAAGGTTGGGTCGTGAAAAAATGGGCGTCTCTTTAGCAGAGGGAAGCGGTTGACGATCGTTTCATCAACATTGATAAACGCAGGATATCGCGATCCATATTGATCCGGATCAACATAAGCTTCCGCTGTATAGCCGAGATCCGTGAAATACTTGGTAAAACGCGACTCGTGAAGCACAATGGCATCGATGTAGGTTTTGATCTGCGGAAGATTCTCCCAGTATTTTTTGAAGGGGAGCGATTTCAGCATACCTTTTCGGACAGCAATGAAGTTCGCGGTGAGATGACGGGGCAGATGGCCTGTGCCGGTAAATGGATTTGGGGTCATTTCCTGATGGGCAGCACTGCCCCAGAAATCACAACTCCGGCGTTCCATTTCCGAAAACATTTCCGAGAATGGGAAAAGAGGCCCGTAGCAGGTGTCGTTCAGCAGAATGAGCTCATCATATTCAGAAAGATCATTAAAACCGATGGCTTCAATCCCGGTCTTGTATCCCCATACGTCAAATCCCTCGTTCTTCCGTACCAGAAGCTGGTCACAGCTATTCTTGATTGCAATCTCAGAAAGCTTGGAGAGGTCTCCATTGGAAACGACAACAATCCTCTCGACAAACTCGCGCAACTTTTCGAGAAGGAAAATAACATAGTCATCTGCAATTCCACGTTCGTTGTAGAGCGAAAATACGGCAACACGACGCACCTTGTACCTCTGCCTAGACTGTGAGTTCTACTTGTCTTATCCCCGCAATTACCACAAAAATACTATCCGCCGTTGCGCCGGGAGCCTGGTTTTACGACCGAGGCGATGCCGCGATAGATCGGCCTGAGTATTTTGAACAGGACAGGCGCCCTGAACTTTAGCGAGTTTTTAACGGCGAAATTGAGCCCGGCCAGAGAGTGCCTCACTGACGTCTGCGCCCATGGCACAGGGGCTGGTAGATGGTTTGCCGAGGGATAGCCAGCGTTCTTCCACTCAGACAACATATGACACTGCCATTGGAAGTCGCCCGACGGCATCAGGCTGGCAAGCTTCTGCAGCTTGAACTCCAGCATGGTGTAGTTGTGCGCCGCCTGATGTGCGCACATGATGTGCTGCGTGGTGTATCCAGCGTCCTGCGCCGCGTAGGCAATCAGCCGCTCGAGCGCATGCGCCAACCCGCCGTCGAGGTGATCCGGCTCGGCATTGAACTCTTCCCATTTCCATTTGTGCTCGAACAGCTTGCGCAGGGCGCGTGGCCGGAACCAGAACATGGTGCCATAGGCAGCCACCGGCGTGCTCTCGTCGAACTTGACGTTGATCTTCAAGAGCCGCGCGGTTTCCTCGACCTTGGGCCTGTTAGCAAACCAGGAATGCCCCATGGTCGGATATGAGATATGAAAGATCGGCGGAATGGCCAGTCCGATCGAAGGATTGCCGTGAAACATGTCCAACACGTTGTGAACGTAGCCACGGCTATTCAGCAGATTGTCAAGCATGTGCCGCTTGAACAGATTGCCCCTCGACGACTGCACTTGCGGCGACTTCTTTGTATGCAGGCGGCAGACGAGGTCATAGCGATCGTCGATGAGCAAATCGCGCAAGGAGATGAACAGCGATGACATGTCACGACCGCGATTTTTCTCGATAACGCGGACGACGGCGTTCTTTACGCCAGGGCGTTTTGCCAAGGCAGCTTCAATCTCGGCCTTCTTCTCCGGGGTATCCGTGGTGGCAACAAAATCATAGGCAACCGGAATGTTCTCGGTCAGGGCCAGTATCTCGTCGAGCATGTCGGTGTAGTAAATATGCGCGCAGACCGCGACCTTGCCGTAGTCGGCAGCGGCGCCATCGCCTTTCGTCCACTCATCCGGCAAGACGCTCATCAGCGCAGCGTTGGTGTTGAGATTCCTCAGCTCCGAAGAGCGTAAAACATTGCGCCAAATCAAATTGAGGTCGTAGTCGGATGTCTCTTTAAGCGCCCGCAAAGCCCGAGGCAAATCAATGCCATTCTGCTCTAGAAAAATCGGATCGTTAAAGAAAAGTCGCCGCTTCAGTATCGGATTTCTGTCTAAAATAGTCTCATCAACTTCAATGAAGACTGGGTATTTCGACGTATACCTGTCTGATTGAACATAAATATCAGAACTGTATCCAAGATCTTCAAAAAACTTTGTAAAATACGACTCGTGAACCAATACAGAATCCGTATAATCCTTTATTATCGGCATACTTTCCCAATAATTACGAAAAGCAAGCGAGGTGAGCATCGTCCTTCTTACCGCGATGAAATGAGAGTTTAGATGGCTGGCCAAGCTCCCCTGTCCCGTGAAAGGATTGGGCACCATTTCCTTGTGACCAGATATGCCCCAAAAATCACAATCTCGAAGTTCCATTTGCGAGAACATTTCCGAGAATGGGAAAAGAGGCCCGTAGAACGTATGATTAAGTAAAAGGATTTCATCATAGTCGCCGAGCTTGTCATAACCTATGAATTTGAGCCCATCGCTATACGCTCCAACGTCAAGGCCCTTATTTTCACGGATGACGATCTCGTCTACAGCAGACCGCACCAAAATTTCCGACGATCTTGAGAGGTCGCCGTTGGAGACAAAGATAATCGTCTCTACAAATGGTCTCAGTTTGCCCAGAAGGAAGAGTATGTATTCGTCGACAAGACCTGTTTCATTATAGAAGAAAAAAATTGCCCCACGACGCATTCCCCAATTCCCCGCAAAACCAAATCCACGTGGCATCAGGACCACGTCTCCCATGGAAGCATCTCGATAGCGGAACACTTCCGTGTCACGATGTCGTAGTTCTAGCCAAGCTGCGAATCGATCCACTCTGAAAGTTCACCGATACCTTGCTCGACATCATGCGTCGGTTGCCATCCCAGTTCGCGGACCGTCCGGTCAATGTTGGCGACAGCACAGCGTACGTCGCCGTTGCGGAACATGCCGGTGACGTGCGGTTCCGGGGCTCCATATCTTTTTGCGATGATCCTTGCGAGCTCAAGAACCGTGGTCTTGGAACCGGTGCCGACATCGTAGGCGAGTGAACGCGACAGATCCCCTGTCGTCGCCTTGTCGAGGGCCGACACCACATCATCAATAAAAACGAAATCCCTGCCGATATCGCCATCTTCGTAGATGGGAATGCTTTTGCCTTCCTTGGCCATTCTGATGAACAACGACACAATTCCAGTGTAGCTATTCGTCAAGGACTGCCCAGGACCATATACATTCTGAAGACGAAGCACGTTGACGACTGTTCCGAACGACAGGGCCCAAGCTCGCAATATTTGTTCCTGGGTTAGTTTCGTCGCTCCGTAGATACTGGTTGGATTCGGTATCGTTTTCTCCGCGTCCATTGGGAGAGGTTCAAGTCCGGGAAAATCCCACTCCGCGCGTTCAAGCTGCTGCTTCGATCTCTGGCCCGGATAGGTTACTTCGCCTGCTTTCTTGGACCGCCATGCCCCTTCTCCGTAAACGGCACGGCTCGAAGCCAGAACAAAGCGTTCCGGGACGTGCGAAATCGCCGCGAAGGCGTCCAACATGCGGGTTGTGCCAACTACATTTGTTACAGCGTGGCGTGAAGCCTCTGTGAGCGATTGCCCCGTGCCCGTTTCAGCCGCCAAATGCACCACAACTTCCGGTCGAGCGCTTTCCAATGCCTGCGCCCAGGTCGAAGCTTCGGTCACATCGGCAATCAGGAGTTCAACGCGGGGGTCAAGTGCGGCCGGGCGTTTCTGTTCCGCATGGATCTGCGGATGCAAATTGTCGACGACAAGCACGCGGCCGAAACGGTCCGCCAACTTGGTCGACAGCGCACAACCAATGAATCCGGCTCCGCCGGTCACCACACATAGTTTGGACATTCGATCAGCATTCCACGTTTCATCGGTGCGGGTGTTCGCCATCAGCGGCGACCCAATTTGAAAAGATTGGCGACGCGAAACTTGAGCATTTTGGAATACCACCTGACATTGCCTGAAAATGCCCGCAGAGGTGCAGTGACTTGCCAACTTGTTGAGTTCTTGAATTCTTCAACGGTAAGCTCGGTTTGCGTTAGTTTTGCCTCAAGCGCAGTCGTCACCGCTTGCGCCCGCACAATCTCCTTATTGCGCCCTTCGATCTGTCGTTGCCACTCTTCTCGGCTCAGCGCAAAGTGTGCCTCGCACTCGCTCGCCCGCGTTGCCGCCCGCTCGCGCTCGACCGCCAGCGCAGCGATCTCACTGTCGCGCTGTTCAACCTGTCGCTGCCACTCTTCTCGGCTTAGCGTGAACTGTGCTTCCCTCTGCCTCGCCGCCTGGGACGTATTCTCGCGCTCGGCAACCGCTTGGCCAAGATGGGCGAAGGCTGTTCGTACCGCCCCCAGACCGGAATCTTGTTCGCCGGCCGCGAAAAGCGCCTCGACAGCCTTCGGATAACTGTCGCCAAGCGCCAGAACGCCAAGTCCGTGCCCATGCAGAAACTCGAAATGCGGCCGGCCCGCCGAGATCTCGCTCCAGAAACGAAAGACGCCGAAGCCGCGCTCTCGCACATTAGTATCGTGAAAGAGCACAACGGCGTTTTGCGAGAGCTTCGGCCGCCAGACGTCGAAGTCATGCCGAACAGCGTCGTAGGTGTGCAGACCGTCGATGTGCAACAGATCGATGCTGTCATCCTCGAAATGGCTAACGGCCTCGTCGAATGTCGACCGTACTAGGCGTGAGAAGGAGCCATACTTTGGCGCGTGGTAGGCGGCCAGATCGGAATAGACTTCCTCTCCGTAAAAACCCGCATGCTCGTCACCTGTCCAAGTGTCGACCGCGTAGCAATTGCAGGTCAGACGCAATAATTCGATAGCTTGGCAAGCGGCACAATAGGAGACCCCGTTATGCGTGCCAAGCTCCACAAACCGACGAGGTCTGAGCGCATCGACTAGCCAAAACATGAATGGGACATGCTCGACCCATGCAGATGGAGCCATGAGGTCAGGGAACCGGAATGTCGTCGAATTGAAAGGAATCATCATCGCTTTCTTCTTCAGGTCCCGGGCAATCGCGTTGCCTCTAATAAGGGCAAGGGCATCATCACGCCGTCCGAACGAGCCGACGCATCACCGCTTCCGTCGACTTCCGCCAGTCCGGAGCATTCCACCCGAACGTCACCGCGAATTTCGCGCTCGACAGCCGCGAATTGGCGGGACGCCGCGCCTTGGTCGGATAGTCCTTGGTGGCAATATCTCGCACTTGCGCCCAAGGACCACCCAACACGCGGCTTGTGTCGAGGATATGGCGGGCAAAGCCGCTCCAGTTGGCCTCGCCGGTTCCGGCCAGATGATAGATGCCGGATGTGGCGGCGCCCTCGTGCAGTTGTGCCGCCGCATGCAGGATTGCGTCGGCGATATCAAGTGCCGATGTTGGGTTTCCCCACTGATCGGCCACCACCGCGATCTCGTCGCGGTCGGCGGCCAGCCGCAGCATGGTCTTGACGAAATTCTTGCCGAACGGGCTGTAGACCCATGCCGTGCGCAGGATCAGATGGCGCGGATTGGCCGATGCAACCGCCTGCTCGCCGGCAAGCTTGGAGGCGCCGTAGACGCTGCGCGGGGCGGTGGCGTCGGTCTCGACATAGGCGCCAGGGGCGGTGCCGTCGAAGACATAGTCGGTCGAAAGATGGATGACGGGAACGCCCAGGCGGGCCGCGGCTTGCGCCACCTTGCCGGCGCCGACGGCGTTCACCGCGAACGCCAGATCGGGCTCGTCCTCGGCCTGATCCACCGCCGTGTAGGCGGCAGCCGACACGACGATATCCGGCTTCGCGGCTGCGATGGCTTCGATCACGGTGTCGGGTCTTGCAAGGTCGAGTTGCGGACGGCCAATGGCGATGACCTCAACGCCGGCGGCCGCCTGGCCGGCCTCCGCAAGGCTTGCCGCGACCTGCCCGTCGCGTCCTGTGACAACCAGCCTCACGCCGCCCCCTTGCGCGCTTCGCCCAGCCGTTCACCGGCATAGCGCTGCTCGCGGATCGGTCCCCACCACCATTTGTTGTCGAGAAACCAGTCGACGGTCTTGGCGAGGCCGCTGTCGAAATTCTCATTGGGCGCCCAGCCCAGGTCCCGGCCTATCTTCGAGGCGTCGATGGCATAGCGGCGATCGTGACCGGGGCGGTCGGTGACAAAGGAAATCAGGTCGCGATAGCTCTTGCCCCCTGCCCGCGGCCGCCTGCCGTCGAGCAGATCGCAGATCGTTTCGACGACGCCAAGGTTCGTCCGCTCGGAATTGCCGCCGACATTGTAGCTTTCGCCCGGCAGTCCCCTGGTCGCGACAAGTTCCAGCGCGCGCGCGTGATCCTCGACGAACAGCCAGTCGCGCACATTGGCGCCGGCGCCATAGACCGGCAGCGGCTTTTCATCGAGCGCATTGAGGATGACCAGCGGGATCAGTTTTTCGGGAAAGTGGTAGGGTCCGTAATTGTTCGAGCAATTGGAAAGCACGACCGGCAGGCCATAGGTTTCGTGCCAGGCCCGCACCAGATGGTCCGAGGCCGCTTTCGAGGCGGAATAGGGCGAGGACGGGGCGTAGGGCGTTTCCTCGACGAACATGCCGCCGTCGAAGGGAAGATCGCCGAACACCTCATCGGTCGAGACATGATGGAAGCGGAAATGGCTCTTCCTGTCTTCGGGCAGGCCGCGCCAGTACTCCAGCGCGGCATTGAGCATCTTGTAGGTGCCGACGATGTTGGTCTCGATAAAGGTGCCCGGCCCATCGATCGAGCGGTCGACATGGCTCTCGGCGGCAAGGTTCATGATGATGTCGATATCGTCGCGCCGGAGGATGTCGAGCACCGCCTTTTCGTCGCAGATATCGGCCTGCGCGAAGCGATAATTGTGTGCGTTCTCGATCGGCCGCAGCGAGGCCAGGTTTCCCGCATAGGTAAGCTTGTCGAGATTGGTCACCCGATAGGCCGGGTTGGCGCACAGATGCCGGCACACCGCCGAACCGATAAAGCCCGCACCGCCCGTCACCAGAAAATTCATGCCGCTGTCCTCACGTAACCCATCAGGCGAACACCTCCGCGGCGGCCAGCAGCGGCGCCTTGAGGTCCTTGTCCGAGAGCTGGAACCCGCCGGTCAATGACGGCCATTCGATGCCGATGTCGGGATCGTCGAAACGGATCGACCGATCATGCGCCTGCGAATAGGTGTCGGTCACCTTATACAGGACCTCGGTGTCAGGCACGAGCGTCACGAAACCGTGCGCGAAGCCTTTCGGCACCAGAATCTGGTTGCCCTTCTCGGCCGATACTTCGAGAGCGACCCATTTTCCGAATGTTTTCGAACCGCGGCGAATGTCGACGGCCACATCGAGAATGCTGCCCCGGATGACGCGCAGCAGCTTGTCCTGCGCGCGCGGCGCAAGCTGATAATGAAGCCCTCGCAAGACGCCCGCCGCGGCGGAATAGGAATGATTGTCCTGCACGAAAGCCAGGTCTATGCCGGCCTGCGAAAAGCGCTCGGCATTGTAGGTTTCCACGAAGAAGCCGCGCGCGTCGCCATGTCGCTTCGGAACGATTTCCAGCACGCCATCGATGCCAAGGGGCCTGACCTCCAACGCCTAGCCCTCCGACAGGTCGACGACACGCCGGCGCAGATAGGCGGCATATTCATTCTTGCCCAGGTGGTCGGCGCGACGCAGAACCTGGTCCACTGTCAGCCAACCCTGTTCAAAGGCGATCTCTTCGGGACAGGCGACCTTGATGCCCTGGCGGTGCTCGATGGTGCGCACGAATGACGAGGCCTCATGCAGGCTGTCATGCGTGCCGGTGTCGAGCCAGGCAAAGCCGCGCCCCAACCGATGCACATGCAACTGGCCGCGCTCGAGGTAGACGTTGTTGACTGCCGTGATCTCGAGCTCGCCGCGCGCCGAGGGACGGATGGCAGGGGCGATGTCGACGACGTCGTTGTCATAGAAGTAGAGACCGGTGACCGCCCAGTTGGATTTCGGCACCTGCGGCTTTTCCTCGATCGTCAGCGCCGTTCCCGTGGCCTTGTCGAAGGAAACCACGCCATAACGCTGTGGATCCTCGACATGATAGGCGAACACCGAAGCGCCCTTTTCGCGCGAGGCAGCGTCGCGGCAAAGCTGCGACAGCCCATCGCCGAAATAGATGTTGTCGCCGAGGATCATCGACACGTTGTCCTTGCCGATGAAATTGCGGCCGATGATGAAGGCCTCCGCCAGCCCGTTGGGCTGCGGTTGCTCGGCATAGGACAGGTCGAGGCCGAACTCCGATCCATCGCCAAGCAGATCGCGAAAAATCGGCAGGTCACGCGGCGTCGAAATGATCAGAATTTCCCGGATACCCGCGAGCATCAGAACGCTCAGCGGATAATAGATCATCGGCTTGTCGTATATCGGCAGAATTTGCTTAGAGACTGCTAATGTTAGTGGATAAAGACGCGTTCCACTGCCTCCAGCAAGGATAATTCCTTTCAAGAAGCTCTCCTTGACATGCCTGAACCCCCCGGCCCCAGCCGCCCGTGCTTAGGTTCCATGCAATGGCTTGTCAATCTCGGCGTTCGGCAAACGACCGGGTCACGGTCCAGCGCCAATCCATGGCCAATTCCAGGCGACGCATTGCTATCGTCTTGCCAAGGCCGGCCTGACGGGAACAAGCAGATTGTCATCATGGGCCTCGGTCGACTCGCCTCTCTGGCTTAACCGCCCAGCGAATCCCTTGTGAAAGATGATGCCATTCATATAGGCGAAAGTCATCGCAAGCGCCGCCGTTCGCATGGGATAATCGACCAGGGAATGAACGAGCAGAAACGATACTGAGAGAAATGCCATTTTCTGCAGCGGATCTCGCCGTGCCGCAAGGGAAAACGCAAAAAGCAATACCGAGTAGGCCGCGACCAGAAAGACAACAGGCGCGCCGCCTTCAAGTGCCAATTCCAGATAATCATTGTGGGCGTGATTGACGTAGGGCTTGAAGATCATCTCTCCCTTTTCGTAAATCTGGTAGACTTTCGGAAAACTCCCAAAGCCGACGCCCGTCGCCCAGTTCTCTTCAATTCCCGCGATCGTCGTGCGGGCAAATTCGGCCCGTCCAAAGGCCGGGTCAACCACTTCCGCATCGATCTTCGTCCACGCCCCGATCGTGTAGAGCGAAAGCCCGATGAAGACAGCGGGTATTCCATACCCGCCCAGCCTCGAGCGCGCGGACAGAAAGACAACCGATATTATTGTGATCGCCAGCCCTATCAGAATACCGGCGCGCGAACCGGCGGCCAGAAGCAGCAGCAGCAGCGTTATCAAACCGAGCGACCCGGATAGAAGGTGCCCGCGAAACAGGCCGTAGTAGACGACGAAGGGGATGGAGACGAAGAGCAAAGCTGAAAAATGGTTCTGGTTGGCAAACAGTCCCGCATTGATCGTGAACGGCAGCAAACCCTGTATGGCAACCGTATCGGAGAGCGAATACTGGATCGCCGCAGCCAATCCGTTACAGATGACACCCATCAAAAAGAAGGGCAGAAGGCCGTAGACCTGATCTGGGCGCAAGCGGGTGACGCTCAGAAAGAATACAGCCATCGCCACGAAGTACAACAGACACTCGATCGTACGTCCCACGCCGACACTGACGAAACGCAGCCCGGTTTCACCGCTCAGCCATGGATTTGCAAGTAAAACCTCAGGCCGCAATCCGCTCAACAGGGCGGCAGGCAGCGGCGCGATCTGAAAACAGAACACGGCTAGGCCCAGAGCAAGCAACCACAGGGCCGAGCGAGGGATGCCGTGCTCCGACGGCCTTGAAATGACGGCCGCGGCCGAGACGATCGCCGCCACCTCGATCAGCGCTTCGGTGTAGAGACCGCTCGCGGTGCCGCCGCCAATCAGCACTGACAGGAAAAGAACCGACCCAAGCAGATATTTTTCCCATTCCGTGGACCGGGTTGACCGCTCTCTCAAGATGAAACTCTTTCGATGCTCAATTTGTGCATGACCAGCGTGCCAACGTACCGAAATCGCCAGCTCTCAGCGATGGCAGCTGTTTCCAGCCGCAACAATTGCATGGGACACGCGCCTGGTCCGATCGCGAAATCCAGGCTCAACTGCCGCCGATTGAATGTGCCTTCCGGAATGTTGAACCGCGCTATTTCGCCCGCCGGATCCGCGCATCTGATGGACCAGAACAACTGTTTGGGCAGCTTCAGGTTTCTCGCGGAGGCGATCAGGGAAATCCTGTAGGAGCCGGGAGGCAATCCAACGTATTGCTGGAGCGCGGCGTTCTTTACCGGCGTATTCAGGAACCGGACAGTCGCTCCGCTATCGCTTTCGCCGACATCGCGCGCCCCGGCAAAGGTAATTTCCAGACCGGAGCGGTCGCGAACCTGCCAGTCGAATGGCTTGTCGCTGAGGATATGCTCAAAGCCGCCGTTGAAAATGTATCCGGCCAGTGTCCGCTCCTGATCGGACAGACTGAACAGGAACAGCCGATAGGCCGCCTCGTATTCCTTCTGCCGGATATACCCGTCGATTACGGCAGACAATTCCTTCGACGTCGGTCGTGAGCTCGATCCGGCAAGGTCAAGCAACAGTTGATTTGCGACGCGCAGGCCCCGCGGATCCTTACCAAGGGCGGAGAAAAGATTGGATCTCCACGGCGCCTCGATCCTTAAGGCTGCCAGGACAGCCTGATATCCGTCCGGGTTTGAAAGAATAGCCGGCAAGCCTGCCGCAATGACTGGAAATCTGTCGGGCCACCGGCGCAGCAACGTGTCGATCTCGGCAACGGCCTTTGACAGATCGCCCACCTCGATCGAGCGATCGATCGATCTCTGAAGCGAATGGATTTCGGTCTTGGACAGCTTTCGAGCCTGGTCGAAGAGTTCAAAAGCCTCGTCTTTCTCGCCTTGTCGATACTCAATCTCGCCTATCAGGCTGTAGAGCCGGGCGTCCGCGACGTTGAAACGAAGCGCGCCCCTCGCCTTTGCTGCCAAGACGTCGAGATCAACACCGTCGCCTGTTTCGCTCAACCGACCGGCAATTTCGCCTATCAAGGCATCTGTGTTCAAGGGATCAAGCGCAAGCGAGACGGCCGGCGTTTCCGACTCAAGAAGCCGACTTAGCCCTATCGACGAAACCGCCAACACCAGAACGGAGGCGACGAACCAAACGCCTGAACGCCGGAGATTTCGCGTGAGCGGGCTGGCCTGCTCCGTCATCGACTTTGCCCTCAATTTTCGGGGTACTCGCGCCATAGTCGTAGTACTGATAGTTCATGTATTTATAGGCGTAATTGTAATCGAATTTGTTGACCGTAAATTTCGACATCGCCGCTCCGATCACGTTCGCACCGGCTGAGCGCAGACGCTTGAGTGCCGTTTTGGCTGACTTGCGTGTGACCTGATTGGTCGAAACGACCATCAATGTGCCTTCGGCAAGCCGGCTGAGGATTGGTGCGTCGGAAAGACCGACGACCGGCGGGGCGTCGATGATGACCAGATCGAAGCGTTTGCCTAGATTGGTCAAGATCAACGCCATCTTCGGCGACGAGAGCAGGTCGGCCGGATTCGGCGGAATCGTTCCGGACGTCAGCACGGTGACATTGGGGTATTTCGTCGGTCTGAAAATGCTCGGCAGATCGTCCTTGCGAACGGTATTTGTCAGCAGGTTGCTCAACCCGATCGCATTGTCGAGGCCGAACAGCCGGTGCAGGTTGGGTTTGCGGAGATCGCCGTCGACAAGCAGAACCCTTGCGCCGAGTGCCGCGAAATCCTGGCCAAGCTTGAACGACGTGGTCGACTTGCCTTCCGACGGTTCCGAACTGGTCACCAGCAGCGATCGCGGCGCGCCCTCCGCACCGGAGAACTGCAGCGATGTTCGCAGCGAACGATAGGCCTCGGAGAGCCCGGATTTTTGATCGGCGATGCTGGCTATGATTTCGCGGTCACCGACAAGCGGCAGGATGCCGAGCATCGCCAGCCCCAGCTCTTTCTCGATCTGCTCCGGGTTGGTGAAAGTGTTGTTCAGCAACTCGATGATGTAGATGATCGATGCCGCCAGGGCCATGAAAAGCGCGAGAGCGACTGCAAGATTGATGCTCAGACGTGGAGAATAGGGGGCTGTGGGCAGCGAAGCGAAATCGACTATCGCAGCGCTTTGCGTCTTGAGCTCCGAGCTAACGCCGACTTCATTCAGCTTGGCGATAAGGCTGTCATACTGCGACCGGTTGGAGTCGACTTCGCGTTTCAGGATCGTGTATTTGATATTCTTGTCGTTGAAGACGACCTGCTGCCTCTCCATCTCCGCGAGCTTGGACTTGAGGTCGGTTTCCTTGTTCTGCGCTTCCTGATATTTCAGCCGCAACGAATCGGTTATCGCCAGCACGCCGTTGTTGTAGAGTCGCTGCAGTTCCTTGATCTGCGATTGCAATTGCTGCATTTCCGGAAAACCGGGCTTCAGGATGCCCAATTTCTGCTGATACTGGCTGGTCAGATCCGCCAGCTTGTCGCTAAGCTTCTGCAAACCTTCGCTTTCCAGAACCGGACCGAGGCTCGACCCGCGGCCCTTTTCTATCTGATCGACCACCCGCCCCGCATCAAGACGCTCCTGGATTGCAGTGGCCAGGGCGGTGTTCAGGGCTTCGATGTTGGAGCCGATCAGCGATTTGTCATCGCCGGTAACCGTGATGCCGGCATCTTTTGCATAGGTGACCAGTTCCTCTTCGGAGGTCTGCAGCTTTTGCTTCACTTGCAAAACCTGTTCCTGGATGAACTGCCGTGCCAGATCAGAGGTCTCGCTGGTCTGATCGAGACGTTGATCGATAAAACTCTGCGCAACCTGATTGGCAACGTCGCTTGCATATTTCGGCTTTTGATCGACGAAGGTGATCGATAGCAGGCTTGTATTGGTGACCAGATTGACAGTCAGATCTTCCTGGATGCGCTTGATCGCAATTGCCTCGCGCTCTTCGGGCGTTTTCTCCTCAATGGAGGGTGACTTGGACATCCCGAACGCACGGTAGACAATATTGCTCGGGGAAAAGCTCGGCGTCGGAAACAGAAAATCCGGTTTTTCGCTAAGCCCAAGCTGGAACACCACGCGCTGAGCCAATGCCCGGCTCTTCAGCTTCTCCCGAGCGGTCAGGAAGGCCCGGACGTCGCTGTTTTCGGAAACAACCTCAATGTCCTGAAACACTTTCGCCGAAGGCACCAGAACTTCGAGCTGCGTCATCGCCTGATACTTTGGTGTCTGCATCATCGTCACGATGACGCCGGCAACGAGCCCGGCCGCCGCCATCATGACGATCAGCCAGCGATACTGGACGATGTATAAAAGCAGCTTGAGCGGGTTGAACCCCTCATCCTGGCCCGCATAGTCGCGACCATAGGGACCGTAGTTTTGCGGCACGTCGTAATAGGAGTCCGCGGACAGGGCCTGGCCATGTCCGGGTCCGGCAAGTTGGGGCTGCCTGTTACGATCGAGCATGCGCGAGGTGATCCTGGAGTTGTCCGTGTCTACGGAATGACCGCAATGCGGGCAGCGCTGGAGGCGAGGCCCAGCGCATCCTTCAAATTGTTCATCGCGATTTTCGACTTCGAAGCAAAAACGACGACCACGTCGCCGCCATAGATCCGCGGGTTGCGGTTCTTGCCGGCGCGGATTTCCTCGACATTGTAATTTGCGACCAGCTTGTTTTGGCCGACATTGCGATAGACGAAGACCTTGCCGGCATCACCGACCGGATTGAACCCTCCGGCAAGGGCGATCGCGTCGAGCAAGGAAGCGCTGCTGGACACCGGATAAATGCCGGCCTTGTTGACTTCACCATCGACCGTGATGCGCTGGCCAATCGACTCCTTGACGAAAATCGTCACGTCAGGCGACTGCAAGTACTTTTCACCGTAGGCAGTCTCGATTTCCTTCTCGAGCTGACGAACGGTCTTGCCGGCTGCAGTCATGGTTCCAATCAGCGGAAGCGAAATCTGCCCGCCCGCGTCGACCTGAACTGTTCTGTTCAAATTATCGACCTGAAACACACTGACCTCGAGTACATCGTTGGCAGACAGCGGCTGCTCGCTGCCGTTCTGGGTATTCTGCGGCGGCGGGAGATCCTTGACCACCTGCAGCGTACCACCGCCTGAGAGCGCCGATGAAGACGCCATCGGCTGCAGCGCATCGACAGAACTGGTGGAGGACGTCGATGTCGACGAAGTGCTTGCGCAAGCAGATATTGCTAGCGATGCGAGCAAAGCGGGCACGGTGCCCGCATGACTTCTTGCAAGATCGAAAATGCCCATCAAAGAGCCCCGCTCTTGAACAACCGGCCCAATCCGCCAAACCGCCCCGCACTGCTGCCGCCCGATTTCCTCGCGCTTTGCTTTCCGATGGGCACGAGCGGCCGATTTTGCAATATCGCGTCCGGGCGTTTCACTGCCATGTTGTAAGCCTCATCTTCCCCACACCGGTTCGCGATGGCGACAACCGCCTGCGAAAGCCCTGGCCGCCGCCGGCTGGCGCCGTGCGTGTCGGAGGCGACAATATCCACCCTGCCCTCATCCAGCAGCTTCTCCGAGTAGTAGAGCGCCGTACGTCCAAAGGCCCCCGTCACAGAATCAGCCGTGAGCTGAATAAGGCAGCCTAGCGTATTCAACCTCTCGATGACGTCGTAATTCGCCTTGATCCAGGTCAACCGCTCTGGATGAGTGAGGATCGGCACGAAGCCGGCGCCTATGAGACGCGCGGCGAAGTCTTCGAGCCGCGGAGGCAGAATGTGATGTGGCGGTTCGAACAGGAAATAGCGGGATCCGTTCAGAGTCGGCACCGTACCAAGCCTCAATCGATCGGAAAGATCAGGCGCGAGATGAACATCAGCGCCAACGTATAGGGTAAGCGGTATGGCAGCGCGATGAAGCTCCAGTTCCAACGCCTGAACAGCCTCGGCAATGTTTTGCGTGGCGTTCTCATAAACCCCAGGCATTATATGCGGCGTACATGCCATATGCGTTGTACCGTCGGCGACTGCCAGCCGTGCCATCTCCAGCGACATGGCCAAGTCAGGAGAACCGTCATCGAGACCGGGCAGGATATGTGAATGCAGGTCGATCATTGGCGTTTCTGGTTGAGAGGAGGCAAAGCTTCGCCTCGACAAAAATAGAAACGCGTCACCCGCATGAAGGCGAATGACGCATTTGACAAATTTACGCAAAACAACGGGGGTCGTATCCCGCCTATTGGCTGACCGCGTCGTCGTCATCCTGCAGGCCGATAATAAGGGCGACGGCACCACCGACGGCGGCGCCGCCCAAGAGAACCGGCAGCATGCCAGGTTCTGAGCTGGCGGGTACGATCGTCGCAGATGGTGTCTCAAGCGAAACGCACATGCCGCCTTCGATAGGGTCGACCTTGACGGTGGCATTGGCTGGAATATCGAGCGCGCAATTGGCTCCGATAGCCAGCGAAGCAGACGCCTGCGCCCCGGTCATGATGCGCGCGCCCGCATACACCGGCGCCTCGGCATCCACCCCTGCATAGCCGCCGGCCTGGGACATCTGGACATCACCCCGGACCTGCGTAAGACGACCTATCGCGTCTTCGGACGCCGGCACGGGCGCAAGACAGGAACAGGTTTGCTGAGCTACAGCCTCGGGCGCGGCGAACAGGACGCCCCCTGCGACGAATGCAACAAAAGCAAAAGCAGCCCCGAACCGACGGCAACTCATCATTTTACCCCACCAAAATCTGTAACTCGCCCTGTTGGTACGAATTACAGCCCGCCCCGCCCCAAGCAATAGAACAATATGGTTAACAAACCCAATAAACCAGCCGGCCCGCCAACCTATCCAGACCCTTCTCTACAGCGGCCGACGCCGCCATATCTTCGTCAGCGGCTGACGCCGTTGTCGTCGTCCTGCGTCGCCGCGAGCACGCCAGACGTCAGAAGCGCCCCGGCGAAAATCGCCTCCGGCGGACCGAACCCAGCGCCGCCGCCGGAGGGCTGAATAGCAGCCGTCTGCTCCGAGCCGACAAGCTTGAGGCAAATGTTGTCGCCAAGGCGGGAAACGTCGAGGCTCGAATTGGCCGAAACCTCCAGATTGCAGCCGCCGACCAGAACGGAGGCCGCGCCCTTGGCGCCAACCACCACACGGCTGCCGAAATCGAGCGCGCTTCCAACCTTGGCAGCGCCATAGCCCGCCGTCTGCGACACCATCACATCACCGATGGCGGAACGTATGGATCCGATCGGGTTTGCCGAACCTTGATAGGGTGTCGCGCAGCTGCACGAAGCATCCTGGGCAAACGATGAAGCTGGACCAAACCCGATTGACACGACAAATACGGCAAGCGCAGTTTTGACCACAAGGTTCATCAGTCTTCGATCCCTTCTTGCTGCACCACTTCAGACGCACCCAGTCAAAGGCAGCGCATCAGCGCGTACCAGTTTTTGGCCACAATTCCAACCTGTTTCGCGCGCGCGAGGCGATTTAAGCTGATGCGTGTCTGTCCGAGCACAGTACTTTAGCCAAATCGCATTAATAGTTTTCGACTAACTTTCACAGGTTTCTTATTATCGGGCAAAAATTTGAGGTCTCCTTTCCGCGGTGACTGGCTCGATAAGATTTGACCAAGCCGAGCGCGCCAAACCTTCCGACAACCAAACTAATATATTGAATTATCGATACATTTTCGGTGTAGATGTTCCTGCTGACAGCATGTAATTCGAGATCGGCTCGATACCAATCGCGGCCAACGGGGTAGACGGCCGGCTCGGCTACCCATTCCTCATCTCTCGGCCATAGAGATCTGGCTCCATGCCCCCACCTCGATCCAATTCACCAAGTCGACGTGCCTCAGACTTGGAGCCTTTACCGCCTATTTTGGCCGTACCACGTTCCCTTGCCGGTTCCATGTTGGGCCAGATGGTTCGCTTCGACCAGAATGGCCAAGTGTTTTTTGACGGTGTTTCGGTTTGCACCTGTCAAGTTGACGATCTCGCTGATGGTTATGCGCCCACGCTCATTGATGGCCTCAACGATTTGCAGCGAGAGTTCGGGCAACGTGCCGAGCACAAGGCGTTCCCGCTCGATTTTTTTCTCCAACCTCCGCTTTTGCTGCTGCAGAGCGCGCAGGAAATACACAGCCCATGGCTGCCAATTGCGGTTCGGGCTGCGGATCGTCTTCTGGGTCTGGCGTAGCGCCAGATAGTAGCCTTCCTTGCTGTTCTCAATCACGCTTTCGAGGGAAGAGTAAGGCACATACGCATATCCGCTGCGCATCAGCAGGAGCGTCGTCAGAACGCGCGACAGCCGTCCATTCCCGTCCTGGAATGGGTGTATCTCCAGAAACACCACCGTGAAGATTGCGACGACGAGCAGAGGGTGCAGGCTTTGCTCGTTGAGTGTGTTGCGAGTCCACTCGATAAGCTCCTTCATCCGCTTTGGTGTATCGAAGGGCGTCGCCGTTTCGAAAATGACGCCAATCTCTTTCCCGTCGGCATCGAACGCACTGACATTATTGGCGAGTGTCTTATATGCACCGCGATGGCGTTCATCCTTGTTGCTGAACGCCAGCAGGTCACGGTGTAGTTGTGTCAGGTGGTTTTCGGTCAGATCAATCGCATCGAAATGCGCGAAGATCATTTCCATGACCTGCGCATATCCGGCGACTTCCTGCTCGTCTCGGGACTCAAAGAATTTGATGTCGAGGTTGGCGAGCAGCCGCTCCACTTCGCCGTCAGTAAGCCTGCTTCCTTCGATACGGGTAGAAGAGCCGATGCTCTCGATGGTCGCAACGCGGCGCAGAGCCGATAGGCGCTCCGGAGCGAGCGCGCCCAGCGCTCGCCAAGCCCCTTTGAATTCGTCGATCTCCGAGACCAGGGCAAGGATCTCGGTGGTAATTTGCAGAGAGTCGATCTTCAGGGTCATACCCACAAATATACCCACAAATACCCGAAAATTCAAGAACCGACATACCCAAGAAAGGACCCATAAATACCCAAATACGGGCAGCCGGCCAGCTTGAGAACAAGACCCACTCACTTCGCCGCAAGAGGCTCCGGTCTTTACTGGCGACCTGCTCAGCAAGGTTTGTACGTTGCGCCGGCCTGAACCGGCTGGCCGCAGAGAATTCCGCCCTGCGTAAGTATGGTGGCCAAATCTTCGCCCTCGGCCGTCAAGCACTGCACAACAAGGGTATCGCCAACCCTGGAGGCGATCTTGCCGTCGCAAGGTGTTCCGGCACCGACAGGTTTGCAGGCCAGGACGAGCCCCTGGTAGTCTCGGCGCGCCGCTTCCGTCACCAGGAGGCGCATAGCCTGCGGCCTGGAAAACGCCGCTCCGCACAGCAGGATCTTGCGACCGCCGACGCGCAGATCATCGACCGATGGGATTGCGAGCTTGCCGTCAAACGGCTTGAGCTCGGCTACCGGCTTCGCGGGGGACGGGCCGCCCCTCTGCATCACGATGATGCCCAGAAAGCCAACACCAAACAAAACAGCCACGACGGCAAGCAACGCTATGCTCCTGACTGACAAAACCATCCTCCATCCGACCCTGTGCGGCCGGTCCGCTCATTTCGTCGCAAGGGCGCTCAGTCTTTCTATCTGCTGAATGTACTTCTCGATGACGATCCTTTCCGAAAACTGCCGCTCGACCTTGTTTCTGCTCTGTGCCCCCATTCTGTCCCTGGACGAGCCGTCCAGCCGCGCAAACTCGACCATCTTGCTCGCAAGGTCATCAGGGTCCCTCACCTTGCATAGGAAGCCATTGACGGAGTGGTCCACCACTTCCCTGCATCCTGGCACGTCGGTTGCGATCAGCGGCTTGCCCATCGCAGCCGCCTCGAGCAGCGAGCGCGGCGTTCCCTCCCTGTAGGAGGGCAGCACGACACAATCGGCGGCACGCATGAAAGGCCGCACATCCTCGGTGGAGCCGAGATATTCGACCAATCCCTCGCCAACCCATTTTTCCACGTGCTCGCGGCTGACCGCGGTCCGGTTTTCGACATCAAGAAAGCCGAGTAGCTGGAAACGCACTCCGGGCACCTCACGGCAAACCCGACGGGCCGCCGTGATGAACTCGCCGACACCCTTGTCCCAGAGAAGCCGGGCCACGAGAAGAAAGACGATGGCGCCAGACCCGGTGCGCGCTTCGGACAACGGGGCAAAACGCACGAGGTCGATGCCGGAGCCAGGCAAAAGCGCGGTTCGATCCTTGCGAACCAGACGTTCGTCGACGAACAGCATCCGGTCATCGTCATTCTGGAAGAAAACCATTTTGGAACGGGCCAATGCCACCCGGTACAAGGCCTTGGCAATCCTGAGCAGCAGACCACCGCGGACGAACGCCGTCCCCAATCCCGAAATGTTGTTGATGACGGGAATGCCGTTCAGATTGGCCGCGATGGAGCCGAACACATTGGGCTTGATCGTGAAGCCGACAAACGCCAGCGGTCTCTCGCGCCGCAAGAGACGCCAGTAGCGCCACAGAAGGACCAAATCCCGCAACGGTGACGTGCCGGAATTGTCCATGTCGAGTTCGACATAGCGGCAGCCCATGGCCCCAATCAGCGGAGAATACTCGTCTCTCGGCGCGACGACGACCACGTCATAGCCACGGCTCCGCAGCGCCTCGATCAGTCCCTTGCGGAAATTGACGACATTCCAGGATGTGTTTATCGAGACGACTATCTTGTTGCGAGCAACGGCCGTCATCTCTGCCCACCCGGATATGACGACGGCGCTCTCAACAGCATATCCGCAAACCGATCCGGCGATCTTTCCGACAAGGTCTTTCCGTACAAGGCCGACCGATCACCGCCTTGAATGACCTTCAGCAGTGCTTCCGCAATTTCCGACGCGCCAAAGCCGGCTGAAATCTCCAGGCCCGACAGCATGTCCAGATCTCCCGCACAGGGGGTGGTGACGATGCCGGGAATCCGGCAAGCCATCATTTCCAGAAGGACGTTGGGAAATCCCTCCGTCGCCGACGTGAGCATGCCGGCACGCGCTGCGCGAAACAGCGGAAACGGGTTGTCTCTCTGGCCGAGCAGATTTAGTCGCGAGGCCAGATCAAGTTTGCCGGCGCGGGCTCTCAACTCCGCTTCCATGGGGCCAGAGCCAACCATGGTCAGCTCATAATCCTCGCCGGTCTTTCGTCTGACTTCGGCCAGCACATCAACCGCGATCATCGGACGCTTCACATCAATCAGCCGGCCGCACCAGACTATCTGTGGGCGGCGGGAAAGTATCTCGGCGTCGTGCCCGGACAATGCCTCCATGGACATTTTGACGATGAGATCGTCGTCGACCGGGTTGGGCAAAGTACACAACTTGGCGATTGCTCGCCGGGGCAATACGTCACGCAAGCGTTCATTCATATAGCTCGTTTGCGCGACTATCATGTCTTGGCTGCCATAGGCAGCGTAGAGCGCCTTGTAAGCGAGCGCGCGAGGACCCTTGAAACGATCCAGAAGTACCGTGGACTCGCGGGCGACCAGCCTATGGCTGCGGAGAAGTCCAATGCTTCGAGCGGCAGCCAGAAACGAGTTTACCCGTGCGTGGCTCGAGAACACCAAATCGTACCGACGCCGGAGCAGCCGCGGGGCGAGCAAAAACTCGCTCATGGCCTTGCCGCCGCCAAAGCCGTAGCTGCACCGAATTCCGTCCTGGTGTGATCCAGCGGCCTCGCCCGCCGCCTGGCTACCCAAGAAGCCGATTTCGACGTCCCAGTCGGGTCGCCTCGCGAGTGCGCGCGCAACAAGTTTCAGAATGGTTTCGGCACCGCCTCTTCTGTCGAGCGGAATGGCGATCAGCGCGAGCTTCCTTTTCATGAGCCGCGGGAACTCACTGTTTTCGCCGAAAGACATAGGCGTAGGTTTCAGCGGCATCCTTGCGGAGAAACAGGGCCGAAACGCCTAACCAGATGCGCCAGGCAAGAAAGGCCGGCACGAAAAAATAGAAGTAGGAGCTTTTCCAGAACAGACGGCGCTCGACAAGTTCCAGGTCGTTCCGTTTTGCGATTGTCTCGACGTCACTGGGCAAGCACTTGTCGTAGAAGGCCGGAAACCCGTCATGACCCATGCCCTTTTCAGGATAGATCGCAAAAAGCAGCCGTCGCTTCATCCCCTCCGGCAGGACCCGATTCAATCTGGCAAAAACGGCGTTGCGCGAGGGCGAGAAAATGGCAACCATGCCTCCCGGCTTCACGCAACTGGCAATGCCGCGCAGGGCACCCTCGCCATCACGGACGTGCTCGAGCGTTGCCTGGCAAATGACGACGTCAGCATCGCCCCTCCCCCTAAACGAGGTAAGGTCCGCTTCAATCTCCTCGTCGTATATTCCGCGTGGCGCTTTCGACAACTCTTCCGCGTCGAGGTCGAGCCCAACGACAAAAAGCCCCAGGCGCCGCTTCTCCGAAAGACTGACGAACGGCCTGGCACCCCCGCCAAGATCGTAAACCCGTGCGTTTGAGGTAAGTAAGGGAGGTGCTATCTCCGTCGCAAAGGTACGGTTGCCGTCGATGCGAAGGCGCCGCGGCAGAGCACTGTCCAGGAACTCGGAAATGGCCACATTCGCGCGAACAAACTTTCGCAATATCGACACTGCTTCACCACCGGTTTCGTTTGGCGATCTGCGCCCACTCGGATTTGACATCCGCGCTATATCCTGTGGAAGATGTAGAGCCGCGTATGATGCGAAAATGGGCCGAGCAACCGGTCCGCAGCAGCACGCAAACCTCTTAGGATTCCATTCTTGCTGTCGTACCAGGCCTGCATCGGCTTGGAGAAAAATGTCTCGTCCTTCAGCCCCTTGAAGCCTCCCCTTGGCTGTGATCCCAGAAGCTTGAAGCCGTACTGTTCGAAACTGGAAACAATCGAAGACGGCTCAAGAACGAACTGGTAAAATCCGGCCTGTTCACCTGAAAACCTGGGATAGAGACCCATTCTGATCTTCAGCCGTCGGAGAGGAGAAATGCTCGGCACTGTCACGAAGGCAACTCCTCCTGACCGGATGATGCGCCTCATCTCCAATGCGATCTCATCGTAACCGTCGAAGAAGTGCTCGATCACCCCCAGAGACCACACCCCATCGAAGAATTCGTCCGCGAAGCCCGTTGCTCGAACATCCCCCACGGTCACTTGCAAATGGGGCGCGGCACGGTTCACCATCCCCACGGTCTTCTGCGCGAAGTCGATCCCGTAGGCGGAAAAGCCTGCCTGGTGGAGGCCATGGACCGTATTGGCCAAGCCACATCCAGCGTCCAGGATCTTGGCCGATCCGGTCAGGTATCGCCTGGTGGTTTCAACGACAAAGCGATCCGGCCTCAAGACAATCCCTTCGGCCCAGTGAGAATCCCAATAGTCGTCATCAGCCACCGTGCCGACATGGACGATGCGCCTGTTTTCCTCGTCGTAGAGTGCTTTCTTCTCATTCATTTCTGGCATCCGGCCCGACCACCAAAACAGTGCGCTGTTTCGCATCAGGCCCTTGGTCTGCAATCACATTCCTCAATGCGAAAAAGGAACAGGCAGCGGCAACGACATATCCGAACAAAAACGCCATTTCACTGCCAAGCGGCACCCGCCACCAAAGGCCCAATGCCGCCAGACAACAGCAAGCCAACGCCCCTATCGCGTAGGAATAGGTCAACGTCATCGCTTTGGTCGACCGAAGCGCAAACGGATCGATGATCACCTTTTTCGTCCTGTTGACCAGAACAGCACAAGAAACGATCCCGAACACCACAGGGTCAAAAGACTTCCCCAGCCATCCGGAGGCATGGCCCGAGAAAAACAGGCCAACTATTCCGGCCGCCGCCGCGGTCGCAAAAATGAGTGCGATGGCCGCTCCCTCGAACAGTCCGCGCCGAAACTCCCTGACGTTTCCATTTGCGGCGCTGAGAAACGCCCTTGGCACGAAAACGAAGCTGGCCGCATTCATGAAGAAGCCGACGGACCGTTGTGAAAGATCGACACAAAACGAGAAGACACCGAGATGGGTCTCGGAGCCAAGCAACAAAACTATGTATCGGATGCCGACAAACACGCCGCTCTCGGCCAAATTGCTCAACACAAATCCCCAGCCAGTGACCAGAGACCCGGCAAGATAGGAAAAGCCAGGCCGTCTCAGATTCCTAGGTCCCAGCAAGGCAAATGAAATCAGCGCTCCGACGAAATAGCTGAGCGAAAAGGCTGCAAGAGCCGAGCCTACTTTCGCATCTCCGACAAGCAGGACTATGGCTCCTGCCTGGTATGCGACGGCCTGGCCAATCGCCGACCAACCGTACGCCCACAAGCGCAGTTGTGACCTCAAAATCTCTTGAAGTGCGGTGTGCAAGCCGAAAGAAACGATGATGGTCGCGGCAACGGCATTGCCAAATCCCAGCCACGTCAGTGCCAGTCCAGACAGGACGACAAACAACGCCACAACTGCCAGCACGGTCAAGATGGACGATACGTACTCTCTACCCATTCCCGCGGCATGCATTTTTGCGGAAACCGGCATTATCGAATAGGTCGCGACCCCAAAAACAAGTGTCGAAATAAATGAAACTGTTGCAATCGTCGTGCTGAAAATACCGTACTGTCCAGTCTCCAGATGGCTGCCGATGTACAGCAACGTCGCTATGTTCAGAAGACCAGGAACAATTCGTATTACGATGGCTTCCACCAACTTCCACAGGCTGGCTTCTTTCATGAAGTCACCCGCACGAATGACCTCTTGAGCAAGAACGGGAAACTCAAGGCACCAAAGCTCAAACAGGCAAGAACCGCCTTGCCCAGGAACCGAACCGACCGATATCGTCCTAGCCAGAACGCCTTGATGTAGTTTAAGTTCAGCAACAACATCGGGTATGCATTTTGCCGCTGAAGAAGCCGAATCCTTGCCGTCATCCCCTCCGGCAAATATCGTTTTCGTCCAATCTCGACATTGACACAGATAACGTCGTATTCGATCGCCAATCTGGACCAGAGAAGAGATGTTGGAACACGGCGGAACCGCCCCGCTGGGGGCACGGCAACCCGTTTAAGCAAAGGAGTTTTGATGACCTCCTTCTTGTCGCCGACCACCCGTTCGTCGGCCCGCATCTTTATCAGGTTTGTCCGTTCCGATGGAAATGGCTCTGCTGCCGTCTCTGGGTGGCCAAGAGCCATCGAGAACACAAAACCCGCAATCTTCTCATCGACACTTCTCTGCGAGAGGTGCTCACAGACTTCCGGTAAGCGATCGGTGAAGAGATCGTCGTCATCATCGAAGACCATGCAATAGTCGCCAGTGGCGGAAGCAATCGCCGAAAACATCGCGCGGCCTCTGCCGTCATTCGGGCCGGTGGTGACCACCAAACTGGCATCGCGAGATGCGATTTCCGCAAGCGCTTCGTTCGTTCCATCGGTCGAACCGTCGACATGGACGCATATCTGCAATGGGCAGTCCGTACGCAACAGTTGCTGAACCAGCGCCGCAACGCGATCCCGCCGATTGAACGTGGGGATGCAGACGCTCAATAGCGCCTGGGACTGCAATGGATTGCAGACTGCCTGTTTGCGAGCCGTATCGATTCCATCTGCTCCTGGTTACGTGATCATGGAACAGCGCGGATCAGCCGGGAAACGCCGAGCCTTATCCCCGCCCGAAATACGCCTGGTACCACTCGACGAACCGCCCCACCCCTTCGGTCACTGTCGTCGTCGGGCGGTAGCCGACCGCCTGCTCCAGCGCCGAGGTGTCGGCGAAGGTATCGGGCACGTCGCCGGGCTGCAGCGGCAAGAGTTCGACGATGGCTTTGCGGCCCAGCGCGTTTTCCAGCGCCTCGACATAGGCGGTCAGCTTCACCGGGTTGTTGTTGCCGATGTTGAAGATGCGCCAGGGGGCGCTGCTCGTGGCCGGATCGGGACGGCTGGAGTCCCAGGCGGCATTGCCCGTGGCCGGGCTGTCGCTGGCGCGGATCACGCCTTCGGCGATGTCATCGACATAGGTGAAGTCGCGCGTGTGATTGCCGTTGTTGAACAGCTTGACCGGCGCGCCGGCCAGGATGTTCCTGGTGAACAGGAACAGCGCCATGTCCGGGCGACCCCAAGGACCATACACCGTGAAGAAGCGAAGCCCGGTCGTCGGCAATCGGAACAGATGGCTGTAGCTGTGCGCCATCAGCTCGTTGGCGCGCTTGGTCGCGGCGTAGTACTGCAGCGGATGGTCGGCCGGACGATGTTCGGAAAACGGCATGTCGGTGTTGGCGCCGTAGACACTCGACGTGCTGGCATAGGTCAGGTGCGCGACGGCGCTGTTGCGGCAGGCCTCCAGCATGTTGGTGTAGGCGATGATGTTGCTTTCGACATAGGCATGCGGGTTTTCCAGGCTGTAGCGAACCCCGGCCTGGGCGGCGAGATGGATCACCCGGTCGAATGCATGGTCGGCAAAGCAGGCGTCGACCACGCTCTTGTCGGCGAGATTGCCGCGGATGAAATGATAGCCGGCATTGGTCTTGCGGCTCGCCTCGTCCAGGAGCCGCAGCCTCGCCTCCTTGATCTGCGGATCGTAGTAGTCGTTGACGTTGTCGATGCCGACGACCTCGTCACCGCGCTCCAGCAGCCGCTTGGCTACGTGATACCCTATGAAGCCGGCCGCGCCGGTGACCAGAACCCTCATCAGAAGCGCCCATCCGTAACATGCCTGGGGAACAGACCCTTGATGTCGTAGATGACGCCCGGGGTCTTGCAAAGCGCCTGCAGGCCGTCGACGCCCAGCGCGCGGAACTGCCTGTGGCCGACGGCCACGATAACGCCGTCATAGCGCTGATCGGGAATGTCCTTCATGCTGGCTATGCCGAAGGCACGCGCGCATTCCTGCACGTTGACCCAGGGGTCCCATATGTCGATGCCGGCATTGTATTCCTTCAGTTGGGCAACGATATCGGCGACCTTGGAATTCCTCAGGTCCGGACAATTTTCCTTGAAGGCCGCGCCCATCACCAGAATCCGGCTGCCAACGACAGGTATTCCCTTGCGCATCATCAGGCGGGCCGTCTGATCCGCCGCGTGCTGACCCATGCCGTCATTGATACGGCGGCCGGCAAGAATCACCTCCGGATGATAGCCGAGTTCCTGGGCCTTGTGGGTGAGATAGTAGGGATCGACGCCGATGCAGTGGCCGCCGACGAGACCAGGCGTGAAGCGCAGGAAATTCCATTTGGTGCCGGCGGCTTCCAGCACTTCGGACGTGTCGATGCCGAGCTTGCCGAAGATAAGCGACAGCTCGTTCATCAGCGCGATGTTGAGGTCGCGCTGAGTGTTCTCGATGACCTTGGCCGCTTCGGCGACCGCAATGCTCGAGGTACGGTGTGTGCCTGCCGGCACGATCGAGGCATAGAGCGCATCGATACCTTCGGCCGCTTCCGGCGTCGAGCCGCTGGTGACCTTGACGATCGTTTGCAACCGATGCTCGCGGTCGCCCGGATTGATGCGCTCGGGACTGTAGCCGAGGAAGAACCCCTCATTGTAGCGCAGCCCCGAATGTTTCTCGATCAGCGGCGCGCACACCTCTTCCGTGCAGCCGGGGTAGACCGTCGATTCGAAGATCACCACCGCGCCTGGCGATATGACCTCACCGACCAAAGTCGATGCCATGATCAGCGGTTTCAGATCCGGACGATTGGCCCTGTCGATCGGCGTCGGAACCGTGACGATGAAAATCCCGCAATCGCGCAGATCGGCCTTGTCGGTGGTGAATGTCAGCCGCGACGCAGCACTGATCTCATCGCTGCTGGCTTCCAGCGTATGGTCGTCGCCACGCCTCAGCGCGTCCACCCTCGACTGGTCGATGTCGAAACCGACGACATCCCTGCCGGCACCGAAGGCGACCGCCAGCGGCAGGCCGACATAGCCAAGCCCGATGATCGCTATTTTCCTAGAGGCGAGATCCATCTGCTTCCTGCGCTTACTATTCCAGAGCCATGCTTCGCTTGGTTATCTCGCACCAAAGCCGGTAAGCATCGTTTTCATTGTCTTGAGGGTTATCAAAACGTCCAGCCAAGGCGAAAAGTTCTTTATGTAATAGAAATCATAGTGCAATTTTTCCATAACGTCATCGACGGCAGCCACATGCCCCTGATTTACTTGTGCCCACCCACTTATGCCTGGCCTGACGATATGCCTGTAGCGATAGAATGGCAGCTCAGCCTCGTACCACTGTGACAGCACGACAGCTTCCGGTCGCGGTCCGATCCAACTCATTTCGCCACGCAGGATGTTGATGACCTGCGGCAGTTCGTCGATCCTGGACTTTCGCAGGAAACGCCCGACTCGGGTGATGCGACCATCATCGCGCATGGTGATCGCCCTCTCCTTGTCGCTGCCGGCGCCAGAGTGCTGGCGCATCGAGCGAAACTTGTAGACCGTGCAGATCTTGCCCCGGTAGCCCATGCGTTGCTGGCGAAACAGCGCGGGACCATCGGAATCCAGCCGGATCAGCAGTGCTATCAACGCCAGAACCGGGGAAAGAACGATAATCAAGACAAGTGCCGAGACCCAGTCGACCGCCTGCTTGATCTTGAGATAGGCTTGGTTCGGATTGAGCGAACCAAGCGTGTTTTCCGACAGGTGCTCGATCTCGACCCGACCGGTCAGCGACTCGCTGACCTGCTTGACGTGGTATACGGGCGTTCCCGAAAGGGCCCGATCCGCGATGTATCGTTCCCATTCCGCGCCAAGATCGGCACGCAGATCAACGACCACGCCGCTGGCTCTTTCGATTATCGTACTGGTCGACTTGATCCAAAACCAATGCACACCCGGTAACGTCTTGAGGCGCTCGACATCTCCGCCGGGAATCACGACGAGCCGGTACGGATCGAGACGCCGCGTCAACAGGCTCAGGCCGAAATACCAGAGCGTGGACTGCGTGAAACTGGCGGCGGCTTGAAACCGGCTGTACTCGAACCGAAAAAAGAAGATGGTCAGGAAAACAGCCCCATAGGACAGGGCAAATGTCGGCAAGATGTAACTTGCCGCGGCCACGCCCGGGAAATTTCCGATGCGGCGATAGGACAAGAAGCCCACAAGGTGCGCGATGACCGCAGCTGCCACCGTGACCTGAAGATTGGCCGAATAGATAAATTCAGGATTGAAGACAATCCGGATGATCGCCGGCGCAAAAATCGCGAATGTCAGTCCGCCAAGCAGTTGAAACCGAATCCTGAACAGGAAGTGCCGGCTTCCGACAATAGTCGACGCTGCGACATTCAACGTCTTCCCCCCTTCCCCGAAGCTGCCGTGTCGGCGACAGACCAGCGCGATAGTGCATCTGACCTGATCGCTCACAACAACGAATCGGACGTCTCGCCCCCCGGCGATTCGATACAGTCGAAGACCAAGAGCTACGACAGCGCGGCTGCGCCAGCAAGCATCTATTTCTCAGATCAACAGTGCGGGAATTGAAAAGCCTGGGCTAATAAAGCGGCTTAATGATCATTACTGAAGATGTCGCAGCGTCTAGGGCGATATAACCGACAATCTATCGAGGTTGGCGGACACCAGACCGGAAATCGGCCAGTCACGCCGCTCCGGCCAGTGGCTTGATTGCCCCTGGCCGTTTCTTCGATCGCGCGCTTCAGCCGCGCTTGAGCAGCGTCCAGACGGCCGGCACCAGGCTTGCCGCGAGAGCCACCTTGATCAGGTCGCCGACGATGAACGGCACGACGCCGAACTGCCACGATTTTTCCGGGCCGATCAGCGCCGCCAGCCAGGCGAAACCCATCGCCATCATGACGACCTCGGCAACCAGCATGGCGTTGAAAAGCTTGATCGGATGGCGGTCCCAGCCGCGATCCGCCGCCCAGCCGACGATTGCCGCCATGACCACGAAGCCTGCGAGATAACCGCCGGTCGAGCCGAGCATGTAGGCAATGCCGAGACCCTTTTCAGGCGTGCTCTGGAAGACGGGGAAGCCCATGGCGCCCTCCGCCATGTAGAGCAGCAGGGTGGCGACGCCGAGACGCATGCCGAAAGCGGCGGCGATCAGCAGCACGGCCAGCGTCTGCATCGAAATGTCGACCGGCCCGAGCATAACCTTGGTCTTGGCCGACAGGGTCAGCACAAGCGTTCCGGCGATGGCCAGGAAAAGCTGCGTTGCCAGCCGCGCCGCGCCATTTTGCGGCAGAGCCAGAGAAACAAGCGGACGCATCGTAGTTGCAATTGCCATGGTATTTCCCCAATCCGATTGCCGCACACCGATGTTCGCGGCCTCACATCCTCCTATATTGGCTTGCGTGTTATGCGGCAATCGGTTTTGCCGTTTCCCGAAACAAGGCACCGATGCATGGCACTGAAATTCGATACCGGCTTCGACCCCTTCTATGGCCAGGGGGTGAACGTCGCGCCCGATGTCCAGCGCATCACGGCCCGCAATCCAAGCCCTTTCACCTTTCACGGCACCAACAGCTACATAATTGGCCGCGATACGCTGGCGGTGATCGATCCGGGGCCGGATGACGAGGCGCATCTGCGGACCCTGCTCGGCGTGATCGCAGACCGGCCGGTCAGCCATATCTTCGTCAGCCACACGCATCGCGACCACTCCCCGCTGGCGGCCCGGCTGAAAGAGCGCACCGGCGCCCTCGTGCTGGCAGAGGGGCCGCACCGGCCGGCAAGAGCCCTGCATATCGGCGAGACCAATGCGCTCGATGCCAGTGCCGACACGGGTTTCGTCCCTGATGTCGCCCTGCCCGACGGCGAGGTGGTCGACGGCGACGGCTGGTCGATCAGGACGGTTCTGACCCCGGGCCACACCGCCAATCATGCGGCATTCGCGCTGGAAAGAATTGGCGCGCTGGAAGGAATCGGTATCTTGTTTTCGGCCGATCATGTCATGGCCTGGGCAACCTCCATCGTCGCCCCGCCGGATGGAGCGATGGCCGACTACATGGCCTCGCTGGATCGCTTGATCGAACGCGGGGACCGCTTGCTGTTGCCCGGACATGGCGGGCCGGTGACAGCACCGCGGGCTTTCATGCGCGGGTTGAAGACGCATCGCAAGATGCGCGAGCGTGCCATCCTGGAGCGGGTCAAAGAGGGCGACCGGACGATCGTGGATATGGTCAAGGCGATCTACAGGGACACCGACCCGCGGCTGCATGGCGCCGCCGGATTGTCGGTGCTTGCCCATCTCGAGGATCTGACGGCGCGCGGCCTGGTTGTGACCGATGCCGCACCGGCCATCGACGGCATTTTCACGCCGGCTGGCTAAGCTATCGGCGCCATTCGCTCTAGAACCGGCTGGAGCGCTCTGCTGGCTGAGGCGACTTCAAGCCCTGGCAAGAGCATTCGGGATCCGTTGGAAGACGTGCCGCGGTCTCCAGCGCAACCCGCGAGGCTGTCATGGAGAGGCTCGGCAGCACGTGCTCCTGCAGCAATTTCTGGCGCTCGCGGTCCATATAGTCGTTGAAACCGGCCGTGACGAACGCCAGGGGCACGAAACAGGCGCCGATCTCGCGCGATAAGGTGGCCTCAGGGGCGATCGAGTGGTTGAGCACGTCCGCTCCCATGTTTCGATATGCCAGAGCTTCGGCGGGAGTTGTCAGTCGCGGCCCGTAGCAGTGGGCAGCCACCAACTGCTGCTCGATGCCATGGACGCGGCATTCGGCTGGCCAATGGCGCCGGGCGGTCTCGGCCAACAATGCCGCACATCTTGGACATACGATCTGCTTGCCCGAGCAGTCGAAGCTCTGGCGGCCAGGCAGCAGCGAAAACGGGGTCTGCGACAGTTCGATGATATCGGCGTTTACGACTATGTCGCCGGGCTGGATCGCCTTGTTGACGGCGCCAACAGTCGAGCAGGCCAGCACTTGCCTTACACCCGCTTTCATCAAGACCCAGAACGCGCGGCGATGACAGGAATGGTCGATATGGTCTCGGGGATTGCCGTGCGAATACATGCACAGGGCACGTTTCGTTTTGCCCTCGACGGTAATAGATGCATCGAATTCGAGCAGCTTCCAATTGTCGCTGGGACCGAAAGGCGTTTGGAAACTCATGTCTCGCTGCAAGGTGCGGACGCCATCAACTTCGACATCTTCCGGAAAGGCGAGACCCCAATTCGCCGATCCGGTGATGATCGCCAACCCCACTTGGGGTATGTCCGTTGAATGATCGGCCAGATCGTCGGCTGCATGATGATTGTTGGGCATGTTTTCAGTCTCGCTTAGGATTTTTGGCGAAGGGTCACGACCAGGACAACGACCACGACGATGACGGTCCACAAGGTCGAAATCGCCGCGATGGTCGGGTCGATCTGATCGCGCAGCGACAGGAACATGAGCTTCGGCAGCGTGCTGTTTTGACCACTCGCGACGAAGATCGAAATGACGGATTCGTCTAGCGAGGTCAGGAAGGCCATCAGTGTGGCCGACAACAGACTGATCTGAAGTTGGGGGACAATTATTCCGCCAATGGCTCTCGCCCAGTTTGCGCCCAGGCTGCGCGCCGCCTGAACCTGGTTCCAGTCAAAGCGGGCCAAGGCGGGCAACAACACAATGCACGCGACCGGAATGGCTAGTACCACATGTCCGACCAGGACACCGAACAGCGTTCCGACAAGACGTTGCGCCGCCAGAACAAAGAAGAGACCGATCGCGAGCAGGATCCCCGGCACAATGGACGGGGTGAGCAGAACGCCCTGAATGGTTACGGCGGCCTTTCCGCCGAGCCGGTTGATCGAGATGCCGGCCAGAAGCCCCAGCGGCACTGTGATCATCGCTGTCAATGTGCCGAGGATCAGGCTCGTCCTGAGTGCGGCCATCCATGTCGCCGAACCGAAGAAAGTCTCGTACCAGCGCAACGAGTATGCGCGCGGTGGGAACTCGAGAAGATTGGACGCCGAAAAGGAGAGCGGGACGACGACGAGCGTCGGCAGCATCAGGAACGCCATAACGAGCGCACAAAAGCTCCACAGGAGGATGCGGGCCAGCCTGCTGTCTGGATAGGCTTCAAGCATGGGCTGTGCCGATGCTGCGTCCGGCAATGAGCCGCCGCGCAGCCAGGAACATCACCCCCACCAACGCCATAAGAACGAGGAGCAGAATGCCCAGGACGCTCGCCGAGCCCCAATCCTGGAAGGTCGATAGCGTGCGCTCGATCCGGGTGGAAAGGGGATTTACCTTGCCGCCGCCAAGCACCGCGGGCGTGATGAAGAACCCTATGGTGTAAATGAAGACGATGATCGAACCCGAGAAGATGCCGCCGGCCGAAAGCGGCAGGATGACCGTGCGGATCGTTTGCCCGAGAGTGGCGCCCATGCTCGCCGACGCGCGGACGAGGTTTGCATCGATATCGCGCATCGCCGCATAAACGGGCAGCAGAAAAAGCGGCAGCATGTAGTGAACCATGCCGATCAGCGTTCCCGTGAAATTGTAGACCAGCGGCAATGGCTCAGCTGTCAGGCCTGAACCCGTCAAAGTTGCGTTGATCAGGCCATCGCGCCGCAACAGCACGAGCCAGCCATAGGTGCGCACCAGAATGGAGGTCCACAACGGCAGCATGACGAAGGCCATCAGCAAATTGGCCACCCTTGGTCTGGCGCTGGCCAGGGCGAGCGCCAGGGGAGTACCGAGAAGAATGCAGATCGCCAGCGTGCCCAGGGACAGTTCAAGGGTTGTGACCAGTGCCGACCATGTCAGCCCGCTCGAAAGCACCTTCTCGTAGTTGCCGACGGTGTACTCGCCCCCCGTGGTCAGGAAGGATTGCCGGATGATCCATAGGATAGGCAGTATCGCCGCCAGTCCGACGATGAACAGCGCAGGCAGTGAAAGCGAGAGGAAGAACCGCCGCTCGCGTCGCGCGTCTGCCGCGAGCGCAGGATCGGCAAGGACGGTCACGCTACCACTCCCGGTATCGCGTGAACTTTCGCTGCTGGTGCATAGGCGGTCACCCGCTGACCGGCGGCTAGTTCGGCGCAGCCGCTGGCCAGCGCCGCCGGAATGCAGACAAGTATCTCTTGCCCGCCGTCAAGCGCCAGCGTCAAAAGCCAGTTCTCGCCACGAAACGCCTTGGCGCGCAGCGTTCCCTCAAGGGCCACCCCGTCTGGCCCGACGAGCTTCGCATCAAGATGGAAGCATTCCGCGCGGATCATCAGAGCTTCGCGTGACGCATCGGCGCCGTCTATTCTGCGCGCCGAGCCCGGGGCCACAATGTTGGCCTCGCCCATGAACTCCGCGACGAAGCGGGTCGATGGACGATCATAGATCCGCTGTGGCGTATCGATCTGCTGGATGCGGCCGGAATTCATCACCGCGATCCTGTCGGACATGATTAGCGCTTCGCGCTGGTCATGCGTCACATAGATGGTGGTGATCCCCAGATCATCGTGCAGACGCCGGATCTCGTACTGCATGGTTTCGCGCAGGTTCTTGTCGAGCGCCGACAACGGCTCGTCCATCAGCATCACGCGTGGCTCAAAGACGATCGCCCGCGCCAACGCCACCCGCTGGCGCTGGCCGCCGGACAATGCGGCAATGTTGCGCTCCGCCAAACCTTCAAGCTTCACGCGGGCCAAAGTGTCGAGTGCCCTCTGGCGGGCCTCGGCTTTCGGCGTCTTGCGCAGCACCAACGGATACTCGACATTTGCCAGAACGTTCATGTGGGGAAACAGGGCGTAGTTCTGGAAGACTATGCCGATGTCGCGCTTGTTGGGGGCCAAGCGGGTAATGTCCCGATCGTCCAACAAAAGTTTACCGGAATCGGGCCGGACAAATCCGGCCAAAGCCATGAGCAGCGTGGTCTTGCCCGATCCGGACGGCCCCAAGAGCGTGAGAAATTCGCCAGCCTGAATGTCGAGCGAGACATCGTCCAGCGCGACGTAAGATCCGTAGGTCTTGCGCACGCTGTCGATGGTGATCGGGAGCGACTTCATCATGTGCTTCAGCCTTAAAGCTGAGACTCAGCGGGCCATCATCTCATCGAAGGTTTTTTGAGCAGCTTCGCCATTCTTGACCCACCAGTCCGCATTCGAAAACACCGAAGTGCCGGCATTTTCAGGCGCGGTCGCAAGGGTCTTCAGACGGTCCTCGGGAATAAGGCCACCCTCATAGCCAGCAGGATTGACCGGGCCATAAGCGATGAAATCGGTCAGCTTCGCCACGCGCGCGGGCTGTGTCATCGCCGCGATGAGTTTCATGGCCGCTTCCTTGTTCGGCGCCCCCTTCGGTACCCCGAGGCAATCCGTACCGATGACGGAACCCTTGAACGTGTAATCGACCGCGCCGCCATCCGCTTTCACGGTTTGGGCCCGCCCGTTCCAGGTAACGACCAAATCCGCCTCGCCATCTTTCAGCAACTGCGCAGACTGAGCTCCCGAAGTCCACCACACCGCGACATTTGGTTTGATCGCTTCAAGCCGCTTGATCGCGCGATCCAGGCCCTCCGGCGTGCTGAGCACGGAATACACGTCGGCCGGTGCTACGCCGTCCGAGAGCAGCGCGATCTCGATCGAGTCCTGTGCATTGGCGCGGAGGGCGCGACGGCCCGGAAATTTGGCAACATCCCAGAACTCCGCCCATGTCTTTGGCGGGTTCTCGCCATAGGTCTTGGTGTTCCAGGACATGACGGTGCCATAGGAGTCGAACGGATAGCAGTAGTCGGACTTTGCGCCATCCGGCACGGCCTTTGGATCGATGATCTTGTAGTCGAGCGGCTCCAGCAGCGACTGTGCGGCGGCCTGCGCGCCCTCCGGTGAGCCCAGGTGAATGACGTCGGTTGTGACCGCGCCCGAGGTGACCTGCATCTTCAGGGCGGCCAAGCCGTCGCTGAGGGTCTCCTCGCGGACATCATAGCCAAGCTCTTTTGCAGCGGGGGCCCACATGGCTTCCTTCATGGCGTTGCCATAATCGCCGCCCGCGGTCGTGATGGTGACTGATTGGGCATAGACCGGCACGGCGGCCGAGAATGCTAATGCCGTCAAGGAAATGCGTAACCAAGACATAGGTTCTCCTCCCTAGAATTTGTTGAGACGCGCTCAAAATGGCCGATTCTTGACAATCGTAACGTTACGATTGCATCCAATTGCAGGAGAGTCAAGCTGCTTTAGCGAGAGCTTGGATTGACCGTGAGGTGGAATTCGGTCACGTAGTGGAAGTCAGCAAATCAGCCGGCGCTTTCGCAAATGAGGTCGGGCGACATGACCAACCTGAAACAGATCGCGGCGGAACTTTCCCTTTCGGTCACCACGGTATCCCGCGCGCTGAAGGATGGGCCGGAGGTTCATCCCGCCACCATCGCTCGCGTCAAGGAAGTGGCGCAGCGGGTCGGCTATGTGCCAAATCATCATGGCTTCGCGCTCAAAACTGGCCGCACGCTGACGATGACAGCAATATACCCGATGGAAACAAAAGATCATCTGTCCGATCTGTTGAAGCTTCCGTTAATCGAAGGCATGACGCTGGCGGCGCGGCAAGCGGGTTATAGCCTATCCATCTACTCCACCACGCCCGATGATGATCCCATCGAGAGTGTGCAGCGACAGCTTCAGGCGGGCAGCACAGACGGACTGATTATCACACGCATGGTCTCGGGTGATCCGCGCGTTAAGCTATTGCTGGATAGAGGCATGCCATTCGTCGCGTTTGGAAGAACTGACCTGGATACAGCATATCCTTATGTCGACATCGACAATGAACAGATTGCCTACGAGGCGACCCGGCGGCTCATGGACAAGGGCTGCCGACGCATTGCGCTGCAACTTCTCGTTCCGGGCGACCAGGCGAGTGCCATGCGTCTTTCCGGGTATGGAAGGGCAATGGCCGAGGCTGGTATTCCGATCGACCAGTCGCTGATCGGTCATGGAATGTTCACCATGGAATCGAGCGCAGCCTGGTTCGATCGCATGCTGGCCTGGTCAGATCCGCCGACGGGCTTGGCATGCGCCAACGAACTGGGCCTTCTGGGGGCATTACACGCTCTCGGCAGAAGAGGTCTCGCGCCAGGGAGTGACATCCACATTGTCACTCGGGACAGCACGCGGCTATCGCGCTTCCTGCCTGCGAAGATCGGCGTTCATTTCGTGGACATAGCGGGTGTCGGACGCAAACTTGTCGAAGTCCTGGAGAGCCGGATCGCCAATCCGATTGGACCGGTCGCGACAGTCTTGTTCAAAGGAGAGTTCGACCCTGGCGAATAGCCTCCCCTGGGTCTCATTCGACCGGAGCGGCGCCAACCTGACCGGCGACTTCCTGGTCGAGTTCCGCGAGAAATTCGGTGATGCGCGCCGCATTGTCGCCGAGGTCGTAGCGGCCGTAGCGGGATGCCGACCGCATGTCGACGATGACCGTGTCGCCATCGTCCGTCACGCGGATCGCCACGTCGGCGGGAAGGCCGATCACGAAGCCCTTGGCGACGGCGGTGATGGTCACCTCGCTTTGCCCGGCGAGATCGGGATAGGGTTCCGACAGCTCCCAGTCGCGCCGGTCGAGCACGGTTTCGACGGCATTGACGACGGTCTCGAACGGCAGGTCGTAGCTGCGTGCGCTGACCAGCGGATAGCTATCGGTCTGCAGCCGCTGTTCCCCAGGCGTCGACGGCGCAAGCACGTTCATATCCTTCCTCCGGTCGCTCACGTCGAGCGCCGGCGGTTCGTCGAAATCCGTCGAGATATCCCTGAGCGGCGGATAGATCGTCGCCCAGTAGGCGGCGACGCCATAGGGTGCGAGCACCAGCAGTGCCAGCAGCGCGCCGACCGTCAGGTCGCGACCGCCGCGGTCGCCGAAATTCCAGAGCCGCGAAAAGGCAAACCCGGCAAACAACAGCGCCATCGCCGCCAGCAGCGCGACAATGCCCAGCACCCACAGAAAGACAGGTGTTTCGACGAGATCGAAGCGATGGCCGACGAAGACCGTCAGCAGCAGCACCAACGAAAAAGCGGCCGTGCGCCGCGACCAGCCGGCCGCCTTCGACGTTTGCCGTTCAGGAATGCTAACCATCGTTTTCCGTGCTGCCCCAACCCGAACGGAGACTTAGTGCCTTTTTGCGATGGCATGAAGCCGAAACATGCACCATCGCGTCAATCCGTCGGCAGGCGATAGTCCTTGAATTGCTGGCGCAAGGTGATCTTCTGGATCTTGCCGGTGGCGGTGTGCGGAATTTCACCGACGAAAGCGACATCGTCCGGCATCCACCATTTGGCCACCTTGCCGTCCATGAAGTCGAGAATGTCAGCCTTGGTCGGTTCCTTGCCCGGTTTGCGGACGACGACCAGCAGCGGCCGTTCGCCCCATTTCGAATGCTGAACGCCGATGGCTGCCGCCTCGGCGACATCGGGATGGCCAACAGCCAGATTCTCGAGGTCGATGGTCGAAATCCATTCGCCGCCGGACTTGATGACGTCCTTCGCGCGATCGGTGATCTGCATGTAGCCGCCGGCGTCGATGTGGGCGACGTCGCCAGTGTCGAACCAGCCATCCTCATCGAACTGCTCCACGGCGCCGCCATAATAGGCACGGGCAACGGCCGGCCCACGCACTTTCAGGCGGCCAAAAGTCTTGCCGTCCCAAGGCTGCTCGTTGTTGTCGTCGTCGGTCACCTTCATTTCGACGCCGAAGGGCGGATAGCCCTGTTTCTGCTGGACATCGAGCCGGGCTTCGCCCTCAAGACCGGCATGGTCCGGCTTCAGGGTGCACAGCGTGCCGAGCGGCGACATTTCGGTCATGCCCCAGGCATGGATGACCTGGACATCGTAGTTCTGCTGAAACTTGGTCATGATCGCGCGCGGGCAGGACGAGCCGCCGATGACAACCTTGTTCAGATAGGGAAGCTTCTTGCCGGTCTCCTCCAGATGCTGCAGCAGCATCATCCAGACGGTCGGCACGGCGGCGCTGAAGGTCACCTTCTCGGTGTCGAGCAGTTCATAGATCGAGGCGCCGTCCATCTTGCAGCCGGGCATGACCAGCTTGGCGCCGATCATCGGCCCGCTCTGGCCAAGGCCCCAGGCATTGGCGTGAAACATCGGCACGACAGGCAGGATCGTATCGCGCGACGACAGTCCCATGGCGTCGGGCATGGCAGCGATCATGGCGTGCAGCACGTTCGAACGATGGCTGTAGACGACGCCCTTGGGATCGCCCGTGGTCCCGGACGTGTAACACATGCCGGCGGCGGTGCTTTCGTCGAAGGTCTTCCAGGCGAAGTCGCCATCCGCTTCGTCAAGCCAATCTTCATAGGCGACCGCGTTGGGCAATGTCGTCGGCGGCATATGCGCCCTGTCGGTCAGCACGATCACCTGCTTCAGCGATTTTACGGCGCCGGCGATTTTCTCGAGCAGCGGAACGAAGGTCAGGTCGACGAAGACTGCCTTGTCCTCGGCATGGTTCATGATCCACACGATCTGCTCGGGAAACAGCCGCGGATTGAGCGTGTGGTAGATGGCGCCGATGCCCATGATGCCGTACCAGGCCTCGATATGGCGTGCGGTGTTCCAGGCGAGCGTCGCGATACGGTCGCCCAGCCCATAGCCGTCGCGCTCCAGCCGCTGGGCGACCTTCAGGGCGCGACGATGGATGTCGGCGTAGGTGGTGCGCACGATCGGCCCCTCGATCGAGCGCGTCACGATTTCGCGCACGCCATGCTGCCGCTCGGCATTGTCGATGAGCTTGTGGCAAAGCAGCGGCCATTCCTGCATCAGTCCCAGCATTGGGTCCTCCCTCACGCTTTTGCGTTGTGCTTTTCGGGCTATTGTGGAGCGAACCGGCCGATTGTCCAGCCGCCAGCACCACCAAGCGCCGCATTGGTGGAAAACCGCCACAATCCGGCCATCGTCGGCGTTAAGTTTCGTTAACGGGCAAAGGGGTGCGATTGGCGACTGAAAGAGGTTCGCATGGACGCGCAGCTCGACGACAAGGCTCTCGAGAGTACGCTTGCCGAAAGTCTGGCCGATGTGGTGCCGGACACAAAGACTGTTTCCGAAGATGAATTTGTTGAAGTTGTCGGCGGCGCGCTGGAAGCGGTCGGCGGCACGCTGCTGTTCAAGATGTGCGTCCAGAATCAGGGCGAGGACCAGCACGTCGCGGCCGCGTCAGTCGGCGATGGCGGAAACCGCCAGTTCCTGCTGCTCACCTTGCCTACCGGCGGCGGTTCCTTGAAGGTCGAGACCGTATCGAGAAGCAGCAACCCGGTCGCCGGGATCGCTGCCGCCTATGCCGGTCTCATG
Organism: Mesorhizobium sp. M0227; assembly: GCF_040321855.1. NCBI lineage: Bacteria > Pseudomonadati > Pseudomonadota > Alphaproteobacteria > Hyphomicrobiales > Phyllobacteriaceae > Mesorhizobium > Mesorhizobium sp. M0227. The sequence continues at coordinate 717,841 of NZ_JAMYSJ010000001.1, read as the reverse complement.
GACGTGTTCAAGGCCGCTGCCTGACAGCTGACGACAAGTATCTCGAGGGTTCCAAGGCGCGATCCATCGGCGTCGGCCCGGCAAGTTTTGCGTACTGGATGGCGATAGCGGCTTGCACAATGCGCTTGCGCGACACACCTTAAAGTCGACGCAAGGAGAGCCCCCGCATGGATCAGATCGCCAACCCCGCACCCGGTTTCCAACGCAACCCAGACAAAATCATCACCATCGAGTCCTATGCCGGCACCGTTACCGTGCGTGCCGGAGACATGGTCATCGCTTCAACAGCGAAGGCCAAGGTGCTGACCGAGGCCCCCTATCCGGCGGCGTTCTACATTCCGTTCGCCGACATCGATTTCGGCAAGCTCGGCCGCACCGACCACTCGACCCATTGCCCCTACAAGGGCGATGCAAGCTATTGGAGCGTGCTGCCTGCCGGGGAGACCGGCCAGAACGCCATGTGGGCCTGTGAGCGGCCTTTCGACGAGATGGCTGAGATCCGCAACCACGGCGCATTCTATGCCAGCAAGGTCACGATCGAAGCCAAACCGGACTGAGCCGACGCCGAAGGCATCGAGATCCGCTCGGCTGGCCACTCACTCCGTCGTGCCGTTGTTGCCGATGCCTTCGGCATCGTCGAGCCGCACAAAGGTCAAGCCCTTGGCCTTGAGCGCCAGCAGCCCCTGCACCACGCCTTCGCCGGCCGCATGGGTCGGCTGGTTGATGTGCGAGATGATGACGTCGCCATCCTTGGCCGCCGCGATGCGCCGGGCGGTCTCCTTGGCGCCGAGCAAAGAGCCACCGTCGCCGTTTATCGAGAAACCCGCGACCTTGAAGCCAAGCTTGCGGATCATGGCGATTGCCGACGGGCTGTATTCGGCGGTTGCGCCACGGAACCATTTCGGTGCCGGCTCGCCGGTCCCGGCAAGAGCGGCGGCTCCCGATTCGACCTCGGCCAGCACCGCGTCCGGGCTGCCGGCACTGCGGATGCCATAGATTTTCCGCGGCGTGTCGACCGCCGGAATGTGGTGGCCGCCATGATTTTCCAGTTCGAACAGATCGGGATGCGCCCGCATGATTTCGACGGCGGCGGCGTTTCGCCTCAGCCAGATGCCGGTCACGAAAATGGTGGCGGGAATCTTGTTGTCCACCAGCGCCGAAAGTATCCGGTTGTCGGTCTGTCCACCGCACGCGTCGAGCGTAAGCGCCACACGGCCGGCTCCGCTCGCCTGCGACTTGATGTGCAGCGTCGGCTCGACGAGCGGCGCGGCATGGCTGGCGGATGCCATCGCCCACGACAGGGCGATCATGCAGAGATTTTTTTGCAGCAGGCGCATCAAACCGATTCCCGGACCCGTCATTTCAAGCAGGCATCCCAACGACCCGCATGAAGGCGGAAATCGGGATGGTGCATAGCTGAAAAGCGCTCCGCGACAATGTGACCGTTCCTGTGGGCGACAGGTCATTCCACCGCGTCGAGAGCGGTCGTGCATGCGGCGCATGATCTCAGATGGCGTGTTCCAGTTTCATTTCGGTGCGCGAAAGAACCTCGCGCACCGCATCGACCACAGGCTTGACCTCCAGGCCCCAGACGCAGCATGCTTTGCTCGGATCCGGCGCGCGGCAGAGGTTTTCGGCCATGCAGGCGCAAGGCATCGGCGGCTGGAGCGAGATGCTGGGCACGCCGACGGGACCCCAGCGCGACGGCTCCGTCAGACCGAACAATCCGACAACCGGGGTTCCGGTGGCTGCGGCCATGTGCATCGGGCCGCTCTCATTGCCGAGAAACAGCCGAGCCTGTTTCAGCAACGCCAGCAGGCTTTCAAGCGACAGGTCACCGACGAGATTGACGACCGAGGGTGCGGTTCTGGCGACGATACGTTCGGCGATCTCGCGCTCGTCCGGGCCGCCCACCAAGACGACATCCAGGCTGGTCTCGCCGGCAATCTCGACGATCACTGCTGCAAACCGCTCCGGCTGCCAACGTCGGCCCTCGAAGCTTGCACCCGCATGCACGGCGATGAATGCGTTTGGCCGCAGATGGTGCTTACCCAGCAGCGCCAATGCTTTCGCCGTCTCCGATGGCAGCGGCTGAAGGTTCGGAATCACCGTGCGAAGTTCGATGCCGAGCGCTTCGAGCGGCGAGAGGTAGCGGTACAGGAAATGCTGACCATCAAAGCCGTAGGGCTTGGCAAAGACATTGGCGGGTTGCCGCTCCAACATACGCAAGGGTCTTTCGGAAGGATTGTAACCGACACGGGTCTTGGCGTTGACGAGCCCGGTGACCATGCGCGACGTCTTCGAATCGGTCAGGTCGATGGTCAGGTCGAAACGGAAGCGGCGCAACGCCCGCACCATGGCGTAGAGCTCCTTCCCGCGCTCCAAGGGCGTTCCGCGCATGCGGTCGCGCCTGAATGCGACCACCTCGGAAGCGATACCATGGGCCATGACGAAGCTCTCGAAGCGGGCCTCGCACAGAAAGACGATGCTGGCGCCGGGGAATTCGAGCCGCAGGTTTTTGGCGAGCGCCGAGGCGAGGACGAGATCGCCTATGAACTTAGTTTGGATGACCAGGATCGAGTGGAACGGCGCGGGAGAAATCTGCAGCATCTGTTTCCGGGAGCAATTTGCGGATGGCCGCAAATTGGGCAGGAACAATGTCGAGATTACGCGACGCCGCCAGCACGTTCGCGTGAATTGCCTTACAAAACGGTAAGCTGGATGGATCCTATCGGCGGCCTGCCTTCGCAACCAGCACCGCTGCCTGCGCGGCCGCCAGCCTGGCGATCGGCACGCGATAGGGCGAACAGGACACGTAGTCGAGGCCGACCTCTTCGCAAAAGCGGATCGAAGCCGGGTCGCCGCCATGTTCGCCGCAGATGCCGAGCTTGATGTCTGGCCGCGTCGCCTTGCCCTTTTGCGCGGCCATGCGCACCAGTTCGCCGACGCCGTCGATGTCGAGCGAGACGAACGGGTCCTGATCGATAATGCCCTTCTGGCGGTAGGTTTCCAGGAACGAGGCCGCATCGTCGCGCGAGATGCCGAAGGTCGTCTGGGTCAGGTCATTGGTGCCGAAGGAGAAGAATTCGGCCGACTCTGCAATGACATGGGCACGGATCGCGGCGCGGGGGAGCTCAATCATGGTTCCCGTGAGGTAATCGATCTTGACGCCGGTTTCCTCCATGACGCTCTTGGCAACCGCATCGATGCGCGCCTTGACGTAATCGAGTTCCTTCACCAGGCCGACCAACGGCACCATGATCTCGGGGACCACCAGGGCGCCGGCCTTCCTGCCGGCCTCCACCGCCGCCTCGAAAATGGCGCGTGCCTGCATCTCGGCGATCTCGGGATAGGAGACAGCCAGGCGGCAGCCGCGATGGCCGAGCATGGGGTTGAACTCGTGCAGCGCCTCGGTGCGCTGCCTGAGCTTGTCCGGCGACACCTTCATGGCGGCGGCGACCTCGGCCACCTCCTCCTCGGTCTTCGGCAGGAATTCGTGCAACGGCGGATCGAGCAGGCGGATCGTCACCGGCAGGCCGGCCATGATCTCGAACAGTTCGAGGAAGTCCGAGCGCTGCATGGGCAGAAGCTTAGCGAGTGCGATGCGCCGGTCCTTTTCGGTGTCGGCCAGGATCATCTCGCGCATGGCGACGATGCGCTCGCCGTCGAAGAACATGTGCTCGGTGCGGCAAAGGCCGATGCCTTCAGCGCCGAAGGAACGCGCCATGCGCGCGTCGAGCGGCGTTTCCGCATTGGTTCGTACTTTCATGCGGCGCACCGCGTCCGCCCATTCCATGATGGCGGCGAAATCGCCGGAAAGTTCCGGCTGCAGCATCGATACGGCGCCCTTCAATATCTGGCCATTGCTGCCATCGATGGTGACGATGTCGCCCTTGCGGAAGGTCGAGCCCATCGCCATCAGCGTGCCGGCCTTGTAGTCGACACGCAGCGAGCCGGCCCCGGAGACGCAAGGCTTGCCCATGCCGCGTGCCACCACCGCGGCGTGGCTGGTCATGCCGCCGCGCGTGGTCAGGATGCCTTCCGCCGCATGCATGCCGTGGATGTCTTCGGGGCTGGTTTCGATGCGCACCAGGATCGCCTTGCGGCCCTGCGTCTTCAATTCCTCGGCGTCGCCGGAGGAAAAGACGATCTCGCCGGTGGCGGCACCGGGCGACGCCGGCAGTCCGATGCCGATGACGTCGCGCGCGGCCTTGGGGTCGATGGTCGGATGCAGCAACTGGTCGAGCGAGGCCGGGTCGATACGGGCGACGGCTTCCTCCTTCGTGATCAGCCTGTCCCGCGCCATCTCGACGGCAATTTTCAGCGCCGCCTTGGCGGTGCGCTTGCCGGAGCGGGTCTGCAGCATCCACAATTTGCCGCGCTCGATGGTGAATTCGAGATCCTGCATGTCGCGGTAGTGCTTCTCCAGATTGTCGGAGATGGTGACAAAGGACTGGAACGCGTCAGGCATCAGCTTCTGCAGCGACGGCTTGTCCGAGCCGGCTGCGATACGCGCCGCTTCGGTGATGTTCTGCGGCGTGCGGATGCCGGCGACGACGTCCTCGCCCTGCGCGTTCACCAGGAACTCGCCATAGAGCATCTTTTCGCCGGTCGAAGGGTTGCGCGTGAAGGCAACGCCGGTGGCCGAGGTTTCGCCCATATTGCCGAACACCATGGCCTGGACGTTGACCGCCGTGCCCCAGCTTTCGGGAATGTCGTGCAGGCGGCGATAGGTGATGGCGCGGTTGTTCATCCAGCTCGAGAACACGGCTGATATCGCGCCCCAGAGCTGCTCGTGCGGATCCTGCGGAAAAGGCCTGCCGAGCTCTTCCTCGACCTTGGCCTTGTAGAGCGCGATGACGCCCTGCCATTCGAGCGCCGTCAGTTCGGTGTCGAGCTCGTGCCCGAGCCCGCCTTTCTGATCTTCCAAGATTTCTTCGAACACCTCATGATCGAGGCCCATGACGACATCGGAATACATCTGGATGAAGCGGCGGTAGCTGTCATAGGCAAAGCGCGCATCGCCGGAATCGGCGGCCAGCGCCTCGACCGTCTCGTCGTTCAGGCCCAGATTGAGCACGGTGTCCATCATGCCGGGCATCGAGGCGCGAGCGCCCGAACGCACCGACACCAGCAGCAGTTTCGACGGGTCGCCGAACCGACGGCCGGTCAGCCGGCCGATGTGATCGAGCGCGACCGCGACATCGGCTTCCAACCCGGCCGGATAAATACGGCCGCTGGCGTAGTAGGCGTTGCAGACCTCCGTGGTGATGGTGAAGCCCGGCGGCACCGGCAGCCCCAGGCTGCACATCTCGGCCAGGTTGGCGCCCTTGCCGCCCAAGAGATTCTTGTCGCTGGCACGGCCTTCCGCCGCACCATCGCCAAAGGTGAAAACCCATTTGGTCATGCATCGCTCTCCGGTTGCAGGAGATTGGAAAGATTGGCGAAACGGAAAGTTCCGCCGGTCCGTCCTTGGAGCGATATGATGCTGCAGTGCGAAAGGCAAGCGCCGGCAAAGCGGTCGGCCTTCTACAATCGATTAAGCAAAAGCCGCGTCCGAAGATGCGGCAAAATGACTTGCCATTCCGAGGTTTTTGATGTAGAACATAAAGGGAACAAACAGGTGCGCCATGAAACTGCCCGGAAAACTCGACTATCTGGATGCCCGCGACCGGTGGAACGCTGGACCGGCTGAAGGCTTTCTACAGTACTGCCTTTGCCTGGTCGTTCACCGATTATGGGCCGACCTATTCGGCCTTTGCCGAAGGCCTGGACGGAGGCTTCCAGGCAGATGCCGCGGAAGCGCCATCAAAGCCGCTGCCCGTGCTCTACAGCAGGGATCTGGAGCAAACCCTCGACGCTGTCGAAAGCGCCGGCGGCACGATCGTCAAACCGATCTTCCCGTTCCCCGGCGGCCGGCGCTTCCACTTCGTCGATCCAGCCGGAAACGAGATGGCGGTGTGGTCCGAATAGCCCGCTGCATATCATTTGGCAGCGCTGCGTTGCCTGCCCAATTCGAGCGTTCCAACCGTCACTCATAAGGATTGTGCTTTTTGGCTGCTCTGCTAATAACGCGCCGCACAAGCGACTCTGACGGCAATTGGGGCGTCGCCAAGTGGTAAGGCATCGGTTTTTGGTACCGACATTCCCAGGTTCGAATCCTGGCGCCCCAGCCAAACACCTTTCTAGTGATGGCGGAGCGGCCGCCCATAGCACAGGCATGCCGGTGTCGTTGCAGACCAGCCTGGCGCCGTTCTCCTCTGACAGGAGATCGTGCTCGACAAACAGTCCGTTCCAACCCGCGCCGCTTTCTGCTTGAATACCCTCGACGTCCCGCAATGGAGCATCGCCCTATCTCAAACGATCCCTTCGCTTCCTTGCAGCAACGTTTCCTTGCCCGGTGTGCGGATCGGCTCGTGGAGTTGAAGGCCGCCCGTGAGAGGAGGGCTGTGCCCGGCAGCAGTTCCGACGATACGCTGATCGGGATCGCCCACTCGCTGGCGGGTGGGGCCGGAACGTTCGGCTTTCCGGGTATCAGCGTGCGAGCGTCCGAGCTTGAGACGCTGCTGATCGAGCGATCGGATGTCGCACATACTGCGCTCGATGCGCTTATTGCGGAGATCGAGCGGACGCTGAAGTGACTCAACCGAAGAGGCTCACTTCTTCGGTCCAGTCAGGCCGGTCCTGGTCATCTCGCCCCAGCTCTGGTCGGCGCGCAGATATTGCCACCAGCCCTTCACGCGCCAGAAATTGTTGAGCTGGCGGTAGCCGAAATTCTCGATCACCGCCACGGCCGTGAGCACGGCAAGGTCCCGCGCGCGCGGAAAACGCTGAAGCTCGGCTTCTTCGAGAACCAGCGAACACACGCTCACGCAAACGCCGTAGGTGAAAACCAGCGACGTGAATGCCAAGAGATATTCGGTCGAGAGGATGCCGAGTAGCCAAAAGGCTGGGATCAGCACATAGCCCAGCACCTCCGATATCGGCCCAAGCACATCGACAATCAGTATGTGGCCAAAGCCGAGGAAGCCGACCCGCCCATAGCGGGGATTGAAGAGCATGGAGCGGTAGCGGAAGAAGCACTCAAGCGCACCGCGCTGCCAGCGCGTGCGTTGCCTGGCTAGAACGCGCAGTGACTCTGGCGCTTCTGTCCAGCACACCGGCTCCGGAATGAACTGGATGCGGTATTTGCGTTTGGTGTCCATCATGTGGCGATGCAGCTTGATCACAAGGTCCATGTCCTCGCCCATCGACCCCTTGGTGAAGCCGCCAACCGCCACCACTTCGGCGCGGCGGAACACGCCGAAGGCGCCGGACACCAGCATCAACGTGTTGATGCGGCTCCAGGCCAGCCGTGCCATAAGGAAGGCCCGCAGATATTCGACCACTTGGAACAGTGCCAGCAACCGGCTGGGCAGGCGGATCTCGCGCACCCTGCCCGCTTCGATCCTCGATCCATTGGCGATGCGGATCGTGCCGCCGACGGCGATGGTGCGCTCGGGATCGTCGATGAAGGGCTGGGCCGCGCGCATCAGTGCATCGGGCTCGAGGATGGAGTCGCCGTCGATCACACAAAAGAGAGGCGCGCGGCAGACATTGACGCCGGCATTCTGGGCATCGGCCTTGCCGCCATTTTCCTTGTCGACCACAAACAGCCGTTCTGTCATCGGCGAGGAATAGAGGCCGCGGATCGGCTTGTGTGTCAGGGCCTCCTCATAGGGCCGGTGGAATTTCACCAGCTTGAAGCCTTCGATAAGGCGCTGCAGAGTCTGATCCTTCGAGCCGTCGTTGATGACGATGACCTCGAAATTCGGATATTCGAGCGCCAGCATCGAGTGCACGCTCTCGACCACGTTCACTTCCTCATTGTAGGCGGGCACCAGCAGCGCGATCGGCGGCGCTACGTCGCCATAGCGGTGCCACAGCAGAGCCGAACGCGCGACCGGCGGGCGCTTGGACAGGGCGTAGGCGGCGATGATGAGCTGCAGCAGGTAGATCGCCGTCTGCGCCAGCCCCGCCCCGATGATGAACCAGGACAGGATGGAGGCCCCCAGAACGATCTCTTGGCTCCAGTCGAACATCAGGTGGCTGGCCCCTCGGCAAGGATCAGCGAGGCTGTGCGCTGCCTGCGCGAGACGTCGCTGGCGGCGATCTCGCGCAGCACCTGCTCTCCCTTCTGGCCAAACGAGCGGAGCGCGTTGGCAGCGGCATAGCGCACAGTCCATGCCTCGTCGTCCATAAGCTGCGCGAGGGGCGGGGCGAGTTCAGACAGGCCGAGGCGGCCCGCCGCATCGGCAGCGTCGGCGCGTACATCCCAGCCGCCATTTTCCATCGCCTTGATCAGGATGGCCGGCGCATTGGCATGTCCGGTCAGGCCGAGTGCCCGCAATGCGGCTGCGGCAACCTCCGATGACGGATCGCCGGCCGCGCGAGCAAAGAACTCACCAAACCGGAACCCGCCGTTGCGGGCAAGCGCATCGATTGCGGCCGCCCTGATGAAAGGCACCGCGTCCTGACGTCCGGCGTAATCCCTGAGTTCGTCGAACCGCTTTGGCGGAAAGCGCCTGAAAAGCTCGATCAGGCGTCGCGAGCGCTGTCCCGCCACGCCGATCTTGCGCAGCGTTATGACGAGCGGCGGCAAAGCGCCGAGATCGCAGAGCGCGATCGCGACGGCGATCCTGACCTCACGTGATCCGTCGCGGTCGAGTGCCGAAAGCAGGCTTGCCACCGCGTTTTCCGAACGCAGGGCCGCCAGCATCTCGGCCGCGTGGATGCGTTCGGCGCCGTTGCCTTTTTCCAGTTGGGTGCCGACAAGCGCCGGCAGGCCACATTCGTTGAAGGCTGAGAGGAGCTCGTCGTGCTCCTCGCCGCGCAACAGCGAAATAAACTCGAAGCCGGCATCGACCGCCACCCTCGCCGGCACCGCGAGCAGCGCCGTCTTCAATGCCTCGCGATCCCGATTTTCGGTGAAGGCGATCAGCGCCGTCAGAAGAAGGCGCCGCTGATCGGCGCTCGCCGTCCCCCGGCGCTCGTGCAGCACTCGGCGCGCGATCAGCAGAAGCATGATCGCCAGGGAAAGGGCACTGAGCAGGATGGATAGGTGCCAGATGTACAACATGATCAGAACCGCGTGGTTAGGCCGAGCCCGAATATGGTTCGGTCGAATGTCGGGCGCTGCTCATGGGCGAGGCTGCCGCGCAGCGTCAGCGGATCGGTGACGTCCCAGGAGATTCCGGTAAAGACGGTACGCGTCGGCACCAGCGTGCCGTCGGAGATCTCGGGGGCATCCGCATAGCCACCGAACACATTGACTCTCGGGGTAACTGCAAGATCGGCCCGCAGCACATAACCATCGGCGCGCGTGCCGATATCGTCGGCTGCGTGGACCCAACGTGCCGAAAGCCCCAGCCGGCCGTCCAGGACATAGACTTGCACCCAGGGCGAGATTGTGGAGACCTCGGCGGTGGCGAAATTGTCATAGCGAGCATCGATGTTGAGCGAGAACGGGCCGAGCGCTTTCGCGGGCGCCATGATCCGCCACGAAGCGCCGGCCCCGACCGAATATCGTGCCAGGAAGTCGGCATCCGGCGTCGCCGCTGCCAGCACATAGGCCGAAACCGTGGGCGAAAAGGCCTGGTCGATACGGCCATCAATCTGAACATCGGTGCGACCGTAGCGAGTCGCCATCCGGGTGCGGCCCGAAATGGTCGTCTGCGGGGTGAGCCGATAGGCAAGGCCGGTCGAACTGTCTGTCCAATCACCAAGTCCATCGGTGAGGTCGCTCACTTCGCTACCGATATCGAGCCGCCATTTGCGCGGCGGTGACGCAGCTAGTCTCTGCTCGATGTCGCGCGAGCCGGGTTCGAGGGCAAGCGCCTGCCGGTAGGCATCGCGCGCGGCGTCGTCGTCGCCACGGGCGCGGCGCACATCGCCGATTCCCACCAGCGCTTCGGCATTGCGAGGATCGATCGCCAGAACCCGCTGAAACGATTGCTCGGCCCGCGTGTAATCCTGCTCGATCAGGGAAATCCGCGCGTCGAGGCCGAGCGCCTCGGCATTGTCAGGCACAGTGCCAAGCACGTCATCAACCGTTGCGCGGGCGCGCGGCACGTTGCCCTGCCAGATCGCCAGGCGGACCTTGCCGAGGCGGGCGTCGAGAAGGCCGGGCCTGATTGCCAGCGCCTGGTCGAAGAAATGCCCGGCCTCGTCGAATTTCTGTTGGGAGCCCGCCACGAGACCCATGGCGACCAGGATGTCGGTGTTTTTAGGCGCCAGCCGCAGCGCGCGGCGATAGGCGTTCTCCGCCTCGGGCAATTGTCCCGCCGCCCGCAATCTCTGGCCCTTCTCCATCAGGCCGGCGACAGGATCCGGCCGCGGCGGGCGCAGCTTCTTCCTCGCGGTCGCAGGCTTCTGCTTGCTGCTGTCGGCCTGCTGGGCCTTGCGGATGTTGGCGACAAGCGTCGCCGCGTCGGCATTGCCCCGCTCGGCACGCGACACCTCTTCTGCCAGTTGCAGCGCGGCGTCCAGATTGCCTGAGCGGAACTCGACCTGAGCGATGCCGAAGCTGGCATCCAGATAGGTCGGCGCAAGCGCAAGCGCCCTGGAAAAGGCTTCACGCGCCGCCGGCAGATTGTTGCGGCCAAGCTCGGCGAAGCCAAGTTGCACCAGGGCGTCGGCATTGTCGGGCTTGAGCGCCAGCGCACGCCGCAACAGCTCCGCCGCCTCGTCGAAATGCTGGGCTTGCCTGGCCTTGACGCCGGAAGCGTACAGTTCATCGACCGCCTGGGCCAGCGCGGCGGCAGGCGCCGATTCAACCGCCAGGAAAACGCATGCCGCAAGGACAGCGCGACGGCCACGCCACATCAGCGTTTGCCGCTCTTGCGCGCCAGCAGGCGCGCAAGCCGGGCCAGGAGCTCCTCGGGAATGAAGGGCTTCACAAGGTAGTCGTCGGCTCCCTTCTCAAGGGCCGAGACGATGTCCCTTTCGCCCTTGCGGGCGGTCAGCATGACAACCGGGATTTCCGACAAAGCCGGGTCGCTCTTGATGCGGGCAAGAACCTCCAGGCCGTCGGCCTTGGGCATCATCGCATCGAGCACGATGATGTCCGGCGCCTCATGCTCCGCCTTCAAGAGCGCTTCCGCCCCGTCTATGGCCTTGATGACCTCGTATCCCTTTGCCCTGAGCCTGAATTCCATCAGTTCGAGCAAGAGGGGATCGTCATCGCAAATCAGAACTCTTGCCTTCGCTCCGTTCACCAGCCTTGCTCCGGTTCGCGCCTCGTTTTGCCGCTTGCCCCCCGGAGTGATTGATCCATGAACCGACGTCCGCCAACGCGGTTCATGCAGACAGACACATTCTTCTCAATCTCTCGCCTAGCTCCGCCGATGCCGCGCGATTATAGACAACCTGATTCGCTACGCCTGCACCTGGGCACAATCAGTAGATGAATAAGGCGACATGGTATAGGAGCCGTGAACGGCGTCGCACAGTCTGCAGCCAGACTGCGCTCGGTGCCCACGCCAAACGTCGGCTCAGGCGCGCGATAGAAGCAATCTTTTGACTTCACCGGCAAGCGCAAGCGGGTCGAACGGCTTGGCGATCACCCCTACCGCCCCCATCGCCAGATAGCGTTCGACTTCATGCGTCTGGGTGCGCGCGGTGATGAACACCACAGGTATCGAAGCCGTCGGCCCGGACTCGGCCAGGCGCCTCAGCGTCTCCGGCCCATCCATGTCCGGCATCATTACGTCGAGCAGAATGAGGTCGGGCCGCCATTCGGCGGCATCGACCAGCGCCTGCATGCCGGACGGGCAGGACCGCACCTCGAATTCCGGCTCGAGCTCCAGCGACATCTGGGCGATTTCGCGGATATCGTCCTCGTCATCCACATAGAGAATCCTTGCGGGCATGAGCGTCACTCCTTGGCGTGCGCGGCAGGTTGAGTGCGGGGCGAAACCAACATGCTCCTGACCAGCTTTGCCACATCGATTTCCGACGCCCTGGTCTTGGTCATGATGGCCTGCACGCGATCACCTAGTTTCTGGTCGAGCTCCGCCGCCGAAAACACTATGACCCCGGTCTCGAGCGGCAGATCGGCCAGCAGGTCCAACCCCGAGCCGTCGGGGAGTGCAATATCCAGGATAACCAGGTCGAAGAGATGCCGCGCGATCGCCTCCCGGGCGTCCTTGAGCGTCTTCGCCGAAGTAATCGAGACACCCGAACCCAACCCCTCCGACATCACCGCAAGCACGCCCTCATCGTCCTCGACATGGAGAATCTTCGGCCTCTGCTCGGTCCTGCCAGCAAGGATCTTGGCAAGGGCGGCGTGAAGCCGCTTTGAATCCACCGGCTTCTCCAGCCAGTCGACGATACCGACGGCGCTGCCGTTGAGCGAACGCCTGGCCTCATCGGCAACGGCGGAGATGACGATGACCGAAATGTCGGAATTCACCGGCGATGCCCTAATGTCATGGAAGAGTTTGATGCCGGATTCCCCCGCCAGCTTGATATCGAGGGTCAAGGCCACGTATTCGCGGGACCGCAGAAGCGCCTTTGCGGTGGCGATATCGGGTGCGACGTCGCTGGAAAAGCCTTCCGCATCCAAGAGTGCCGCAATCACTGCGGCGACGTCGGTCTCGTCTTCACAGATCAGAACCCGTAGGCGGCCATCGGGCTTCCGTGTCAGGTGCGGTGGCGGATACGGCCTTGGGTGGTGCCTGCGTACTTCTGCAAGGTCCACGTGGAACGAGGTTCCCTTGCCTTCCTCGGTTTCGAAGGAAACGGCTCCGCCCAGTTTTTCGGTAATGGCCTTGACGATGCTCAAGCCCAGGCCGGTGCCGCCTATCTTACGGGTGCTGGAGGCGTCGGCCTGCTCGAATTTTCCGAATATACGGCCGCGGAAAGCCTCCGGGATGCCAGCGCCCTGGTCCATCACGGAAATCCGCAGCATGCCGTGGTCATGGCGCTGGAATTTCACTGTGACAGTACCGTCGGCATGCGAGAACTTGATCGCATTCGACAGGAGGTTCGCCATCACCTGATGCAGGCGATCCGGATCGATGTTGGCCTCGGCGCGCGGGGCATCGTCGATCAGAACGATCCTGATCCGGCTGTCAGCCATGTAGTTGGAGCTGGCGGCAATGGCCTGCTCCAGGACCTGACGGACAGGCATCTGCTTGATCTTGAAGGTGATCACGCCCGATTCGATCTTCTCCATATCCAGAATGTCGTTGATGAGAAGAACCAGCCTTTCGCTGTTGGTGTGCGCGATGTTGACGAGATTGGCGGCCTTGGGCGGCAGTTCGCCGGCCACACCGGCCGCGATCAGGCCAAGCGAGCCGCGGATGGAGGTCAGCGGGGTCCGCAATTCGTGGCTGACCGTGGAAATGAAATCGTTCTTGAGCTGGGCGGTGCGCTTCTGCTCGGTGATGTCGCGATTGTAGGTGATGACGCCGACGATCTTGCCGGCCTCGTCGCGAAAAGGGGCCTTGAGCGTGTAGAGCCAACCTTGCCGCCCATCGGGGAAAAGCGCGGGCTGGTCGATCCGCAACGTCTGCCCGGCCTCCAGCGCGCCCATCTCATCCTGCCGGAAGCGTTCGGCCACCTCCCTGGGGTAGAAATCGAAATCCGTCTTGCCGATCAGATCGTCGACCGAAGCGGCGCGAACCATTTCGGCGGTGGCGGGGTTGGCGGCGATGAAGCGGCCGTCGACATCTTTTATGTTCAGGCAATCCGGCAGTTCGCGAACCATGGCCCGGTAGGTCATGTTGGACATCAAGAGCTCCCGCCGGCGCTGCTGCCGGTCGAGCAGGACGCCGATGATGATTGTGCTGAGAAAGCGGAATACGAGGGAGGGGAACGTGCTCTGCTGCACAAGGCCCGTGACGGCTTGCGCCGGGATGACCAGGAGCGTGATCAGCCCGGCGAGAGCGACCGTTACGCCCAGACCGAATATGTCGTACATGGTGCGCGATCGGGCCGCGACGATGTGGTGCCACGCAATGCCTACGATTGCGGTAATGAGGATACCCATGACACCAGCACCCGCACCCTGCCCGCCGAGATGGACGCGATAAACAATGGAGCCGACCGTGGCGATGAGCATTGCCGGCCATCCGCCAAAGAACGCGGCAGCAGCAATGAAGGCGGCGCGCAGATCGACGACGAAGCCGGAGACGGACAGGGCAGTCGCCATGGAAATGATCGCGCCCACGCACATGACCATGCCGAGAAGCAGCGACTGCATCCGCCGCGAGAGACGCCCGGTGAAGTCCGCCACAAGGTCCCAGGCGACCACGAGGATGGAGACCAGGGCAAGGTTGGCGAGGAGTGAGTGCCAGATGTCGGTCATGACTTCGGCTCCTTTTTTCCGATAAATACCGACAAAACCTATCCGAGGTCTAAAGAACCTGCCCGGCCATGCCGTTCTATTCCCTTTGGGGCACATGGGACCCGAGAGTACCTTTGCGACCTTCCATGAAGCCGATCAGCTAATATTCGACTGCGTCATAAAAACAGATGAGCCAACGCCATCGCGGCAAATTCGGGTCAGCATTTGCACATGATCTGGACAGTGTCGCCTTGAACATCTCCTTCTTTCCATACATAGGTCGGCCAGGTGGGTGGCGGCTCAACATGGAACTTCAATGAACCTTCCTATCTTCGCCATCAACCTCGATCGCGAGACCCAGCGCTGGAGCGAATTGCTCGCCAGCGCCGAAGCGGCAGGACTGACCTTGCAGCGCATTGCCGCCGTCGACGGTCGGGCGCTTGCTGAAAAAGACTGGACGGAGATCGATCTGCCAGCCGCGCGCAAGCTGAGCGGGCGCGACATCCTTTCGGGCGAATATGCCTGTTACCGCAGCCATATCCAGGCGCTGGAGGCATTCCTCGCGGGTGGCGGCGCCTATGGCCTGATCGTCGAGGACGACGTCCTCTTCAGCGAAAACACCATACGGCGCATCGAGGCCATCATCGCGGCGGTGCCGGATTTCGACGTCATCAAGCTGACCAACCATCGCATGAGCTTCTTCATGCGCGCCGTCGAGACGACGGAAGGCGACGAGATCGGTCGTGCGCTGCATGGCCCGCAAGGCTCGGCCGCCGCCTATCTGGTGACGCGGGAGGGCGCGCAGGGTCTGTTGTCGGCGCTCGCCGTTATGAAAATGCCATGGGACGTTGCACTCGAGCGCTTTTGGGATACCGGCCTGAAAGTCTATTCGGTCCGCCAAAACGTGCTTGGCTTCGCCGCCAGCAGTGGGATCTCGGGCATAGCCGGCCCCTCGGGAAGCTACAAATCCGCAAGGCTGGGCGGGCCGAGCCGGCTACGTGCCGGGGTGTTGCGGGCCAGCGACGAGCTGCGCCGCCTGCATCACGTCCTGCTGCCGCCCCCTCTGCCGCGAGATGCCCTGGATGATGCCAAGGACAACGCGCCGCGCCACACCTTGCTTCTGTTGCTTGCGGCACTCGCCATTCTCGCTTTGGTCTCCGCGGTGTGGCGCGAGGCCGACACCTACCGCTATGCGGGCCTGGCGCTGGCCCTGTTCGCGGTCATCCGCTGGTTCAGAGTGGATTTGTGGACCTACAGCAAACCGCTGATCGGTTGGGTCGGCTTTCTGTGTCTGGGCTGGTCGCTCTATGTCTTCATCCGACTGGCGATCGTCTATTTCGGCACCCACCAGTTGGGTGGCGCCGAAGGCATTTACATGTTTCCGCTGTTCTACGCGACGACCGGCTTCGCGTTTCTGCTGTTTGTCAGGCAACCCGCACGGCTCGTGCTCTGGTTCATGATCCTCAGTCTCGTCTTCCTGGCTGCGGACACCTTCTATTCGGACATGTTTCAAGGCATCCAACCGGCCCCGTGGCTTTTCAACAATCCCATCCACGCGTCGGTAGCGGCCGGTTTCATCTTCCTCTGCACGCTGCAATTCATGGCCTACTCGGCCCAGAGAACGGACCTCGGGAAAGCAACCAAGAACCTGCATTGGGTCCTGTCGACAGCCGTCCTGCTGCTTGCCCTCGTCAATATCATCGAGATGCGGTCAAAGGGAGTGTGGCTTGCGCTTGCGCTCGCTCTGCTCTTGTTGGCGGTCATGACCCTGGCGAGAGGCCATCGTCGCGAACTGTTGGTTTCGGGTGGCGTGCTGGTGATCGTGGCGGCCGGCATTGTCGCAGCACACAACATCTTCTCGTCCACCGCCGACGATACCATGGCCTTCGTCAAAACCTTGGTTCCGGATGTGTTCAGGCATGGCATCCTCCCCGCCTTCGATCGCGCCATCGCGAGCGATGCGGTGCCACTTGCAGCCAAGGAAAGGCTGATGCTGTGGGCGGATGCGATCAATATCTGGAAACGCCACCCGATCTTCGGAGCCAGTTCCAGTTGGCTGACCGAGTGGGAGAACAGAACCTATCATCCCATGATCTTCAACGTCTTCCACAATGGTTATCTGGAGATTGCCGTGCGCTATGGTGTGGTCGGACTGGCGTTCTTTGCCTTTCTCTACACCTGGTCGGCCAGGCAGGTTCTACTGGCCATGCGAGCCAAGCTTGTCGCTCCGGCCGCATGGTCCTGCTACATCTCCACACTGGTCTTCTTCGCCCTAACCATCCTTACCAATTCCAACAACCGGCTGGCCATGGGTGAGGCCTTCATGTGGTTTGCCGCGGCGTTCGGCTTCTACTGTTTTTATGTTCGCCAGCAGAAGAACCTTGTCGCGCCGCGGACCTATTTTTAGGGCCTGCCGGCGCAGCACGTATCTGACCAGCCGATTGCGACCAATGCCCCTTTGACGCCCCGCTCAATTTCCCGATAATCGGGAAAGTCGATGCCAAAATCCATGGCTTATCGCCGGCAACCCCTTCGTTACGATCGACACAGATCACAGACGGGGGTTGTCACGGACATGCTGACGGACAGGCAGGCACGCGAGGCGGTGGAGCAGTACCGCGAGGAAGGATACGCGGTCGTTCGACAATTCGTCGACGGCGACGAGATGATCCGGCTGAAGAAGGAAACCGATGCGGTCTATGCCGAAGGCCTCAAGCATCACGCCACCTTCCGGAACGGCAACCTGAATTTCCAGATCCTGCCTGAATCGGACTTTGGCCAACGCTATGTGCTGCAGGCTTACTGGTTTTCCTGGATCAATTCCTATTTCGAAGCATTCCGCCGCAATCCCGACTATCTGAAGCTGCTCGAGGGCCTGATCGGCCGTGACATAAGGCAGATCGCCCAACAGCTGCACTGGAAGCCGCCCGGCGCCAATGTCACGGGTTATCGCTTCCACCAGGATCTGCGCTTCCGTAACCAGGCCGCCTTCGACAATGTCGCCGACGCCACCGTGACAACAGGCCTCGCGGTCGATCGGGCGACGCTGGACAATGGCTGCCTCCAGGTCGTGCCCGGCAGCCACAAGCTCGGCTATCTCGGCCTGTCGGACGAGGGAACCGGCGAACTGATGAAGGGCCTGACCGCCGAAGAAGAGTTGCGCAAGGTCGGCATCGACCCGGCGACCATCGTTCCGCTGGTGCTGGAGCCGGGCGACCTTGCTTTATGGGGGCTGCTTACCGTGCACGGCTCCTCGCCCAACAAATCGCAGCACGACCGGGCCTTTGCGCTGTCCAGCTATGTGCGGGCCGATACGACGCAACGTGGCGAATGGGCGTTCAGGGACGGTGTTTCGGTGCCGCTCGGCAAGACGCCGGCACTGTGCAAATACGAAAAGCTCTTCGAGGAGCCGGGGCCGATGTACGACACCACCGCCTGGTGGAAATGACGCCGCGTCGGGCGACGGGGGCAGAGGGGGCCTGGGGGTAGCGCCTGGCCCCTGACGGCGTTGGCCATGGGCAATCGCGCAGCATTTCAGGCGGTGAAGTCGGCCGACAGTTCGCGGATCAGGAAGTCGACGAACGCGCGCACCTTGGCCGCAATATAGGTGCGGTGCGGATAGAGCGCGTAGATCGGGCTGGAGCCAGGGCGAAACTCATCCAGTTGCACTTCCAGCCGGCCGTCCCTGATCGCAGCGTCGACCAGCAGGCTGGGCAGGTTGCCGATGCCGAAACCGGCGGTGGTCATCTGGTAGGCAGCCTCGACGCTGTTGGTCGAGATGCGCCCGCCGACAGCCGCATCGAAAGGGCCGTCGGGTCCGATAAATGGCCACGTGCCAAGGCGCTTGGCGAAATTGCTCAGCACGCAGGAATGGCTTGCCAGCTCATCCGGGTGGACCGGACGGCCGTTTGCATCCCAATAATCGGGCGTGGCGCAGACATAGTTGCGGACTTCACCAAGCCGGCGGGCAATCAGGGCGGAATCCGCCTGACCGCCGAAGCGGATGGCGACATCGTAGCCTTCCTCGACAATGCCGACGACATAACGCGCGGTGAGGTCGAACTCGATCGTGGTGAGCGGGTTTTCTTCGAGGAATTTCGGCACCAGCTTGGTTATGCGCGTGTGGCCCAGAACATTGGAGCAGGAAACCCGGATCAGGCCCCGCGTCTCCTTGTGCAGGCCGCGCGTCGAATCCTGCAGTTCGGAAATGTCGTCGAGCAGGCTGCGCGCACGCGGAGCATAGTCGCGGCCCGCCTCGGTGAGGCTAAGACGCCTTGTGGTGCGATTGATGAGCCGGACGCCGAGGTCGTCTTCCAGTTCCTTGATGGTGCGGCTGACCGCCGTCGTCGACATGTTGAGATCGCGCGCCGCCGCCGACAGGCTGCCCAGCAGGCAGACCCGATCGAACACCCGCATCGCCGTCAGAAGATTCATCTTGCCTTTCCCTCGCCGTCGCGGCCCCGCCGCCATCGGCTGCGTCCTGTAGAAAACAGCGACCAGCAACGACGCGGCAAGGGCATTCCACCGAATTTGGGCGTAAAATCAACAATGGGAGAACCGATATGACATCCAGACCTCTTCATCCCGCGATCGGCACATTTGCGAAAGGCGCGAAGAGCGGCGCGCTTGGCCGCCGCGAGTTCCTGGCGCTGGCCAGCGCCTTCGGCGCCAGCACGGCGATTGCCTATGGGCTCATCGGTCAGCCGGTCCCGGCGCTGGCCGAGGAAGCCGCCCAACCCAGGAAGGGCGGCGTGCTGCGTGTTGCCATGCAGGTGATGGAGCTGGAAGACCCGCGCAAGTTCAAGGTTTCGCAGATGGGCAACATCGCCATGCAGTTTCTCGAGCCGCTGGTGCGCTGGAAGCCGGATTTCACCTTCGAGCCGGTGCTGCTGCAGAGCTGGGAGATCAATGCGGACGCGACGGAATATGTGCTCAAGGTGCGTCCAGGCGTGAAATGGTCGAACGGCGACGATTTCAACGCCACGGATGTCGCCTTCAACATCACGCGCTGGTGCGAGAAGGATGCCGCCGGCAACTCGATGGCCGGGCGCATGACCGCGCTGATCGATCCCGATACCAAGGTGGCGCGCACTGGTGCCATCGAGGTTCGCGACGGCCACACCGTGGTCCTGAAACTGTCTCAGCCCGACATCACCATCATCCCCGCGATGACCGACTACCCGGCATTGATCGTCCACCACACCTTCAATCCGAAGGCTGCGCCCCTGTCGGCCAACCCCGTTTCCACGGGCCCGTTCGAACTTAAAAGACTCGATGTCGGCGTTGCTGCCTCGGTGCGCAAGCGGCCGGACGGGTCGTGGTGGGGCGGCGAGGTGTTCCTCGACGGCATCGACTGGACCGATTACGGCACCGACTCGGCCGCCACCGTCTCCGCCTTCGAATCCGGTGAGATCGACCTGAATGGGCAGACGCAGTCCTATGACGTCGCCATGCTCGACAGGCTGGGCCTGAAGAAAAGCGAGATCGTCACTGCCGCCACCCTGGTCTCGCGCTGCAACGTCAACGCCAAACCTTATGACGACAAGCGCGTGCGCAACGCCATACAGCTTGCGGTCGACAACGAAGCGGTGCTGCAACTGGGCGCCGACGGCATGGGTATCGTCGCGCAGAACGATCATGTCGGACCGATGCATCCCGAACACGCCGACCTGCCGCCGATCAAACGTGATCCGGTCCGGGCCAGGGCATTGCTCGAGGAAGCCGGCCAGCTCGATTTCGAGTTTGATCTGATCTCGGTCGAAGCCGATTACCGCAAGGAAAGCTCCGATGCCGTCGCCCAGCAGATGCGCGACGCGGGCTTCAAGGTGAAACGCACCGTCATCCCGGAATCGGCATTCTGGAACGACTGGACGAAGTATCCCTTCGCGACCACCAATTGGAACGCCCGACCGCTCGGCATCCAGACCTATGCGCTTGCCTACCAGACCGGTTCGGCATGGAACGAGACAGGGTTCGCCGATCCCGACTTCGATGCCAAGGTCCACAAGGCCAACGCCATCGCCGATCCGGAGCAGCGCCGTGCGGTGATGAAGGAACTGCAGGTCATGCTGCAGGATTCCGGCATCATCGTTCAGCCCACTGGCGAAAGCTGTTCTGCCATATGAAACCTGCCTTGATGGGTTACCAGATGCATCAGGCCTATGAGCAGGATTTCACCCGGGCCTGGCTCGCCGCCTGATCGCGGGCAATCCCTCCGACAGGGTGGCGCATTTTCGGCGTCGCCCTTCGCCTGCTCACCGGGAAAGTTGCGCCGAAGCGTCGGCATCAAGGGCATCCGAGGAGCAGTGCGGGCTTCGCATCGGGCATGATGCGCAGGTGCGGCCACACGCCCCATGCCTTGGCAGGTCGGCCGGGATTCCGGGCCACCGCACCGGACCGGTTGGCACATCAAGCGGGTGAAACTTTCTGGTTTCCGCCTCTGTCATCATCAAGCTCCGGTTCATGGCTGGAGCTTACTTTTGACTGATGGAAGTGAAACCCGCTTTCCCGGGCAACGACCTTCCCGAAAACCGGGAGAATTGCGCTCTTGGTGCCGACGGGGAACCGAGGCAGCAAGACGACCCGCATGAGCGGTTTGCCGCCGCCTGATGTTATGCCGGATCTCAACAGGTCTCTGCCGCTCAGTTGGAGTAAATTCGCCTGCCTATTGTGCGGAACTCCAGCCTGTCTCGAACGTTAGAACCGACATCTGCGAGATATTTCCTGCTGACGCGATAGGCAGTATTATGAAGCGGGTGGGACGCCCCAAGCCACACCGCCTGTCGGATATGAAGCAATTTTGCGTTGAGATCGCGGAACATGCAGCGTTATTTCCATCCAATCTGGAGATCTTAAATTGCCAGCTCGAATATGCTGCGTCTTTGGCAGCTGGCAATTGCTCAGCCTGGTTGCCTCACTTCGCCAATCAACAATGGATGGAAGCTCCCCGGCGGATGAGGAGCATGAGGATTACCTTCTGCTCTATGAAACGGCCGGCGTTTCCGAGCATTTCAAGACCGGTCTTGCTGAACTTGCGTCTGCAGTATGGACCTGGAGACGGATCATATGGGCGTACGACCTTCTGACGTCCGAGCGTAAATATGGGCAACTGCAAATTTTCCGGATCCATCATCAGATCCGAGCCACGATAGGTCTTGAAGTGAGTTCCGCAGCTGAAATCTGGGCCTGCTTCGTTAACCGGCCATCGGAAAAAATACTGCTGGACTCATACCCGGAAGCCAAGATCATTTTGTATGAGGATGGCTTGACGTCATACCTTCCATTCGAAATGTCAACCATGTCACAGCCGCCAGGCACCAGGTTTAGACGGCGCATCACCGGAGCCTTGATTGCAGGACTCTCTACAATTTCACCGGCGTTCCGACTGAGGAAAGCGGCCGACAAGATAGAAAGACACCATCTGAGGCGGGTGACAAAGTTTTATTCTTTGCTTCACGAAATCCCCATTCACGATGCTCTGGAGAACGTACCAAGATTTCAGGTCGGCGCTTCGCTGATGCGCGACGTAATAGATGAAGCCTGCAGGGATGCGCTTTCCGGCGGCAAACATTGCCGTGCGTCAGCCAACCCACGGATCCTGCTGCTCGGCCAAGCATTGTCGCGAAACGGCATAATGTCGTACGCGCAAGAGGCGGCGATCTATAGACGAATTGCGGAGCAGATCGTCGAGAGGGGATACGATGTCGTCTGGAAGGAACATCCAAGAATAAGCACGCCCTTCTTCCCCGAATTGCTGGATACGGTCGGCAATGTGACGGCCGACGCCAGCACCAGGATCATGGAGGCGAGCCTCCCACACATATATCCGATAGAGCTTGTCGTATCCCGGATGAACATTGTTGGGTGCGTCTCCGGCACGTCAGCTGCCCTTCTCTACCTGAAGTGGCTTTACGGCATCAAAACATACACATTCGCGGAAACCTTGATCCCCCTGATGACCGGCGCGGATATTCTAATGAGCGAAATGGTGAAAGCCCATGCGGAGCCCTTTTCAGGGCTCCAATCTTTGAACGCAACCAAGGATCCGTTGAAAGGCGGCAGCCCGAACAGGTTGAACACGATCCTCTGAATCCAACTCAGGCAAACTCGATCTGGGACACCATCGATGTCAAAGCCGCTTTCAGTCCTTCAACGTGCCACTAGGGCCGACGTTCGATCGGAGCCGTTTCCACACATCATCCTGCGCGACGCCCTTCCCCTCGATCTCTACCAGGAGTTGGCCGACACGTTTCCCGCTCCGGAAGCGCTCGAAATCGATACGCGCCGCAACAACACCAGATGGGACTATGAGGCCCACCGCATTCGGTCGAACGAAGCTGTGCCGCAAATATGGCGCGATTTTATCGCCTACCATGTATCTCAAGCATTTTTCACCGAGATCGCCGAACTGTTCTACGACGATATTCACAAGCTTTACCCTGATTATTACCCCAATTATGAACGCCTCAAGAATATGAAAGCGGGCATCAGGTTTAGTGACACCTATGCAACGCGCGACATACTGATGGATGCGATGCTCAGCGGGAACACGCCGGTAACCGATGCCGGATCGGTGCGGACAAGCCACATCGACAATGGCGACAAGCTATTTTCTGGCCTGTTTTATATGAGGCCGGAAGATTATGATGCCGTTGGCGGGGACCTGACAATTAGTCGTTTCAAGTCCAAATACGCCACACTGAAAGCCAAAGCGACACTCTTCAATGATGCCTATGTCGACGACACCCATTTGGAATGCATCGAAACAGTTAAATACGACAAGAACATTCTTGTATTGTTCATCAATTCGATTGAATCGGTCCACGGCGTAACAGTCCGCCAACCCACCAACAAATCCCGGCTTTTCGTCAACCTGGTTGGAGAAGTCGAAAAGCCATTCTACATCAAAGGAAAAAAGATACGGCCACGCTACGTCCCGGCGCATCAAAACCAGGATGAGGCGGAACAGACCTGGCTGAAAAGGCTCAAGCAAAAATTGCGGCTTTGAAAGACAACGCCGTCGATCTGAGTTTCAGCCTGAACCGCCAATACCGAGCCGGATTCGACCTTCGCGACGGCCAGGCACAGATTGGAACAGAATGAGATTCTATCCAGCCGCCGAACGGATCGCTTTTTTCGGCACGCTTATCGCTGTTGTTGCCCTTGCATTGCTGCCTATACCCCGACTCGAGGAGTATGGGATCGATATCGGTTTCCGGTCCGACAAGCTGAACCACGCCAGCGCCTTTGCCGTCATGACTTTCCTTGGAGGGCTCGGCTGGCCCGATCGCAAGACAAGGCTGATCGTCTTCCTCGCCATGGTTGGAGCGGCGATCGAGGTCCTTCAGGGCACGGCGCTGATACGACGTGATCTGGATGTGTTCGACTGGGTTGCCGATTGCGCCGGCATCGCATGTGGCCTCGTGGCCGTGATCTGTGTGAACTGGATCTTGCGGCGCAGAGGTTGACCCTGTTCTCAAGCCTTATGTGCACCGGCGCCGATAGCCACAGGAGTTCGCCCTCGGCTCCATTGACTCGGCGAAATGGGATTGCAACGATCCGATCCGAGAGTGGGCGATTTTTCTACCTTGGCCGGACAGATGAATCTTCGGGCGCGGCACCCAGGAAGCGCGCCATCAGTATTGAGGGACGATGACGATCAAGATCAGGCTTCCGGGTGGTGTGTTGAAGGTCAAGCAACGTCATGAGTTGCGGCGGCGGGAGCACAAGGGCGAAGTCCCGGTCTGGCAGTATGGCAAATTTCGTCATCTGGTGGCCCAGTACAATTCCTGATCGACCCTCCAAGAGCTCGAATACTGACAAGGAGCTTGAAATGACCCTTCCATCGACTGGAGAAGGCACGTAAGCTCTATGCATCATGGCTTTGCGAATCAGATTGCCGGGGGGCACACTGAAGGTGAAGACCTACCGCGAACTGCGTGATCGCGAACGGGATCGCAGGGTGCCTGTGCTGAAATTGGGATCACTCTATTTCGTCTGGGCTTCGGCCAAACTGCATTCGCACAAACACAATCCGACGCTCTGACCATTTGTCTTTGAGCAATTCCGCGCGAAAAGCCCTTAGAGATTTTCTTGGAATCGCTCCAGAGCGACCCATTCGCTGGCAGCGCCAACGGGATCAGCTTGCCTCGCGCATCGCTTCGGCCGCCTGCAGGTCGACCGACACCAGCTGACTGACGCCCTGCTCGGCCATGGTCACGCCGAACAGCCGGTTCATGCGCGCCATGGTGATGGGATTGTGGGTGATGATGACGAAGCGCGTCTCGGTGGTGGCGGCCATCTCGTCCATCAGGTTGCAGAAGCGCTCGACATTGTGGTCGTCGAGCGGCGCGTCGACTTCATCGAGCACGCAGATCGGCGCCGGATTGGTCAGGAACACCGCGAAGATCAGCGACATCGCCGTCAACGCCTGCTCGCCACCGGACAGCAGCGTCATGGTCTGTGGCTTCTTGCCGGGCGGGCGGGCAAGGATTTCGAGACCGGCCTCGAGCGGATCGTCGGATTCGATCAGCTGCAATTCCGCCGTGCCGCCGCCAAACAGATGCGAGAACAGCCGCTGGAAATGGCCGTTGACGACGTCGAAGGCGGCAAGTAACCGCTCACGACCTTCGCGGTTGAGGCTCTGGATCGCCTGCCGCAACTTGCGGATCGCCTCGATGATGTCCTCGCGCTCCGACACGATCGCTTCCAGCCGGTCGGATAGCTCCTTCTGCTCTTCTTCGGCGCGCAGGTTGACGGCGCCGAGCCGTTCGCGCTCGATCTTCAGCCGGTCCAGCTGACGCTCGATCTCGGCCATCTCAGGGATCGGGCTGTCAGCCTCAAGACCGGTATGGCGAATAACCAGATGCGGTGGTGTGTTCAGCGTCTCCTGGATGCGCGCCTCGACCTCCAGCCGGCGTTCGTCGGCCGCGGTCAGCCGCTCTTCGGCGCGAACGCGAGTCTCGCGCGCCTCGGCCAGGAACTGGATGGCGCCGGTGGCGGCCTTGTCCAGTTCGGATTGCCGGTTCTCCGCTTCCTGCAGACGGTCGGCCGCCGCCTTGCGCAAGCTCTCGGCCTCGGTGAGCTGCGACAGCAAGGCACGCCGCTTGGCGTCGATTTCATCGGGAGCATCGGCCAGCCGCTCGCGTTCGGCCTCGGCCTCGGCCTTGCGTTCGCCGAGCGATGCGATCTGCGTCGAGGCGTTTTCGGCCCGCTCCAGCCAATTGCTGCGCTCGGCGCCAATGGCATCGAGCCGGCGCGCGCGCGCCTCGGCTTCGCGCCGCAGCCCCTCATGCACCGCACGCGCATCGGCAAGCGCGGCGCGGTCGCGGGCGACATTGGTCGAGGACTGTTCGAGCTGCAATTGCAGATCGCCAAGATCGGGCGCGTCCTGCAGCAGCATTTCGGCCTCGGCGAAGGCGGCCGAAATCTCCTCATGGCTGTCGACGATGCGGGCGCGCGCTTCATCGAGTGCTGCGCGCCGGCTCTGCAATTCGCCGCCGGCTCTCTCGGCTTCGGCCAGCGCATTGCGGGCAGCGTCCAGCCGATGCTGGGCGTCACGACCGGCCTGGCGCGTGTTGCGCTCGGCCTCGCTTGCCAGGCGCAGCGCCTGTTCAGCCTCTCCCAGCGCCTCCTCGGCCTGGCGCAGGACGAGCGTCGCCTGTATCGCCTCGGCATCGAGCTCAGCCAGCCGGTTCTTCTGCGCCAGCCGTTGTGCTGCGGCGGTCGGCGCATCGGCGCTGGCGGTAAAGCCATCCCAACGCCAGAGCGCGCCTTCACGGCTGACCAGCCGCTGGCCGGGAGCAAGCAGCGGCTGCAACCGGCGGCCGTCGCTAGATTCGACGATACCGACCTGCGCCAGGCGGCGGGCGAGCTGTGCCGGCGCGTGGACCACGCTGGCCAGGCTTCTGACGCCTTCCGGCAGAGCCGCGTCGCCGGGCTGGATCGCGCTTTCGCCCCAATGCACCGGCGCGCTGCGGTCAAGCGGCACGTCGAGATCTTCGCCAAGGGCCGCACCCAGCGCCGTTTCGAAACCGCGATCGACGCTGATCTGCTCCAGCACGGCTGGGAAGAGATCGCCGCTGGCTGCATTCAGGATTTTGGCCAGCGTGCGCGCTTCGGTTTCGATCCGTGCCAGCTCGGCCCTGGCATCCTGAAGCGGTGGCCGGGCAGAACTTTCCGTGGCGCGGGCATCGATGACCGACTGCTCGGTCTCGGACACGGCAGCCTCGGCCTCCTCCAGCAGCGCCACGGCCTGTTCGACCAGCACCCGCTTCTCGGCCGGATCGGGCAGGCCGGCGACCTTGGAGAGTATCTCAGACAATTCCCGGTCGACATCAGCAAGCTGGCGCGCGAAGCGGTCGCGGCGTTCGGCGGTATCGCGCAGCGTCCGTTCGATCTGGTTGCGCGAGGCGGCAGCCTCGGCCCGTTCGGCGGTCAGCGCGGCGAGCTTGGCTTCGCTTTGCGAAAGCGTCGACGCCGCCTGTTCGAACGCCGCACGGGTGGTGGCTTCGCGTTCGGCGGCGCCGGCATTTTCCGAATTGAGTGCTGCCTCTTCGGTGCGAAGGCGCTCGAGAATGTCCGCATTGTCGCGGACCATGCGCTCTTCACGTGCGATATCGCCGTCGAGCTGCTGCAGCCGGCGCTCGAGTTCGCTCTGACGGGCGCGGATGCGGCCGGCTTCCTCCTCGATCTGCGACTTGGCGATCGACAAGCGCTGGAAGGCAGCGGCGGCGGCGGCTTCCGCGTCGCGCAGGTCCGGCAAGCGATGAGCGCCTATGCCTTGCTCCCTGGCGGCGGCCATCTGGGCGGCGGCGCGGTCGCCGACCAGTGCTGTCGCAACCGCCAGCGCCGAACGTGCCTCGCCTTCCTGGGTCTTGGCCAGCGTCCAGCGCAAATGCAAAAGCGTCGCTTCTGCCTTGCGGATATCGGCCGACAGGTTCTTGAAGCGGGACGCCTGGCGCGCCTGGCGCTTCAGGCTTTCGATCTGGCTTTCCAGCTCGCCGACGACGTCGTCCAGTCGTTCGAGGTTCTGCTCGGCCGCCTTCAGCCGCAGCTCTGCCTCGTGGCGGCGGGTGTGCAGGCCGGAAATGCCTGCCGCCTCTTCGAGCAGCGCGCGGCGTGCCTGCGGCTTGGCCTGGATCAGTTCGCCAATGCGGCCTTGACCGACCATCGACGGCGAACGCGCGCCGGTTGACTGGTCTGCGAACAGAAGCTGCACGTCCTTGGCACGGGCCTCCTTGCCGTTGATACGGTAAAGCGAGCCGGCCTCGCGCTCGATGCGGCGCGACACCTGCAGTTCGTCGGCATCGTTGAAGGCAGCGGGCGCCGAGCGGTCACTGTTGTCGAGGAAAAGCGTGACTTCGGCGGTGTTGCGTGCGGGCCGAGTGCCCGAGCCGGAAAAGATGACGTCGTCCATGCCGGACGCGCGCATGTTCTTGTAGGAGCTTTCGCCCATCACCCAGCGCAGCGCCTCGACAAGGTTCGACTTGCCGCAGCCATTCGGCCCGACAATGCCGGTCAGGCCGCGTTCGATGACGAACTCGCCGGGCTCGACGAAGGACTTGAAACCGAGGAGGCGAAGGCGCGAAAACTTCATTCGCCCCGCCCACTAAGCGGATTTCCGTGATTTTGCGAAAGGAATTCGCGGCACGACAAGAAGCCGCGCGCGCCGAAGCGCCGCCGCCTCGGGGCTGACTGGACGTCAGAGCAGAGGGTCGATGATGGCCGACATTTCCTCAATCGACATCGCCCCCTTGTAGGTCTTACCGTTGATGAAGAAGGTCGGTGTCGAGTCGACCTTGAATTCATTGGCGCCGCGCTTCTGGACCGATCTCACATCGTCCAGAAGTTTCTGGTCCGTCAAGCAGGCCTCGAAGGACTCCTGTGTAAAACCGGCGAGCTTCGAGATTTGCAGCAGCGCATCCTTGGTATTCTGAACGCCAACCCAGTTCGCCTGCTGCCTGAACAGGACGTCGACCATGGGGTAATAGTTATCCTTGGCGCAGCGCGCCAGCATAAAACCGGCTTCGGCGCTCGGATCGAACGGGAATTCGCGCAGGATGTAGCGGACCTTGCCGGTGTCGATGTACTTGGTCTTCAGGTCCGGAAAGGTGGTCTCGGCGAAATGCGCGCAGTGCGGGCAGGTCATCGAGGCGTATTCGACGATGGTGACCTTGGCGTCATCCTTGCCAAGCTGCTTGTCGGGCAGCGCACCCGGCTTCATCAGCTCCGTCATGTCCACGGTGCCCTGGGCTTCCGGCGCGGTGGCGGCGGCCGGCGTGGCCGGCTTCGCGGGGGCGGCCGGGGCCGCAGGCTTCACATCCGCGGCCTTCGCCTCCTCGCCAGAGTCGCTGCAGGCGGCGAGCAGGGCCACCGCCGGAATGGCGGCCAGCGAAGACAGGAGGTTTCTGCGAGACAAGCTTTGGCCGAACGGGGGACGGTTCATACGAATCACCTGACAAGGGTTGGATTTTGCAATGCAAAGGCACGAAAAGGCGAGAGTTGGCGCGAATTAAGGCATCTCGATCCCCAATCCA
This sequence comes from Mesorhizobium sp. M0227, assembly GCF_040321855.1. Taxonomy (NCBI): domain Bacteria; kingdom Pseudomonadati; phylum Pseudomonadota; class Alphaproteobacteria; order Hyphomicrobiales; family Phyllobacteriaceae; genus Mesorhizobium; species Mesorhizobium sp. M0227. The sequence goes on along the minus strand of NZ_JAMYSJ010000001.1, from coordinate 688,975 downwards.
ATCGCGAAACCTGACAAGAGCGATCACGAATGCGAGATATTGACGACGAATCCATGACTTTCTTCGAGACGCCTATGATTTTCTCTCCCCAATAATGGTCGCGCCAAGTTTCTCCAGCGAGGCGCGCAGTTCATCATTATCGACCAGGCCGACAGTTCCCGACAATTTCGTCTTCTCAGCCGCCGTCAGCGGCCTCAGGGCCGGTTTGCGCTTTCCTTTGTCGGCTGTCACCGGCTTCTGCAGGATCCTGATGCGATTGATGGCGGTGAAGCCGAGGAAGGCGTTGACCCGGTTGATGATCTCGCCCGTCTCGTGCTGCAGATGAAGTGCCGCCATGCCTTCGCAGGCAATGACCAGCACGGCCGGCTCGAACGGATCGTCCTCATGCATACGGCGCGGCCACTGGATTTTTTCGGGGCGCGAATGGCTGGCCAGCCGCGGGCCGGCGATCTCGTCCCATGACTGGACGAGGCCGATCGAAATGCCGGCCCGCTTGCGCAGCACCGGATCGAGGATCCTGGTCGCGAGATCGCTGACCGGGACGGGATTGCCGTAGGGCGTTCTCCCTGCCATGTACGTCCTCCAGCGACGACCCAGCAGATACCGGCCAGGCCAATACAAGATCAATGGCACCAGCAGACCAGACCCGCAAGACCGCATCCTGGGATAGTGGCAAAGCCACATCCGGAGATAGCAGCACAGCTGCATCCGGTGTCAGCGACGATATCGCATCCCGCCTGCTCAGCTGGTACGATGTGCATCACCGTGAATTGCCGTGGCGCATCACACCAATTGAGCATGCGCGCGGCGTGCGGCCTGATCCCTACCGCATCTGGCTCTCCGAGGTCATGCTGCAGCAGACCACCGTCGAAGCGGTGAAGGCTTATTTCAAGGTATTCGTCGAGAAATGGCCCGATGTCGAAGCGCTGGCCGCGGCGCCCACCGAGGACGTGATGAAGGCCTGGGCCGGGCTCGGCTACTACTCCCGCGCCCGCAATCTCAAGGCCTGTGCCGATCTTGTGGCCGCGCGTGGCGGCCGGTTTCCCGACACGGAGACGGGTTTGAGAGAACTGCCCGGCATCGGCGCCTATACGTCGGCGGCCATCACGGCGATTGCCTTCGATCGCCCCGCCGCCGTTGTCGACGGCAATGTCGAACGTGTCATCTCCCGGCTGTTTTCGATCACAACCCCGCTCAGCGAAGCCAAGCCCGAGATCCGTGCCCATGTCGAGCGCATGGTGCCCGGGACAAGGCCTGGCGACTTCGCCCAAGCGATGATGGATCTCGGCGCCACCATCTGCACGCCACGCCGGCCGCGCTGCATGCTGTGCCCGCTGCGCGAAGACTGCAGCGCGGTCGTTTCAGGCGATCCCGAGCACTTCCCGGTGCGCCTGCCCAAGGCCGACAAGCCGCAGCGGCACGGCGCGGCCTTTGTCGCCGTGCGGGCCGACGGCGCCATCCTTCTGCGCAAACGGGCAGAGAAGGGTTTGCTCGGCGGCATGACCGAGGTGCCGACGACGGGCTGGACCGCGCGGATCGATGGGGCAACCACGGAAGCGGCCGCGCCCTTTCCCGCCGACTGGCGGCATGCGGGCCGCATTGCGCATGTCTTCACGCATTTCGCTCTCGAACTCGAAGTCTTTCACGCTCACATCAAAGGTGATGCGCCAGACGGGCATTTCTGGTCGCTCGCTCACGAGATTTCCGGCGAGGCGCTGCCGACTGTCATGAAAAAGGCAATCGAGGCTGCGATACCCGGCGCGACGAAAAAGCCGTCGCCACACAGTGCAAAGAGGCCCCATGACTGAAATACGCCACATCGTTTTCGACATCGGCAGAGTGCTGATCCACTACGATCCCAACATTCCGTTCAGCCGCCTCATTCCGGATGCCGAAGAGAGAAAGTGGTTTTTCGACAATGTCTGCACGCATGATTGGAACATCGAGCAGGATCGCGGCCGCACCTGGGAAGAGGCCGAGGCGCTGCTGATCGCGGACCATCCCGATCACGCGGAAAACATCCGCGGTTTCCGCCGCCATTGGCACGAGATGGTGCCGCATGCTTATGACGACAGCGTCGCCATCATGGTCGGCCTGATCGAGAGCGGCCACGACGTGACCATGCTGACCAACTTCGCCAGCGACACGCTGGCCGAAGCCCGCGAGCGCTTCGATTTTCTCAATCGTCCGCGCGGCGTCACCATCTCCGGCGAGATCGGCATGATCAAGCCCGATCGCGGCATTTACGATCATCACATCGCCGCCTTCGGCCTCGAACCGGCCGCGACGCTGTTCATCGACGACAGCCAGAAGAATGTCGACGGCGCCAAGGCGGCCGGCTGGCAGTCGGTGCTGTTCACCGATGCAAAGGCGCTTCAAGCAGACCTTGAGCGGCATGGCATCGCGACCTGATCGAGACCGGCAATGGGCAAGCTCGTTCTGACCTTCAACCCGGAATGGTCAATACTTGACGCCAGTGTCGAGCATGGCCACTTTCGAGGACGTGGCGATGCCTATTTCCCGACCGACGAGGTAAGCGAATTTATTGTGTCATTGCAGGCCTATCCGCTTAAACGCGCGGATCTGGTCCTGAGATCGCCCGGCCTGATAAGCATCTCGGTTTTCCCGGCGGATGGCGTCGGTCACCTGTTCGTCCGGATCGAGGTCGCGGAGGAGATCGAAGCCCGTGACTTCGCGCGTGTGCGACTCCGGACGGACTATTCGCGTCTGTCGCGTTTTGCCAGTCAGCTCTCACTGATGGCGAAAGGCGAGGTCAGCGAAATCATCCTGGAGGAAGACAAGGCCTGAGCTGCCGATCAGGCCCCTGCCCGCTCCATGCCGAGCCGCGCGATGCGGCGAAGCTCGTCGATCGGGGTCAGGCCACCGCTGCGCTCATAATGCCAGAAGGTCCAGCCGTTGCAGGCGTCCAGCCCCTGCACTTCGGCACCGATCTTGTGGATCGAGCCGGCGCTGTCGCCGATCGCCACCGTGCCGTCGGCGCGCACCTTGGCCGCCCAGCGCTTCTTGGCATCGTAGAGCGTCGCGCCCGGCATCATCAGGCCGGTGTCGATCAGGCTGACAAAGGCGACGCGCGGCTCGGCGCGCTTGCCCGTGAGAACGGTCAAGTCGGCCTCTTCCAGCGGCCGCACCGCGTCGATGCGCTCGTTGGCGGCGTCGATATAGGCCTGCTCGCGTTCGATGCCGACGAAATGGCGGCCGAGACGCTTGGCCACCGCGCCCGTGGTGCCTGAGCCGAAGAAGGGATCGAGCACGATGTCGCCCGGTTTGGTCGAGGCCATCATGATGCGGGCAAGCAGCGCTTCCGGTTTCTGCGTCGGATGCAGCTTGTCGCCATTGTCGTTCTTCAGCCGCTCGCCGCCGGTGCAGATCGGAAACAGCCAGTCGGATCGCATCTGGATGTCGTCGTTGGACGCCTTCATCGCTTCGTAGTTGAAGGTATAGCCCTTGCCCTTCTGATCGCGCGTAGCCCAGATCATCGTCTCATGCGCGTTCTGGAAGCGGCGGCCACGGAAATTTGGCATCGGGTTGGTCTTGCGCCAGACGACGTCGTTAAGGATCCAGAAGCCGAGATCCTGCATCTTGGCGCCGACCCGGAAGATGTTGTGATAGGAGCCGATGACCCAGATGGTGCCGTTGGGCTTCAGCACCCGGCGCGCCGCCAGCAGCCAGGCACGCGTGAAAGCGTCATAGGCCTCGAAACTCTCGAACTGGTCCCAGTCGTCGTCGACGGCGTCGACCTTGGACTGATCGGGGCGGTGCAGGTCGCCGTCGAGCTGCAGATTGTAGGGCGGATCGGCGAAGATGACGTCGATCGATTTTTCGGGCAACCGGTCGAGCGCGGCGACGCAGTCGCCCTTGAGGATCGTGTCCAGCCATTCGGATTGCTGGGGAGCGTGGGATAGCTCGTCGAGAAGACGCACGGCAGACATTCTGACACCCAAGGCACGCGTTACTGTTTACTCTCCGTTATGGTTACCGATCAGCGTAAATATTCCGTGAAGGCCAAGGGACGGGTGTGGCGAATTTGCGAAGGCGGCCCTGTTGGTGTATGCCGCGCCGCCTGAGCCTTCCGAGGCCACTTCGCCCTCCTATTGTCCGGATCACCATGCCCCAGCCAGACCTTGTCATCTTCGATTGCGACGGCGTGCTCGTCGATTCCGAGATCATCGCCGCCCGCGTCGACGCCGAGCTTTTGACCTTGGCAGGATACGAGATATCGGCTGAGGAGATTTCGGAGAGCTATGCCGGCCTGACCTTCAAGGACATCATGCTGCGGGTCGAGGAAAAGTCCCGCATCCCCTTCCAGGCCTCTCTGATCGACAGGGAGGAACAATTGGTCGACCGCAAACTGCGCAGCGACGTCCGCGCCATCGATGGCGTGCGCGAGGCCGTTGCCGCGGTAAGCGTGCCGCGCTGCGTCTGCTCGAATTCACGCTCCGAGCGGATCGAATTCATGCTGGAAAAGGTGCATCTTCTGCCGTTTTTCACCGACCGGATTTTTTCGGCGATGGAAACACCGACCGGGAAAACGAAACCGGCGCCGGACGTGTTCCTGTTCGCGGCGGAGAAACTCAGCGCCAACCCGGCGAACACTTTCGTTATCGAGGATTCCGTGCACGGCGTTCACGGCGCAAGGACGGCGGGCATGCGGGTGATCGGCTTCACCGGAGCCGCCCACAGCTATCCCGGCCATGCCGACGCGCTCACCGAGGCCGGCGCCGAAACGGTGATCCGCCGCTGGGCAGAGTTGAAAAGCGTGATCGCGGCGCTGTCGGAGTGGTCGGACGCCTGAGGGCGATTGAATTTCGCCCTCGTGGCGGGACTTTTCTCGCCCGGTCGGTCTACCGTTCTCGTGCTTCAGAGTGGTAGGAGGCGATACTGCAATTTTGGGAGCTGGTTTTCATTTCAAAACCCTGATGGCTATGCGATGATTGCGTCATGACGATTGAGCTTGAAATCACGCCAGAGTTACAGGCCCGCATCGATGCTATCGCGGCGCGGTCCAGCCTGTCCGCGTCGGAAGTCGTTGCGGACGCGCTTGAGAACGGCCACTCCCTTGAGTGGCAGGAGCGGTTTTTAGACAAGGTGAACGCAGGAATTGAAGCGGCCGACCGTGGTGAATTTGCCAGCCGTGCCGATATCGAGCGGGTGTTGAACAAGTACCGCCCCACCTGATGCAGGTTTCATGGACGAGCGCCGCTCTCGACGACCTCGACCAGATTCAGGATTTTATCGCGCAGGACAGTCCCGTTGCGGCGTATCGGCTAACAGCCGATCTGATTGGTCGCACCGACGAACTCTTGGCGTCAAATCCCATGGTCGGACGCAAGGGACGAGCGGGCGGAACCCGCGAGCTTGTGATAGCGCGGACATCCTATATCGTTGTTTATCGGGTGCGCGGCAGTGACGTTGAAATCATCGCCGTTGTCCATGGGGCCAGAGAATGGCCGGAGAGCCTCACATAGCCCGCCCATGTCTTGTGTTCGCCGCTTAGTTCGTCGCGGCGGCTCTCTTCCTCTGCTTCTTCTTCGGCTTGTCGGCCGTTGCCTGATGCGCGGTTTCGTCATAGCCGGCAAAGGCCTGATAGTCCTGCGCCGTCGGCTCGGGCACGACAATATTGGAATCGGTGAAGACGAACTGCGTGGCGACCGAAGGATCGGTGACCTGGACCTGATACTGGTGGATCTGCGAATAGAGGACCTCGGTGCCATGCATCACAGCCGTGCGGATGGGCATGGTGATGGTGCCTGGAGAAAACTTCGGTCCGGGGACAATCTTGCCGGCGACCGCGATCTTCATCGTCAGCTGGCCGTTGGCACGGCTGCAGTCGCGTGTCACGTCGCTGACCGATGCCTGGTAGATGATGTTGGCCGATTCGTCGGGCGGAGTTGCAGCAGCGGCGTCAGCCTCGGCCTGGGCCGCGGCATCCTGCGCGGCGTCGCCGGTCTTCTTGATCCTGGGCTTGGGCTTCTGAGCTTCCTTGGAATAGGTGTTGAAGAAAGCCGTGCCGTCCCGCACCGTCACCCTGGGACAATAGGCCTGCAACTGGCTGGCCAGTATCTTGGGATCCTGGGGCGGCGGTGGCGCCGTCGGGTCCTCCTTCTTGCCTATGCCGAGGTTCAGGATGCCATTGTCGCCCGATTGGCAGCCGGCGGCGGCAAGCATAAAGCCGGTGAGCGCAAGACCCGCCAAAAAGCGACCACTGAATGTACGAAACGCCATGAAACTGCACTTCCCTCTCGCAAAGCTGGTGACGTATATCAACCGCGCGGCAAAAATGCGACTGAGCCAGCGCAGAAATTAACCACCTTGCGGTGGATGGAAAAGCCAAGCAGTAACGGAATTGTGACATGCATTATGTGAGTACCCGCGGGGAAGCCCCCGTTCTTGGATTTTCCGACGCCGTGCTGGCCGGGCTGGCGCGCGACGGCGGGCTCTACGTGCCGCGCGAGTGGCCACAGTTTTCCGCCGCCGAGATCCGCGCCATGCGCGGCCTTGCCTATCCCGAACTTGCCATCCGCGTGCTGTCGCCGTTCCTTGGCGACGAGATCCCGGCCTCCGTTTTCGAGCGGCTGGTGCGCGAAGCCTATGCCACCTTCCGCCACGAGGCCGTCTGCCCGCTGGTGCAGACCGGCCCCAACACCTTCATCCTGGAACTCTTCCACGGGCCGACGCTCGCCTTCAAGGACGTGGCGATGCAGCTTCTGGCCCGGCTGATGGACCATGTGCTTGCCGAACGCGACCAGCACGCCACCATCGTCGGCGCCACCTCGGGCGATACCGGCGGGGCGGCCATCGATGCCTTTGCCGGTCGCAGCCGGACCGACATCTTCATCCTTTTCCCGCACGGCCGCGTCTCGCCGGTGCAGCAGCGGCAGATGACGACGTCGACGGCTGCAAACGTCCATGCGCTGGCGATCGAAGGCAATTTCGACGATTGCCAGGGCCTGCTCAAGGACATGTTCAACGATCACGGATTTCGCGACCGGGTGGCGCTTTCGGGCGTCAACTCGATCAACTGGGCCCGGATCATGGCCCAGATCGTCTATTATTTCTCCTCGGCGCTGTCGCTTGGCGCGCCGGACAGGCCGGTCTCCTTCACCGTGCCGACCGGCAATTTCGGCGATATCTTCGCCGGCTACGCGGCCAAGAAGATGGGCTTGCCGATCGAGCGGCTGGTCATCGCCACCAACGACAATGACATCCTGGCGCGGACCTTCGCGACAGGGGAATATCGCACCAAGGGTGTCTTTGCGACCACGTCGCCGTCGATGGATATCCAGGTGTCGTCCAATTTCGAACGCCTGCTGTTCGAGGCCTCCGGCCGTGACGCGGCGACCGTGCGGCGCTACATGGACGGTCTGAAGCAGTCCGGCGCTTTCACCATCGAACCCCAGCAAATCGCCGGGATGCGGTCGGAATTCGACGCCGGCCGGGCTGATATGGACGAGGTCGCCGCCACCATCCGCTCGACGCTCGCGGCCAGCAACTATCTGCTCGATCCGCACACCGCGGCAGCTGTGCATGTCGCTGCGGGCAAGGCGTCAGGCGCCGTGCCGATGGTGGTGCTGGGTACCGCACACCCGGCAAAATTCCCGGCCGCCGTCGAAGCCGCCAGCGGCGTGTCGCCCGCACTGCCCGCATGGCTAGGTGGGTTGATGACATCGGAGGAAAAATACACGGTACTTCCCTCCGACCTGAAAATGGTGGAAGATTATGTCGGCCGCCGCGCGCGGGCGGCGCGTTAAGGAGTACTAGCCATATGGGTGTTGAGGTAAGCCGTCTGTCGAACGGCCTGACAGTCGCCACCGAAACCCTTCAAAGCATCGAATCGGTTGCCCTTGGTGCCTGGGTCAAGTCGGGTGCCCGCAATGAACGTGAGGACGAGCATGGCATGGCCCATCTGCTCGAGCACATGGCGTTCAAGGGCACGAAAAGGCGGAGCGCCTTCGAAATCGCCTCGGAGATCGAAGACGTCGGCGGCGAAATCAACGCCGCCACCAGCGTCGAAACCACTTCCTACTATGCCAGGGTGCTCTCCGACGACGTGCCGCTGGCCGTCGACATTCTTGCCGACATCCTGCAAGAGTCCGAATTCGACCCGCAGGAACTCGAACGCGAACAGCATGTGATCCTGCAGGAGATCGGCGCCGCGCACGACACCCCCGACGACATCGTCTTCGACCGTTTCACGGAAACCGCCTATCGCCATCAGACCATCGGCCGCTCCATTCTCGGCACACCCGAAACGGTCAAATCCTTCACCTCCAAGCAACTCCACGACTTCATCGAGCGGCAATATGGCGCCGAGCGCATGGTGATTGTCGCCGCCGGCGACATCAAGCATGACAATTTCGTGCGCGAGGTCGAAAAGCAACTCGGCGGCTTCCGCAGCAAGGCCGACAGCACCATCCCGCAATATGCGCAATATGTCGGCGGCGACTTCCGTGAGGACCGCGACCTGATGGACGCGCAGATCGTGCTGGGGTTCGAAGGCCGGGCCTATCATGTGCGCGACTTCTATGCCTCGCAGGTGCTGTCGATGATCCTCGGCGGTGGCATGTCGTCGCGCCTGTTCCAGGAGGTCCGCGAGAAGCGCGGCCTGTGTTATTCGGTCTATGCTTTCCATTGGGGCTTTTCCGACACCGGCGTCTTCGGCGTCCATGCCGCGACCGGCCAGAGCGACATCGCCGAACTGGTGCCTGTCATCATCGACGAGCTGCAGAAGGCCGGCGAGAAAATCCTGCAGGAAGAACTCGACCGGGCGCGCGCCCAATATCGCGCCGGACTGATCATGTCAGCCGAAAGCCCGGCCAGCCGCGCTTCGCAGATCGCACGGCAGCTGCTTCTGTTCGGCCGGCCGATCGCCAAGGAGGAACTGATGGAACGGCTGTCGGCGCTGACGGTCGAGCGGCTGACCGATCTATCGTCGCGTTTGTTCTCGACCAAGCCGACGCTTACCGCTGTCGGGCCTGTGGGCACACTGGCGCCATACGAGGCGATCCTCGAATCGCTCGCAGGCACGCAGACCACGGCCCGTAAGCTCGCCGTCTAAGCCCCTCGAAGCGTCGTGTTCGCGCTCCCTTTCTTCCGCCGCGACCTGCCGGCGCTGAAAGGCGACCGCGTCACGCTGCGCGTGCCGTTCACCAACGACTTCCGCGAGTGGGCGGCGGTGCGTGGCGATAGCCGCGCCTTCCTCGAACCCTGGGAGCCACGCTGGACTCCCGATGAACTCGACCGCAACGCATGGCGGCTGCGCATCAGCCGCTACCGCGAGGATTATGCGCAAGGAACCGCTATCGCCTTCTTCATCTTCGAGAGGAGCAGTGGCAAGCTGGCCGGCGGCATCACGCTCGGCAACATACGCCATGGCGTCTCGCAGAGCGGCCATGTCGGCTACTGGATCGGCGAGCGCTTCGGCGGCCGCGGCCTGATGACCGACGCGGTCAAGGTGGTGGCCCGCTTCGCCTTCGATACGCTGAGGTTGCACCGGATCGAAGCGGCCTGTATTCCCGACAATATCCGGTCGATCCGCGTGCTTGAAAAAGCCGGATTTCGGCGCGAAGGACTGCTGCGATCCTATCTCAGGATCAACGGCATCTGGCAGGACCACTACCTCTACGCCCGGATCGCGGACGATCCGCCGGGCGTTGGAACGAAGGACTGATTTTTGACGAATTTCCTGCGCAACGGGTCGCTGTTCGCCTTTGTCCTCGCGACACTCCTGACGCTGTGCGCGGCATCGTCGGCCTTTGCCGTCGAACCGATCAAGATTGCCCGCGACGACGTCGCGCTCGACCTTTCCGGCGCCGTCGAGATCTACCGCAACCAGGGCGAGAATTTCCAGGTGTCGACCGCGCCGGGTCCGGACGGTATCGTGCGGCGCATCGAGGTCGAGGCCAATGATGCCCGTTCCACCGGCGACTGGGCTGTTTTCGCGCTCGCCAACACCACCGACCAGCAACTCGACCGGCTGATCGTCGCACCGCATTTCCGCCTGGTGAATTCCGGCATCTTCTGGCCGGATCTCGGCTCGACCCGCATCGCCGCCATCACGCCCAGCGAAGGCTTCGCGCTCGATCGCCAGACCAGCCCCGACGCCGACGTTTTCCGGGTGACGCTGAACCCCGGCACGGTGATTACCTTCATCGCCGAACTGGCCTCGCCGAAGCTGCCGCAGGTCTACCTCTGGGATCCGGAATCCTACAAGGACTCGGTCAATTCCTACACGCTGTTTCGCGGCATCGTCATCGGCATTGCAGGCCTGCTGGCGCTGTTCCTGACCATCCTTTTCGTGGTCAAGGGAACCTCGATGTTCCCGGCAACCGCGGCACTTGCCTGGGCGGTGCTGGCCTATATCTGCGTCGATTTCGGCTTCCTCAACAAGATCATCGAGATATCGCCCGGCAACGAGCAGATGTGGCGAGCGGGAACGGAGGTGGCGCTGGCGGGAACCTTCGTGGTGTTCCTGTTCGCCTATCTCAACCTCAACCGATGGCACGGCCATTTCAGTTATGGCGCGCTGGTCTGGATCCTCGGACTGGTGCTGATCGCCGGCGTCGCCATCGTCGATCCGGCGGTCGCCGCCGGCATTGCCAGGCTGTCCTTCGCCGCCACCGCACTGACCGGGCTTGGCCTGATCATCTTCCTCGGCATACGCGGCTACGACCGTGCCATCATGCTGGTGCCCAGTTGGGTCATGGTGCTGTTGTGGCTATGCGGATCGTGGATGGCGATCACCGGCATGCTCGACAACGACATTGCCCAGCCGGCCCTGGGCGGCGGGCTGATCCTGATCATCCTTCTGATCGGCTTCACCGTCATGCAGCATGCTTTTGCCGGCGGCGCGCTGCATCAGGGCCTGTTCTCCGACCTCGAGCGGCAGGCGCTGGCGGTCGCCGGTTCGGGCGACACGGTATGGGATTGGGACGTGCTGCGCGACCGCGTCGTCACCAAGCCCGATGTCAGCATCCAGCTCGGACTGGCGCCGAACAGCCTTGGCGGCGCGGCCCGCAACTGGCTCCCGGTGCTGCATGCCGACGACCGCGACACGTTCCGCACCACGCTCGACGTCGTGCTCGAACACCGGCGCGGCCGGGTATCGCAGAATTTTCGCCTGCGCGGCGCCGACGGCCACTATCACTGGTTTTCGCTGCGCGCGCGCCCGGTCATCGGATCCGACGGCGAGGTTATCCGCTGCGTCGGTACCATGGTCGACGTGACCGAGCAGAAAAAGTCCGAGGAAAGGCTGCTGCACGACGCCGTTCACGACAATCTGACCGGTCTGCCGAACCGCGAACTTTTGATGAATCGGCTGGAAGCGATCATCTCGATCGCGCGCACCGAAGAAAAGGTGCGGCCAACCGTCTTCGTCATCGACATCGACCGTTTCAAGCAGGTCAATGACGGCCTCGGCATCTCGGCCGGCGACACCATCCTCTTGACCATCGCGCGTCGCCTGCACCGGCTGCTCAAGCCGAAGGATTCGCTGTCGCGCTTTGCCGGCGATCAGTTCGCGCTGATGCTATTGTCCGAACAGGACCCGGCCCGCATCGCCGCCGTGGCGGATGCCATCAAGCATGCCATCAACAACCCGATCACCTTTGCCAAGCGCGAGATCGTGCTGACCGCGTCGATCGGACTGATCACCTGGAATTCGCCGCAGATGTCGGCCGAGGACATGGTCAAGGATGCCGAGCTTGCCATGCACCAGGCCAAGCGCTTCGGCGGCGACAGGATCGAGCCGTTCCGTCCGGCCTTCCGCACTGTCGGCACCGACAGGCTGCAGTTCGAATCCGACCTGCGCCGCGCCATCGAGCGGCGGGAATTCACGCTTGCCTACCAGCCGATCGTGCGGCTTGAGGACGGCAGTGTCGCCGGCTTCGAGGCGCTGCTGCGCTGGGACCACCCGCGCCGCGGCATGATCCCGCCGGCGGATTTCATCCCGGTCGCCGAAAGCTGCGGGCTTATCGTGCAGCTCGGCCTGTTTGCCATGCAGCAGGCGGCGGAAGATCTCGCCAGCTGGCAAAAACAGATCGGTGACGCGCCGCTGTCGGTCTCGGTCAATTTGTCCAGCCGCCAGCTGATCCGCCGTGACCTGGTCAGCGACGTCCGCTCGGTCATCGCTCGGGCCAATCTGAAGCCGCGCTGCTTCCGGCTGGAGCTCACCGAATCGCTTGTGATGGACAATCCCGAGCAGACCGCCCATGTGCTGACCAAGCTGAAGCAGCTCGGCATCGGCCTGTCGCTGGATGATTTCGGCACCGGCTATTCCTCATTGGCCTATCTGACGCGTTTCCCCTTCGACACCATCAAGATCGACAAGAGCTTCGTCGACGACAACACGCCCAAGCGCGCGGTGCTGCTGAAATCGATGGTCAACATGGCGCATGAACTCGGCCTGTCCGTCGTCGCCGAGGGCATTTCGGACGAGAGCGACGCGCTGGAACTGCGCCAGATGGGCTGCGAATATGTCCAGAGCTTCATGTTCGGCGCACCAATGCCGGGCGACCAGGTGCTGAAGACGCTGAAGGAACAGTATCCGCTGACGCAAGCGTGATGGGATTCAGGCGCGCGTCGCCCAGGCGCGGACCTCTGCGATTGGCCGAGACGCCTATCGCTTCGTCATCCTAGGGCGAAGCAAGGAGCGCAGCGACGCGGCGCAGACCCTAGGATCCATGCCGTGAGGTTAAAGCGTTGAAAACGGTTCAGATTTCTTCGCCGCTGCATCCTTCGACATAGGTCACGGAATGGATCCCAGGGTCTCCGCGACGGAGCTTCGCTCCTGCTTCGCCCTAGGATGACGAAGGTGTAGGCGGCTTCGGCTAGCCGCGAATGTTGCGCATGACTGTTCGCGATTACGCGTGTCCGGCCGCCAAGCTGAGATGCGCAAGGTCGATACCGATCGAGGCGAGGATCCGGTCGTATTTGCGCTCGATGTCGGTGTCGAACAGAAGCTCGGCATTGGCCGGACAGGTCAGCCAGCCATTTTCGGCGATCTCGGTCTCCAATTGGCCGGCGCCCCAGCCGGAATAGCCGAGCGCCATCAGCGCATGACGAGGCCCGCGGCCGGACGATATTGCGCGCAATATGTCGACGGTCGCCGTCAGGCAGATGTCGTCGGAAACGGTCAGCGACGATTCCACCCGATAGTCTCCCGAATGCAGGACGAAGCCCCGGCTGCGGTCCACGGGGCCGCCATTGCGCACGACGAAATCGCGGGCCTGAGCCGGCAAGCGGATCGCCTCCTGCTCGTTCATGATGCCCAGTTGCACGAGCAGGTCCGGAAACAGCATCTGCTGCGTCTGGTTGATGATCAGGCCCATGGCGCCTTCATCGGAGTGTGCGCAGACATAGATGACCGAGCGCGTGAAACGGTCGTCCTTCATGCCGGGCATGGCAATCAGGAACTGATCGTCGAGAAAGCCGCGACTGGCGACCGTCTTCTTGTGGCGCAACAAGTCCATGAAGGGAGCGTAACGCGTTTCCAAAGCGCCGAAAAGATGCGCCGTGCTGGATTCGACCAAAGCCTGTTGCGGCGGCTCGAACATTCTTCTCCCTCGAAGTCACGCAAATATGATACCGGCAAGGCCATGAAATCATTGCGCGGCCACGAACGGACGATCAAATCACCGCCATGCGAAGCTTGAAAATCCTGCTGCTCGGAGCCGCCATCGGATCGGCAACCGCTCTTCCCGCCGCCGCCTCTTCGTCGGCGTGGTACAACAGTGAAGGCGGCAAGGTTCGGCTGGTTACATCAGGCAAAGCCGACGATGCCGGCCGTATCCAAGGCGTTCTCGATATTGCGCTCAAGCCTGGCTGGAAGACATATTGGCGCGATCCGGGCGACGCGGGCGTGCCGCCGCAACTCGACATTTCAGCCAGCACCAACATCGCCGACGCCACTCTGTCGTTTCCGGCGCCGCAGCGCCATGACGACGGCTATGGCAAATGGGCAGGCTACAACTATCCGGTTTCTCTGCCGGTGACATTCACGCTGGCGACGCCGAACCAGCCGGCGGTGATCGATGCCGACATCTTTCTCGGCATCTGCGAAACGATCTGCATTCCGGTGCAGACGCGGCTGACCGTCGACCCCGCCTCCGATCCGGACAATGTCGAGGACGCGGCGCTGGTGAAGGCGAGTTTTACGGCGCTGCCGACGCCCGCGAGGTCCGATTTCGGCATCAATGTGCTGCCGGGCGACCACGAGACGCTGATTGTCGAGGCGAGCTTTCCCGGCGATCCGGCGGCGGCGGATTTCTTCGTTGCCGGCGAGCGGGACTACATGTTCGGCACCCCGGCCCGCAGCGAAAAGGACGGCAAGCTGATTTTCACCGTGCCGATCCTCGATCGCCCCTCGACGACGCCGACCGATGGCGGGCTTCACTATACGCTGACGAGTGCGGCGGGCGCGGTCGCAGGGATTCTGCCTTTCCCTTGATCCAGCCTGTCCCAACGATTGCAGGAAGCCGTTGAGTTCGCTACGCAAAGACACGTCCTTCCCATTTTCCCAAGCGAGGAATCCATGACCATTTCCGTTGGCGACAAGCTGCCTGACGTGACCTTCAAGACGATGACCGCCGATGGCGCCAAGCCGATCACCGGGGCCGAGATTTTCTCGGGCAAGAAGGTCGTGCTGTTTGGGGTTCCCGGCGCCTTCACACCTACCTGCAGCAACAACCATTTGCCGGGCTATCTCGAGAACCACGATGCCATCCTGGCGCGCGGCGTCGACACCATCGCCGTCGTTTCGGTCAATGACGTCCATGTCATGGGTGCCTGGGCGCACTTCACCGGCGGAGAGGGCAAGATCCTGTTCCTCGCCGACGGCAGTGGCGATTTCGCCAAGGCGGTGGGCCTCGATTACATCAGCAACGATATGGGCCTGCGCTCGAGGCGCTTCTCAATGATCATCGACGACGGCAAGGTCACCGCGCTCAATGTCGAGACCAAGCCCGGTGTCGACGAGTCCGGTGCGGCTCATATTCTGGGGCAGCTCTGAACTTCAGCGACAACGTCGGGCTGGACCGCAACGGTTGCCGCCGCCCGACGATCGCCCTTGTATTCCAGGGATTGCCTTTGGGGGGACCTCGATGTTTGACATGTTCTGGCGTGCTATCGCGATCGGCATCGGCGCTACGGTGGCGATGGATCTCTGGGCCATCTTCCTGCACAAGGCGTTCGGGCAGCCACGGCCGAACTGGGGGCCGGTCGGTCGCTGGGTCTGGCATCTCCGCGACAAGGTCTTTCACGATGATATCGGCGGTGCAGCGCCCTACGCGCATGAAAAGGCGCTGGGCTGGGCCTTTCACTATTTTGTCGGCATCGTCTACGGCATCATCCTGGTGGTGTTGGCCGGAGCGGGCTGGCTTGCCGCGCCGACATTCCTGCCGGCCTTCATCCTCGGCATCGTCACCGTCGGCGCCGGCTGGTTCCTACTGGCACCCGGCATGGGCGCCGGTTGGGCCGCCTCGAAGCGGTCCAACCCGATGCTGATCCGTGCGCTGAACCTGGTGTCGCATACGGTGTTCGCGCTCGGGCTTTGGGGTACAGCGCTGCTGATCCGATAAACAGCTCGCTAGAATAAACGGTTCAGATCCCGCCGGCCGTCCACCACACGGACGATTTCAACCCACTCAACAGGGCCATCATCCGTGTCCGGAATCGTTTCGTAGAGCAGTACAAACGGCGCCTCCACCAGCATCCGTACGGAAGACCTGATATCGGGTGCCTAACACCCATGCGCGGATGGTCTGCCAGCTGCAAGGCCCGCGCTTCTAGTTGATCATAATAGCGATCGGCCGCTCGTATGTTTTCGCTGCCTATCATCACGTAGACGTCGATGAGGTCCGCCTTGGCCGCGGGTGACCAGACCAGCCTAACGGTCATTCCGCGAGGCTTCCGCCAGCCTTCGCCGAGCTTCCTTTCGCAACGCGTCGAAATCCACAGGCTCCGGCCTCCCACTTGCCTTGCCTTCATCCCACAGGTGCCTTAGCCGGCGGATATCGTCGTGCCGAAGTTCACGCTTGGCCAGCCAATCCCGCACCGCTTCACGCACAATCTCGCTTGCGGTGGCATACTCGCCCGCCTCGACAGCCTCACGCATCACAGCTGCTTGTTGCGGGGTCACAGCCACGCTCATTTTTTCTACGTTTGCCACGCCCGTTTCCTTATCGCATTTTGCTCTATGGTAGGAAATATTACTCCCTCCGTATTCTGGAGCAACTGCGACGCCACCAAAGGCCTTACGTCCGCTGGACGCTGGTCAAGGCAGCCTGTCGTCGGCCGTCAACCGTTGATAACGCGATGCGCGCCTAGCCGCGCCGCTCCGGAAATTCAATAGCTCTGGGTCGAGCGCCGCACTTTCGCGATTGCCGGTTGTTTGGCCGGCGCAGCAGGCTTTGGCGCGGCTGCAGGCTTGAACGGACCTTTCTTGAACGGTGCCATGCCTTCACGCGCAAGCTCGTCGGCGCGCTCGTTCTCGACATGACCGTCATGGCCCTTGACCCAGTTCCAGGTGACCTTGTGGCGCTTGTTGGCCTCGTCGAGCGCCTGCCAGAGTTCACCGTTCTTCACAGGCTTCTTGTCGGCGGTCTTCCAGCCGTTCTTCTTCCAGCCGTGGATCCACTTGGAAATACCGTCCATGACATACTTGCTGTCGGTGTGAAGGTCGACCGTGCACGGTTCCTTCAGCGCGTTCAGCGCCGAAATGGCGGCCAACAGTTCCATGCGGTTGTTGGTCGTCTCGGCTTCGCCGCCGGAAAGCTCCTTGGTGGTGCCGTTGAAGCGCAGGATCGCGCCCCAGCCGCCGGGGCCGGGATTGCCCGAACAGGCGCCGTCGGTGAAGATCTCAACCTGTTTGCTCATGATACTCATATCAGGCCAATCCATATTCCGAAGACGATTTGATCGCCCGGTGGAACCGCATCCTTCTGATGTATTCGGTCGGATCGCGTTTCATCACCAGCCCGCCATCGGGAACGGTCAACCAGTCGTACAGCCGGGTCAGCATGAAGCGCAACGCCGAACCGCGCGCCAGCATCGGCAGCGCAGCCTTTTCCTGGTCGCTCAGGGGCCGGAGGCTCTGGTAGCCGGCGAGCAGCGCCTTGCCCTTGGTGAGATTGAAGGAAAAATCCTTCTCGAAGCACCAGGCGTTGAGACAGGTGGCGACATCGTAGGCGTAGAGGTCGTCGCAGGCGAAATAGAAATCGATCAGGCCGGACAGTTTTTCGCCGAGGAAGAAAACGTTGTCGGGGAAAAGATCGGCATGGATGATGCCTTGCGGCAGGTCTTTGGGCCAGTTGCGCTCGAAATCGGCAAAGTCGGCATCGACCTCGGCGGCCAGACCCGGCTCGACCTCGTCTGCGCGATCGCGCGCTGCATCCCAGAGCTTGCGCCAGCCGTCGATGGCCAGGGCATTCGGACGCGTCATCGAAAAATCGGCGCCGGCCAGATGCAATTGCGCCAGCGCCTTGCCGACCTCGGCGCAATGCGTTGCTGTGGGCCGCCGCAACGAAAGCCCTTCCAGGAAGGTGATGATGACCGCCGGCCGGCCGGCGAGCGTGCCGATGACGCTGCCGTCATGCGCGGTCACCGGCAGCGGGCAGGACACGCCCTTGTTGGCGAGATGGCCCATTAGCCCTAGGAAAAACGGCAAATCCGCCTTCTCGACGCGCTTCTCGTAGAGCGTCAGGATGTAGGAGCCGCTGGAGGTGTGCAGCAGAAAGTTCGAGTTCTCGGTACCTTCGGCGATGCCCTTGTAGGACAGGAGATCGCCGACCGGATAGTTTTTCAGGAATGCGCCGAGTTCGCCTTCCGCAACGTCGGTGTAGACCGCCATGTGGCTTACGCGGCTCCATTGACGAAGGCCATGTCGGCCCGCGTCAGTTCGACATCGCGCAATACCCGCATGACCGGAAAATCCTCCGTTTCCGTGGCCGTGATGGCCAGATCGATCGTGACATCGAAGCGCTGCCGGAACGCGTCGATGATCTCGTCGACAATGATTTCGGGCGCCGACGCGCCGGCCGACAGGCCGAGCGTCGAGATGTTGCCGATGTCATTCCACGGAATCTCGGCGGCGCGCTGCACGAGAAGCGACATGGTGGCGCCTGCACGCTCCGCGACTTCGACAAGTCGTCGCGAATTGGAGGAATTCGGCGCGCCGACGATCAGATAGAGATCGGCGCCCGGCGCGGTGTCCTTGACGGCTTCCTGGCGGTTGGTGGTGGCATAGCAGATCGATTCCGCCGCCGGTGCCTGCAGCGCCGGAAAGCGATCCTGCAAGGCGCGGATGATGCCGGCGGTGTCCTCGACCGACAATGTGGTCTGGGTAACGAAGCCGAGCGCCTGCGGATCGGCGGGCGAGAGCTTTGCGGCATCGGCTTCGGTTTCGATCAGCGTCACCGCTCCGTCCGGCAGCTGGCCCATGGTGCCGATCACCTCGGGATGTCCGGCGTGACCAATCAACAGCACATGACGGCCGAGCCGCTGATGGCGCATCGCTTGCTTGTGGACCTTCGACACCAGCGGGCAGGTGGCATCGAGATAGAAGAGATTGCGCGCCTTCGCATCCGCCGGCACCGATTTCGGCACGCCATGCGCCGAGAACACGACGGGCGACTGCCGATGTTCGGCCGGTATCTCGGAGAGTTCCTCGATGAAGACGGCGCCAAGGCTTTGCAGCCCCTCGACGACGTAGCGGTTGTGCACGATCTCATGGCGGACATAGACCGGCGCGCCATATTTCTTCAGCGCCAGCACGACGATCTGGATGGCACGGTCGACACCGGCGCAGAAACCGCGCGGCTGGCAGAGCCGGATCGTCAGAGGTGGTTTGGTGGTTGTCTGAAGCATTAAATCCGGGCCGGTTGATCAAAGCCGAAATGAGGTGCGCACCCCTGCCCTGTCAAGGGCATCAGCCGCGTTCATTCGTCTTTCGCGGGACGGCGAAGCCGCAGGATGAGCACGGCTGCGAGCGCCGCGGCAAGCCCGTACCAAGTCATTGCATATTGCAGATGGCTGTTCGGGAGGTCGATGATGGTGACGCCGCCAACCGGCAAGCCGCCCGGGTTTGGCGTCTTGTCTGCGTCGATGAAGATCGGCACCAGCGCGGCGCCCGCCGGCAGACCGGCGCTCGCAGCCATCACGTCGCGGTCCTTCCAGTAGAAGATGTTCTTCGCCACGTCGTTGTCGGGCAGCATCATCGACGGCTTCGCCGGCAGCGGGTTGCGGGCCAGCCCGGTCACGGTCACTCTGCCAGTCACCTGTCCCTTGGCGCGCTTGGCGGCGTCCTTCAGATCGTAAGGCACGAAGCCGCGATTGATCAGGACGAAGCGGCCGTCGTCGAGCGCCAGCGGCGTGTAGACATTGAAGCCGGCGTCACCTTCCCAGGTTGCGTAGAAATGGCGTTCGCCTTGATGCAGGAACGTGCCGGTGACGGTAACCGGCGTATAGTCGACATCCCCGGTGGCGGCGAACTCTTTCTCGACCGCAACCAACGGCAAGGGCGCCGAATGGGTACGCTGGTCGATGGTCTGCAGAAGGCCTTCCTTCCAATACAGGCGCTGCACTTGCCAGGTGCCGAGCACCAGCAGGATCAGGAACAGCATAAGGCCAAGGCCGAGCAGCAATGCCGATCGCGGTCGCGAACGACCGTCAGTTTTAACGGAAGCCTCGCTCATTCGCCGCGATCCAGCCGGCCCTCGGCCGCTTTGTTGCGGTATTGCAGCGTCAGCAGCACGCCCTTGATCAGCCGCAGCGTCGTCAAGCACAGCACGATAGCCAACGGAATCCAGACCAGCAGATGCAGCCAGAGCGGCGGGCTGAGCGTGACTTCTACCCAGAGCGCCAGGCCGACGATGATAAAGCCGATGATCAGGATCACGAACACCGCCGGCCCGTCGCCGGCATCAGCGTAGGAATAATCGAGGCCGCAATTGACGCATCGCTTGCCGACGGTGAGGAAGCCGGAGAACAACCGCCCCTCGCCGCAACGCGGGCAGCGGCCATGCAGGCCGGCCGAGATCGGATCGATCGGCGGCCAGATCGCCCTGTCTTCACTCATGGGAGCGTCGTCGCTCATTGCCTACCGCTCGATCTCGATCGGTGTGCCATCGGCCACCATCGCCCAGATTTCGTCCATATCGGAGTCCGTAACCGCAATGCAGCCGTCGGTCCAGTCGACCAATTGAAGCAGCCAGCCCCACCAGCCATAACCGTTTGGCTGGCCGTGGATCATGATCATGCCGCCCGCGTCGACATTGCGCGCCTTGGCGGCCGCCAGATCGTCGGTGTTGGGGTACGAAATATGGATCGATCTGTGCGCGATGCTGTTCGGGTTGCGCCAGTCGAGGACATAGTTCCCCTCGGGCGTGCGTTGATCGCCCTCCTGGTGCTTATGCCCGACAGGATCGCCGCCGAGTGCGATGCCGTAGCTGCGCAGGATCTTGCCGTCGCCGATCAGTTCCAGCCGGCGTTCGGCTTTGTGGACACGCACCAAATCCACCTTCTCGCCGGCAAAGGCCGGGAGTGCCGCGATCATCAATGCGCAAATGGCCCGGAAAATTGTCAGCCGCATTGGCTATCGATCAGCGATCATTGCGCCAAAAAGAAGAAGGCGGCCACGTTGCCGCGGCCGCCTTCTCGAAACGGAAATTCCTCAGGCCAGGATCAGTGGCCCTCGATCACCGCGCCGACCGATCCCCAGACGTAGATCGAGGCGAACAGGAAAAGCCAGACCACGTCGACGAAGTGCCAGTACCAGGCGGCCGCCTCGAAGCCGAAATGCTGCTTGGGGGTGAAATCACCCTTCATCGCCCGGATCAGGCAGACCAACAGGAAGATGGTGCCGATGATGACGTGGAAACCGTGGAAGCCGGTCGCCATGAAAAAGGTGGCGCCATAGATGGAATCCTTGAAGGCGAACGGAGCATGCATGTACTCGTAGGCCTGCACCATGGTGAACAGCATGCCGAGGCCAACAGTCAGCACCAGGCCATTGATCAGGCCTTTGCGATCGCCATGGATGAGCGAATGGTGCGCCCAGGTCACCGTGGTGCCGGACAGCAGCAGGATGACGGTGTTGTAGAGCGGCAAATGGAAAGGATCGAGAACTTCCATGCCCTTCGGCGGCCAGACACCGCCGGTAAACGCGGTGCGGGCATATTGCTGGGCTTCGCTCGGAAACAGGCTGGCATCGAAATAGGCCCAGAACCAGGCAACGAAGAACATCACCTCAGAGGCGATGAACATGATCATGCCGTAGCGCAGATGCAGCGACACGACACGCGTGTGATGGCCCTCATGCGCTTCCTTAATGGTGTCCGACCACCAGGCGAACATGGTGTAGAGGATGATCACGAGGCCGATGAAGAACAGCCATGGATTGGCGATGTTGAAGCCGAAGATCGGGAACGAGCCGCCCTTCAGGTACTCCATCAGGCAGACGCCGCCAAAGGCGGTGACAAGTGCGCCTACCGATCCCAGGAAAGGCCACGGGCTCGGGTCGACGAGATGATAGTCATGCTGTGGTTTTGCGTGCGCGTCTGCCATATCAACCCCCGAGATTTGCTTCGGTATTCGAAATTGTCTTGCTGTTGCCCTCGGCCGGCTCCGAGGAGGCGACCGGCTTGGTCTTCTCGACCGGGAACATCGTGTAGGACAGAGTGATCGTCTTCACGTCCTTGAGCTCCGGCACATTGACGATGTCGGGGTCCACGTAGAACAGCACCGGCATGTCCAGCGTCTCCCCGGGCTTCAGCGTCGTGTCGGTGAAGCAGAAGCACTCGACCTTGTTGAAATAGGGACCTGCCAGTTCAGGCTGCACGTTGAAGGTAGCGCGGCCGGTCACGGGACGATCGAACTTGTTGGTCGCCTGATAGTGCGCCTGCACGGTCTCGCCGATCTTCATCGTCATCGAGCGCTGGACCGGCTGGAACTCCCACGGCACGCCAGCGATGTTGGCATCGAAGCGGACAGTGATCTCGCGGTCGAGCACGCGGCCGGCATACTGCTTCTCGGCACGTTGCGTCGTGCCGCCATAGCCGGTGGCCTGGCAAAACATTTTGTAAAGCGGCACCGCGGCATAGGCCATGCCGATCATGCCGGTGAAAAAGGCGAGGCAGACAGCCGCGACGATGACGTTGCCGTTCTTGCCAGCCGTTTTTTTTGAGGTCTCGACGCTCATCACATCGTGCCCAGATTGTGGCCGAACTTCACGATCGTCGCGATGTAGAAAATGACCACCAGCAGCGCCAGCGCCACACCGATGGCGATAGAACGGCTGCGCTGCGCCTTCTTCTGACGCTCGGTCAACGTGACGGTCTCGAGCTTTTCCTCGATCATGGTCATGCTCCACCCATGGCAAGCGCGCGTTCGACAACGCTGTCGGCCAGATAGGCAGCGAAGATGGCGAAGAGGTAAAGCAGCGAATAGGCGAACAGGGCCTTGGCCGGTTTCATGACGCCGTCATCGTCGGCCATGCCAAGCACTTTCCACGCGTACCAGACAAAACCGACTCCCAGAAGCAGGGCGGCCACGCCATAGAACGGCGTGGTGTAGCCAAGCAGCCACGGCAGCACGCCGACCGGGGCCAGCACCAGCGCATAGGCGAAGATCTGGCGGCGGGTCGAAGCGTGGCCGGCGACGTTGGGCATCATCGGAATGCCGGCCTTGGCATAGTCCTCGGACTTGAACAGCGCCAGCGCCCAGAAATGCGGCGGCGTCCACAGGAAGATGATCAGGAACAGGACAATGCTTTCGAGGCTGACTGTCCCGGTCACCGCGGCCCAGCCGATCACAGGCGGAATGGCGCCGGCGGCGCCGCCGATGACGATGTTCTGCGGCGTCCAGCGCTTCAGCCACATCGTGTAGACGACGGCGTAGAAAAAGATGGTGAAGGCAAGCAGCGTCGCCGCCAGCCAGTTGACCAGTACGCCGAGCGTCATCACCGACAGCACCGACAGCACCAGCCCGAAGGTCAGCGCTTCGTGCGGCTGGATGCGACCGGCCGGGACCGGGCGGGTGGCGGTCCTGGTCATCACGGCATCGATGTCGGCATCGTACCACATGTTGAGCGCGCCGGAGGCACCAGCACCTATTGCAATAGCCAGGATGGCGATCACCGCCAGCAGAGGGTTGATGGTCACGGGTGCGGCGACAAGGCCGACAAAGGCGGTGAACACCACCAGCGACATGACGCGCGGCTTCAGCAGCGCGAAGAAATCGCCCGCCGTCGCTTCCGACATGCGAAAGCCCGCTTCGTCAATCAATGGGTCGTCGACAAGGGCCATGCGTACTTAAGTCCATCATCCGTTGGCCAAAACCGCCGGCGGACCGGCGGTTTCGTATTCGAGCGGGCAGCCGCCTTACTTGATTTTCGGCAGCTGTTCCCACTGGTGGAAGGGCGGCGGCGAAGGCAGCTGCCATTCGAGCGTCGTTGCGCCCTCGCCCCATGGGTTGGCGCCGGCGATCCGCTTCTTCTGGAAGGCCTCGAACACGCCATAGAGGAAGATCAGGACGCCGATGGCCGAGATATACGAGCCGATGGACGACACATAATTCCAGCCGGCAAACGCATCGGGGTAGTCGATGGTGCGGCGCGGCATGCCGGCGAGACCGAGGAAGTGCTGCGGGAAGAAGATCAGGTTCACGCCGACGAAGGTGACCCAGAAGTGGGTGTTGGCGATGACGGGCGAATACATGTAGCCGGTCATCTTCGGGAACCAGTAGTACCAGCCGGCGAAGATGGCGAACACCGCGCCCAGTGACAGCACGTAGTGGAAGTGGGCAATGACGAAATAGGTGTCATGCAGCGAGCGGTCGAGGCCGGCATTGGCCAGCTGGACGCCGGTGACGCCGCCGATGGTGAACAGGAAGATGAAGCCCAGCGCCCACAGCATCGGCGTCTTGAACGAAATCGACCCGCCCCACATCGTCGCGATCCAGGAGAAAATCTTCACGCCTGTCGGCACCGCGATGACCATGGTGGCGAAGACGAAATAGCGCTGCGTGTCGAGCGACAGGCCGGTCGTGTACATGTGGTGCGCCCACACGATGAAGCCGACGGCGCCGATCGCCACCATGGCATAGGCCATGCCGAGATAGCCGAACACCGGCTTCCTCGAGAAGGTCGAGATGACGTGACTGATGATGCCGAAGCCCGGCAGGATCAGGATGTACACTTCAGGGTGACCGAAGAACCAGAACAGGTGCTGGAAGAGGATCGGGTCGCCGCCGCCGTCGGGCGCAAAGAAGGTGGTGCCGAAATTGCGGTCGGTAAGCAGCATGGTGATGCCACCGGCCAGAACCGGCAACGACAGCAGGAGCAGGAAGGCGGTGATCAGCACCGACCAGGCAAACAGCGGCATCTTGTGCAGCGTCATGCCAGGCGCGCGCATGTTGAAGATGGTGGTGATGAAGTTGATGGCGCCGAGGATCGACGACGCACCGGCAATGTGGATCGACAGGATCGCCAGATCCATGGCCGGCCCGGGCTGGCCCGAGGTCGAAAGCGGCGGATAGAGCGTCCAGCCGCCACCGACGCCAAAGGCGCCCGGCGCGCTCGGCACGAACATCGAGGTGAGAAGCAGGATGAAGGCCGGCGGCAACAGCCAGAAGGAGATGTTGTTCATGCGCGGGAACGCCATGTCGGGCGCGCCGATCATGATCGGAACCATCCAGTTGGCGAAACCGCCGATCAGCGCCGGCATGACCATGAAGAAGATCATGATCAGGGCGTGCGCGGTGGCGAAGGCATTGTACATGCTCTTGCCGCCGTCGATCGCGGCGTCACCGTTCATGCCATAGACCATCTGCGCCAGGCCGCTGAAGATTTGGATGCCAGGCTCCTGCAGCTCCATGCGGATGGCGACCGACAAGGCACCGCCGATGATGCCGGCCATGATCGCGAAGATCAGGTAGAGCGTGCCGATGTCCTTGTGATTGGTCGAATAAACCCAGCGGACCCAGCCGTGATAAGGCTTGTGGTCATGCCCGTCGTGAGCTGCAGCGTCTGCCATGTTCCGCTCCGTTCCCTAAATCTTGCTAACCCGCGGCATCAGTTGCCGGCGGCCGCTACCTTGTTCTGGCCGTCGACCTCGGCCATCAGCGTCTTGTTGGCGCCGGGCAGATCGGTCTTGGCTGCCGCCAGCCAGGTCTTGAACTGCGCATCGGAGACGACGCGGATGGCGATCGGCATGAAGGCATGATCCTTGCCGCAGAGCTGCGAGCACTGGCCGTAAAAAATACCTTCCTTCTCCGCCTTGAACCAAGTCTCGTTGGTGCGGCCCGGAATGGCATCGATCTTGATACCGAACGACGGCATGGCAAAGGAGTGGATCACGTCGGTCGCGGTGACGAGCACGCGGGTCATGGTGTTGACCGGCACCACCAGTTCGTTGTCGACGGCCAGCAGGCGCGGATAGACCTTGCGGTCCTCCTTGCCGGCGCCGGCCCGATCACCGTCCTGGAGGATCGCGGAGTTGAAGGAGAGCGTGTTTTCGGTCTGGTACTCGTAGTCCCAGTTCCACTGGTTGCCGGTCGCCTTGACGGTCAGCTTTGCTTCTTCCGGCGGCGTATATTGCGCGGTCAGCAGCTGGAACGAGGGAATGGCGATGAGCAGCAGGATGACGACTGGCCCGATCGTCCAGATCAACTCGATCCACGTGTTGTGGCTGGTCTTGGACGGAACCGGGTTGGCGCTCGCGCGGAATCTGACGATGCAGTAGGCGAGCAGAAGCAGCACCAGGATGGTGATCGGGACGATGAACCACATTGTGTAGTTTCCGAACCACTCGATCTGCCGCATCATGTCGGTCGCCGGCGCCTGGAAGGTTGTCTCCCAGTTCTTGGGCTGGTCGGCATGGGCGGATGCGCCGGCGAAAAACGTGATAGCGGCACAAGCACTTAGAAACTTGGCACTTGCTGGAACCTTGGCGTTTGCCAGGAAATTTCTCATCGCCCTCATCGTCTCCCAGTTCCTCGCTGCGGTACCCACGAGAATAACGAACAATGCCGGGACGGGAATCCCGACAGTTTCAAGCTGGTTCAAACCATACTCTTTTTCCCTCCGCAAGAAAGGAGCGGACGAAACCGTGCGGCATTTTTGCGCGCAAGCCCGGATGTGCCTTTGGCGGCAGCCGCGGCAGCACCGAATCGCCTACAGTGAGCCCGCAGCAGCATTCCCGCGGGCCGCACGTGCCGAACGTCGCAATTCGGGCGAAATTGGCAGGGAAAAGCGCCCTATTGGCTTTTTCGGGGCAGACCTGGTGCGGTCTCGTCCTTTACTTGGCTTTGGCGCGGCTTAAAGTGCCGTGATTCGCAATGGAGCCGTCATGAATTACTGGCTTTCGAGAAACTCTCGGTTTTCGAGAAACTGGGCGAAGGTCATCTTTCTCGCCGCCCTGTCTGGCATCGGCTTGTCCGCGATCGTGTCCGGCACGGCCAACGCCGCGCAGCCGAGCGGCACCGTGCGCTCGACGCATGGCGCATGGTCGATCATCTGCGACACACCGGCCGGCGCCACCTCGGAACAATGCGTGATGATGCAGAACGTCGTCGCCGAGGACCGTCCCGAGATGGGATTGTCGGTCGTGGTGCTGCGCACCGCTGACAACAAGGCGGAGATCCTGCGCGTGCTGGCGCCGCTCGGCGTGCTTTTGCCCAACGGGCTCGGCCTCAATGTCGACGGCAAGGATATCGGCCGCGCCTATTTCGTGCGCTGCTTCCAGGACGGCTGCTATGCCGAGGTCATTCTCGAAAAGCCGCTTCTCGACACGCTGAAGACCGGCACGTCGGCCACCTTCATCGTCTTCCAGACCCCGGAAGAAGGCATCGGCATCCCGGTCGACCTCAAGGGTTTTGCCGACGGCTTCGCCGCGCTCCCCTGACAGCCCGGCGACATCACCGACTTCATCAACCAGAAGTGACATCGGCGGGCTGCTGGCAAACCGCTTTTGTCTTCACAATGCGGCAGAACGATTGTCTCGGCGCACCTTCGCGCCTACATCGTGGCAAAGACCCATTCCTCCTGTGAACGGACGCGCCATGAACAGCCTGATCGGCCAATTCGACATTTCAGACGATCGCATCAAGCAGATCGTCGCTGAGACCATCAACGGCGCCGATGACGGCGAGCTGTTCCTCGAATATAGCGAGAGCGAAGCGTTGATGTTCGACAACGGCCGGCTGAAGACCGCCAACTTCAACACCGACCAGGGTTTTGGCCTGCGTGCGGTTGCCGGCGAAGCCAGCGGCTATGCCCATTCCAGCGACCTCTCCGAAGCTTCGCTGCTGCGCGCGGCCGATGCCGTTTCAACCGTCAAGGGCGGTTATTCCGGGACGCTTGCCGCCGCACCCGCCCGCACCAACCGCCATCTCTATGGCGAAGAGAACCCGATCCCCTCGCCTTCCTTCGAGGCCAAGGCAAAGCTCTTGCAGGAAATCGATGCCTGGCTGCGCGCCGAGGATCCGCGCGTGCGGCAGGTTTCGGCATCGCTCGCCGCATCCTGGCAGCATGTCGAGATCGTGCGCGCTGATGGCCAAATGGTGCGCGACATCCGCCCGCTGGTCCGCATCAACGTCTCCGTCGTGGTCGGCGATGGCGACCGCCAGGAGAGCGGCTCCTACGGCATGGGCGGCCGCAAGGCGTTTGGCGAATTCCTGGTCGAGGACAGCTGGAAGCACGCCGCCAAGGAGGCGCTCAGGCAAGCTCTGGTCAATCTCGAGGCCATACCGGCCCCGGCCGGCACTTTCGACATCGTCTTGTCCAGCGGCTGGCCGGGCGTCATGCTGCACGAGGCCGTCGGCCATGGGCTGGAAGGCGATTTCAACCGCAAGAAGACCTCGGCCTTCGCCGGCCTGCTCGGCCAGCAGGTCGCCGCCAAGGGGGTGACCGTCGTCGACGACGGCACGATGCCCGAGCGACGCGGCTCGCTGACAGTCGACGACGAAGGCACGCCTTCGGCCCGCAATGTGCTGATCGAGGACGGCAAGCTGGTCGGCTACATGCAGGATCGCCAGAACGCCCGGCTGATGGGCATGAAGGCAACCGGCAACGGCCGCCGCGAAGGCTACGCACACCAGCCGATGCCGCGCATGACCAACACCTATATGACATCAGGCGACATGGAGCCGGACGAAATCATCGCCTCGGTCAAGACCGGCATCTATGCCGTCTCCTTCGGTGGAGGCCAGGTCGACATCACCTCGGGCAAATTCGTGTTCGGCTGCACCGAGGCCTACATGATCGAGAACGGCAAGGTGACGCAGCCGATCAAGGGCGCGATGCTGATCGGCAACGGCCCGGACGCCATGCACCGCGTGTCGATGATCGGCAACGACATGAAGCTCGACACCGGCATCGGCATGTGCGGCAAGGCCGGACAGGGCGTGCCCGTCGGCGTCGGCCAGCCGCATCTGCGCATGAATCAGATGACGGTCGGCGGCACGCGGGTCTGATGCGATGGCCACTGGAGAAAAATCCGTTGCCTCCAGTTCAACCGACGATCAGCTCACACGGCCTGCTCCGGTCTTTCCCCCAACGCGACCCGAGGATGTGTTCGGGTCGCTGCCCAACAGAGGCAAGTCGAAAACATTGAGAGAAATGGAAACGGGCGTGCTCGCGGAAGCACGGCGTCGCCAAACCAGCGAATGATCTACCGCCTCTTCTTCGGCTTCTCCAGCAGCGCCACTGCCTCGACATGCGGCGACCACAGGAACTGGTCGATCGGGGTGACGCTTTTCAAGGTGTAGCCACCGTCGAGCAGGATGCGCAAATCCCGCGCGAGCGTCACCGGATTGCAGGACACCGCCGCAACGTAGGGAACATCCGAGCGGGCGATCTGCTTCGACTGGTCCTCGGCGCCGGCGCGTGGCGGATCGAACACCAGGCCGTCGAACGCATTCAACTCCTTGAACGTCAGCGGCCGGCGGAACAGGTCGCGGCGTTCGCCCGTCACCCGCTTCAGGCCAGTGGCGAAACGCGATCCACGGTCGAGGGCCGAAAGGGCTGCCGCATCGCCCTCCACCGCATGGACTTCCGACTTCGCGGCCAGGCGCAGAGCAAAACTGCCGCAACCGGCGAAAAGATCCGCCACCTTCTTGGCACGCTTCAGATGCCCGCCGACGATATCGGCCATCGCCTGTTCGGCGGCCTCGGTTGCCTGCAGGAACGCGCCCGGGGGCAAGGCTACAGCGACGCTGCCGAACATGACCACCGGCTTCCTCGGCTCGATGATGATTTCGTCATCGATGGACAGCCTGGCAAAGCCCTGCGCCATGACGAAATTGGCAGCGATGCGGCGCTGATGCTCCCCCAGCTTGCCGGATTCATGAACCGCGACATCGAGACCCGAACCGGTCACGGTGACCGCCAGCCGGAACGATTTGGTGGTTGCGCAGACCAATTCGGCGAGCGCCTTCAACCGATCGAGCGAAGCGACGATCTCCGGCAGCGAGATCGGGCATTCCGATATGGCGATGATCTCTGGCGACAGATGGCGATGGAAGCCGAGCAGCATGCCTGTATCGGTGCGGCGGGCGGCAAGCACGACACGGCGGCGCGTCTGCGGCGCGCAGGCGACCAGGTCACCGATCTCGCAATCGATGCCTTTGCCCTTTAGGATGTGCGCCACCTTTTCGCGTTTCCACTGGCGATAGGCTTCGGCTTCGAAATGCTGGAGCGCGCAACCGCCGCATTCGGTGAAATGGCGGCAGGCGGGATCGATGCGCAGCGGCGATGATTCCAGCACCGCCATCAGCATGGCGCGATCCCTTTCGCGCGCGGCGGTAACCGTTTCACCGGGCAGTGTGAAGGGAATGAACAGATCCCCTGTCTCGGTCTCGGCGACACCGTCGCCCTGAGCGCCAAGTTTCCTGATGCTGAAGCGCGCGCTCATCGGTCCTTGATCCCACCGAGCAGGAATTCGCGATTGCCGTCGCCGCCCTCGATCGGCGACAAATGCAGGCCCAGCGAGCGCCAACCGGGAACGGAGTCCAGCCAATCCTGCAGCAGGCCGGCGACACGGGAGGCGTCGTAGGGGTCTTTCAACAGACCACCCTTGCCGATCGCATCACGGCCCGCCTCGAATTGCGGCTTGACCAGAAACATGGCCTTGGCGCCAGCCTTCGCCAGACCAAGCGCCGGCGGCAGCGCCAGTTTCAGCGAGATGAAGCTGACGTCGGACACGATGAAATCCGGAATACGCCCGCTGAGATCGGCGAGGGCGAGGTCGCGGGCGTTCAGTCCTTCGATCACCGTCACACGCGGGTCGCCGCCGATATCAGGATGCATCTGGCCATGACCGACATCGACCGCGGTGACATGGGCCACGCCGCGCTCGAGCAACACCTGGGTGAAGCCGCCGGTCGAGGCGCCGATGTCGAGCGCTTCACAGCCGGCAGGGTCGAGGCCGAAATGATCGAGCCCACCGATCAGCTTGAGTGCCGCGCGCGACACATAGCCTTGCGCCGGATCATCGATGGTAACAAGGCATTGCGGCAAAACGCTCTGGCCGGGCTTGCGCGCAATGACGCCGTCGACGGTCACCGTGCCACGTTCGACCGCGTCGCGGGCACGTGAGCGGCTGGCAAACAGCCCGCGCTGGACGAGCAGGTCGTCGAGCCGCTGGCGTGCGCTGGCTGGCAGAGGCGAATTCATCGGCCTTCATGGCGAAAGCCGACGACGATGGCAAGAGCGCCAGCCGGAAGCATCTCGTCTCACGTTCCCATCATGACGCCCAGCACATTGCACCGTGACGATGGTGAGGCGTTCCGTCCCGCCGACCATCCTTATGAATATCCATGCGTTACGCCCGTTGAGACGGATGACCGCCGAAGCATGGGGTCTCGCCGCCTGCGGATAAATACCAAAAACCTAGAAAGCCTCATGATTTCTTAACCAATTTTCATCGCATTTGCTTGAGGACTTCAATGTTATGACCGCGACGACCGGAAACCCGGATGGAGAGGCGGCAACCTTGGAAATGGCCAGCGATATCGTCTACAAGGTTCTTGATCGGATTTCCGGCGCCGGCCTGCTGGCGACCGGACTTCTGTTGCTGACTGCTTTGGTCAGCGCCCTGGTCGCCTACTGGCGCACGGTCGAGAAAAAGAGCTGGAAAGAGTTCTTCGAGTTCGCAGTCCCGCATGAGGTCATCACGCATCCCTCGGCGAAAGCCGACCTTTTGTTCTGGGTGACGCGGAAGGCGCTGATGCCATTCCTCATGCTGCCCGCCGGCGTCGTCTTCGTCAGCGCCGTCGGCTATGCGACGAACTGGTTGCTCTCCACGCTGCTGGCAATCCAGCCGCCCCTGATCGAAGGACCGGCAGGGCCGGTGACGGTGACGATCTTCACCATCACCATGCTGCTTGCCTACGACATTTCGTACTATCTCTATCACGTCGCCCAGCACCGCTACCCGGTGCTCTGGGAACTGCACAAGGTCCACCATTCGGCCGAGGTGATGGTCGGCATCACAAAGGATCGCGTCCACCCGCTCGACGAATTGATGAACCGGGCCTGGGACGGCGTCATTCCCGGCATCTGCTTCGGGATCTGGTCGCTGGTGTCGCTGAACCTCGTCGAGCTGACGGTCTTCGGCGTCAACGTCTACATCATACGCAACATCCTGATGATGGATTTCGTCAGGCACACGCATTTCAAGATCTCGTTTGGACCATTGAACAATCTGATCCTGTGTCCGCACTGGCATCAATTGCACCACAGCACCGACCCGCGCCACTACGACAAGAACTTCGGGCTGCTCTTCTCGTTTTGGGATCGGCTCTTCGGAACGCTATGCGTTCCCAGACCCGACGAGGACTTCAAGTTCGGTTTGATCGAACGCAACGTGCGCGACTACCAGTCGCTCGCAGGCCTCTATGTTCTGCCGCTGAAGCGGATGTGGCGGCAGATCGCCAGACATTTCCGCACCGACAAGCCCGAGCCACAGCAATCGCCGCAAGGGGGCAAGCCATGAACGGACCCGCCGTGTTCCGGATGCCGCGAACGCACCGGATCGAAATTGCGACGTCGTCAGCGCGACTGGCAGAAATCGCGCCCGCCTGGGCAGCGCTCTGGCAACGCGCCGGCGGCCTCGTTTTCCAGCATCCCGACTGGATCTCGGCCTGGTGGCACACCACACCGCATCAGGACCGCCGCGGTCTCAGGATCGGCATGGTCTGGAGCGGCGAGCGCCTCGAGGCCGTCATTGCGCTCGCGACCTTCTGGCGCTCGGGCATCCGTATGCTGGAGTGGGCGGCGAAAGATCACTGCGACTATGGCGATGTCCTGCTTGCTCCCGATGCCGAGCCACAGATCCTGCCGCAACTCTGGCAACATATCCTCGACGATGGCGGCTTCGATCTTGCCTACCTCAATCGTCTGTTGCCCGATGCCCGATTCCGGACCCTGCTCGGTCCCGCCGCCCCAGGCCAAGACAATATCTTGCAGCCAAGCCACCGCAGCGAGGTCAGCTATCGAGTTTCCGGCGCCGGGCAACGCGGCGCACAATGGTTTGAAAGCCAGTCGAAAAAAACCCGGCAAAACTATCGCCGTGGCTACAAATTCATGGAGGAAGGCGGCGCGCTGCGTTTCCGCCTGATGGACGCGCACGAAGCCCGCGAGCCGGTGCTGGAGCGCGTCGCGGCACTGAAGCGGGTATGGCTTGCAAAACACGGCCGCGTTTCGGACCTCTTCGACGAAGGTTCCCCCGCGCTGGCGGCACTCATATCCGTTCTGGCCAAGCTTGGATTGCTGCGCATCTTCGTGCTCGAACGCGAAGACGAGATCATCGCCATATCGATCAATTTCGAGCAGCATGGAACGATGATGGCTTTCGTCACCACCTATGATCCGGCCTTCGAACGGGCCTCGCCAGGCATGGTCTTGATGATGGATTACATCCAGTGGTCGTTTGACCGGGGCTTGACCACGATCGATTTTCTCTGCGGCGGCGAGGATTTCAAGCGCCGCTTTGCGACGCATTCGGTGACCTTGTCGTCGGTGGTGGGTGGACGAAACCTGCGCGGACGCCTAGCCGCCCTGGCAGACCGCGCCCGCCACGCGGCGCAATCCTGGCGCCCCGAGAAACCGGCGCAGCAAGCGGAGTTGGTTGCGGCGGAGTAGCATTGCCAGCGCCTTCTTAGATCACCCGCACAGCGGCAAGCACATTGAAACGATCGGGCAATCCCGATCAAGGCTTGCTGCTCTCCAGCTCAGAATACGCTTCGCGGAACCGGACGCTCGACGGCTGGAGACAACCCATCCTCACGCCCTCCTGAAGCTTGCTCGCGTGCAGGCTCGATGGCAACCGCAGGCGCGGAAACAGGGGCCGGCAGAACCACCAGTTGCGGCACCTGCTTGAATGAAAAGCCGCCGCGGATGTCGCCCATCTTGCCAGCGATGATGCCCATCGCCGCCTTTTCGAGGCTGCGATCATAGCGCGTTTCGGCTGTGGCCGGCGCGACGATGACGGCGCAAAGCGCTGCACCGCACAGAAGCGTTTTCATTGTTGTTGTCTCCCTGCCTGATCACGATCTAGCAGGGCGCCATTGAAAAACGGCCAACAGACACGGTAAGCAAAGCGCCAAACGTCAGCGTAAACAACGCGTTAAGATCGTTGGCCGGCAAACCGATTCAAGTCATTGAGACTTTGATTCAGGCGCGCTGGGCGTGGACTGTGTGCCCGAGTGCCACGAACACGGTGCGCACGATGCCGGCAGCATCGAGCCCGGCATCGGCATACATCTTTTCCGGCTTGGCGTGGTCGGTGAACGCGTCGGGCAGTACCAGCGGGCGCACCTTCAGGCCGCTTTCCAGTAGGCCTTCATGGGCGAGGAACTGCAGCACGTGGCTGGCGAAGCCGCCGACTGCGCCCTCCTCCACCGTCACCAGCACCTCATGCGAGCGGGCCAGCCGCCGGATCAGATCCTCGTCGAGCGGCTTGGCGAAACGGGCGTCGGCGACCGTCGTGGACAGCCCGGCAGCCCCTAGCTCCTCCGCGGCGATCAGGCAATCCTGCAGCCGCGTGCCGAAGGACAGCAATGCAACCTTGGTGCCCTCCTTGACGACGCGGCCCTTGCCGATTTCGAGAACCGAGCCGCGCTCCGGCATGTCGACGCCGACGCCGTTGCCGCGCGGATAGCGGAAGGCGATCGGGCCGTCATCATAGCTTGCCGCGGTGCGCACCATGTGGCGCAGCTCCGCCTCGTCGGCGGCGGCCATGACGACGAAACCCGGCAGTGTCGCCAGGAAGGTGGTGTCGAAGGCGCCGCAATGGGTGGCGCCATCGGCGCCGACGAAGCCGGCCCGGTCAATGGGAAAGCGCACCGGCAATTTCTGGATGGCGACGTCGTGGACGACCTGGTCGTAGGCGCGCTGCAGGAAGGTGGAATAGATGGCCGCGAACGGCTTGTAGCCTTCGGTGGCAAGGCCGGCGGCGAAGGTCACCGCGTGCTGTTCGGCGATGCCGACATCGAAGGTGCGCGACGGGAACGCTTCACCGAACAAATCGAGGCCGGTACCGCTCGGCATGGCTGCGGTGACGGCGACGATACGGTCGTCCTCGCGGCCCTCCTGGACCAGGCTTTCGGCGAACACCTTGGTGTAGGCCGGTGCGTTGGCTGGCGCCTTGGCCTGCGCGCCGGTGATGACGTCGAACTTGTTGACGCCGTGATATTTGTCGGCAGCGGCTTCGGCCGGCGCATAGCCCTTGCCCTTCTGGGTGACGACATGGATGAGCACCGGGCCTTCGCCATTGTCGCGGACGTTTTTCAGGACCGGGATCAGATGCTCCAGATTGTGGCCGTCGATCGGGCCGATGTGATAGAAGCCGAGTTCCTCGAACAGCGTGCCGCCGGTGACGTAGCCGCGTGCATGCTCGACTGCCCTTGTGATCGCACGATCCGCGCGCTTGCCGAGATAGGACGTCAGTTTCTTGCCGAAATCGCGCAGGCCGATATAGGCCTTGCCGGAGGCCAGCCGCGCCAGATAGGCGCTCATCGCGCCGGTCGGCGGCGCGATCGACATGTCGTTGTCGTTGAGAATGACGATCAGCCGTGCATCGAGCGCGCCGGCATTGTTCATCGCCTCATAGGCCATGCCGGCAGACATGGCGCCGTCGCCGATGACGGCAATGACGTTGTTGCGGCCGCCGGAGAGATCGCGGGCGGCGGCCATGCCGAGGCCGGCCGATATCGACGTCGAGGAGTGGGCGGCGCCAAAGGGATCGTACTCGCTCTCGGCGCGGCGGGTGAAGCCGGACAGACCGCTTTCCTGGCGCAGCGTGCGGATACGGTCGCGGCGGCCGGTCAGGATCTTGTGCGGATAGGCCTGGTGGCCGACATCCCAGATCAGCCGGTCGTCGGGGGTGTTGAAGACATAGTGCAGCGCCACTGTCAGCTCGACCACGCCAAGCCCTGCGCCCAGATGACCACCCGTGCGGGACACGGCGTCGACCAGCTCGGCGCGAAGCTCGGACGCCAATTGCGGCAGTTCACTTTCGGCAAGCGTGCGCAGGTCGGCCGGGATGCGGACCTTGTCGAGAAGCGGCGTATGCGGCGTTGCGTTCACGGTGCTCGGGCTTTCGGTTGATGGGCGAATAGGCCGCCGGCCGGCGAAAGTAAATGTGTGTCAGTGACGCGGATCAGGCCCTAGTCTTTTGTCTATGCATTTCGTTCTGCCACTTTTGGGTGACAGGGCATCAGCTTTCCGGCAGCGGAATAAACTCTTCCTCGTCTCCGGGAACGATGTCGAAGCGGCCCGTCTTCCATTCCTCTTTCGCCTGTTCGATGCGCTCCTTGGACGACGAGACGAAATTCCACCAGATGTAACGCTTCGAACCAAGAGAGGCGCCGCCGAACAGCATGAAATGCGCCCCGGTCTGCGACGACACGACGATCTCGTCACCGGGACGGAACACCAGCAGCCGTTCGGCTGGGAATACATCACCCGAAATTGAGACCTCGCCTTCCAGCGTATAGATGGCGCGTTCTTCCGCATCAGCAGGGATTTTCACGCTGGCGCCGGGCGCCAGGCGCAGGTCGGCGTAGAGCGTCTCCGTGTCGGCCCTGACCGGGGACCGCAGTCCCTGGAAATCGCCGATGATGAGGCGCCCGTTGACGCCTTCGGCTTCGATCTCGGGAAGCCGAAGCGCTGCGGTATTCTCGAAAACCGGAGCCACCTCTTCCTTGTCGTCCGGCAGAGCCAGCCATGTCTGCAGGCCGGATACCGACATCGGCGCGCCACGCAGTTCCTCCGGCGTACGCTCCGAATGGACGATGCCGCGGCCGGCGGTCATCAAATTCACGTCGCCGGGCTGAATGACCATTTCGGTGCCGAGTGAATCGCGGTGCCGGATCTTGCCGTCGAACAGATAGGTGACCGTCGACAGGCCGATATGCGGATGCGGACGGACATCCAGTGCCTGACCGGCGCGCAGGATCGCGGGACCCATGCGGTCGAAGAAGATGAACGGCCCCACCAGCCGCCTTTTTGCCGTCGGCAGGGCACGGCGCACCTGAAAACCGCCGATATCCTTGGCGTTGGGTATGACCATCAATTCGATCTGATCGCTGGCGAAGGCATCGCCTGCCTCAGGGTCTTTCCCGGGGAAGAAGCTCATGGACTCTCCTTGTCGGTGGTCGAAGGCCGCCTGGCCGCATCAGGCAAAGCGGATCGCCGCCTTTGCCCGCAGCTTGGCCGCCACCTCTTCGCGATTACGCGGATGCTGGTGGGTTTCCAGGGAATCGAGCAGTTCGCGCGCCGAGGCGGCGATGGCTTCGACGGCATGGTCGAAGGCGTGCTGGTTCTGCTTCGAGGGTCGCGTGGTTCCGCTCAGCTTGCGGACGAACTGAAGAGCCGCGTCGCGCACCTCGTCATTGGTTGCCGGCGGATCAAAATTGAACAGGGTCTTGATGTTTCTGCACATCGCTTCCGTATCTCCTCTTGTCCTTGAGCTGTTTCAATCGGAACGAGTTATATCCTCGATCATGATCATGTCCAAAAACCGGTGAGGCGAGGCCATCGTTCGGACCGAGCCTCAATCCGCGTCGAGTGGCTCCGTTCCAACCGGCTTGCCGTCGCGCGACAGCCTGATCTTCTCGACCTTGTCCTCGGCGGCCTTCAGCAGCCGGTCGCAATGCGCCTTCAGCGCCTCACCACGCTCATAGATCTTGATCGACTGGTCGAGCGGCACGTCGCCACGCTCCAGATCATCGACGATCTTCTCCAGCGCATCGAGTGCCTGCTCGAAGCTCATCGCCTTGACGTCTTCGTTGGTCTCATCGGCCATCATTCATCCTTTCATCAGTCGCCCGACATGGGCGGCGACCGAAAATGCCAATCCCTGCAGATCGTAGCCGCCCTCGAGCAGGCTGACGAGCCGGTTGCCGCTGTGGCGTGCCGCGCGCTGCATCAGCTGGCCGGTCGCCCAGTCGAAATCATCCTCGGTCAGATTGATCTCGGCCAGCGGATCGCGGTGGTGCGCGTCGAACCCCGCCGAAATGATGATCAGGTCGGGCGCGAAATTGTCGAGCGCGGGCAGGACGCGCGACAGGAAGGCATCGCGAAACACTTCGCTGCCGGTCTGCGGCGCCAGCGGTGCGTTGACGATGTTGCCGGCGCCCGTTTCGGTCTTCGCTCCGGTGCCGGGATAAAGCGGCATCTGGTGTGTCGAGCAATAGAGCACCGACGGATCGTCCCAGAAAATATCCTGCGTGCCATTGCCGTGATGCACGTCCCAGTCGACGACGGCAACGCGCTCGACACCGTGTTTCTTCTGCGCATAACGCGCCGCGATCGCCGCCGTGTTGAACAGGCAAAAGCCCATCGCCGTGGTCTTTTCGGCATGATGGCCGGGCGGCCGGGCGGCGACGAAGACGTTGTCGGCGCGGCCCGAAAAGACATCATCGACGGCGGCGTTGGCGGCGCCGATCGCGGTGATCGCCGCTTGCCAGCTCTTCGGGCTGGCAGTGGTGTCGGCATCGATGCGGGCAATCCCCTCGTCGGGGATGGCGGCGCGCACGCGGGCGACGAAATCGGCGGGATGCGCGTAGAGGATGGTGGCCTCGTCGCCTTCCGGCGCCTGAATACGATCGAGCCCGGCAAAGGCTTCGTCGTCGAGCACGCGCTCGATGGCGCGTAAGCGGTCGGGCCGCTCGGGATGTCCGGGCGGCGTGAGATGCTCGAGGAAGATCGGATGGGTGTAGAGACGGGTGGTCATCGTCCTAATCTAGTGACCCGGATCGACAAAGGCCATGCACGGGCGGCCGATGACTGGGGAAAATCGCGACTGCGTCCATTCGCGTCGCCGCAGGCATTGGCCCCGCGGGCGCTTCGGCGTAAGGTCCCTGGTACTGCCTGGTGCCCGCCGCAAGCGGGAGAATCGGGAACACGGTTGAATTCCGTGGCGTGCCCAACGCTGTGAGGGGGACCGCGCCGGTAAATGCCACTGTCGATGACGGGAAGGCACCGGACGCGGGTTGATCCCGAGCCAGAAGACCGGCCTGGCAGGCATTGTCATCCGCGTGGTCAGGCGGATGGCATCAGAGCGACGTGCGTCTACTTGGACGCACAAAGTACGCTCTGTCAGTTTTGAATCTGCAATCGCAAGGGGACAAGCGATGCCGGAACACATGACCGCTGCCATTGACGATGGATTTGACCAGAATGCGCGCGATGCGGTCTACCGCGCCATGTTCACGCGGCGTGACGTGCGCAGCCATTTCCTGCCCACCGCGATCGATGACGACGTGCTGGCACGGCTGCTGCTTGCCGCCCATCACGCGCCATCGGTCGGCTTCATGCAGCCATGGAATTTCATTGTCATTCGCGATGTCAAACGACGGGCGGAGGTGCGCGACCTGTTCCTGGCCGCGCGAGAACAGGAACTGCCGGCGATCGAGGCGGAAAAACAGGCGCTGTACCGCAAGCTCAAGCTGGAAGGCATCTGCGAGAGCGCGCTCAACATCTGCATCACCTGCGACCGGCAGCGCTCGAAGGGTTCGCCGCTGGGACGCTGGCACAATCCGGAGATGGATCTCTACAGCACCGTCTGCGCGGTGCAGAATTTCTGGCTGGCCGCGCGTGCCGAGGGCGTTGGCGTCGGCTGGGTGAGCATCATCGAGGCTGAGGCGCTGAAGCGGCTGTTGGCCATTCCGGATCACGTAACGCCGGTCGCCTATCTCTGCGTCGGCCGTGTTTCCGAGTTCGCTCCCAAACCGGACCTTGAAACGCATGGCTGGGGACGGCGGCTGCCGCTGCCGGAGCTGATCATGAGCGAGACCTTTTCCGGGCAAGGCGAGACACAGCTCAAATCCACCGTGGCGCGCCTCAACACCGTTCCTGCCTCACCAGACACCATCCGCCCAGCCGATCAGGGTGTGGCGCCGGCCGTAGCCCAGCGCGAACCGCCGAAGGAGGCCAGCGCCTTGTCCTTGAGCTCCCTGAACTTCGACGATGCCTCGGCCAGCCGGGCGTCCCAGGCCGGATCGGGCACCTGGCCCGCGATGGTCTTGAAATAGACCTGCATCAGGCAGGCGATGGCGAAAGGCTCGATGAACGCCGCCTTGAATGCCCAGGCGAAGACGATGGCGAGCACAAAAGCCCAGCCGGCGAGCTGGCCAGGCATCAGGAACAGAATCGCACCGGCAGGTGCCAGCATCATCAGAAAGATGATGAACGACATGCCCCACATGATGACCGCCAGCCAGACGGCGTTCTTGACCATGACCTTGCCGTTCTGAGCATAGAGCACTACGCCTTGGCGCGCCGTCTCGAAGGGCGAGGCTGAATTGATGCGGATGTTGTAGCCGAGGATGATCTCGTCGACATAGGTCAGCGACAGGCGGATCACCGTGTTGATGAAGGAGACCAGGCCGCTCAGGCCTGGTATCGGCAGGAAGGCGGCGATACCGCCGAGCAGGCCGGTGATGGCACGGATGGCACCCTTGACGAGTCGGTCGACGACGAAAAGGATGTTGGCTTCGGCAAAACGCTGGGTGACGACATCCCTGGCGTAGGCGATCTGGTCCTGACCGCCGGGAATGTCGCGGCCGTCGATCAGATGAACCATGACGGCGATGTGGCCGGCCTTGACGACATAGAGGATGTATTCGCGGATCCAGTAGACGGCGATCGAGACGACGCCGAAACCGACCACGCCGCCCCACAGGGCAAACGACAGCGGCCCGTCGGGATCGGTGGAGATATGGCCAACGCCATAGCCGACGGAGGCGCCGGTGCCGGTTGCCATAATATAGGCCAGCGTGATGCCGAAATAGACGATCATGCGAAAGACGATGAACGGCCAGGTCCGCATCATGATGGACACCGACCGGCCGATCTCGAAATCCCACATGTGTCCCGAATCTCCGCCTCAGAGATGGTGGAAGAGGATGGACTCAACCCGGCGATTGTCAATTGCGGCCCTGACGCCGAAGGGCGACGAATTCGGGGTAACGGGTTGGTTCGGAGCCCGCCAGCGCGTTGGCTGACGGAGCATCAAACGAAAAACCCGCCTGTGCGGCCGGTCACTGGCGCAAATCAGCACCATGGACGAATATATACCTTAGCTGAGGGCATGGTGTCAAGAAAAAATTCCTATCGTGAACAGCTGCCGGCACGAAAGCTCCGGTGAGAACTTCAATTCGACTGCGGATCCGGCTTCTTCAGCAGGCCTTCAAGCAGTTGCTTGAACGCCGTCACCACCTTCTTCGACGTCGTTTCGGGGTCATTCGAATTGGCGATCCGTTGCGCTGCCTGGCTGCTCGCTCCGATGATCAGTCGCGAGGCGGTCTCGGGGTCGAGGCTGGAGACAACGACCCCCTCCTCCTGCAGCGCGGTCAGATGGTCGGTCATTGAAGCGATGCACGCACTGGCATTCGGCCATTGCGCTGGATCCCCCAGCACGGCCGGGCCATCGCGGAACATGATGCGCTGGATTTCCGGCTCCAGCGCCATCTCGATATAGGTCGAGCACTCGTCGACGAAATGTTGCCAGCGGGTCGGTGCTCTCGACGCGACCTCATTGATGCGCGCCGCCATCTCGCCGTCAATCTGGGCTATGACCGCCTGCAACAGCCCCTTCTTGTCGCCGAAATGATGATAGAGCGCACCGCGCGTCAGCCCGGCCGAAGCGGTGAAATCATCCATCGAGGCTTCCGCATAGCCTGTTGTGCCGAAGGCATGACGGGCCGCCGCAATAAGCTTTGCGCGCGTCTCGGCGATCATCTCCTTGCGGGGTTTGTGCATGTGTCCTGGACCTATTCACATACGCTTCGTATGCTAATTGACATACGCGGCGTATGCTCTATCTAATAATCATACGCTCCGTATGTAATTGTCCAATCGTCCTTTGTCGAGGAACCAACCGATGCAAAATCCCTATGCGGAAATCTTTCGTGCCCCCGGCGCCAAGGGCTTTGCCGCCGCCGGCTTCCTAGCGCGCCTGCCGATCGCCATGGCGCCCATCGGCATCGTGGCGATGCTGTCGCAGGCGCGCGGCGAATACTGGCTGGCTGGAGCCGTCTCGGCGACATACGCGCTGGCCAACGCCTTCGTCGCGCCGCAAATATCGAGACTGGTGGACCGCCTGGGCCAGACACGAATCGTCGTGCCCACCACTATCATCGCGGTGCTGGCTTTCGCCGTCCTCATAGCGGCGGCCAACCAGGACTGGCCGGTGTGGACGCTGTTCGTGTCGGCACTCCTGGCCGCCGCCATGCCAAGCATACCTGCGATGGTG
The DNA here is from genome assembly GCF_040321855.1 of Mesorhizobium sp. M0227. Classification (NCBI taxonomy): domain Bacteria; kingdom Pseudomonadati; phylum Pseudomonadota; class Alphaproteobacteria; order Hyphomicrobiales; family Phyllobacteriaceae; genus Mesorhizobium; species Mesorhizobium sp. M0227. The sequence goes on along the minus strand of NZ_JAMYSJ010000001.1, from coordinate 647,207 downwards.
CGGGCGCGCTGGACAGAGATTTTCCGAGGACGACCGCAGATGAACACCGCATTCGCCTTCGAGTCCGTGGCCGATGAACTGGTCTATATCGCCGGGGCATCGTTATCGGTCGGCCTGAGTGCCGCCCTATTCCCGGAAGCCGGCGTTCTGGTGAGCACATTATTTCTCGCATTCGGATCAGCGGCCTTCATCCTGCAACGCTCGACCGAGCCCCAGGTGCGGCCGGTCGACCATAACTCAAGCGGCTCGGCGATCCGCCTGCGGCCGGTTCAGATCATCACGCTTGCCCTGATCTTCGTCGGCGCAACCTTCGCGACGACGGAAGTGACCACCGTGGCGATCACCAAGGAGCTTGGCCAACCCGGCGCCGCCAGCCTTGTCATCGGCGTTTATGCGCTGGGATCGTTCGTGCTCGGCATCATCGTCGGCGCGCTCAGCCTGAAGGCGCCGCTGCAACGCCAGCTCGCCATCGCAGTCGCCCTCGTCGCGCTCGGCACGCTGTTGCCGCTCGCCGCCGACACCGTGCCGCTGCTGGCGCTGACCGTGTTCATCAGCGGTGTGGCGATCTCGCCGACCTTCATCACGGCCTTCGGCCTGATCGAGCGGCATGTGCCGGAAGCGATGCTGACCGAAGGCATCACCTGGGTCATGACCGGCATCGGCATCGGCATGGCGCTGGGCTCGTTCGCGGCCGGCGCGGTGGTGGATGCGTTCGGTGCACCGAACGGGTTCTGGGTGTCGGTGGCTTCAGGCACGATCGCGCTGGCCACGGTGCTGCTTGGCCAACGCAGCCTTGCCACGACTGAGTGCGAGATGGACGGATGTGAAGCGGCCGCGATTGCCGCGGAATAATCAGATAGCGCCCGGTTTCGAGCCGGGCGCTAGCTGCCTAGAGGATCTCGGTCTTGGCGATGTGGATGCCAAAACCTTCGAGGCCGACATAGTGGCGTTCGCGCGAGGCGATCAGGTTGATCGAGGAGATGCCGAGATCCTTGAGGATCTGCGCGCCGAGCCCGATCTCGCGCCACTCGTTTTCGCGGCGGCGAGCCTCTTCGTGATCCTCGCGGTCGCCGCTGGCCGGCCGTTTGCGTTCCTGATGCGCAACGCCGACGGAGCCTTCTCTGAGATAGACGATGACGCCGCGCCTGCGCTCACCCATCGCCTTCATGATGGCGTCGAGCCGGTGGCTGGTGCCGAAGACATCGGTCACCACATCCTCGGAATGCAGACGCACCGGGACCTCCTCGCCGTCGCGGATGTCGCCGAAGACTATCGCGACGTGATGCATGGAGTCCCACGGCAGCGTGTAGGTGAAGACCTGTGCCTTGCCGCCGAGCGTGTCGATTTCCGAGCACGCGACGCGTTCGACCAGAGTTTCCTTGCGCTGCCGGTAGGCAATGAGGTCGGCGACCGAAACCTGCTTCAGCCCATGCTCCTGGGCGAAGGCCTGCACCTGCGGGCCGCGCTTGACGGTGCCGTCATCATTGACCAGCTCGGAAATGACGCCGACCGGCGGCAGGCCGGCGAGCTTGCACAGATCGACCGCTGCTTCGGTATGACCGGAGCGCATCAGCACGCCGCCTTCGCGCGCAATCAAAGGGAAGATGTGGCCGGGCCGGACGAAATCCGAGCCGCCGACATTGCCGTTGGCAAGATTGCGAACGGTCAAAGTGCGATCTTCGGCCGAGATGCCCGTGGTGGTGCCATGCTTGAAATCGACGCTGACGGTGAAAGCCGTGGTGTGGGCGGAATCGTTGTCGGCGACCATCGGCGCAAGGTTAAGCCGCTTGGCTTCTTCGCGCGGCATCGGCGTGCAGACGATGCCGGACGTGTGGCGAACGATGAACGCCATTTTTTCGGGCGTGCAGTGGACGGCGGCGACGATCAGGTCGCCCTCGTTCTCGCGCCCGTCATCATCCATGACGACGACGATCTCGCCGCGTTCGAAAGCACGCAGGGCTTCGACGATTTTTTTCTGGTCGTAAGGCATGGGTACTCGCTTCGCTCGCAGGGGAATAAGGGAGTAGGGCAGTACGGGAGTAGGGAAAAGCAAAAAGATTTGGCCGGCCGGACTAAGAGCGCAATATATTCCCCTATTCCTCTATTCCCCTATTCCCCTATTCCCCTCCCCGTCTGTCCCCGATGCCGCAGATAGTGGTCGGCGATCGCACAGGCAACCATTGCTTCGCCGATCGGCACGGCGCGGATGCCGACGCATGGATCGTGGCGGCCCTTGGTCATGATCTCGACGTCCTTGCCGTCCTTGTCGATCGACTTTCGCGGAGTCAGGATCGACGAGGTCGGCTTGACGGCGAAACGGGCGACGATCGCCTGGCCGGTCGAGATGCCGCCGAGGATGCCGCCGGCATTGTTGGACAGGAACACCGGCTTGCCGTCATTGCCGATGCGCATCTCGTCGGCATTCTGCTCGCCGGTGATGCGGGCGGCTTCGAAGCCGTTGCCGATCTCGACGCCTTTGACGGCGTTGATCGACATCAGGCCGGAGGCGATGTCCTGGTCGAGCTTGGCATAGATCGGCGCGCCGAGGCCTGGCGGAACGCCGTCGGCGACGATTTCGATCACCGCACCGACCGAGGAGCCCGCCTTGCGGACGCCGTCGAGATATCTGGTGAAGACGGGAACGGAAGCCGGATCGGGGGTGAAGAACGGATTTTCGGCATCGCCGATGAAATTCCAGTTCCAGTTGGCGCGATCGATGGATTTTTCGCCCATCGACACCAGCGCGCCGCGCACCACCACGCCGGGCACCACCTTGCGCGCCAAGGCACCGGCTGCCACCCTGGCTGCCGTCTCGCGGGCCGAGGAGCGGCCGCCACCACGATAATCGCGCACGCCGTATTTGACGTCATAGGTGTAATCGGCATGGCCCGGCCGGTATTGGCGGGCGATCTCGCCATAATCCTTTGAACGCTGGTCGACATTCTCGATCAGCATCGACACCGGCGTGCCGGTGGTGATCATCGTTTCGCCGTCCTCGTCGAAGATGAAGCCGGACAGCACCTTCACTTCATCTGGTTCGCGACGCTGCGTCACGAAACGTGATTGCCCCGGCCGGCGCTTGTCGAGTTCGACCTGGATATCGTCGCGCGTAAAGCGGATGCCAGGCGGACAGCCGTCGACCACGCAGCCGAGGGCGGCGCCATGGCTTTCCCCCCAGGTGGTGACGCGGAAAAGGTGGCCGAACGTGTTGTGAGACATGGAAAGTGCCCTGCCCGGCAGCGGAGCCGGCTGAAGCCTGCCTTCTATTGGCGTTTTTCGTAGTGGTCAAACTGTCATCCCAGCCGTTTAAGTTTTGACACATTCGGCTGGTTTCTGCTTTCTTCGATCCGCCGTTGAGTATCCGCCGCCGCCATGCCGGTGCAATGATAAAGAGGAACGATTATGCGTACCCTGATTGGCGCCGTTGCCGCCACGCTGCTGCTTTCCACCGCCGCTTTCGCCGGCCAGACAGAAGGCCTGATCAAGAAGGTCGACAAGGACGCGCTGACGCTGACTCTGGATGACGGCAAGTCCTACAAGCTGAACGCAGAGACCGATCTCGACGCGCTGAAGCCGGGCATGGACATCGTCATTGCCTACGATGTGACCAATGGCGAAAACGTCATCACCGACATGGAACTGCCGGACAGCTCTGCCAACTAGAGCTTCCAACCTCAATTGAATGCAGTGTTTGCGGTTCAGCTTTCGCCGAGCCGCGTGCGAACTGGCCTAAAGCCACTCCAGACTCTTGCCTTCGAGCTTGAGCAGGCGATCCTGCGGTATTTCCAGGTTCGCTGCCTCGTCCTCGGCCAGCCCCAGAACGAAGCGAAACAAGGTGCGCATGACGCCGCCATGGGTCACGCATATCGTCTGGCGTTCGATTGCGTCGAAGCATGGCCTTACCCGTTCGAGCAGCATCTGATAGCTCTCAGCGCCTTCGCCGGGCGGCTGAAAGTTCCATTTGTCCAGAGCCCGCGTCCTGCTTGCGCCGGGATACCGTGTCTCGAGCTCGGGAAAGGTAAATCCCTGCCAATCGCCGAAATTGACTTCAACGAGGCGCGGGTCGGTTCGATAGGCACCCGGATCGAGCTTCATCGCAGCGCGAATACGCTTCATCGTTTCGCGCGTCCGCTTCATCGGACTGGCGAGGAAATCGAATTCCCAGGGATTTGGGACCAACGCGGCTAGCCGAAGCCCGTTTCCGGTCGCCTGCTCGCGGCCAAGAGCGTTGAGATCGGTGTCGGCCTGCCCCTGAAGCCGCATTTCGGCGTTCCACGCGGTCTGGCCGTGGCGCGCGATGTAAACCAGCGGGTACATCAGGTCTTCCGGTGCGGGATCGGGACGGACGACGGTTGGCGGGGTGTTAGTCCTTGACCGTCGAAATATCAGGCGCGTCGACGGCCTTCATGCCGACGACGTGGTAGCCCGAATCGACGTGGTGCACTTCACCGGTGACGCCGCGCGACAGGTCGGACAGGAAATAGACGCCGGAATCGCCGACTTCCTCCTGTGTCACCGTCTGCTTCAGGGGCGAATTGTACTCGTTCCACTTCAGGATGTAGCGGAAATCGCCGATGCCGGAAGCGGCAAGCGTCTTGATCGGGCCGGCCGAAATGGCGTTGACGCGGATCTTCTTGGCGCCGAGGTCGACCGCCAAATAGCGCACGCTGGCCTCGAGCGCCGCCTTGGCGACACCCATGACGTTGTAGTGCGGCATGACCTTTTCGGCACCGTAGTAGGTCAAGGTCAACAGCGAGCCGCCATTGGTCATCAGCGCCTCGGCGCGCTTGGCAATGGTGGTGAAGGAATAGACCGAAATGTCCATGGTGCGCAGGAAATTGTCGCGCGTCGTCTCGACATAACGGCCGGTCAGCTCATCCTTGTCGGAGAAGGCAATGGCGTGGACGAGGAAATCAAGCTTGCCCCAATGTTTGGCGACATTGGCGAAAACCTCGTCCAGGCTCGCCGGATCGGTGACGTCGCAATGGCCGGCGACAAAGGCGCCCAGTTCCGCCGCCAGCGGCTCGACGCGCTTCTTGAACGCCTCACCCTGATAGGTCAGCGCGATCTCGGCGCCATGGTCGACGCACGACTTGGCGATGCCATAGGCGATCGACCTGTTGTTGGCGACGCCAAGAATGAGGCCGCGCTTGCCGGCCATTAGGCCCTGTCCACCCGCCATGTGAGCGCTCTCCGCAAGATTTCAGCTTTGTGGGTTGCCCTATCGCACAGGCACAGAGCCCCTTCAAGCGCTCAAACCGGACAGTTCAGGGGACAAAAGCCGCCGATCAGCCTTTTTGGCTGCGCAACAGCGCTTCGAGCGCGCTGTCGCCGCCTTCCGGCAGCATGATGCGCACGTGAGCGTAGAGATCGCCGTGACCGCCGGCCTTTTCCGGCAGGCCCCTGCCCTTCAGCCGCAGGACCTTGTCGGAGCTCGACCAGGCAGGAATGTTGACCGCAAGCCTGCCGGTCGGCGTCTCGACCGGCACCTTGGCGCCGAGCACCGCATCCGCCAGCGCCACCGGCAGATCGGCGTGCAGGTCGCGGCCCTCGATGCGGTAGCGTGGATGGCGGCGCAGATGGATCTTGACCAGCGCGTCGCCTGGCTGGCCCGGCCCCTGCTCGCCTTGGCCTTTGAGGCGGATGGTCTGGCCATCCTCGACATAGGCCGGCAGCTTGACCGCCACTTTGCGGCCGTCGGGGAACATCGCCGTCACCTTTTCGGCGGTCGCCGCTTCCTCGATGGTGACGTCGAGCGTGACGTTCAGATCGGCTGCTGTCGCCTGCTGGCGGCGATCGCCCGTGCCGGGACCGCGCGCGCCCGAAAAAGTGTCGCCAAAAATCTGGCTGAAGATGTCGCTGTTGCCGTCGAACGGATCGCCACCCGGTCGGCCGGAGCGGAATTCGAACCGCGAACCGCCCGGACCCTGTTGCCGGCGAAAGCCGCCAAAGGAATCGCCGCCACCGGCAGCGCCCTCAAAGCCTTGGAATCGCGGCTTGCCGTCGGCGTCGATTTCGCCGCGATCGAAAGCGGCGCGATTCTTTTCGTCGCCGACGATCTCATAGGCCTGGTTGGCCGCGGCAAAACGGTCCTTCGCCTTGGGATCATTCGGGTTCTGATCCGGATGATGCTTCTTGGCGAGTTTCCGGTACGCCGATTTTATATCCTTGGCCGATGCGTTCTTGGCAACGCCCAGCACCTCATAGGGGTCGCGCATGCTTACTGCCCTGGAGAAGAGTTGAGTCTCTAGCTGCCCCCTATATGCGCTCGCATAGGAAGAAATTCCAGTGCTGGAGCCGCATATCAGACGCGGAAATCAGAGCCGGTCCGATCGACTTGCGGATCAGGCTCAGAGTGCCTTGAAGTCCTGCATGCGCCAGCCGCCGGCGCTGGCCAGGCACAGTTCGCCTTCGAACATGGCAACGCCGTCAAAGCTTTCGCGCGAGGCCTTGAAGCGGCGGCAGGTCTGGCCGTTGTCCTTCAATTCCGCCAGATCGGTGATGGTACCGCGCGAGCCGGTGCCGGCATTGGCCCATGGGACGGCCTGCCCGCCGAGCTGCTCAATGTCGGCCGAGGAGACTGCATTGCCGATCGTCGTCTGGTCGGAGTCGCGATCCGAATTGGCCGGCGCGGCCGAGGCCGACGTGCTGCTGGTCAGAATCGAGCGGTCGACTTCGGCTTTTTCCAGGCTGAAGCCGCCGGCGCCACACGCGGCAAGCGGCAAGGCGACCGCCACGATCGCGGCTTTCGCGCTGGCCGAAGCGATAACGCTCCATTGCCTGCTGTCAAAAGCTTGCGCGATACGCGACAATCGGCAGCCTCCCCCTTGCTTCGTTAAGAATCTTGGTTTTGTAAGAATCTTGGCTTCGTGACAATTTGAGAAAAATTATGAGTGACACTGAGTTAACAAGCGGTGACTTTACCGAGGCTGCCGAGCCGTTTCGCCTCTTTGCCGCATGGCTGGACGACGCAACGAAAAGCGAGCCGAACGACCCCAACGGCGTGGCTCTGGCGACCGTCGATGCCGACGGCATGCCGGATGTGCGTATGGTGTTGCTCAAGGGATTCGATGAAGGCGGGTTTGTCTTCTACACGAATTTCGAGAGCGCCAAGGGCCAGGAGATTCTTGGCAGCATGAAGGCGGCGATGTGTTTCCATTGGAAGTCGCTGCGCCGCCAGGTGCGCATTCGCGGACCGGTGGAGATCGTCAGCGACGCCGAAGCCGACGCCTATTACGCGACGCGGCCACGCGGCAGCCGCATCGGCGCCTGGGCCTCGAAACAGTCGCGACCACTGGAAAGCCGCTTTGCGCTGGAAAAGGCGGTGGCAGAATACACGGCACGCTATCCGATCGGCGAGATCCCCCGGCCAAAGCACTGGTCCGGCTTCCGAATCGTGCCGAGCACCATCGAGTTCTGGCACGACAGGCCGTTCCGCCTGCACGACCGGCTCGTCTTCAGCCGCGACGCGAAAGGCGCCTGGGATAAGACGAGGCTTTATCCCTGAAGGAGAGGCTCAGGCCTTCTTTCTGGTCATGAACGCGGTGAGCGCGGCGCGCGCCTCATCGGACTTCAGCCGCTCGCGAAAATGCTCGCTTTCCTCGCCGATGCGGGCGACGAGGTCGTCTCGCGAGCCACGCATCAGGTCGCGCGCGATCTTCAGCGCCTGCGGCGGCTTGGCCGCGATCTGCCCGGCCGCCGCCAGCACCGAGGCCTCCAGCGCTGCTTCCTCGACCACCTCGTAGATCAGGCCGGCGGCCTTCGCCCGTTCAGCCGAAAAGCCTTCGCCGAGGCCGAGCAGCGCGAAGGCACCCTGCTGCCCGAGGATGCGCGGTGCCAGCAGGCTCGATCCCGCCTCAGGCACCAGGCCAAGGTCGACGAAAGGCGTCCTGAACACGGTGCGTGGCGTGGCGAAGGTCAGGTCGCAATGCAAATTGAGCGTGGTTCCGATGCCGACCGCGATGCCGTCGACGCCGGAGACCATGGGTTTTTCGACCTTGGCCAGGGCCATCAGGAAATCCCAGACTTCGGTGCCGCCGTCGCCGCCGGTGGCGACGACCATGAAGTCGGCAAGGTCGTTGCCGGAGGAGAAAGCGCCGGGCACGCCGAGAAAGACGTGGGCGCGGATCGCCGGGTCGGCGTCGCCTTCGGCCAGGGTTTTTGACATTTTCGCATACATGGCGCGCGTCAGCGCATTCTTTTTGTCCGGCCGGTTCATGCGGATAATCTGGATGGCGCCCTGGCGCTCGACGAGGATATGGTCTGTCACGGTGTTTTCCTTGTGAAACGTCAGGCGGAGACGAGCGTCTTGCCGGCAGCGGCGAGGCTTTCGGCGCCATCGATGACGCGCGCCCTCAAGGCGCTGACCTCGCCGAGCAGGTTTTCGGCAAAGAAACGGCAAAGCGCTATGCGGTTGTGATCGGCAAGAGCACCGCGCGCCAGATAGGCGCCGCCGGCGGCAAGCGAGATCAGCCTGAGATAGGGCGTGGCGCCTGCCAGCGCCTCTTCCGACCGGCCATCGGCCGTCAGTTTTTGCAGGAAGCGGGTCGCTTCGCTGAGATCGCCAAGTGCCGCGTCGAGAGCGTCGGCGGTGCGGCCGAAACCCTTCATGTTCGAGGTCCGCACCGCTGCGGCCATATCAGCCAGTTCGGCGATGTAACCATGCACATGGTCGCCACCGCCGAGCGGCAGCTTGCGCATCACCAGATCGATCGCCTGGATACCGTTGGTGCCCTCGTAGATCGGCGCGATACGGGCATCACGATAGAAGGCGGCCGCTCCCGTCTCCTCGATGAAACCCATGCCGCCATGAACCTGGAGGCCGAGTGAGGCAACTTCGACGCCGATATCGGTCGAGAACGCCTTTGCCAGCGGCGTCAGCAGATTGGCACGGTCGCGCCAGTGTGCCGCCTCGTCACCGGCGGAGACTCGGGCCATGTCGATGGCGTGGGCACAGGAATAGCTGATGGCGCGTGCGGTTTGGGTCAGCGCCTTCATGGTCAGCAGGTTACGCTGGACATCGGGGTGATGGACGATAGGCGCCATACCCGTGCCAGTGTAGCTCGCGGCCTTGCCCTGCCGGCGCTCATTGGCATAGGCGATCGCCTTCTGCGTTGCGGCTTCCGCGACCGCTACCCCCTGCATGCCGACACAAAGCCGCGCATTGTTCATCATGGTGAACATGCAGGCTAGCCCCTTGTTCTCCTCGCCGATCAGCCAGCCGACGGCGCCGGGTTCGGCACCTTCGAAGCCGTCGCCATAGATCATGGTGCAGGTCGGTGAGGCATGGATGCCGAGTTTATGCTCAAGTCCGGAACAGAAGACGTCGTTGCGCGCGCCAAGCGCGCCATCGTCGCCGACCAGGAATTTCGGCACCAGGAACAACGATATGCCGCGCGTGCCGGCCGGCGCGTCGGGCAGCCGCGCCAGCACCAGATGGATGATGTTGTCGGTGAAATCGTGCTCGCCATAGGTGATGAAGATTTTTTGGCAGAAGATGCGGTAGCTGCCGTCACCCGCCGGCTCGGCGCGGGCGCGCAAGGCGGCGAGGTCCGAACCGGCTTGCGGCTCGGTCAGGTTCATCGTGCCCATCCAGTCGCCGGAGACGAGCTTTTCGAGATATTTGGCCTTGAGGTCGTCGGAGGCGTGTTTGTCGAGCGCCTCGACCGCGCCCATGGTCAGCGTCGGGCCGATGCCGAAGGCCATGGCGGCGGAGTTCCACATTTCGAGCGCGGCCACGCCGAGCATGGTCGGCAGCGCCTGGCCGCCATATTCCGCAGGCCCGGAGAGCGCGTTCCAGCCGCCATCGATCCAGCGGCGATAGAGTTCCTTCCAGCCGGGCGGCGTGGTGACGGCGGCGCCCTTCAGCACCGCACCCTGCCGATCGCCGATCGTGTAGAGCGGTGCGACCTCTTCGGTGGCGAAACGGCCGGCCTCACCCAGAACGGCATCGACCAGATCCTCGCCGAGATCGCCGAAGGTGCCGGCATCGAGCGCCGATTTCATGCCGGCCACGTGCTTGAGCGTGAAGGCGATATCCTCGACCGGTGCCCTATACATGCCGCTCACTCCTCCTGATGCATCGGCCTGCCCAACCGTAGAGCCGGTACCGCTGCAAAACCATCCGCCCTTTGGGCGGTCTCCCATCTTCTTTTTACGTAAACGTCAAATTTTGTCACGCGATTTTGCAATCGCGGCGGCGCGTATTAAATTCAATCGACGCCGGATCAAATCAACCGGCGACAGATCAGAACCCGCCGACCGGAACCGTGCCATGCTTGCCATACCCGACGCCTATCGCTGCATCGAATGCGGCCTGCCCTATCGAGCGGAGGGGTTCTGTTACCATGGGGGCAGACTGGACCACGGTGCCGCCTACTGGTCGGATCGCGGCATATTGTGCTCGCCGCAATGTTCGCTCGCCCACCACCGCAAACGCGCCGCCGAAGGCACGCTGCGGCAAGAGCCGGCGCCGGACCCGTTTGAATTCTAGCCATTCAGCCGGCGCTGAACGCTCGACCAAAGGTGATCATAATGCCAAACGAACAGACCGGTATTGCCCACACCGAAGCAGCGCAGCCCTCCATTGACGAGGCTGCCGCCATCCGCCTTTCAATCGAGGACCAGATCGCCTTGGTGGCAGCGATTGTGAACCCGCCGGAGCCGAATGAAGCGCTACGCAAAGCCGCGAATGCTTACAAACGGCTTGTCGTTGAATCCCGGTAAATCTCACCCTGATCGTCGATCCACCAAAGGCCACCTCAGCCGTGTCTCCCGCCGAAGCAAATCCTTAACCATGGCGGTTCAGGATTTGCCTTTGATCAACGGGGATTCCCTGTTTTGAAAAGTACGGTGCGCCTTCTTCGCCGCACAGCGCTCCTCGCTCTTGCGGCGACGATGGCGCTTTCGACGGCGGCAACGGCCTCGGATTTTTCCGAGCCGTGGAAGAACGCCGACCGCGCTCTGGTCGTCGATGCCTACGAATACAATTCCATCGACTGGGCCCAACTCGCCACCGACAAGCGGGTCGTCGGCTTCATCAACAAAGCCTCCGACGGCATGCCGCCGGCCTATTTCTGCTTGGGCAACGACATCGAGGTGAAGCTTTGCAAGGCGCTGTGGAAACGTCATGCGGTGACGCGCGAACTGTTCCAGACGCGCAGGGTGGTGGCCAAGGCACTCGGCCTGAAATGGGGCGCCTATCACCTTGCCCGCCCCGGCAATCCGGTCGAGCAGGCCAACAATTTCCTCGATTTCGCCGAGCCTGCGCCGGACGATCTCATGGCTCTCGACATCGAGGGCAATGATCCCTCGCAATGGATGTCGCTTGACGACGCCGAGGAGTTCGTACGCCAGGTGCATCGCCGCATCGGCCGTTTCCCGGTGCTGTACACCAACGGCAAGACCGCCCAGTACATTGCCGACAACAGCTACCGATACCGGCTCCTGTCGCGGCTGCCGCTCTGGTATGCGCGCTACACCAACGACATCGACGTGCATTTCCCGATGGGCAACTGGCAAGGCTACGCACTTTGGCAGTTTTCGGCGCAAGCCAATTGCGGCCGTTTCCGCTGCCCTTACAGGGTTGCCGGCACGCCTAACGACATAGACGTCAATGTCGCGCCGACAGACGCCGCCACGCTGCGCGCGCAATGGCCGTTCGGTGGGCTTATCGACGTGCCGCCGGACTATCTCGCCTCGATACCGCTACCGGTCTCACGCGAGGCCGGCCTCGCCGGCAATGTCACCATCACCTATGCGTCTGTGGCCGCGCCGCCGACTTTCGAGGACATGGTTGCAGCGTTGGGCACACGCTGGTCCCGTTTCCGCGACGGCTTCCGCATGCCAGTCGTGAAGACGGTGCCGCGACGACCAGGCTTCGGCATTGTCCAATATGTCGCCTGGAAGCGGACGGAACGGCGTTCACCCGCACAACTCGACGCTGCCTTTGCCGTGTCCGATCCACTCAGCACCGCTTCCACCGAACTCGATCGCGGCCAGCGGTGAGCCAACGCGGAACTTCAGGTTCCCTGTTCGCGCGCCACGGCCTGCCAGCCGATATCGCAGCGGCAGAACCCGTCCGGCCAATCGATGCGGTCGAGGGCAGCATAGGCTCGTTTCTGTGCCTCGCCGACCGTGGCGCCTGATGCCGTCACGTTGAGGACGCGGCCGCCATTGGCAACCAGCGCGCCGCCATTGATGGCGGTACCGGCGTGGAAGATCTGGACGCCGTCGCTCGCCGCGTCTTCGACGCCGCGGATGACCGAGCCTTTTTCTGGCGTGCCGGGATAGCCTCTCGCCGCCATCACCACGGTGAGTGCCGCCTCGTCGCGCCAGCGCACCGAAGTATGCGCAAGCTGGCCGTCGGTCGCCGCGTTGAGCAGCACCAGCAGATCGTCCTTCAGCCGCATCATCAGCACCTGGCATTCCGGGTCGCCGAAACGGGTGTTGTATTCGATCAGCCTCGGTCCCTTGTCGGTGATCATCAGCCCGGCAAACAGCACGCCGGAGAACGGCGCGCCAAGTTCGGCCATGCCGCGCATGGTCGGCTCGATGATCTCGCGCATGGTGCGTTCGACCAGTTCCGGCGTCATCACCGGGGCCGGCGAATAGGCGCCCATGCCGCCTGTGTTGGGGCCAGTGTCGCCATCGCCGACGCGCTTGTGATCCTGCGCGGTGCCGAAGGGCAGCGCGGTGTTACCGTCGCAGAGACAGAAGAAGCTCGCCTCCTCGCCGGTCATGAATTCCTCGACCACAACTTCCGCGCCGGCGGCGCCGAAGGAACCATCGAAGCAGGCATCGAGTGCTGCCTGTGCTTCACTGAGCGTCATGGCGACGGTGACGCCCTTGCCGGCAGCGAGCCCGTCGGCCTTGATGACGATCGGCGCTCCGGTCTTTTCGACATAGGCCTTGGCCGAGGCCAGATCACTGAAACGGCCATAGGCGGCGGTCGGGATGTCGTAGCGGGCACAGAGGTCCTTGGTGAACCCCTTCGAGCCTTCCAGCTGTGCGGCAGCCTTGGAGGGACCGAAGACGCGGATATTTTCGGCGCGCAGATCGTCGGCAATGCCGGCGACCAGCGGCCCCTCCGGACCGACCACCACGAGGTCGATTTTTTTCTCCCGGCAGAACGCGGCCACGGCGGCGTGGTCGGCTAAATCCAGCTTCACCAGCTCAGCCTCGCTGCCGATGCCCGGGTTGCCGGGAGCCGCATAGAGCTTCGTCAGCAGCGGTGATGCGGCAATCTTCCAGGCGAGCGCATGTTCGCGGCCGCCGGAGCCCAGAAGAAGAACGTTCATGGCCACCTCTTGATGCCGAAATTCTGCTCTGGCGGCCATCTGATGGCGTTTTCTGCGCTTCCGTTGCTCACGGACCAAATGTCCGCTCCGCTACGGTTCTCGAAACCACCACCATATGACTCGCCAGCGCGAATTTCGAAACAGTCTCTTGGAGCACCCGCTATTGCTCTCCGGGCGACGGGTCAAGGCATCAGGGTGTTTTGATCGGAATTGCGCACGGGAACGTTACCCCAGCCAGAATATGGGCCTCGAATACCGGCGCTCATATTCTGGCTGCCGCCTCAGCCCTGGTAGACCACCGGAAACCAATCCTCGCGCAATCTCTGTCCCGGCTGCATGCCATGGCCATGATAGGGCGGCGAGGTGCGGCCCGGCCGCTCGACATAGCGCGCATCGTCACCGACCCAGCGCAGCGACAGCGCCCGGCGCCGCGCCGCGGTCATATTGCCACGCGCGCCGTGCGCGGTCCTGAAGTCGAACAGGATGGCGTCACCCGGCTCCATTTCCCATTCGAGCACCTTCATCGACGGATCCTGGTCGGGATCGGGCACCGGCAGATAGTCGCCCTCGCCGGCATAAAAGTTGCTGTCGTCGAGCCAGCGCACAGGCAGGATCATCTTGTCCCATTTGTGCGAGCCGGCGATCAGGCGCAGCGTCGCTTCCTTCACCGGGTCGATGGGAATCCAGAAGCTCACCGTCTGCCGGCCATCGACGAAATAGTAGGGGATGTCCTGATGCCAGGGCGTCGGCTTCTGCGTGCCGGGTTCCTTGACCAGCACATGATCGTGGAAGAACTGTGCGGTGCGCGACTGCATCACCGCCGCCGCCAGTTCGGCGGCGGGTGAGTCCCGCACCAAGCTGACGAATTCGGGGATGCGCTCCCAGTTGCAGTAGTCATCGAAGAAACTGCCGCGGCCGTTGGCGATGTCGGATGCAGTGGCGCTGCGGCTCTGCATGTTGCGTTCGATGCCGGCGGCAATCGTGTCGACCCAGCCCTTGAAGGCGCCGCGAATGCAGACAGCGCCGTCACGCTGATAGTCGGCAATCGTGGACGCGTCGATCATGGTGGCGTCGATGGTGGCAGTCTGGGAAGCCATGGCGTTCTCCTCTTGGAATGAAGCCATTATCGCAATATCAATTCATTCAGTAAAATAATAACTTTCCATCCGACATATAGAGTACTCCTATGAGTGTGACCCTGACGCAGTTGCGCTATCTGGTTGCCGTGGCGCGTCACGGTAGCGTCACCGGCGCGGCAAAGATGCTGAACGTCTCTCAGCCGTCGATTTCGGTGGCGATCGACGCGGTCGAAAAGAATTTCGGCCAGAAGCTGTTCGTCCGCCAGCGCGGAAGCGGCGTGTCGCCGACATCGTTCGGCCGCGCCGTCGTGGCCAAGGCAAGGCAGGTTCTCACCGAAACGGACGAACTCGTCGGCCTGGGCTCAAGCAAATCGGCTGTCGGTGGTGAACTGGTGCTGGGATGCTTCGAGGATCTGGCACCGTTCTTCGCGCCGGCTTTGCTCCGCGCCTTCTCCGAACGCTATCCGGCCGTCAAAATCGTCGTTCGCGACGAGACGTTCGAGACCCTGGGACGACGGCTGGGTGATGCGGCCATCGATCTCGGCCTGACTTATGATCTCAGCCTGCCGACGCATTTCGCCCGCATCCTGCTGCGCGAACTTCGCCCGCACGCGCTGTTGCCGGCAGGCCATGCCCTGGCGGACCGGCCAATGGTCAGTCTTGCCGATCTGGCCGCCTATCCGCTGATCACGACGGACCAGCCGCACAGCTGGCAGCACATGCTCGACCTGTTTCGCAGCCGCGGCCTTTCGCCGGTGGCCGATACGACGACAAGCTCGTTCGAACTGCAGCGGAGCATGGTCGCCAACGGCTTCGGCGTCGCGGTCAGTTACACCCGCCCGCACGGCGACCGCAGCTATGATGGCCTGCCGCTCATCTGCAAGCCGCTGTCCGATCCGCTGCCCATGCAGCGGATCCTGCTCACCTATGACACGCATCAGCGTGTGTCTAATGCAGCGCTGGCCTTCGTCGAGGTGGCCAAGGACTGGTTCGCCACCCGCGACATCTTTGCCTCGTGAAAGGCTGACGAGCACCGCTTGCCGCTTGACGGTTTCTGCCGCTGCTGCCACTCCATGGACATGGAAAACATCCAGTCGAAAGCGGCCCAGGGCCGTGTCGCCGATGCGCCGAACGGCCATTGGGTCTACCGCGTGCTGCCGCGCTCGATATGGCCCTATGCGCAGCTTGCGCGGTGGGACAGGCCAATCGGCTGGCAGCTGCTGCTGTGGCCGTGCTGGTGGTCGGCGGCCTTGGCGGCAAGCGCCTATCCGCGTCCCGGCGACCCGCTGCTCTCACTGCTGCCGGCACCAGTGTATCTCGTGCTTTTCCTGGTCGGGGCCATCGCCATGCGTGGCGCCGGCTGCACCTACAACGACCTCGTCGACGAGGACATCGACAGCCAGGTGGAGCGCACGCGCTCGCGGCCGCTGCCGTCGGGCAAGGCGACCCGTCGGCGGGCATGGCTGTTTATTGCCCTGCAGGCGCTGGTCGGCCTCGTCGTGCTCATCCAGTTCAACAGCTTCGCCGTCCTGCTCGGCATCTGTTCGCTGGCGGTCATAGCCATCTATCCATTCATGAAGCGGATAACCAACTGGCCTCAACTTGTGCTCGGCCTTGCCTTTTCCTGGGGGGCGCTGATGGGATGGGCGGTCGAGTTCGGCGATCTCGATGGGCCTGCCGTCATGCTTTATATCGGCTCGATCCTGTGGGTGATCGGCTACGACACGATCTACGCACATCAGGACAAGGAAGATGACGCCATTGTCGGCGTGCGCTCGACGGCACGCCTGTTTGGCGACAACACCAAGGCGTGGCTGGCAGGGCTTTATGGTGGCGCGCTGATCTGTTTTGCGATCGCCTTCGCGTCGGCGCAGGCGCCGGTGGTGGCGCTGGCCGGGCTGATTGCCGCCGGCGCCCATATGGCGCGGCAGATCGCGGTTCTGGATATCGACAATCCGGACCAATGCCTGCGACTGTTCAGGTCGAACAACCAGGTCGGCTGGCTGATCTTCCTCGGCCTGATCGGCGGCGCTGTGTGGGTGGCGCTGAAGCCGCTGGTTTAGCGGCTTCCCGTTTCAGCATTCCCAGCGGGATCATGCTCAGTCGCGCGAAATAATCTCCTGGCCGTCGATGACCAGCCTGAGACCGAGGGCGCCTGCTCTGCGGCGAGCGAGGAAACGCGGGCGGCGCGTGTTCGAAATCCGCCCCTTGCGCCTATCCTGCGGCGGCAGCGTCTTGATGGCGGCGCCGAGCGATTCTTCCAGGGTGCGGGCGACGCCGTCCGATTCGATCAGCAGCATCGGCAGACGGTAAGCGTCGGCCCAGGCGCGCCAGTCGGCTGCGACATCGTCGAGATCGTCGGCCACAAGCAGCGGCACCGACAGCATCGGGTCGTTGTGCAGGAGTTCCAGGGTCACCGTGACATTGCCGTCCGGGTCTTCCATGGCGCGGGCGGCAACGCCGCGGAACGCATTGGCGGGCAGAACGATGATTGCGGGCAGGCCGCTCATCTCGAGCAGGCGGCGGATCACGGCGCCGCGCTGGTCGATGGTGAAGGTTACATCGCCGTAGTCGTCGCGAGTCGCGTAGCTCACCACTTGCGGCAGGCGGAATGGGTCGAGACGCATGTTGCGTCCCGCCCAGACTGGCTTCAGTCCGGTGTTCATAGAGTGGCCTTCCTGTCTGTCTCCTGAGAGCCGGTGTCCGGTTCTCTCCGGGCCGGTTTTTCCGGCCTCGTTTGTATGGAGACAGTAGCGCGGGCTCCTTACCGCCCCGCTTAAGAAAGTCGGTTAAATTTTGCTGATCTCAGGGATGGTTATCGGAATCCCACCAGCCACAAGATGTCGAAAGGATCAGATAACCTTACCCGGATTCATGATGCCGGCCGGGTCGAAAGCGGCCTTAACCCTTCGCATCAGATCGATCGCCATCGGCGGCGCGGTGGCGATCAGTTCGTCGCGTTTCAACTGGCCGATGCCGTGCTCGGCCGAGATCGAACCGTGCAGGCTGCGCACCACATCGTGCACCGCCTTGTTCATGGGATGATAGAGAGCGAGGAACGCCTCATCGTCGCCGTCGACGGGCCGCGAAATGTTGTAGTGGAGATTGCCGTCGCCCATATGGCCGAAGCAGACGACGCGGGCACCGGCGCTCACCGACGCCACGGCGCCGGCAGCCTCCGCGATGAAACGCGGAATCGATGCAATAGGCACCGAAATGTCGTGCTTGATCGAGGCGCCCTCCGGCTTCTGCGCCTCGGGCAGCAGCTCGCGGAAATTCCAGAAGGCATCGCCCTGCGTGAGACTCGCGGCAATGACGGCGTCGCCGACGAATTCCTGTTCAAGGCCGGCCGAAAGCACGTCCTCGATCAAGGCTCTCGAATCCTCCGATGAACGACCGGACGAAATCTGCATCAGCACGTACCACGGCCAGTCCTCGATCAGCGGCCGCACCACGCCCTGGGCATGCGCCAGCGTGAAATCATAGGGCCGCTTGCCGATCAGTTCGAAAGCGGTGAGTGCTGCCCCGGCACGGTCCATGGCCAGGCTGAACAGCGAAAGTGCTGCCTCGGGCGACGACAGGCCGACGAAGGCGACTTCGCGCCCCTTCGGCTTCGGGAACAGCTTGAGCACGGCGGCGGTGATGACGCCGAGCGTGCCTTCGGCACCGACGAACAGGTTTTTCAGATCGTAGCCGGTGTTGTCCTTCTTCAGCTTGCGCAGGTCGTCGAACACCTCGCCGGTCGGCAGCACCACCTCGACACCGAGACAGAGTTCGCGCGCATTGCCATAGGCAAGCACTCCGGTGCCGCCGGCATTGGAGGAAAGATTGCCGCCGATCTGGCAGGAGCCTTGCGCGGCCAGCGACAGTGGAAACAGCCGGTCGGCGGCGTCGGCCGCCTCCTGCAGCGTCTGCAGGATGACACCGGCCTCGACCGTCACCGTGTTGGACAAGACATCGATTTCACGGATGCGGTTCAGCCGCGACAGCGACAGGACGATTTCGCGCCCGGACCTGTCCGGCACCTGGGCGCCGACCAGGCCGGTGTTGCCGCTTTGCGGCACGATTGGTGTGCCCGTCTCGGTCGCCAGCCGCATGATCCGGCTGACCTCGTCGACGCTGCCCGGCCGCAGCACCAGCGATGTCGCGCCGTGCCAGAGCCCCCGTCGCTCAATGAGGTAGGGCGCGATATCGCGCTCGTCGCGCAGTGCATATTTGTCGCCGACGATCGCCGTGAAGCGATCTATGAGAGCGGGATCGAGTGTCTCTGTGATTTCGGTCATGGGGGAAAACTATGTTGCGGGTTGTGGATGTCACGAGGCGCGGCGGCACGCGACAGCCGATCGTTGATCGCTTCGCCGAGCCCGTCGAAGGGAATAGGCTCGACGGCGATGGTCCGCGCGCCGCTGCGGTCGAGCTCCTGCATATAGGCGAACAGATTGCTCGCCGCTTCGCGCAGGTCCCCGGTTTCGGATAAATTGAGGAAGGCTTCGGCGCGGCGCCAGCCTTGCGCCCTCTGGCTGCCGAAGCCGAGCAAAGCCTCGCCCTCGCCGACCGTGCCGGCATGGAGCCGCATCGCAGCACCTGGCGCATAGTGCGAGGCAAGCATGCCCGGCGCCTCGATACCGGCGATGCCGCCGCGCAACAATTCCATGCCGATGGCCGCCTCGATCTCCGCGGCGGCGATGCCGCCGGGCCTCAGCAGCCGCAATCTGTCCCCCTCGGCCTTGAGAATCGTCGATTCCAGCCCGACCGGCGTCGCCCCGCCATCGACCACCAGCTTTATCCGCGCACCGAGATCGGCGGCCACCGCTTGCGCGGTCGTTGCGCTGATCCTGCCGGATGAATTGGCGCTGGGCGCTGCAAGCGGGCGGCCGAGCCTGGCGATCAGCTCGCCGCCAAAGCCCCTCGGCATGCGCAAGGCAATCGTATCGAGCCCGGCGGTGACCAGCGGATGGATGCCGTTGCCGGGTCGTTGCGGCAGCACCAGCGTCAGCGGACCTGGCCAGAATGCCAGCGCCAGTTTCCTGGACAGCGGATCGAACAGCGCGAGGCGCTCTGCCATCGCCATATCTGCGACATGAGCGATCAGCGGGTTGAAGCGCGGCCGGCCCTTGGCCTCGAAAATGCGCGCCACACCGATGCCGTTGGTGGCGTCGCCGGCAAGCCCGTAGACGGTTTCCGTCGGGATGGCGACGACATCGCCCTCCCTGAGCAGCGCCAGCGCCCGCTCCAGCGCCTCGCCCGAGCCAAGTATTTCAGCCACTCTCGTCACCTCACAGATGCGGGGTGCGTAGTACGACGGCGGCCGTTGGGCAAGTCGCTGTTGGGTAACCGATTGTTGGCGAGCAGGAGCATTGGCGATTTATCAATCCCTAAAATGCTATGTTTCCACGAAAGCCGGCATCAATTCTGGCCTGCTATCGAACAGCTTCTGGGCAAAGGGGAGCGATATCAGTGTCTGCGCGTATCTTGTTGGGTATCATTCTTGCTGCTGCGGCCGGCGAAGCCCAGGCGTCATCCCTGGTTTTTCCAGGCACGCCATCCTCCACACCATCGATCGTCAGGATCGGCGCCCCCAACCAGCCTGGAACCGCCGATGCAGTCAACGCCAGCGATGCGCGGTCGGTGGTGGCAATAGGGGAATCGCAGCCCGACGTCACCGATGAAAAGGTAGCGGCGATCCCGGACAAGCCCGCGACCGGGCACGGCTTCCAGCCAGGCCCGATGGTCATTCGTGGCGGCGTTACCGGTCCCGACTTCCCGGCACCGGCGCCAACCGCTGCACCAGCGACAGGTACTGCGCCGGCCGCTGGCACGGCGCCGGCAACGGCCACCGCCTCCGCAGCCCCCTCGGGGACCGAGAACCAACCCACCCCGCCGAGTCCCCCGGCGCCGGCTGCAGGTCAGCGCATGCCTCCCAACGGCTACACCAAATAGCCCCGGCTTGAAGACAGGCTGACATCGATGGCGTGACTTGACGGCGGTCTGGCGCCCGGCGCACCATTGCCAAGCAAACCCCGTTTCGGTTTATGTCAGCCGCAGGACGCCATCGCCTGTATTTCGCCAGGCGGTTTTGGCAGACGGGATTTCATCACTAGGGGGTAAAGGGGGGGACCATGAGACAAGCTGGAATCGTAACCGGGGCTGGCCTTCTGCTGGCGTCACTGCTTGGCGTCGTCGCAGCTCACGCCGACGACATGCTGGGATCTTATGTCGCGCGCATTTCCGATCGCGACCATCAGGCGAGTGACGGCTATGCGCTGGACAATGCCGCGCAGATGGTGCGGCAGGACCGCGCCAACTGGCACAAATTCCACCGCCGTGACAGCGACGACGAGGGTGATGGCTGGTTCAGGACCAACGGCCAGCGCGCCGACCTGCAACGCATGCTGGAACGCGGCGGCGCGATGAGTTCCTCGACCAAGCGCGCCATCGTCAATGGCGAACCGCTGATCCAGGTCGATGTCTACGAAAACAGCGTGCGCGTCAGCATTCTCGAGAACTGACCGGGCCGTCGCCCGGGGCGGCTGACAGTCGGCTTCGGGGACGACTGACAGGGAAAGGCGGCGCCTCAGCACCGCCTTGCCATCGATGGAACCGGCGGCTGAAAAAATCAGGCCGCTTCTTCCTTGTCGTCATCTTCTTCGGACTCGTCGCCTTCAGCCTTCACGCTATCCTCGGCGTCGTCTTCGTCTTCGTCCTCGTCGTCTTCATCTTCGTCGTCATCCGAGAGCGTGGCAGTTTCGGTGGACTCTTCGCGTCGTCATCAGACAGGTCAGCGGCTTCGACCGCTGCGGCGGCGGCATGATCGAGGATGGTTTCGGAAGCGGATTCAAGCGCCTCGGCGGAAGCCGGGGTTTCTTCTGTCACTTCGATGTCGTGATCGGAATTCATAGAAGCCTCCGTGGGGTTGGGGAACATGTCCCTTTTGCCACGGAGAGATCATCGCCATATGCCTGTAAGCCGGCTCGAACGGCCGGCGGCAAAGAATATTTTCTTCGCCTTAACCTGCGATCTTCGAGAAATCCGCGACCTGGCCGGTGGCCGCGCGGATGCGGGCGAGCAGCGCCAGGCGGTTGGCACGCACCGCCTGATCCTCATCGTTTACAAGAACATGCTCAAAGAATGAATCAACCGGTTCGCGCAACACGCTAAGCGCCAGCAAGGCGGCGGAAAAGTCATCGTTTTGAATCGCTTCGCCGGCTTGCTTCTCAGCCTGATTCACCGCCGCAAACAGCGATTTCTCGGCATCCTCGCGCAAGAGTGCCGACTCAACGGTTTCGGCGACCACCGTTTTCTTCTTCTCCTCGGCGGCCAGAATGTTGGCCGCACGCTTGGTGCCGGCGAGCAGGTTCTTGCCATCCTCGGTGTCGAGGAAGGAGCCCAGCGCCTCGACCCGGCGCACGATCTGCAGCAGGTCGTCATTGGACGATTGGCCAATCTCCCCCCTTGTGGGGGAGATGCCCGGCAGGGCAGAGGGGGGTACTTGGCGCTGAGAGGACGGCGGGACAGCGCCCCCCTCTGTCGGCTTCGCCGACATCTCCCCCTCTAGGGGGGAGATCGGGCGCGAACCTGTCGCCAGCACCGCATCGATCAGGTCGTGCCGAGCGCCTTGATCGCGGAGGTAGACCTTTAGGCGATCGTGGAAGAAGGCCAGGAGGTCGCGATCCCCAGACTTTCCGTCGCCGGCGTGCGCCCGTGCACTCACATAGTCGCCACCCAACTTGACCTGCTCTTCAGCGTGCCGGCGGTCGATCTGGTCTTCAATGATTCTTCGATGTTCAGCTACGATCGAAAGAAGGCTTACCGGCGTCTCGTTATCCAGCACCAGCCTCACCACCCCAAGAGCAGCTCTGCGCAGTGCGTAGGGATCCTTCGACCCGGTCGGCTTTTCATCGATCGCCCAAAAGCCGACCAGCGTATCGAGCTTGTCGGCGAGCGCGACAGCGACCGACACTGGATCGCTCGGTACGCGATCGGACGGGCCCTGCGGCTTGTAGTGTTCCTCCGCTGCAGCGGCGACCGATGCATGCTCGCCCTGAAGCAGCGCATATTTGCGACCCATAGCGCCTTGCAGTTCTGGGAACTCGCCAACGACTTCGGTGGTGAGATCGGCCTTGGCCAAGACGGCAGCGCGCCGCGCCAGTGCCGGATCGGCGCCGATGATCGGCGCCAGTTCCTCGGCAAGCCGCGCAATCCGCTCCACCCGTTCGCCTTGCGTGCCGAGCTTGGCGTGGAAAGTCACGCCGAGATGGTCGAGGCGGGCCATGCGCTGGTCGAGCGGCTTCTTGAGATCAAGCCCGAATTTTTCCGCCGATGCCTCGAGCTCACGCAGGTCAGGCAAGTCGCCCTGGTCGGTCGTCCAGAAATAGAGCGCATCGGACAGGCGGGCGCGCACCACCTTGCCATTGCCGTGGGCGATCTCCTTGCCGCCATCCCTCGCTTCGATATTGGCGGTGAGGATGAAGCGATTGGAAAGCGCGTCGTCGAAACCCTGCGGCCGCGTCACAAAGCACTTCTGGTTGGCGCGAATGGTCAGCCGGATCACTTCGGCTGGAATGGCGAGGAATGCCTCCTCGAACTCGCCCATCAGCACGACCGGCCATTCGACCAGCCCGGACACTTCCTCCAGCAGCCCTTCGTCCTCAACCAGATCAAGCCCGTTGGCGAAGGCGAGATTGCGGGCATCGGCAAGGATGATCTCCTTGCGCCGGTCGGCATCGAGCACGACCTTGGCCGCTTCCAGCTTGGAGACATAGTCGTCGAAGCGGCGCACCGTGATGGCATCCGGCGCATGGAAGCGGTGGCCATAGGTGATGTTGCCGGAGCGAATGCCGTCGATCTCGAAATCGACCACGACAGGCTCCTCTGTTTCCGGGCCGAAGGTGCACAGGATCGATTGCAGCGGCCGTACCCAGCGCAGTGAACCGGGCTTGGCCGAGGCCGGCCCCCAGCGCATCGATTTCGGCCACGGAAAATTGCGGATGATGCCCGGCACCAGTTCGGCGATGATCTCCTCCGCCGCCCTGCCCGGCTTCGAAATGTGGGCGACATAAAAATCGCCTTTCTTCGGATCGGAATGGACATGCGCCTCGGCGATCGAGGAAAGTCCGGCCTTGCGCAGGAAACCCTGGACCGCCTGTTCAGGCGCCGATGTCGAAGGCCCCTTGATCTCTTCGCTTATATCCTTCGAGCGCGCGGTCAGGCCCCTGATGTCGAGGGTCTGCCGCCGCGGCGTCCAGTACTCGCGCGCCGCCTCATAGGTCAGTCCCGCCTCGACCAAACCGTCGGTCAGCATCTTCCTGAGATCACCCGCCGCCTTGCGCTGCATGCGCGCAGGGATTTCCTCGGAGCGAAGTTCTAGAAGCAGGTCAGGCATCGGGGTCAGCTCATGCGGGAGAGTGGTCCGGGCGGGGCATAGCAACTCGGCTGGCTGCTGTCACCCTTTACACAAATTTTGACCGCCCTGTCGGGACGAGACCACGCCACCCGTCCTTGGATCAAAGATTTCCATGAACCGAACGCAGCGCTGAAGCGACCCACGCTCAGGCAGGGAACATTTGGCTCAACGATCATGAAAACGGCATCCAGACTTCTGCAGATCCTCGCACTCGGCGCCTGCTTCACCGCGCAGGCTCACGGTGCCTTCTCGATGCCAGGCGTTCGACAGGCATTGCGCACGATCGACGGTGCCAGCAGCCAGAACATACTGCCGATCAAAGCTTCCTTCGAGATGATGAAGCGGGCCTGAGACTCAGGCCGCCAAGCCACCCGCCTGCGTCTTCAAAAATGCCTCACCGCAAGCCTTGGCCAGATTGCGCACCCGCAGGATATAGCTCTGCCGCTCGGTGACCGAAATCACGCCGCGTGCGTCGAGCAGGTTGAAGACATGGCTGGCCTTGATGCACTGGTCGTAGGCCGGGAAAACCATGCGGTGCATCGGCAGATTGTCGTTCGATGCCGGCGCGCCGGCGTCGAGCAGCGCCTTGCACTCGGCCTCGGCGTCCTCGAAGTGGCGCAGAAGCATCGCCGTGTTGGCGTATTCGAAATTGTGGCGCGAATATTCCTGCTCGGCCTGCAGGAAGACATCGCCATAGGTGACCTTGTCGGCGCCTTCGCGGCCGTTGAAATTGAGGTCGTAGACATTGTCGACGCCCTGCACATACATGGCCAGCCGCTCCAGCCCGTAAGTTAGTTCGCCGGCCACAGGCGCGCATTCGATGCCGCAGACCTGCTGGAAATAGGTGAACTGCGAGACTTCCATGCCGTCGCACCAGCATTCCCAGCCGAGACCCCAGGCGCCCAGCGTCGGGCTTTCCCAATCATCCTCGACGAAGCGGATGTCGTGCAGCAGCGGATCGACGCCGATCGCCGCCAGCGAGCCGAGATAGAGCTCCTGCAAATTGGGCGGGTTCGGCTTCAGGATCACCTGGTACTGGTAATAATGCTGCAGCCGGTTCGGGTTCTCGCCATAGCGGCCATCCTTGGGACGACGCGAGGGTTGGACATAGGCAGCGTTCCAGCGTTTTGGGCCGAGCGCGCGCAGCGTCGTTGCCGGATGAAACGTGCCGGCGCCGACTTCCATGTCGTAGGGCTGCAGGATGACGCAGCCATAGGCCGCCCAATAGTTGTGCAAGGTCAGGATCAGCCCCTGGAACGAGCGGCTGGGATGCATATGGGCGGGGATTTCAATTGTCACGGGTGGCCTCGACAGCACAGGCTAGCTTGCCGGCACGTCCTAGAGACCCAGCAGCAAAGCGTCAAGCAAAGCACGCCGATGCCGTCACCCCGACATTATGGACAATGTTGAAAGCTTTGCAGGGGCTGGCCCATTGCCCATCTCTCGGGCCTACGCTCTGTTTGCCTGTGCAGCAACGACAACAGGTTTCAGCCATGCCCAGCCCGATCGTCATCCGCCCTGTCGCGCGACAGGATTTCGAGCAATGGCTGCCGCTGTGGGATGGCTACAATGCATTTTATGGCCGCTCGGGCGAAACGGCCCTGCCGGGTGAGATTACCCAGATGACATGGTCTCGTTTCTTCGATGCCTATGAGCCGGTCCACGCGCTGGTGGCCGAAGGCGAGGGACAGCTTCTCGGCCTCGTGCACTATCTCTTCCATCGCAGCACCACGGCGATCGCACCGAATTGCTATCTGCAGGACCTTTTCACCACGCAGGCATCGCGTGGCAAAGGCATCGGACGGGCGCTGATCGAGGGCGTCTACGAGCGCGCCCAGGCGGCCGGCTCGGGCCGCGTGTACTGGCTGACGCATGAGACCAATCACACGGCGATGAAGCTTTACGACAAGGTCGCCGAACACTCCGGCTTCGTCGTCTATCGCAAGCTCTTCTGAGGCAGCCGGCCTAATACGGTTCAAACGAAAACGGGACTCCGAAAGAGCCCCGCTTGCGTTGAATTCAAATGGCTGACTTCATCCCTTCGGGGCGGGCACCGGCTCCGGCTTGACCTTCGGGGTCTCCTGCGCCGTGTTGGATTCGATCGGCGGCAGGCCCTTCATCAGCTTCTGCTGCAAGTTGGCCAGCACATCGGGATCCGGCTTCAGGTCGCGAGCCTGGTTCCACTGGAAGGTGGCTTCCAGCTTGCGGCCGACGCGCCAGTAGGCGTCGCCGAGGTGATCGTTGAGAACCGGATCTTCCGGCTTCAGCGACACGGCGCGTTCCATTTCGCGCACCGCGTCATCGAACCTGCCGAGGCGGAAATAGGCCCAACCCAGCGAATCGACGATGTAACCGTCGCTCGGCCTGAGGTCGACGGCCTTTTGAATCATCGCCAGGCCTTCCTTGAGGTTCATGTTCATGTCGACCCAGGAATAGCCGAGATAGTTCAGCACTTGCGGCTGGTCGGGGAACAGTTCCAGCGCCTTGCGGAAGTTCGGCTCGGCCTTGGGCCATTCCTTCAGGCGCTCATAAGCGATGCCGCGCTGGTAGAAGATGTTCCAGTTGGCCGCGGTCGGCGCCTTCAGCACCTCGACGGCCTTATCGTAGAGAGTGGCGGCCGAACGGAAATCGTCCTTCGAGGAATAGACGCCACCGAGCGCCAGATAGGCGCGCATGTCATTGGGATGGGCGTCGACCAAGGCTTTCAGATGGGTGATCGCTTCTTCGTGACGGTCGAGATCGGCAAGATTGAGGCCGAGTTGCAGGTCCGAAAGCTCCTTCAGCGGCGAAGCGGCGGGAATCCGGCGATAGAGCGCGATGGCACCTTCGCCGTCCTTCAATTGCTCGGACACGGCGGCGAGTTGCACAAGGGCAGCGTCGCTATCTGGCTTCAAAGCAAGCGCATATTGCAGATAGAGGCGGACGAAGGGCTCGCCGCCACCACGGTTGAGCGCGGTGGCGAGGTCGAGCAGGATTTCGGAGGCGCCATCGGATGGACCGGCAACCAGCGGCGCAATCTTGTCGCCTTTTGCAATTCGGTCGCGCAAGGCGACGATTTCCAGCTTGCCCGGCGAAAACGCCTCGGCCTGGTCGAGCACCGACAGGGCCTTGGTCTTGTCGCCCTTGCGAGCCAGGAACGAGGCGTAAGCCTGGGCGTTGCGCATCCAGGTTTCGGGAGCGGCACCACCGGCGGCGGTGTCCTGCATGGTCGCGGCATAGATCGCCTCGGCCTTTTCGGGCATGCCGGATGCATCAGCGATCAGGGCACGGTGGAACGACTTGAACAGGCCGAACCAATCCGGCCCCTGCAGCTTGTCGATGGACGCCATCGCATCGGCAGGCTCGCCGGCGCCTTGCTGCGCCCAGCCGGACATCACCCCGGAGATCAGCCGGTCGAGATCGGATTCCAGCGACAGCTTGAGCCAGTACTGCGCCTTGGTGAAATCCTTCTTGTGGAAGGAATCGACGGCGAGCGCCAACCGCGAGAAACGCTCGACGTCAGGCACTTCCTTGAGCTTGTCGGCATAGACCAGGGACTCGTCGAAGCGCCCTTGCGCGATCAGCGACAGCATCAGGCTCTGCTGCAGGCCGGTGTCGCTCGGGTCAAAGGCCAATGCTTGCTTGTAGTAGGCGATGGCGCTGTCGAGGTCGTTATCGCCTTCGGCGATCCGGGCTGCCAGATAGGCGCCCGAAAACGACGTGATCTTGACCGGTTCGCTGGTCTGCTTGGCATAGGCCGGCAAAGCCGAGATCGCCATGCCTGTCACAATTGCCAGCCTTGTCAGCCAGCGCGCACATCCTTGCCGCATCGTATCCCTTTCAGCCAGGCGCCATCTCCGCGTCAGCGGGATCGGCGTAGACTCGATCTTTCCAGGCAAAGCATGGCCTTTTTGGGGTCGCGCTTCAATCCGCCTCGAATTCACAATCCGGGCACCCGATTAACAAACCATGGCGACAGGGGGCAGTTTTCCGATTTGAATTTCGGCCATGGCCCTGCGCAGCGCCGAATATATCACAGCTTCGACCCTTGAGCTCGGCTTCGACCGCTAAGGCTCGGGGCCAATATCAGCCCTCGGCTGGCGACGCGGACCGCTGCACCAGCGCGTCGCTATATCCACCGGCCGCTATCGTGCTGCACAGTTCGTTCCATTCGCAGCCGCCGCAGGCCTTGCGTACAAGGCCAGCCGAAAACGCCTGCCGCATCCGGGCTAAGGTCCCCGTGTCGAGATCGAGGTGGGTGCCGACACGGATTGGCCGCGCCAGCAATTCCTCTACATCCAGCGCGGCGAGCCGGTCCCGCTCGACGACGCTCTCGTTGAAGCAGTGAGGTTCCGGCTCGTCGAGCAGTGGAGCGCAGACATCGTCGGGGCCGGAAACGAGGAGGATGTCCTCGCCCCGGCTCAGGCGCTCCGCGACGCGATCATAATTGGCGATGAAGGCGGGGCCGTATCCCTTGCCCACATAGGTGAGCAGGCAAAGAAGGTGATGGGCGCGCAGCCTGATCGTCACGGATTGGCCGGCTTCGCCTTGCCGCCGGGAAGGGCCATGAGGGTCGCGGCACCCAGCGCTGACTTGAGCAAGCCGCCGACGATGAACGGCAGGAAGCCGAAGGCAACGGCCTGTTCGGCTCCAATCATGATGGCAAGCCATGCTGTGCCAAGCACAAGGCAGGCAAGGTTGCCAAGCAGCATGGCGACGAAGGCAAGCATCACCCTTTTGCCGTTCCAGCCGCGTTCGGCCAGCCAGCCGACCAGCGCGCCGACAAGCGGGAAGGCGAAGAGATAGCCACCCGTCGGCCCGACGAAATACGACGCGCCCCCTACCCCTCCGGACAGAACCGGCAAGCCGATGGCCCCCTCGACCAGCCAGGCGACGATGGTCAGCGCGCCAAGCCGCCAGCCATAGAGGGCGCCGATCAGGGTCACCGCAAAGGTCTGCATGTTTACCGGGACCGGCACCATCGGCACCTCGATATAGGACGCCAGCGCCAGGAACAGCGTGCCAAGCACGACGGCTCCAACCTGCCAGGCAAGAGAACGATCCTGGAGCCGGAGCGGACTGAACGACGGCTTGCCGGGTGAGAATGCGACGTCTGTCATTGGGATTCCTTCGATCGATTGCAAATTATAGATAATTTCTGTTTTCGATCTATTATCGAATCCACACTTCCCTGGGGATTGCAAGCCCTGGCTTTGGCGGAGGCCGTCTAACCCACGATGGCAAAAGCTTCGCGCGTCGTCCCGGAGGCCGTCCTGACCGGCTTGCGGCCAATCCATTGGACGTGCCGCCCCAGTGTGACGGCCGCGGATTCGGTGTTTCCCTGCCGCAAGGCGGAGAGGATCGCGCGATGGTCCTGATCGGTGCGCGTCTCCCACTCCGAGCGCCATGCCGCGAACAGGAAACGTGCGCTTGCCGCATGCAGGTCGTCGATGGTCGCGAGCAGGCGCGGCATGCCGCATGGCGACAGGATCAAGCGGTGGAAGGCGCGGTTGGCCTCTTCCCACGACCTGACATCGCGGGACTTGTCGCCGGCCTTGGTCGCCTCTTCCGCGAGATCGAGAATGGCCGATGTCAGGTGCGGCGCGGCGTGGCGCAGCGCCAGCACTTCGAGTGCCGCCCGCATTTCGGCGACCTCCTTGACCTCGCCCAGATCGAAAGACGCGACACGCACGCCGCGGCGCGGCTCGCCGATGGCCAGTCCCTGCGCCTCTAGACGGCGGAAGGCCTCGCGCACCGGAACATGGCTGGTTTGGAATTCCTCGGCGATATGATCCTGCCGAAGCCTGGCCCCTGGCTCGATCGCACCGGAGATGATGCGGTCCGCCAGAACCTTGCTGATGCGCACCGCGATGGTGTCGTCTGTGCCCTTTGCCATGTTTATAGATAATTTGCGGCAGGGCAGCTTGTCGAGCCAATTGCAGTCGAAATCGCGAGGCGCCAGAAGCAAGACTCAAGGCTGTGAGACGAAACCGTCGAGCGCAGGCATCGCCACGGTGATAAGGTCATGCAGCCGCTTCTTCGGCACCCCGTCGCGCGCCTGCACAGAGAGGCCAAACAACAGTGTGGTGTAGTAGTCGCCAAGCGCTTCCGGATCAGTATTCGGCTTGAGGTCGCCGTCGCGAACACCCTTTTTCAAGCGCTCCACAATCAACGCATTGCGCGCCAGTCGGCGCTCGGCCAGCCAGTGCAGCACGTTATCGTTTTCCGTGGCGCAGTTGGTGGCGGCCGAGACGACCATGCAGCCTTTCGGCAAGTCCGGCCTTGTGTAGATATCGATCGCATCGCGCAGCAACCGCTCGACAAACCGCCTTGCGGTCGGCTCCTCGGCAAGCGCGCTGGTGGCGAAGCTTCCTTCGCTGGTTTCGTAGAGAACAACGGCTTCGCGAAACAGATCCTCCTTCGAGCCAAAGGCGGCATAGATGCGCGCCGAGGCTAGGCCAAGCATGGAGACGAGGTCGGCCATCGAGGTGCCCTCGTAGCCGCGCATCCAGAAGGCATCGCGCGCTTTCTGCAGAGCCTGGGCTCTGTCGAACTCCCTTGGCCGTCCCGCCATTGCAGCCTCCATTTCTTTATCGATCCACAAATAATCCGCTTGACTCCGGATTGCAAATTCAATTCTTTGTCGATCGATAAAGAATCAAAAGGAGATTGGCATGAGTTCATTCGATCAAGGGCTGCCGTTCGGCGCCATGGCGACACAGGGAGAGGTTGGCGCGAAGCTCGGCGCTACGCTGGCATTGCTCGCCTTCGCCCAGCTTATCATCGCTCTCGACATCAACATCGTCTTCGTGGCGCTGCCCGAAATCGGGGCTGGACTGGGCTTTTCCGGCCAGACCTTGCAATGGGTGGTGAGCGCCTACACCGTGTTTACCGGCGGTTTTCTGCTGTTCGGCGGCCGAGCCGCCGACCTTATCGGTCAGCGCCGCATTTTCATCTTCGCTCTCTGGCTCTATGCGCTTTCGTCGCTGGTCGGCGGCCTCGCCTGGTCGCCGGAAATCATCATCGCTGCCCGCGCTGTACAAGGCATCGGCGGCGCTTTCCTGTTCCCGGCGACGCTCTCGCTGATCAACCGCCTGTTTGCCGAAGGACCGGAACGCAACAGGGCGCTGGCGGTGTGGGGCGGTGCCGGCGCGAGCGGCCTCACCCTTGGCTCACTGGCCGGTGGATTCCTGACAGGCGCCTTCGGCTGGTCGTCGGTCTTCTACGTCAATGTGCTGCTGGCAGGCATCGCCATCATCGCCGCTTTTGCCATCATTCCACGCGACCCCAAGCGGCGCGAGCACCGCAACTTCGATCTCCCGGGCGCGCTGACCGTCACCGCAGGCGCCACATTGCTGGTCTTCACGCTGGTCCAGGGACCTGAATATGGCTGGGGTTCGCCAGCGATCATCGCCAGCGCCGCGCTGGCAGCGATCTTCATCATCGCCTTCGCGCTGATTGAGGCGAAGAGCGCTGACCCGCTGATGCCGCTGCGGCTGTTCCGCAATCGCAGCCTCGTCGCCGGCATGACGATCACCTTCCTGTTCATGGGAACGTTCGGGGCCCTGCCCTATTTCCTCACCGTCCTGTTGCAGACCGTGCATGGCTTCACCGCGCTGGAAACCGGCCTCGCCTTCCTGGTGCCGTCGATCGCCATCGCCGCCGGCACGCAGCTCGGTGAACGCCTGGCAACGCGCTTTTCAACCCGCTCGACCCTGGTCGGCGGCATGGTCATAGGGGCGGCCGGCACGGCGCTGATGGTCCTTGGAGCATCAGCCAACAGCTTCTATCTGGCTCTCGTTCCAGGGCTGATCATCTCCGGTGTCGGACAGGGCATCGTCTGGACCGCCATGTGGATCGCGGCCGCGTCGGGCGTGGCTCACGACGAACAGGGCGTCGCCTCGGGGATGGCCTGCACAACGCTCAACATCGGCAACGCGATCGGCATGGCGACGTTGATCGCGATCGCCAACAGCAATGTCGGCGGATTGAGCGGCGATGCACTGAAGGCCGCGATAGCCGACGGCATACAGATCGCCTTCTGGCTGGCGGCGGCGGGCATCGTTGTCAGCCTGCTTGCCGCAATCGCTTTGCCGGGAAAGGCGAAGTAGCCGGCAACCGGGTGACGCCGCTCAGTTCACCCGGCTGATGCAGAAATCGATGACGTCGATCAGCGCCGATTTCTGCGGCGTCGCTTCCAGCGGCGCCAGCGCGTCGCGGGCGATCTCGCCGAAATGGCGGGCGCGTCCGATCGTGTCGGCAATGGCGCCATGGCGAGTCATCAGGCCGATCGCCTTTTCCAGACCGGCGTCATCGGTGACATTGTCCTCGATGGCACGCTTCCAGAAAGTGCGCTCGGCCTTCGTGCCCCGCCGATAGGCGAGAATGACCGGCAAGGTCACCTTGCCTTCGCGGAAATCGTCGCCGACATTCTTGCCGAGATCCTTGCTGGTGCCGCCATAGTCCAGCGCGTCATCGATCAGCTGGAAGGCAAGGCCGAGATTCATGCCGTAGGAGCGCAGCGCCGCACGATCGTTGCGGGTCGCCTGGGCAATGACGGGGCCGACCTCGGCAGCAGCCGAAAACAGTGCGGCGGTCTTGGCCTTGATGACGGCGAAATGCTCGTCCTCGGTGGTTTCGAGGTTCTTGGCGGCGGCAAGCTGCATAACCTCGCCCTCGGCGATGATGGAGGCAGCACTCGACAGGATATCGAGCGCTTCGAGCGAGCCGACATCGACCATCATGCGGAAAGCCTGGCCGAGCAGGAAGTCGCCGACCAGCACGCTTGCCTGGTTGCCCCAGATCATGCGGGCGGTCTTCTTGCCGCGCCGCATGCCGCTCTCGTCGACGACATCGTCGTGGAGAAGCGTCGCCGTGTGCATGAATTCGACGGAGGTGGCGAGCTTGACGTGGCCCTCGCCGGCATAGCCGAACATCTGCGCGGCGGCCAGCGTCAGCATCGGCCGCAGCCGTTTGCCGCCGGACGAGATCAAATGGTTGGCGACCTCCGGGATCATCTCGACGTCGGAGCCGGCCTTGGACAGGATCAATTCATTGACGCGCCCCATATCCGCCACTGTCAGATCGATCAGATCCTTGATGGAGGCGGGCTCCCGCTTCCCTTTTTCGATGTTGAGAACGACACCCACAACAATCACTCCCGTCTTGGTATAGAGCGTGCGACGGCACCCTTAGTCCCTGCATGGACTCTAGGGCGGCGGACATGGCCACGGCAAGTGGCGAATTGGCGCGGCGTCGATGACGGAATGTCAACGACCCGAGAGGGAACGGGGACCCGAGAGGGAACGGGGCTCTGCCTCGGAATCCCCTCCCCGTTTACATCAATAGCGCAAACTGCGAGTTTCATACGATGATAGAACTTGTCCGCACCAACGATGCCGTGATCATCTCCTTTGTTGAATCGCTGATGCGCGACGCCGGCATCGCCTGCTTTGTCGCCGATCAGAATATGAGCATTCTAGAAGGGTCGATCGGCCTTTTGCAGAAACGCGTCATGGTCGATGCCGACCAGGCCGACGCGGCACGGCGCATCCTGACGGATGCCGGCATCGCCAACGAAATCCGCGGAAAATAATGTCCGCCGCGCCCGCCGCCCTTGTCCCGGACACGCCGGCCCATACGGTCGACGCTTTCCATCGCGGCCGATTCTGGCTCGTGCAGCCCAAACATGGCGGTCATCGCGCCGGCATGGATGCGATGATGCTGGCGGCCTCCGTGCCATCGACCTTTAGCGGGCGCCTGGCCGATTTCGGCGCCGGAGCCGGAGCTGCCGGACTGGCGGTGCTGTCACGCTGCCCGGCGGCAGAGGCGGTGCTTGTCGAACGCGCGCCGGAAATGGCGGCCTTCGCGGCGGCGACGCTTGCCCATCCCGGCAATGCCCATCTCAGCGATCGCGCATCCGTGCTGGGCGCCGATGTCACCGTATCGGGCCGGGCGCGGGCAGCCGCCGGCCTCGCCGACAACGACTTCGACTTCGTCATCATGAACCCGCCGTTCAATGCTCCCCGGGACCGCGCCACATCGGATCGCCTGCGAAAGGAAGCCCATGTCATGGAGGACGGGCTGTTCGAGAGCTGGATCAGAAGTGCGGCGGCGGTGGTGAGGCCGCGCGGCGGGTTCGCCGTAATCGCCCGGCCCGAACAGCTCGGAGCCATTCTCGATGCGATCGCCGGCCGCTTCGGCGATGCCGAGATGCTCGCCGTCCACCCTCGTCCCGATGCGGCGGCGATCCGCATCGTCGTGCGGGCAGCGCTCGGGACACGGGGAAAGCTTGCCATCCGCCCGCCCCTGATGCTGCACGCGCAATCAGGCAACGGCCCCGACGAGCGCAGCGAAATGATCACCAACGGCCTCGCCTCGCTGTTCGGAGATTGAGCTATTCTGCCCGGCCACATTGCCGTTGGCCGGGAAATCCCTACATGCCTGCAACCTATCGACCGGAGACCGCGCCCTCGTGAAACGACTCATCAACCGCCTGTTGCCGAAATCCTGGCGCTCCACCGTCGTCACCATTCCGGTCATCCGGCTGCACGGCACCATCATGGCAGGCGGTGGCCAGTTTCGGCCGAGCCTGTCGCTGGCTTCCACCGCCGGCCTCATCGAGAAGGCGTTTTCCTACGACGCGCCGGCGGTCGCCATCTCGATCAATTCGCCGGGCGGCTCGCCGGTGCAGTCTAGGCTGATCTTCAAGCGCATCCGTGACCTGGCCACGGAAAAGAACAAAAAGGTACTGGTCTTCGTCGAGGATGTCGCGGCGTCGGGCGGCTACATGATCGCGGTCGCCGGTGACGAGATCTTTGCCGATCCGTCCTCCATCGTCGGGTCGATCGGCGTCGTCTCGGCTTCGTTTGGCTTCCCGGAACTGATGAAGAAGATCGGCATCGAGCGACGTGTCCACACCGCTGGCCAGAACAAGGCGGTGCTCGATCCGTTCAAGCCCGAGAAAAAGGAAGATGTCGAGCGGCTGAAGGCGCTGCAGCTCGAGGTGCACGCAACCTTCATCGACCTCGTCAAGGAGCGGCGCGGCACGAAACTGAAGGACGATCCGGACCTGTTCACCGGCCTGTTCTGGACCGGCATCAAGGGCCTCGAACTCGGGCTGGTCGATGCGCTCGGCGACATGCGCACTGTGCTCAAGACCCGTTTCGGGGCGAAAACCCAACTCAGGCTGATCACGACACCGCGCGGTTTCCTTAGCCGCTTCGGCCTGTTCGGCTCAAGCAAGGGCTTTTCAGCGCCCGATATCGCAGCCGCTGCCGCCAGCGGCGTGATCGATGCGGCGGAAGAGCGCGCATTGTGGTCTCGCTTCGGGCTTTGAAAACCCGGCAAAACCGTCTAGCATGAGAGCTTGAGTTTCATGCATGTCGTGTTCCCAAAAGCGGGTCGACATGCATCAACCGACCCGACCGGCCGCCTTCGCCGGCCCAGCGTGGGAGGAGTTTTGGCATGCCGCAGATCATTTTCTTCGCCGTCGTTGGCGTTGCCGCCTATTTCGGCTACCGCACCTTCATTAGGGAAGCCGAGCGCGTGACCGCCAAGGTGCGGCGCACAGAAAAGCAAACGGCCAACGGCGCGATCGGCACTTTGGTCAAGGATCCGAAGACCGGCGAATACCGGCTGGCCAAGGACTGAGCATCATCCCGCAGACGATTGTGGACACCGACATCGGGTCGCGTAGCTGGCACGCACACGCCAAAATCAATCTTGCGCTGCATGTCACCGGCAGGCGCCCTGACGGCTATCATCTGATCGAGAGCCTGGCGGTGTTCACACGGTTTGGCGACAGGGTCGAAATCGCGCCCGCCGACGGCGATGAGTTTACCGTATCCGGCCGTTACGCCCCGGCCGTTCCTCTCGACGCCAGCAATCTGGTGCTCAAGGCGCGCGATGCCCTGCGGCAGACAGCCGGGCACGAGAGAACACCGCCGGTCGCTATTCGGCTGGAAAAGAACCTGCCGGTTGCCTCCGGCGTCGGCGGCGGTTCGAGCGACGCGGCGACCGTGCTGCGCGGACTGGTGGAGACATGGGCGCTGGACATCGATGGCAGCGAGCTGGCGCGGATCGGCCTTTCGCTTGGCGCCGATGTGCCGATGTGCCTGGCGGCAAAGCCGCTGGTGGCGCGTGGCATCGGCGATGAACTGTCGATGGTGCCGGATTTTTCGGCGCTTGGCCTGGTGTTGGTCAATCCAGGCACCCCGGTGTCGACGGCGGATGTCTTTGCAGCGCTTTCCCGGCGCGACAATGAGGCCTTGCCGCCGCTGCCGCGCAGCATCGATTTTCACAGCCTGCGCAACTGGCTGGAGATCACCCGCAACGATCTCGAGCCCGCGGCGCTGGAGGTGCAACCCGCAATCGGCAGGGCGCTTTCCTGGCTGAACAAGGCCGGATCGGGGTTCTCGCGGATGTCGGGATCCGGCGCGACATGTTTCGGCCTGTTCGAAACCGGCAATGTCGCCAAGCGCGCCGCCGCCGAAATCCGCGGCCGCCAGCCCGACTGGTTCGTTGCCGCGACGCGCAGCATCGCATCGGAGGGCGCAGATGGCCAGAATTGACGAGAGCCGCTCCTTCATTCCCGTGCGCATCGCGGTGCTGACCGTTTCGGATACGCGCAGCCTCGCCGACGACAAATCCGGCCAGACGCTGGCCGACCGCATCACCGAGGCCGGCCATCTGCTGGCGGCCCGCAATATCGTCACCGACGACCGCGAGAAAATCCGCGACACGGTTCTGGCGTGGTCACAGGACAAGAATATCGATGTCGTCATCACCACCGGCGGCACCGGCTTCACAGGCCGTGACGTGACGCCGGACGCGCTGGAGCCGATCTTCGAAAAGCGCATGGATGGCTTTTCGGAAGTGTTCCACCGGATTTCCTACGACAAGATCGGCACCTCGACGATCCAGAGTCGGGCGACCGGCGGCGTCGTCAACGCCACCTTCGTCTTCGTGCTGCCGGGTTCGCCAGGCGCCTGCAAGGACGCGTGGGACGGCATCCTGAAAGCGCAGCTCGACTACCGGCACATGCCGTGCAACTTCGTCGAGATCATGCCGCGCCTGGACGAGCATTTACGGCGCGGCAAATCGGCTTTGTAAAAGCCAGGCAAAGCGTCGGTTCCACGCCGCTTTTGCAGGCAGAACAGCACCGGTGCCTTCGAAACACCATTCCAAACCGAACCTCGGAAAAGTACCTTGCCTGAAGGCGATCATCGCCATCACGACAAGGCAGAACCATGACCACGCATACCGGCGGATGCCATTGCGGCAACATACGCCTTGCATTTTCAACCGAACTCGACCCATCGCAAATCGAAGTTCGCGCCTGCCAATGCTCGTTCTGTGTCAGACATGGTTCGCGCGCCATTGCCGATCCGGACGGCAGACTGACCATCTCGGTCAAGGATGAGGCGCGATTGCGAAAATATCAGTTCGGGCTGAGGACGGCCGACTATTTGATCTGCCGGGATTGCGGCGTCTATGTCGCCGCAATCGCCGGAGAGGATGACGCAAGGGCGATCGTCATCATCAACGCCCTGGACGACCGAGAGCGGTTCAATCAGGAGCCGGCTCGTGTCGACTTCGATGCCGAAAGCCGGGCACAGCGCCAAGCCAGGCGCCGCGCTCACTGGACGCCTGTCGAGATGAGCTTCGGATAGGCAGCTCTCAGCGGATGACCGGCTCGCCATGAAACCGTCGGCGCGACGGCGGCGATACGCCGAAGCCGACTTCCATCATCAGTCGCGGCGTGCGTGCCGGCACGGTGCCCATATGAAAGCCAAAGGGGTCCTCGACGAAGCCGAGACCGGCCTCGCCGGTCAGCGTCACCGGGCTCTGCTCGCCATAGACATCCAGAACCTGTTGCGCGGGATGGCCGACCAGAAGGGTAAGCTGATGCTTTAGGCTGCGGCGCTTGTGGCTGCCCCTGACATAGACATGCGGACCGGTGTCGGCGTCGACCGGCTTGAGGTAGAAGAAGAATTTCAGCATGCGCCAGTCGTCGAGGTCAAAATGATACTTGCCGAGCGAGGCGAGGTTCTTGTCGGCATCCGAAGCGGCACCTGTGGGAAAACTCCACCAGACCCGCGTCGTGATCAGTTTCGCCTGGCCGCCGAGATAGTGCGCGGCAATATCCAGAAGCAGCGGATCGCGCTGGATGGCAAGCGCCGCCGGGCAGTCGAGGATGCGCTCGAAAAAATGCCCGCTAAGCAGCGAGCGGCCAAGGCGTTTCTCGGCCTCGGCATGTTCCCCCGGCATGAATTCGAGACGGCGGTCGAAATTGCCGAAGCAAGGCGTGCGCCCGGCGAAGTCGGCGATCTCTTCATGGATATCAGGCGGCAGGACCAGGCCTGAGAACAGCCCGTCGGAGCGCAACGCATCGACGACCGCTCCCCGTTCGACACCGGCAAACATCGTATCCCCGGCATTGGCGACCGGGCGGGCGCGCTTTGCGCCGAGCCAATGCATGCGGCGTCCGGGCATGGTGCGCGCCAACACGAACATCGGCAGCCAGGCAGGGTTCTCACGCAGGTCCGTCAGATAGGTTGGAATACGCACGGCGATGCGCCGCAGCAGGCTGCCGTTGCGCGCAATGGCCTCGAGACTGGCCGCGCCGGATGTGTCGGGGGTTGAAAGCTTCATTGGGTCCTCGGCTATGAGAGCACCACCGATGCCGCATCGGTGCTCGCCTCTCGGCATGACCCAAACCCAATTCCCGCTTGAACGGAAGCTAACCCCGCGTCAAACTTTGTGCAATGCACAATGACCTGAGCAACTGCAAAAAATCACGTCGAGGGGCGGCGCTCCTGCTTGGCCGGCGCCATCCAGATTTCGGCGTCGAGCCGCTTCGTCGCGAGGCCGCGGGCGATGGCCTCGGCACTGCCGGCACTCTTGGCCGCGGCCGCCGCCTGACGCTTGCTGATCAGCAAGCCGTCGGCCAAGGCGCGGTTTCCCGAAAAGACCCGGGCCAGGAATGGCGTGCGACTGGCTCGCGTGCGCGAAAACCGTGCCGCCATGGTCTGCCTGGCCGTATGGGCGACAACTTCATCGATCCAGCCCTCCACCAGCCGCGCGCCCGGCTCCAGGAGCAGCAACCAATCCCCCTTGGCCTGGCGGATGCCGGCAGCGACACCGCCCGTCACGTACTGACAGCCGGCATGCTCGGCCACATGATGCGTCTGGTCGGTAGAGCCTGTGTCGCAGACGATGACTTCACGCACCACGCCTTCGACCGCGCCGCCAATCAACGAGGCGAGCGTGCGGGCGAGGCCCTCCTCGTCGTTGCGGGTTTCGATGAGAACACTGAGCATCCTTAGCCGAATAGCGGAAAGCGCCCGACAGCGCCAGTTTTGCATCGCACCATAGAAAGTTCTTGCTTTGTTCTTATCAACGAAATAGGAATAATTTCATGAGCAGAGCGATTCGACACAACATGGACAGTCCCTGGGAGCGGGCGAAAATGGAACAGATCGTGCGCGCCGACATTGCAGCTTTCGGAGCAGGAAGAGCCGAGATGGCCAACGCGATGGTCGAGCAGAGCGGCATGCGTGTCCGCCCGGACCGCAACCGCGGCAGGTCAGCGGGTATCAATCCGTCCGGCCGGTTCGAGCCGATCAGCCGGCACGTGTTCGACGATGGCTGGAATTCGCTGGAGGAACTGCCGCCCTTCAAGACCGAAGTGCAGGTCGAGAAGCCGCGCACAATCATCACCCGCAACGAATCGCCCGACATTTCCTTCGACCGTTCCATCAACCCCTATCGCGGCTGCGAGCATGGCTGCGTCTATTGCTTTGCCCGCCCGACGCACGCGTTCATGGGCCTGTCGCCGGGTCTGGATTTCGAATCGAAGTTGTTCGCCAAGCCTGATGCGGCGCGCTTGCTTGACAAGGAGCTTTCGAAAGACAGCTACCAGCCGCGCACCATCGCCATCGGCACCAACACCGACCCCTACCAGCCGATCGAGAAGCAATACCGGATCATGCGCGAAATTCTCGAAGTGCTGGAAGCGCGCGGCCATCCAGTCGGCATCGTGACAAAGTCCGCTCTGGTGACGCGCGATATCGATATCCTGTCACGCATGGCCGAACGCGGGCTCGCCAAGGTGGCGCTGTCGGTGACGACGCTCGACCGTATGCTGGCGCGCACCATGGAGCCGCGCGCGTCGACACCGACCAAGCGGCTGGAAGCGATCCGGCAGCTTTCGGATGCCGGCATTCCGGCGTCGGTCATGGTGGCTCCTATCATTCCGGGCCTGACCGATCCGGAGATGGAACGCATCCTCGATTCCGCACGTGCGGCCGGCGCGCGCGAAGCGGGCTACGTGATCCTGCGCCTGCCGCTGGAGGTCAGCCCGATCTTCAAGGATTGGCTGCTGCGCCATTATCCCGACCGCTACCGCCATGTGATGTCGCTGGTCCGCTCGATGCGCGACGGCAAGGACTACGATTCGGAATGGGGCAAGCGCATGAAGGGCGCCGGTCCCTACGCCTGGCAGATCGGCCGGCGCTTCGAGATCACAGCCAAGCGGCTCGGCCTCAATGCCGAACGGCGCACGCTGCGGACCGACCAGTTCGTTGCCGCCGGGAAAGACCAGGTGCAGCTGACGCTGCTTTGAGAGACAATTCGTCGCGGTGGTTTGATCCGTCGCGGCACCAGAATCCCGTCCGGCCTGCCCCGGCCTGCAGACGGTGCCCTCCCGGTCCGGCGCCCCACCCGACCCGGAGGGACTTGCGGAGAATCAGAGCCGATGCGAACCTCGCCGCAACATGGCTCGCGCGCGTTCTGATTCTCCGCCTCTCTTTGAGATCATCGAGAAGCCTGACTTCTCCTTCGAGACGAAGGCGATGGCGGAGGGCCTGTGGCCGGTCGCCGGGATGGACGAGGCCGGCCGTGGCCCCCTGGCCGGGCCGGTGGTCGCCGCGGCCGTGGTGCTTGATCCCGCCAACATTCCGGACGGCCTCGACGATTCCAAACGCCTCAGCCATTTGCAGCGTGAGGCCTTGTTCCTGCGAATTCTTGGCTCCGCGCAGGCGGTCTCGATGGCCTCAATCAGTGCCGAGGGCATCGACGGCAGCAACATCCTCAAGGCAAGCCTGGAAGCCATGCGGCGCGCCCTTGTCGGACTGTCGGTCCGACCGAAACTAGCCCTCGCTGATGGACGCGACGTGCCGCCGGGGCTGCCTTGTGAAGGGCGCGCGCTGATCAAGGGCGACCAGCGTTCGCAATCGATCGCTGCCGCCTCGATCGTCGCCAAGGTGATGCGTGACCGCATGATGTGCGGCTGCGGCAATCATCACGACCGCTACGGGTTCGAAGTCCACATGGGCTACGCCACGGTTCGCCATCGCACCGCGATCGAAGCGCATGGCCCGGTGGCGCGGCTGCATCGCGTGTCGTTTTCGCCGTTCAGGCTGGGTGGCGCTGAAGTGGTCGAAGAAGAGAGCTTTGCTGGGCTGGATTGAGCAACGGCAGCAGCGACAAGTCAATCTCCCCCTTGTGGGGAGATTGACCGCTTCAGCGTCTCACGCACTCTCCAAGCAAAAAAGCCGCCAGGTTGCCCGGGCGGCTTTAATTGTATGAGGGCTGTGAGGGCTCAGTTCAGCTTCGACTTCACGTCCGCAAGCGAAGCCTTGAACAGATCGGCACCGGCCTTGGCGTCGATCTTGCCGGCAAGCAGCGCGCGCGCTGCCTCGACGGCGATATCGACGGCGCTGGCGCGGACTTCGCTGATGGCGTCACGCTCGGCCTGGCCGATCTTCTGTTCGGCAAGCGCGGTGCGCCTGACAACATAGTCCTCGGTTTTCTTGTGCGCCTCGGCGGCAAGCATATCGGCTTCGCGCTTGGCGGCGGCGACGATGTCGGCGGCCTCCTGCTCGGCTTCCTTGCGCTTGCGCTGATACTGGCCAAGCAGTTGCTGGGCCTCCTCGCGCAGTCGGCGTGCTTCGTCCAGTTCATTGCTGATCCTGGCGGCGCGGGCGTCGAGCGCCTTGGCGATCAGGCGAGGCACCTTGATGTAGACGGCAATGCCCAGGAAGATGACCAGGGCAACCGTGGCCCAGAGCGTCGCGAGAGATGTGTAATCCATGATGCGCTCCTCACCGGGCCACGGATTTGACCGCGGCCGCGATCTCGGCCTTGCTGGCCTTGCCGCCAGCCAGGGCTTCGACGATCGCCGAAGCGGTATCCTCGGCGATGCTGCCGACTTCCTTCATGGCATTGGCCTTGATGGAAGAAATGCGGGCTTCGGCTTCGCCAAGCTTGGCGTCGAGCGCGGCCTCGACCTTCTTGCGCGCGGTGTCGGCCTCGGCCTTGGCCGCGTCGTTGGCCTGCTGGCCGATCGCGTTGGCCTTGGTCTTGGCTTCCGCCAGTTCCTGCTCGTAGGCAGCAACGGCGGCGTCGGCCTCGCCCTTCAACTTGGCCGCCTGATCAAGGTCCTGCGTGATGCGATCGTTGCGGACATCGATGATGCCGCCGACGCGCGGCATCACCACCCGCTTCAGGAAGAGATAGAACAGCCCGAAGGTGATCGCCAGCCACAGAAGCTGCGACGGGAACGTCGCCGGATCGAATGGCGGAAACGTGCCATGCGCTTCAGCAGGCACGCTGGTGCCGGAATGCGTTTCGCCTTCCGTCGCAGCGTGGCTGGTATCGGCTGATGGCGCGGACTCTTGCGCAAAGGCAGATGTCACGAACATGGACTATCCCCGAAATTCAGGCCCGCCGCTTGCGCGGCCGGCCTGTCCAATCTTCCCGAGTGCTCAGCCGAACAGGGCCAGAAGCGCGATGAGAAGCGAGAAGATGCCCAGAGCTTCGGTCACGGCGAAGCCGAAGATCAGGCGGCCGAACTGGCCATCGGCAGCCGACGGGTTGCGCAGAGCGCCCGCCAGGTAGCTGCCGAAGATGTTGCCGAGGCCAATGCCCGCGCCACCCATGCCCAGGCAAGCGATGCCGGCGCCGATGTACTTTGCTGCTTCTGCGTCCATTTGTTCAACTCCTTTGGATCTAAAATTCCGTTGCGATTCCATCCGGCGCCAATGTTGGAAATTCCTGGGCCGGAAACTTTTGGACCTAATGCCCGGGGTGCAGGGCGTCGTTGAGATACATGCAGGTCAACACGGCAAAGACGTAGGCCTGCAGGAAGGCGACCAGCAGTTCCAGTGCCGTCAGCGCCACCGCCATCGCCAGAGGCAGGATAGAGCCGGCGACGCCGACCGCGCCGAGCGCGCTCAGGCTGACCACGAAGCCGGAGAACACCTTCAGCGTGATGTGGCCGGCGAGCATGTTGGCGAACAGACGAACCGAGAGGCTGACCGGGCGCGACACGAAGGAGATCACTTCGATCAGCACCACCAGTGGCAGCAGGAAGACCGGCACGCCATGCGGCACGAACAGTTTCAGGAAGCCAAAACCATGCTTCATGAAGCCGTAGACGACCACGGTTGCGATCACCA
The DNA here is from genome assembly GCF_040321855.1 of Mesorhizobium sp. M0227. Taxonomy (NCBI): domain Bacteria; kingdom Pseudomonadati; phylum Pseudomonadota; class Alphaproteobacteria; order Hyphomicrobiales; family Phyllobacteriaceae; genus Mesorhizobium; species Mesorhizobium sp. M0227. The sequence goes on along the minus strand of NZ_JAMYSJ010000001.1, from coordinate 603,985 downwards.
GCACAGCAAGGCCGAAGGTGACGATGATGTGGCTGGTGACGGTGAAGAAATACGGGAACAGGCCAAGCAGATTGGCGACGAGCACGAACATGAACAGCGAGAACACGAGAGGGAAGAACTTCATGCCTTGCGTGCCGGCGGCATCGCGCAACATGTTGCCGACGAACTCGTAGGCCATCTCGGAGACCGACTGAAGCCGCCCGGGAACCAGGCTGCGGCTCGACGTCGTGAGAAACAGGAATCCAGCCGCGACGATCACGGTTGCGACCATGAACAGCGCCGAATTGGTGAAAGACAGGTCATAGCCGCCGATGTCGATCGGAATCAGCTTGTTGATATGGAACTGGTGGATCGGATCGACCTTGTCAGCTGCCACGTTCAAACCCCGTCAATGCCGCGTACGGCCTCGTTACCATTACCGCACATGAAGCGCGGTCATTTCTTGTCGTCTTGGTCACGGCGCGATTTATCGCCCTGTCCAAATTCTGCCACAACGCCGGCGGAACGCATCACATTGAGCACTCCGGCGCCAAAACCAAGCAGCAGAAACACGATCAGACCCCATGGCGATGTCCCCGCCAGACGGTCGATGATCCAGCCGATGCCGGCACCCACCACCACCCCGGCGATAAACTCGCTGGAGAGTTTGAGCGCCTGACCATAACCGGCCACACTGCCCGCTTTCGCGTCGTCTTTCCCCTCGAGCCGGCCCGGCCGCCTTGTCGCAAGCGAAGCTTCAAGGTCACGGCGGCGGCGCTCAAGATCGTCGTCGCGGATATCGGGTTCATGCTGATTGCCGCGGCCGGTTTTTCCGGTTCCGTCTGGCCCATTCTTGTCGGCCATCGCAACCCCCCTGCCCGGTCAGACCGTCACCGTCCGTCCGCTTCTAAAGTCGCCGGCAACATAGTTAGAGGGTTTGCGCCCGTCAAGCCACGGGCGGAAGTTCATTGCCATGTATTTTAGGCAATAAAATCAATCAATTAGAAAGGTGCGACATCGTGCCCGCCATGATGACGAGGATGCATGGCGCGAATCCCCTGCGCAATGGCTCTTCGATAGGCTGCGCGCCACATCAAAGATCAGCGGCTGCTCTGCACTCAGCTCCAGCCGCCGCCATAGGTCCGATAGAAGATATGCAGGCCGATCTTGGTCATCTTCTGCATCGTGCGCGCCCAGCCGGGATGGACATATTGGGCATAGTAGTGGGTCGACGATCCGACCTCCGGGATGAAGATCTTGCCGGCAGTGACGGCCATGGCGATCTCCTGGGCGGTCTTGTAGGCGGCTGGGCTATCGATGCGCTTCTTCCTGCCGTCGCAGGCGAAGGAGAACTGGCAGCGGTTGAACCAGCTGTCGTTCTGGTAGACGACGCCGCAGATCGAATTCGGATAGGTCGGATTGCGGACGCGGTTGAGGATGACCTGGGCGACGGCGGCCTGGCCGCGCACGGATTCGCTCCTCGCCTCGAAATAGATGCCGTTGGCAAGGCATGCCTGCTCCTTCTGGGAGAAGACGCTCGCCGGCAGCGGGTTCTGGATCCACGAATGATCGCCCTTGGCCATCGGCGGAATGAAGCGGCCCTCATTGGGCTGCTCGTCCTGAAGCAGGGCTTCGAAGGGCGATGCCTTGGCATAATCAGGCTCGGACTGCGCGTAGGCGGTGGCCAGCACGTCTGGATGGTCGTTGTTGACCAGCGCTGCCAGCATGGCCGGCACGCCGGGATCCGGCTTCTTGTCCTCGCGCGCATGGAATGCCGCGGCGATCTGGATTTCCTTGCCTTTGATCTGCGGCTTGGCGAAAGCCATTTTCAGGCCGCTGTCCATGCTGGGCCGCAGCAAGGAGGAGGTGCGCTCGAAGATCGAGCCGGCGTTGAAGTTCTTCGGCGGTGCGACGGGAGACATCTGGACGATGCGCCCTTTCTTCTCGGCGCGCACGACGCGGTCCTCATCGGGCGTGCCGCTGACCTTGCCGCCCTTGCCGCGAAACGACACGTTGCCGACACCGGCCAGGTGGACACCCGATCCGGAGATGGAGCCGGTGACATCGGAATCGACAAAGGGCATCTCGGCCGCATGGGTGGAGCCGGCGACGGATTTCTCGACATAGGAATTCCAGCGCGTGCTCGATGCTTCGAGGCCGGAAACCAGGCTCGTCATGTCCTGATAGGCGGCGACCGTCGGAAAGCCGATCCAGATGCCGAAACCGATGACGAGCGGAGCCAGAAAGCCACGTTTTCTCTCACCGGCGGCGGCAACCAGCCGCTTCAACACACGTCGATGCACGGAACACTCTCCAGGAACGCGACTGACCCCACTGGAGAGCAAAATGATGCATTAACCTTGATGGGACGTTAACGGCTTCGATCGGGTTTTCCCGGCCGACCCGAGGTCGTGGTTGCGAAGTCAGGCGATTTTGCGGCCGGCTATTCAGGCCGGACGCAGGAAGATCGGCCGGGCGATCAGCGCGCAGATGGCGGCCGCCAGCCAGACGCCGGACCAGGACCAGAGGTGCAAGAGCCCCGGAATGGCCACCGGCACCAGGAAGAAGCCGACAAAAACAAAGGTGTTGGCAAGGCTGAGCGCGGTCCCGACATGGCTGGCGCCGGCAAGGGTGGCAAGCTCGGTGTATGCGACGCCGTGCCAGGCGGAGACGGAGATGCCTGCGACAATAAGCACGACTGGAAGGACCGCCAAGCAGATGAGCTGGCCGCCCGGAACGGTTGGGCCGAACAGGACCAGCAGCCAAAGCATGGCGAAGGCAAGGGCGCTGAACGCGCTGCACAAGCGAAGAAATTGGCGGCGGTTGCCGTGACGGTCGGTGAAGCGGCCGCTCCAGATGCGCATGACCATGGCGCCGATCTGAACGGCGGCGAGGCTCGCGCTGATCGCCGCCGTTCCCAATCCAACGAAATCGTGCAGGAACACGGAGGCGAAGGTGAGCACGGCCACCTGCGGAAAGCAGAGCAGGCCGATGGCGGTCGCGATACGCCAAACATCGCGATTGCGCAGCGGCGCCGGTCCGGCCACAGAAGCCGCAGCGAGATGATCCTTGCCCGCCGTCGGCGGCTCGTGCAGCCAGCGCCAGGCGAACAGGGCAGACAGAGCGGATGCACCCGCCAGGACCCCGAACACCGCGCCAAAGCCGAAAGCCAGAGCAAGCGAGGGCAGTATGAGGGCGCCAAGGCCGCCGCCGAGCGGCACCGCCGTCTGCCTGATGCTCATTGCAAAGCCGCGCTCGTTTTCCCGGAACCAGCCCATGATGGCGCGGCCGCTCGAACCGTTGACGCTGCCGCCGAGCAGTCCGGTGATGAGCAGGCTCGCGGCGAGCAGCGTGACGCCGGGAGTACCGGCCTTTGTCGGCACAACCAGCATCGCCATGACCAGGAGCCACACCGCCGTCGCGCCGAGCCCGATCAGGAGCACGCGGCGATCGCCCCAGCGATCGGTGAGCAGGCCCCAGGGCAGTTCGCTGAGCGCGACCCCCAGCCCGAGAAGGCCGAGCGCCAGGCCGAGCTCGGCATTGCCCAGGTGATAGCCCTGGCGAAGAACGACCGCCGTCGCCGGGATGCCGGAGAACGTAGCCGAGAAGGCGGCATTGGCGGCGACGCCGATGCCCAGAACCTTCCAGCGATGGCCGGGCTTGAATACCCTTTCGGCGGAACCGGCTGCCGTATCTTCCAGGAGTTCTGACGGCTGCCGGTCGGCGCAATTGACAATGGCGGACATGACTTCATTTCCCGTGCTGGCCAGTGGTCCCGCCTTGACGATCTGTCCCTACCGCCATAATTTCATCCTGAAAATCAGGAAGTTTTTGACATACAATCCTGAAAATCGGGACTTCACACATGCGACGCGTAACTTTCGACCTCGACGTCCTGCGCAGTTTCGTCACCGGTATGGAACTGGGTAGCTTTGCCAAGGCCGCTGACCGGCTTGGCCGGTCGACGTCGGCGGTCAGCGCGCAATTGAAGAAACTGGAAGAACAGGCAGCGACGCCGATCTTCCGCAAATCAGGACGCGGCCTCGCTTTGACCGAGGCCGGCGAGACTATGCTCGGCTATGCGCGCCGGCTGATCGAATTGAATGACGAGGCGGCATCCGCCATCCATGATGTCGAGTTGGAAGGCTGGGTACGGCTCGGCTTGCAGGAAGATTTCGGCGAGGCGGTGCTGCCGGACGTGCTCGGCCGATTTGCCCGGGCGCACCCCAAGGTCAAGATCGAAGCCAGGATCGCACGCAGCCACGACCTTGCCGAAAGGGTCATGTCAGGCAGTCTCGACATCGCGCTCGCCTGGCACTGCGGCGAAACGCTGCCCTACAGCCAGCATGTCGCCGATGTGCCGATGCGTTGGATCGGGCCGGCAAAGCGCATCGAGACCAGCCTGCGCCACGGTGAGCCACTGCCGCTGGTGGCGCTCGAGGCGCCATGCCTTTTGCGTACGGTTGCAACTGAAACGCTCGACCGTGCCGGCCTGTCGTGGCGGATGGCCTTTTCCAGCCCAAGCCTTGGCGGCATCTGGGCCGCGGTTGCTGCGGGGCTGGGGCTGACGATCCGCACCGACATCGGCCTGCCGGCCAGCGTCAGCGCAATGACGCCGGAGATCGCCGGATTGCCCGCCCTGCCCAAGATGGCGTTGTTCCTGCATCGCAAGGACGCCGAGGCGGAGCCGGTGGCGGCCCGCCTCGGCGATATCCTGCTGGACGCCGCACGGCAAGCGCTGCCCGAAAATGCGCGGGTCAGCGACAACGGCCTGCGCAACGTGGCGTGATCATGAAGCGCCAGGTGGGCGCCGACGATCAGTTGCGTTTCTTGTTTGACCTGCCGGCGAACGGGTTGTCCGACGTGCGCAGCGCAATGCGGATCGGCACGCCGGGCATGTCGAAGGCTTCGCGCAGGCTGTTGGAGAGGTAGCGGACATAGGATTGCGGCATCGCGTCGGGCCGCGAGCACTGGACGACGAAGCCCGGCGGACGGGTCTTGGCCTGGGTGACGTACTTGACCTTCAGCCGGCGCCCGGCAACAGCAGGCGGCGGATGATGCGCCAGGATGCCCTCCAGCCAGCGGTTGAGCTTGCCGGTCGAGACGCGGCTGTTCCACACCTTGTGGGTCTTGATGACGGCATCCATCAGCTTGTCGAGGCCGCGCCCGGTCTCGGCCGAGACGGGTACGGCCTGCATGCCGCGCGCCTGGGGAAGAAGCCGTTCCGTCTTCTCGCGCAGTTCGGCCAGAAGCTCCTGGGGATGGTCGATCAGATCCCATTTGTTGAAGGCGATCACCGGCGCCCGGCCTTCCCTGATGATCAGGTCGGCGATCTGCAGATCCTGCTTCTCGAAGGGGATGGTGGCGTCGAGGACGATGATGACGATCTCGGCAAACCGGATGGCGCGCAGACCGTCCTGCACCGACATCACTTCCAGCTTTTCGTGGATCCTGGCCTTGCGGCGCATGCCGGCCGTGTCGAACAGTTTCAGGCGGCGGCCATGCCAATCCCAATCGACCGAGATCGAATCACGGGTGATGCCGGCTTCCGGTCCGGTGAGCAGCCGCTCTTCACCGATCAGCGCGTTGATCAGCGTCGACTTGCCGGCATTGGGGCGGCCGACGACGGCAATGCGCATCGGTTTGGTGTCGTCATAGGCGTGCTCGGCATCCGGATCGGCGATATCCTCGCCGATCAGCACCTCGCCGGCAGCGACGTCTTCGTCTTCGCCATCTTCTTCTTCGCCGAAGGCGCGCGCTTCGCCGAGCGCGCCGATCACGGCGTCGCGCAAATCGGGCATGCCCTGGCCATGCTCGGCCGAAACCGGGATCGGCTCGCCAAGGCCGAGCTCCCAGGCTTCCAGCATGCCGCCCTGGGCGCCCTTCGCCTCGGCCTTGTTGGCGACCAGCACGACCGGCTTGCCGGACTTGCGCACGATCTCGGCGAAGGTCCTGTCGTCAGGCAACAGGCCGGACTTGGCGTCGATGGTGAAGAAGATCAGGTCGGCTTCGCGGATGGCGATCTCGGTCTGCGCACGCATGCGGCCGGGCAAGGTCGAGGCGCCAGCGTCCTCGAAGCCGGCGGTGTCGATGACATCGAAATGCAGGTCGTAGAGCTTGGCGGCATGGACGCGACGGTCGCGGGTGACGCCCGGCGTGTCGTCGACGAGCGCCAGCTTCCTTCCCACCAGCCGATTGAAAAGAGTCGATTTGCCGACGTTAGGTCTGCCGATGATGGCGACTTTGAAGGTCACGACGCACTGCCCGACCCGCGGATCAGCTCGGACATCAATGTTGCGCGCTCGCGGGTGTTGCGCGGGGCGCCGTCATCGGCGGCGATCTGGTCGAACAGTTTCAGCGCATCCTGCGTCTTGCCTTCCTTCCAGGCGGAAAGGCCGAGTGCCTCGCGCGCCGTGTGGCGCAGCGTGTTGGTGTCGGATGTGAGCGCTTCGACACGGCTGGAGACGTCGGCAAAGGAGCCGTGGTCGACAAGCAGCAGTGCTGCCCGCAGGCGCGCCATGTCGCGAATGCCCTGGGGAATGGCCGTATCGGCGGCGACTTCGTCGAAATCCTTGACGGCGGCGGGGACGTCACCCTTGTTCGCCTTGACGGTCGCGCCGCGCATGCGGGCGAGCAATGGATAAGCGCCGTAGCCATCCTTCTCCAACTGATCGAGCGCGGTCAGCGCCTCATCGTTCTTGCCGTCATTGGCGAGCTTCAGCGCCTGCGAGAACGCATCGCCCGAGCGGTTGGCGCGCGTCTCGTCCCAATAGCGGTAGCCGACGAAGGCGGCGGTGCCGAGCACCACGAGGATCGCAACGACAATCAGAGCGGGGCCAAAACGGTCCCACAGCGCCTGCGCCTGTTCGCGACGGATCTCGTCGTTGACTTCACGGATGAAACTGTCGTCGGACATCAAATCAAACCATTCCTGCCCCGTCGGGCCTTTGTCAGCCCGCGTTTTAGCGAAATTTTGCCGGCATGGAAGGGGTTCAACCGGAAAATCGCCTATTGTCCGGGGCAAACGGATGTTTGCCCCGGACAAGCAGCCGAAAAGGCTCATCGCACCCACGCCACATTTAGGCGATAGCCGGCGTGCAGACGTTCCCCGAGTGAAGATCAGATTGCCTATGCTTCGTCCGTTCCGCGTTGTTGCGTTTTCGCTTGCCGCGCTCACCACTGGTGGCGGGGCTTTGGCCGATCCGCCGGTGCCGGCAAAGCCGAAACAGGTCGTCATCATCTCATTCGACAGCGCCCGCGATATTTCGCAATGGAAACGCAGCCGGACATTGGCTGAGCGCACCGGCGCGCATTTCACCTATTTTCTGTCCTGCGTCTTCCTGCTGTCGACGGAGACGCGCAAGGAGTACACCGCACCCGGCAAAAGCGCCGGCAAATCCAACATCGGCTTTGCCGCCTCCAAGCAGGAAGTCACCGAGCGGCTCGAACAGATCGGCCTTGCCGCGCATGAAGGCCACGACATCGCCAGCCATGGCTGCGGCCATTTCGACGGCAAGGACTGGAGCAAGGCGGACTGGCTGAAAGAGTTCAGTTCGTTCGAGCACATTCTCGAAAACGCCTATGCGATCAACGGCATTGCACCCGAACCACAGGGCTGGCGCGATTTCGCGCGGCATGCGGTGGTCGGCTTTCGCGCGCCGTACCTGTCGACCAGCAAGGCGCTTTACGAAGCGCTGCCGGCGGCCGGATATCAATTCGATGCCAGCGGCGTCTCGCAAGGCCCTGCCCGACCGACGTCCAGCAACGGCATCATGCACTTTTCCCTGCCTCAGATTCCCGAAGGACCGAAGTCGCGGCCGGTGATTGCCATGGACTACAATCTCTATGTCAGGCATTCCGGCGGCTTCGAGCGGCCAAGCCAAGCGGGCGAGTTCGCCAACCGGACCTATGCTGCCTTCCGCGCCGCCTTCGACAGGCAGTATGCGGGAAAACGCATTCCGCTGGAACTCGGCTTCCACTTCGCGCTGATGAATGACGGCGCCTACTGGAACGCGCTGGAGCGCTTTGCCGGCGACGTCTGCGTCAAGGCGGATGTCGAATGCATCAGTTTTCGCGACTATGTTTCGCGCCAGGATGCTGGCCAAAGGCAGGTCTCGGTCGGCGGCTGAGCCGCCAACTTTCACATCCCAGTCAAGCTGGATCGGGCGCCTGTGCCTGGCGGTCGAGATAGCGTTGGTCGATTTCCGGCAGCGGCTCGCCATGCAGAGTGGTTTCGAAAGCGCGCAGACGCTTGTAGATCGAGATCAGCTCAACCACAGTTGGCCACGAGTTTACAAGATACTGGAACGACGATGTCACTTGGGAGAACGCATTGCTGATTTGATTCAACAAACCTAAAGTGATCGCACCAGCCGCAATGGACGGCGCCATCAATATCAAAGAGAATATGTTGTTCGTTTGCAAATAGAGGTAGCGAAATACGTTGAAATACACGTAGTGAAAATACAGCCTAAAATAGTTTCTTCTTACATTTTCAAACAATTCCCTCACAGCAGGTGGCTGTGCTCGATTCGGATCATCTTCACCAAGGACCAATTCTTTTCGATAAGCCGCCTCAACGCGCTGGTTCCGGAACTGAAGCCCAGGCAATTTAACGCCGACCACAGCCAGAAGCACGGTGCCAAACAAGGCCCAAAAAATAGCCGACAATAGCAGCGGATGCGGTATCACACCCACGATCGGCAATTCCGTGATGTGAACCGACAGGGCTATGAGCAGCGGAGTGAAGGCGATGAGGGTCATCACCGAGTCAATCAAATTGCCGCCGAGTTGCTCCATGATCGTGGAGAAACGCATCGTGTCTTCCTGGACACGCTGTGAGGCACCCTCAATATGCCTCAGCTTCTGCCAGTTTTCCATGTAAAACTGGTTCATCGCAGTGCGCCAACGAAAGACATAGTGACTTACCAAAAATACAGTAAGCGCACTGACCACTACGGCTACACCGGCAATTCCCATGAATGTAGCAATCTGCCAGTAGATATCGGCAGCGGTGATCTTTATTTTGCCCGAAATGGTATTCTGGATCAGATCCCAAAATGGCCCGTACCAGTTGTTGATGGCAACGCTCACCTGAACCTGGAAATAGGTGATGAAGAGGATCAGCGCAGAGCCGAGAATGGACCAGATCTGCCATGGGTGTGGCGAATACCAAGCCCAAAAGACGTAGAAGAGCGCCACTACGACGGCAAAATATATGTAGAACCATAGAAACGGCAGTGACCAGAATGATGAGACACCGATGATCGGCGGCGCATCGGGAGCAGCTGGAGGCATACCGAAAACACCACCAAAACGTTCCCCTGCGTAGAACCAGAGCAAGACGGCAAGCAGGCTCCAGACGACCGCCGAGCTAAAAAACAGCTTCGGCTTTGGAAAAAACGATACGAACACTGTGGCGAATTCCTCGATCTGGGCGCAAATCAGCTGACTACGGCGGGCATAAAGTCACACATTAGTGGGAAAGAAAATGCCCGTGCCCGATGCCCGGCACAGCAAGCCCACAATCATGGCGATTTTGGCGCAGCCGACCATGTGATGGCGCCGGAGACGACCAGCACGATTGCGGCGGTGATCGAGGCGAGGAAGAAATCGCCGGACATTTGCGCCAGAAATCCGGCGGCGACCGGCCCGATGATCTGGCCAAGGCCGAACGCAGCCGTCATCAGGGCAAAGATCCGCCGCGGCGCGCTTGGCGCCTGCTGCCGGGCGGCTTGCAGGCCAAAGGCGGTGATGGCAATGAAGGTGCCGCCGAGCAGCACGCCGGCAAGCAGCGGCCCGGTGGCTCCGCCGATGGCGACGCTGGCGGTGACGCCGGCAACTTCGATGAAGCACGCCAGCGCATAGGCGGCATAGAGGCCGGTCCGGGCGGCGATCTTCTGCCAGAGCCAGACGGAGGGAAAGCCCGCAAGACCGGCGACCATCCACACCATGGCCTCGAAGATGCGGCTGCCGCCGCCTTGCCGGACGATGGCGACCAGGAATGTCGCCGTCACCACATAGCCAAAGCCGAACAGGCCGTAGGCGATGATGACCTTGACCAACGACCGGTCCATCCGCAGTGCCGGCTCGCGGGTGACTTCGCCGTTGCCGAGCGGACCCTCATTGACCAACAGAGCGACGAGGACGAAACCACAGGCCGAAATCGCCGCCGACCACAGCCAGCCTGCCGCCCAGCCCGAATGCTCGGCGACCAGCACCGTCATCATCGCCGCCGATGCCGCTATGCCGAGCCCGACGCCGCCGAAATGCCAGGCCTGCAGGTCGTTGCGACCGGCAGCCGCGATATGGCTGAACACGATGCTGGCCATGAACACCATGACGAAGGCGCTGGCCAGACCGGCCAGAAAGCGGATGGCGAGAAAGGCCGCCATCGCTTCGGTCAGCCCCATCAGCGCGGCAAGGACCGCACTGGCGCCAAGCCCCGCCAGCATCAGCAGGCGCTCGCGCCCATGCGCCCAGCCGCCCGCCGCTGCCAACGCGCCGACGAGGTAGCCGAGATAATTGGCCGACGCGATCCAGCCGGCATCGGCAGGCGACAGATGCAGTTCCTGCATCATCCCGGGCAGGATCGGCGTGTAGACGAAACGGCCGATGCCCATGGCAATCGCCATGGCAATCATGCCGGCGAGAGCGAACCGCAGCGCTGTCGAGGTGGCTGATGTCATTGCACTGCACAATAAGTGCAGGGATCGCTGAAACAATCGCCATCTGTTGGGCCAGTGCGTACGCGGGACGTGCTCGCCTCGACTTTCCTCGAGCCGGAACGCTTGGCACCTGCTCAGCAGCGACCGCCGGCGCATAGTGGAACCGTCTCGTGCACTGTCCGCCGTGCCGTCAGCCTGAACGGCACATCGCCCAGTTCGCGCTCCGACATGGTGTTCAGCACCGGATGCGAAAGCGGATCGATCAGCCATCTCTGCGTTTCGCTGTCCTGGCGCGGCTCATGCGAAGTAGTCGCAGCGAAAAAGACCCTCAGCGATGACGACAAGATCCTCAGCATTTCCGGCTCCACGGGTCTGTCTCTCCCGACAAAATCTGCCGTTTAGACATGCCTTTCAATTGAGATTTCAGCCGGATCAGTTTAGAAAAACTCAATGGCCATGCTCAACCGCGTCCATCTCAACGGCCTCCGCGCCGTCGAAACCGTTGCCCGGCTCGGATCGCTGGCGGCGGCGGCCGGTGAACTCAACGTTTCCGTCAGCGCCGTCAGCCAGCAGATAAGCCGTACCGAAAAACAGCTCGGCCAGGCGCTGTTCGAGCGAACGGCGAGCGGTCTGGTGCTGACTGAGTTCGGCACCGTCTTCGCGGCCCGCCTTGGTGCTGGATTTCGTGAGCTTTCCCAGGCCGTGGCGCTGGCCGACGAGGCTACGCAATGCACATTGGTGGTTTCGGTGGCGCCGGCCTTTGCCTCGAAGTGGCTGTTGCCCAGGCTATCTCGCCACTTCGACCGGCATCCCAACGTGCTGCTGCGCATCGACGCTTCGGTGCGGCTGGCCAATCTCGATCACTCGGACATCGACATCGCCATCCGGCTCGGCGACGGCAAATGGCCGGGCGGGCGCACGGAACTGCTCCTGGCGCAGGAAGTCTTCCCGGTCTGCGCGCCGGCGATCGCCCAAAAACTGAAATCGATCGAGGACCTTGCCCAGACCTGCGCGATTACCGACGAGCGGGCGATGATCAACTGGGAAAGCTGGTTCGAAACGGCCGGTGTCCCACCTGTCACCTTCCTCAAGGGTGCGCGTTTCACCGACCCGATGCTGTGCCTGGAGTCGGCGATTGCCGGCCATGGCGTGATGCTGGGCTGGCAATTGCTCGCCGCGGATGCGCTGGCCGACGGGCGGCTGGTGGCGCCTTTCGGAATCCGCGCCCAGAGCGGGCTCGGCTATTGGCTGGTGACCTCGTCCGTCAAGGCGGAAAGCCGCAAGGTCCGGGATTTCAAGCTCTGGATCAGGGAAGAGATCGAGGCAACCATGGCGCGGTTCGGGTCCGCGAACGCAGAACCCACCGTCGCGATCGCGGTGGAAAGGACGGAGGCACCGAGCTATGTAGAGTCGGACATCAAACTACGACAGGCAGGATCATGACCACACATTCGCGCGGCGTTTCCGCATCGATCGACCCGGTGAAGCTCGACAGGCTGGCGGAAGTCGCCATCAAGGTCGGGCTGCAATTGCAGCCAGGCCAGGATCTGGTGTTGACTTCGTCGATCGCGGCACTGCCGTTGACCAGGCGGATCGTCGAGCATGCCTACAAGGCCGGCGCCGGGCTGGTGACGCCAATCTTCAACGATGACGAGATGACGCTGGCCCGCTACCGTTTCGGCGCCGACGCGAGCTTCGACCGCGCCGCCGGCTGGCTTTATGAGGGCATGGCGAAAGCCTTTGCCAACAATGCGGCCAGGCTTGCCGTGCGCGGCGAGGATCCATCGCTGTTGTCGGCTCAGGATCCGGCGAAAGTGGCGCGCGCCAACAAGGCGAATTCGATGGCCTACCAGCCGGCGCTGGAAAAGATCACCGGCTTCGACATCAACTGGAACATCGTCGCCTATCCGGACCTCGCCTGGGCCAGACAGGTCTTCCCCGGCGATGCCGACGATGTCGCGGTCGTGAAGCTCGCCGATGCCATCTTCGCCGCGTCGCGGGTCGATGTTGAGGACCCGATCGGCAATTGGAAGGCGCACAACGCAGCCCTTCGCAGCCGCACCGAATGGCTCAACGGCCATAATTTCCATGCGCTGCACTTTACCGGACCCGGCACCGACCTGACGGTTGGACTGGCAGACGGCCATGAATGGATGGGCGGCGCCTCGACCGCCAAGAACGGCATCACCTGCAACCCCAACATCCCGACCGAGGAGGTCTTCACCACGCCGCACGCAAGGCGGGTCGAGGGTCATGTTTCCTCGACCAAGCCGCTGTCCTACCAGGGCACGCTGATCGACGACATCTCGGTGCGTTTCGAAGAAGGCAGGATCGTCGAGGCCAAGGCCTCGAAGGGCGAGGACGTGCTGAAGAAGGTACTCGACACAGACGAGGGGGCGCGCCGCCTCGGCGAGGTGGCGCTGGTGCCGCATTCCTCGCCGATCTCGGCGAGCGGGCTGTTGTTCTTCAACACGCTGTTCGATGAGAACGCCGCCTGCCACATCGCGCTCGGCCAATGCTATTCGAAGTGCTTTGTCGACGGCGCCTCGCTCAGCCAGGACGAGATCGCGGCGCGCGGCGGCAACAAGAGTTTTATCCACATCGACTGGATGATCGGCTCGGACAAGATCGACATCGATGGTGTCCACAAGGACGGCGCCCGCGTGCCCGTCATGCGCAAGGGCGAGTGGGCCTGACCCGCTTACGGAGGTTCCGATGGCCTTCGACCTGGCGGTCAAGCGTATCTACGAGCCACCCGCGCCCGATGACGGGCAACGGGTTCTGGTCGACCGAATCTGGCCACGCGGCGTCAGCAAGGAGGACGCCGCGCTGGCGCTGTGGCTGAAGGACATCGCGCCGAGCGACGATCTGCGCAAATGGTTCGGCCATGAGGCGGCGCGCTGGGCTGAGTTTCAGAAGCAGTACCGAGTTGAGTTGGACGGGAATGAAGATGCGGTGGGTGAATTGCGCGGCCTGCTTCGCCACGGCAAGGTGACGCTGCTCTACGGCGCGCATGATGAGGCGCATAACAATGCGGTGGCGCTGGCGGGGTATCTCAGAAAGACGGATTGAAGGGTGCCCACAATCTGTAAGGTCGGCGATTGGCCAATCTCCCCCCTTGCGGGGGAGATGCCCGGCAGGGCAGAGGGGGGTGCTGTCCCGCCGACCTGTCAGCCAATCACCGGCCAAATTCTGAGACGAACAGTCAAAGGGTGGCGATCCTTCACACCCCCCTCTGGCCTGCCGGCCATCTCCCCCGCAAGGGGGGAGATTGGCAGCGTCGCCTTCTCGCTACGCTACTTCACCGCCGCCTGATAAACATCAGCCTTGAACCCCACCAGAATCCGATCACCGACCTCCAGCACCGGCCGCTTGATCACGGTCGGCTTGGCCAGCATCAACGCCTTGGCCTTCTTTTCATCCAGGCCCTGCTTGTCCTTTTCCGCCAGTTCGCGAAACGTCGTACTCGCCTTGTTGAGCAGCTTTTCCCAGCCGACCTTGCCAACCCAGCCGTCAAGACGCTTGGCGTCCAGCCCCTCTGCCCTGAAATCGTGAAAACGGTAGGAAACATCATGGCCCTCCAGCCAGACGCGCGCCTTCTTGACGGTGTCGCAGGTGGTGATGCCGTAGATGATGATCGTCAAAACAGCGGCCCTTCCGATTTCGAATCTGACCGCAGATTAAGGACGCTCTGCGCGCTTTGCCAGCGGTCGCACCGGTGTCCCAGTGTTTTTGGGCTTGTCAACACTAAGGAATTTTCCTAAGTATTTTCGAGCCGCTTTCGACGACACCCGGGATGACCAATGACAAGCCTTCAGACCACAACTCCGAGCCGTCCACCGATCGACGGCATCTTTCGCGCACTGTCCGATCCGACGCGGCGACGCGTGGTGGAGCGGCTGAACCGCAGCCCTGCCTCGGTCAGCGAGCTTGCCCAACCGTTCGACATGGCCCTGCCCTCCTTCATCGAACATCTCAAAATCCTCGAAGGTTGCGGGCTGGTGCGCTCGCAAAAGACCGGCCGGGTCAGGACCTATCAACTGGCACCCGAGCCGCTGAAGCTTGCCGAAAACTGGCTGGCCGAACAGCGCACGCTGTGGGAGCGCCGCCTCGACCAGTTCGACGCCTATGTGATGACCCTCCAGGAGACAGAAAAATGATCTATCCCCTCAAGCCGGATCCCAGGCTGGACCTCGTGCTGGAGCGCGTCATCGATGCGCCGCGCGAATTGCTGTGGCGCGCCTTGACGACGCCTGAGCATGTCAAGCAATGGTTCACGCCTAGGCCTTGGATGATCACCGACTGCGAGATCGACCTCAGGCCGGGCGGTCTGTTCCGGACGCGCATGCAGTCGCCCGACGGCAATGAGGTCAACGACCGCCATTGCTGCTATCTCGAAATCGTGCCGAACGAGCGGCTGGTGTGGACGGATGCATTGTTGCCGGGTTACCGGCCGTCAGGGGAACCCTTCATCACCGCTGTCATTTCCTTGCAGCCGGACGGCAAGGGCACGCGCTACACCGCCACCGCCATCCATGGCGACGAGGCGACCCGCAACAACCATGAAGAGATGGGTTTCTTCGACGGCTGGGGCACGGTGGCCGATCAGCTTGCGCAGTACGTGAAGACCATTTGAGCCTCTCACATGGCGGCCTGGGACATCGTCCCGGCCGCCATGCTTATTTTTCAACCTTCAGCGACGAGACCGAGCTCCCGCAAGCCGATGGTATTTCACGGCCTCAATAATAGAAGCGCTCTTCGGTGATCTTGCCGTTTTTGACCGTGTAGAGGCCAACTTCATCCATGGTGACACGCTCGCCGGTAGCCTTGGGCGTTATGTCGAACTTGAAGCGCACCGCGAACTGGTCTCCGTTGACGTAGGGGCCCTCGACCGAGCCGCCATGCACTTCATTGTTCTCCTGCCACCATTGGCCCTTCTGCCTGAGCGCCTCCTTGCCATGGGAGATGGCCATCGGCCCCGCCATGGCTTCGAGACTGATTATATCATCGGCGTTGTACTTCTCGGCAGCAGCTTCGTTATCGCCCTGCTTGAGCAGCTCGGTGAAATCCTTGGCAATTTCCGCGATGGTCATTTGTATTCCTCCTGTCAGACGCACTGCAAATGGGGAACAGCTTGCTGGCCTCCATCGTCGGAACGTGCGGTAGCTGACAATCCGTGTCAGGACGGATCGCCCAGCTTGCGAACTACGATGCCAACGGCAAAGGCCAACGATCCAGGAAGAGGTATTTTGTCAGGCCGCGCAGGCTGTGAACAAAGATGAAGTCATGGGCAACGAAGCTGATCGGTTCGATGGGCTGCCGAGAGATGAACTTTTGATCGTAGGCAAGTGTCAGATGCGGAACGAAATGATCCGACGCTTTGAGCCCATTCCTGAGCATCTCGACACCAAGCAATTTGTGAAGTTCAAAAACCGGTCCATCATCGGCGAGAAGCACAAATGGGCGATGAGGTGGCCTGCCCCTTGTTGCCGGGCGACCGGGAAAGCTGCCGACGTGGCCAAACGTGACCTCGAAAGCAGGCATGTGGACACGCTGACCCGATCGAGATCCCGCAAAGACGGTCTTGGACCGCAGCCGCTTGTAGTCGCCGGCATGTTGCAGGCTCAGATGGAACCGTTCAGCCGACAGCAGCGATTCACCGACTTCATGTCGATGACAAAGCTGCGTCTGCAGATTGGCGAATGAACCATAGTCCTTCGGCTGCAAGAACAACCCGAAGAAGGCACGATCCGGCCGCTTCGGTTGCCACGGAGGCTCTGGTATGCCGAAATCGAATTCACCTTGCCGATACATACCCATACGCCCGGCGAAGAACGCTCCTGTTTCTCATCTACGGTTAGAACAAAACAGGAACAATCCTTGGAGTCAAGCGTGGATTTGATCGATGAAACTAACCTGGTAGCACCGGGCAGTTGGCACCACGGCGCAGGCTGATATGCGCCACGTCGCCGACCTGGAATTGAAAACCCTCGGCTTGGCGCGGCGCGTCTATGACAACAGGTGCGCCCTGCCCGAGTTCAGCGTGCAGACGCAACGTGCGGCCGTGAAAGACGATGCTGTTGACGCGTGCCGGCGCTGTGCCGGGCGCGGCCTCGGTCATCGCCAGGAGATCTTCCGGCCGCACGCCGACGGTGTGCATGGCGTCCTCGGCGAGAGCTTCGCCGGTTTCAGAAATGGCCTCCAGCGGTAGGGCGCCGGCGGCGAAGCGCAGGCGATCGCCGTCTCGGCCGACGAAGCGCGATTGCAGGAGATTCATGGTGCCGATGAAGCTCGCCACAAACTTCGTGGCGGGCCGGTCATAAAGTGTGGCCGGCGGCGCAATCTGCTCGATGCGGCCCTTGTTCATGACGACGATGCGGTCGGAGATCGACAGCGCTTCGGTCTGGTCGTGGGTGACCATGACGAAGGTGGTGCCGAGCCGCGACTGCAGCCGCTTCAGTTCAACCTGCATCTGTTCACGCAGATGCGCATCGAGCGCCGACAACGGCTCGTCGAGCAGTAGCACGCGTGGTTCGCAGACGATGGCACGCGCCAGTGCGACACGCTGGCGCTGGCCGCCCGACAGTTCGGAGACGCGGGCGCCAAGCTTGTCGGCGAGGCCGACCATGTCAAGGGCTTCGCCGGCGCGCTTTGCCTGTTCGGCTCCAGACAGTTTGCGCAGCGATAGGCCAAAGCCGACATTTTCGGCGACATTCATGTGCGGGAACAGCGCGTAATCCTGGAAAACGGTGTTGACCGGCCTGTCGAACGGCCGAAGTGCCGTGATATCGCGACCATCGAGCAACACCTTGCCGGTCGTCGGGCTTTCGAAGCCGGCGATGACGCGCAGGCTGGTGGTCTTGCCGCAACCCGACGGCCCGAGCAGCGTGATGAACTCGCCGCCGACAATGTCGAGATCGACGGCGTCGAGCCCGACGATGCCGCCAGGAAAAATCTTCGAGACAGCCTGTAGCCGCACAAGTGGATCAGGCGCCATCGCGAACCTCGGATGGCTTCGTGGTGTTGACCCAGAGGATCTGGCAACGCTCGGCGCCTGGATTGCGGAAGGCATGCAAAAGCGTGCTCTTGAACGCAAAACTGTCGCCGGTCTTCAGCACGTAATTTGTCGAATCAACCACCAGTTCGACCTCGCCCGACAGCACGAAGCCGAATTCATGACCGGCATGCGCATAGGCCTCCGCGGTGCCGCCGCCGGCTTCCACCGTCACCAGCATGCCGGTCAGCGTCGCGCCCGGCGGCGACAGCAGCGCCTTGGCAATGCCTTCCGACTTGACCGGGATTTGCCGTCGCTTATCGGCACGCACGCAATAGAGATCGTTGACGGCATCGTTGCCGTCGGCGATCAGCGCCGACGGCTCGATGTCGAGGGCGGCGGCGAGCGGCCAGATCACCTTGACGCGCAGCGAGGACATGCCGCGTTCGATCTGGCTCAACGCACCGATCGACACGCCGGCTTTTGCCGCAAGATCGGCCAGCGACAGGTTGCGCTCCAGCCGCAGCGCCCGCACGCGCCGGCCGACCCGCACATCGGCATCGTCCTTCGGCTTCTCAGCAGCTTCGTCCAGTATGTCCATCAATTCCCGACCTCGTTTGCAGTGTCTCGGGTGACACCGCGTGGCTGACGCCGCGCGGTGCTCTAGGGTTCAGCCGCCTGCCTTGACCTTTTCGAACATCTTGGCGAGGTCGTCATTCTGTTTCATCGGTCCGGTGAAGATGGTGGTCTTCAGCATCACTTCCGGGTCGGATGGCAGCTGCAATTTCTCCAGCTCCTCCTTCGGCACGGTGGCAAAAGCGGAGCTCAGCGAACTGCCATAGCCATAGGCCTCGATCAGGTATTTGCCGGAGTCGGCTTCCAGCCGGCTGTTGATGAAGTCATAGGCGAGGTCGACATTCTTGGCGTCCTTGAGCATGACGAAGCCGCAGGCCCAGGTCAGCATGCCCTCCTTCGGCTTCATGAACTCGACCGGCACGCCCTGCTTCTTCAGCGAGGTGGCCGACGCGTTCCAGGTCATGGCGGCGACCAATTGGCCGCTGGCCAGCGCCTGTTCGACGGAGGTCATGTCGGTGGTGTAATTGGAGAGCAGCGGGCGCTGCTCGCGCAGCTTCTCGGCCACCTTGTCCATTTGCTCCGGCGTCATGTCGAACGGATTAACGCCGGCGAGCAGTGCGGCAACGACCGGCGTGTCGTGCACCGCGTCGATCGTCGCCATGCGACCGGCATACTGCTTGTCCCACAAAAGGTTCCAGCTCGCTTCCGGGTTCTTCACCAGGTCGGTGCGGTAGAGGATCGAGGTGTTGCCCCAGTCCCATGGCACCATCCAGACCTTGCCGTCGCCGGCCTGCAGGTCGGGCAGGTTCTTGAACACCGGGAAGATCGAGTCCCAGTTCTTGATCCGCTTGGTGTCGATCGGCTGCAGCAGGCCTTCCTTGTTCCAGCGCGCCACCTTGTCATAACAGGGATGCGCGATGTCGGGGCGGAAGCCGGCCTTGACCTTGGTGAAGGCGTCATCGTCGTCACCGAAGATCGAGGCCTCGACGCCGTCGGGGTGCGCGGCGAGGAAGCTCTTGTTGAAATCGGGCAGTTCATAGCCCGACCAGGTGAAATATTGCAGCTTGTCGCCGGCGAAAGCGACGGTCGACGACAGCGCCAGCGCGAACGCCGTCAATCCAGCGCAAACAGTCTTTGCAGAGATCGATTTCAGGTCGAATGCCATTGCAGTTCTCCTCTCTTGGTTTGTTTTGGTTGTGACGGATCCGCGGGCTTTGGCGCCGTGGCGGACAAGCCGCGATGGCGCAGGATTTCAGCCGCTGCAGCGATGATGAAGGACACAGCCAGGATCGACGTGCCCAGCGCCATCACCGTCGGCAGCGACTTTGGAAAACGCAGCTGGCTCCAGATGTAGAGCGGCAGCGTCGGCTCGGTGCCGGCCAGGAAGAAGACGACAATGAATTCGTCGAAGGAGATCAGGAAGGCCAGCATGAAGGCCGAAACGATGGCCGGCAGGCTGAGCGGCAGCATGATCCGCCGGAACGTCGTCCAGTCGGAGGCGCCGAGATCGAGCGCCGCCTCGCGAATGGTTTTCGGGATGGCGGCGAAGCGGCTGCGCATGATCACCACGGTCGTCGGCAGCGCCACCAATATGTGACCGAGAACGATGGCGATGCGCGATGGCCCCAGACCAATGAGATTGATGAGGATCAGCAGCGATATGCCGACGATGACGCCGGGGATCAGGATTGGCAGCCGGGCGATGGCGCTGATGGTGGCGGCCAGCGGCGAGCGGCCGTAGAGGTCCATGTAGGATACGGTGATGCCGCACAGCGTCGCACTCGTGGCGGCAATGGCGCCGATGACGAGGCTGTTCAGGAGTGCACCGGTCAGCGCCGAATTGCCGAACAAAGTCGCGTACCATTGCAAGGTGAAGCCTTGCAGCGGAAACGCTGCCTGGATCGAGTTGTTGAAGGAAAACAGCGGGATCAGCAGCACCGGCAGATAGAGAAAGACCAGATAGGCGACGACGTAGACGCCGAGCCAGCGGCCGCCTCCCTGCGTGCGTGCAGCGCTCATGTGCGGCTGCCAAATCTGCGGTCGGCGAAACGCGCGACCAGCACCACGCACAGGATGACCAGCATGACGGCGACGGAGAGTGCGGCGCCAAACGGCCAATCGTTGGCCTTGCCGAATTGCGCCTGGATCAGCGTGCCGATCATGGTGCTGGCCGGGCCGCCGACGAGCGCCGGCGTGACATAGTCACCGACCGTCGGCACGAAGACGACAAGGGCTGCCGCCAGCACGCCCGGCATCGAATTGGGCAGCACGACACGGCGGAAAGAGGTGAAGGGCCGCGCGCCGAGATCGGAAGCGGCCTCGATCAGCGATTTCGGGATGGTGTCCAGCGCCACGTAGATCGGCAGGATGGCAAAAGGCGCGTAGGCGTGCGCCAGCGTGACGACGACGGCGGCCGGCGTGTTGAGAAAGGCCAATGTCGGCTCGGACCAGATGCCGCTTTCGATCAGCGCCGAGTTCAAAACGCCATTGTAGGCGAGCACGATCTTCCAGGCGAAGACGCGCAGGAGATAGCTGGTCCAGAATGGCAGCGTCACCAGAAACAGCAGAAGGCCGCGCCGCCGGCCGGCGTGGAAGGCAAGATAGTAGGCGACGGGATAGGCAGTGACGACGGTCGCCAGCGTGACCAGAGCGGCAATGATCAGCGAACGCAGCGTCACCGTCCAGTACAGCGGATCGGACACCACAGTTGCGAAGTTCGCCAAGCTGAAACCGGCACCGAGCAGCGAACCGTCATTGTTGCGGAAGGCGAGGAAAAGCACGAGGCCGAGGGCAAACAGGATCAGCAGGAAAGTGACCAGAGCGCCCGGGAGCAGCATGGCGACCCGGAAGCCCTGAGAAGACCGGGCCTCTGGCGCTGATGTTGCAACTAGGGTCGACATCGACCTGCCTATCGGAATTTGAAATTGGCTTAGAGTTTTTCATATCCATGAAACTGTCAAGCGGAATCCCAAACGGAAACCCATTGACAGGAATTGCTTTGGTCAGCGCTCCAACGCATCGAGCAGCCGGTACCAGGCGATGGTCGCGGCGACGCCGACTTGGCGGAAGGCGTGAAACGGGATCGGTCGGATCGGCGAGACCGGGAAGGGCAAATGCCTGGCGTCGCCACTTTGGAGATAGCCGGCGATGCGCTCGCCAAGAGCGGTCATCAGGCCGACACCACGACCCTGGCAGCCGACCACGGCGAGCAGGCCCTGCTCCGGCTCGTGGATGTGCGGCAGATGGTCCGGCGTCATCGCCACGCGGCCGAACCAGCGCTTCTCGATGGCGATGCCGGACAGCATGGGATAGAGCCGCCGCAGCGCCCGCTCGAGATGCGCCCAGTCGCTGGCGCTCGTCGGCAGCGCCATGCGACCCCGCCCGCCAAGCACCAGCCGGCCGTCGGCGCTCTTGCGGTAGTAGACGAGGATGCGCCTGGAGTCCGACACCGCCTGCCCTTCCGGCAGGATCGGGGCCGCCTGACCGGACGACAGCGGTGCTGTGGCGATCTGAAAAGAATGCAGCGGCACGATCGTCTGCGCAAGGCCGGGGATCAGACCGTCCGTATGGGCGTTGGTCGCCAGAACGACCGCCTTTGCCTGCAATTCCAGGCCATTTTCGGTCGAAATACGCCAAACGCCGGCGGTCTTGGTGAGCCGCACGACCTTTTCGCGCTCGGCTACCCTCACGCCAGCCGCGGTCGCGACACGGGCGAGTTCAGATGTGTAAGCGAGCGGATCGATAACACCGGCGCGGCGATCGAGCCAGCCGCCGAGATAGCCCTGCGCACCGGTCTTGGCCGCGATCTCCGCTGCGTTCAGCAACTGGACATCCGCGCCCCGTGCGCGCCATTGCCGGTCACGGTTTCCCGCCGCCTTCAGCGCGGCCTCGGTGTGCGCCGCCTGGATCCAGCCATTGCGAACGAACGGCACCGCCAGCTTCTCGTCGCGGATCAGCTCGAACACCGCATCGGCGGTCGACGCCGCAAAATTGACAAGCGCCTCGCCGCGCTCAAGGCCAAAATGCTCCAGCAGCCATTCCGGATCGTATTTCAGGCCGGGAATGACCTGACCGCCATTCAAGCCTGATGCGCCCTGGCCGATCTCGCCGGCGTCCAGCACCTGCACCGACAGGCCAAGCCGGGCGGCATGCAAGGCGGTCGATAAGCCCATGATGCCACCGCCAACAATGGCGAGATCGACACGTTCGCCATTGGGAAGCGATTGAAACGTGGAAGCTGCCTGTGGCTTGAGCCAGATCGGATCGGAGAATGCTGTCGCCAAGGGTCACCTGAATGCGCTGCGATTGGTGAAAATCCTAGTCAGAATTTCACATTTTTGAAAGAGCACTCCGGCTTTCGTCTGTGGACTGCCGCCGAGGCGATCGGAGACCCAGAGTTCCGATCGCCTGCGACGGGATAGACCTTTGACGGGAATCCGGTGAAAGTGCCGCGCCGATCCGGCCGCCCACATTGACGATCACTTCGCCACATTGTCGATCACTCAGAGGACAGAGCGCTATGACGAACCCGACCCACCTGCCCACCGAGGGCCTTTTTGTCGGACGCGCCAGAGGTAGCGATGCCGCATACCCGCTGGTCGTCACGGTGCGCGATGGCACGGTCTTCGACATCACCTCGCGTGCGGCACCAACCATGCGAGACCTTTGCGAGATGGCTGACCCCGCTGGGCATGTCCGCTCGGCCGAGGGCAGACCGATCGGATCGCTCGATGACATCGCCGCCAACAGTTTTGAGACCGGGCGCGATCCAGCAAAACCCTACCTGCTCTCCCCGGTCGACCTGCAGGCGGTCAAGGCATCGGGCGTCACCTTCGTCGTCAGCCTGCTGGAACGGGTGATCGAGGAACAGGCGCGCGGTTCGGCTGAAAAAGCCGACGCCATCCGCGCCGACATCGCAGGACTGATCGGCCACGATCTGTCGAAGCTGAAACCCGGTTCGCCCGAAGCGATGGAGATCAAGGCCAAGCTGATTTCGCGCGGCGCCTGGTCGCAATATCTGGAAGTGGGCATCGGCCCCGACGCCGAGATCTTCACCAAGTGCCAGCCGATGGCCTCGGTGGGCTTCGGCGCCGATGTCGGGCTGCACCCGGTGTCGACCTGGAACAATCCGGAACCCGAGATCGCCATGATCGCCGCCTCCAGCGGCAGGATCGTCGGCGCCACCATCGGCAACGACGTCAATCTGCGCGACGTCGAAGGGCGTTCGGCGCTGCTGCTCGGCAAGGCCAAGGACAACAATGCCTCGGCCTCGCTCGGTCCCTTCATCCGCCTGTTCGACGACAAATTCTCCATCGATGACGTCAAGCGCGCCGTCGTGCGCCTGAAAGTCGAGGGCGAGGACGGGTTCTCGTTGGAGGGCGCAAGCTCGATGGCCGAGATCAGCCGCTCGCCGGAGGAACTGGTCGCCGCGGCCATGGGGCCGCACCACCAGTATCCGGACGGGCTGGCGCTTTATCTCGGCACCATGTTCGTTCCGTCCAAGGATCGAGGCGAGAAGGGCAAGGGGTTTACTCACAAGGTCGGCGACATCGTCACCATCTCGTCGGAGAAATTCGGTGCGCTGGTCAACCGGGTGCGGCTCTCGCCCGACTGCCCGCACTGGACCTATGGCGCCAGCCATCTGATGCGGGAGCTAGCCAGAGCCGATCTGATCTAGCAACTGGTATCGTCGACGCCCTGCCAGGGCGCTACGGACCTGGTCCCGTGGGCGTAGGATGATCGCCGGCGTGACCCTTGTCGACGCAGGCCGCGTTCGCGCGACCCGAAACAATC
This sequence comes from Mesorhizobium sp. M0227, assembly GCF_040321855.1. Lineage (NCBI taxonomy): Bacteria > Pseudomonadati > Pseudomonadota > Alphaproteobacteria > Hyphomicrobiales > Phyllobacteriaceae > Mesorhizobium > Mesorhizobium sp. M0227. The sequence goes on along the minus strand of NZ_JAMYSJ010000001.1, from coordinate 579,976 downwards.
CCACCAATTATCCGACAGTCGGAAAATCACCTCAACTGATGCAATCTGATGGGGCAGCTGATGACGACCCGTCAGGCGCCCACTACACCTGCAAATGGAGGCTTGCCATCCGTCGAAAAAGGGGATGCTCTGACGCATTCAACCGGCGCTGGCAAAAGATGCTGAACAAGGGACGGATTTTGAACTGACCATCTACAACGGGAGGAAATCAAATGCTGACACGGCTAAGACTTGTTCTATACGGCCTGTTGGTGGCGCTGATGGTGATACCAGCAGCGGCACAGGCCAAGACGTTCTACTGGATTTCGCATGGCGGCCCGGCCGATCCGGTCTGGACCTACTTCCTGGCCGGCGCCAAGCAATGGGCCAAGGATACCGGCAACACGGTCAACACCTCGTTCCACAATGGCGACGTCGCCTCACAGCAAGAAGCGGTTCGCGCCGCCCTCTCCGCCAAGGCCGATGGTATCGTCACCACGAGCCCTGATCCGGGCAGCCTGATCGAGATCGTCAAGGAAGCGCGGGCGGCGAAAGTGCCGATCATCAATTTCAACACGCCCGACCCGAAAGCCGACTTCAACGCCTATGTCGGCGGCGACAATGTCACCTTCGGCAAACACTGGGCGCAGTATCTGGTCGACAAAGGCCTGGTGAAGAAGGGCGACTTCGTCTGGATGCCGGTCGAGATCCCCGGCGCCACCTATGGCGTGCAGGAAGAGGAAGGCATCAAGAGCGTCTTCGAGCCGCTCGGCATCACCTATGAAATCACCGAAGCGACGCTCGACCAGGCTGAAGTGATCAACCGCATGGTCGACTACCTCACTGCCAACAAAGCCAAGGTCAAGGCGATCATCGGCCTGGGCGATCTCGTCACCGGCTCGATCAAGCGGGTGTTCGACCAGGTCGGCATCAAGCCGGGCGAAATCCCGGTTGTCGGCTGGGGCAACTCGCTCGACACCACCCAGGAAGTGCTGAACGGCTATGTCAATGCCGGCCAGTGGCAGGACCCGCAGGCGACCAGCTATGTCGCGCTTTCGCTGGCCAATATGGCCGCCGGCGGCATTCCTCCGGGCTTCAACGTCATCACCGGCGCGCTCTACGAAAAAGACACCGCGCAGATCTACGACGACATCCTGTCCGGCAAGTAACATCCAATCTCAACAGTCGCGGCCGCCCAACGGTCGCGACTGGCTCTCCATTTCGCCGAGCCCTTCGCACGCGATGTGCAACGCTCAGCCTTCCACTCATGTCGCGGATTGCCTGTGGAAAATCATTCGCTCGTCCAACGCCTGATCGCACGGCCGGAATTCGGCCCTTTCGTGCTGCTCGTCGTCGAGATCGCCGTTTTCTGGAGTTTCAACCACGACTTCCTGTCGCCGCAGAATATCTCCAATACGCTGGCCTTCACGGTCGAGCTCGGCCTGATCGCGCTGGCGATGACGCTGTTGATGACGTCGGGCGAGTTCGACCTCTCGGTCGGTTCCCTGTTCGGCTTCTCGCCGGTCTTGATGTGGACCCTGTTCAACAGCGGGCTGACCTCCCTTGAGGTCGGCTTTGTCGCCGCGCTGCTGGTCGCCGCCATCATCGGGCTGGTCAATGGCTGGTTCGTGACGCAGCTCAAGATCCCATCCTTCCTGGTGACGCTCGGCATGCTGCTTGTGGTGCGCGGCACCGCCCTTTTCGTCACCGACGGTTTTCCGCAGCGCACCTGGAGTGCGGAGGGCAGCTGGCTGGCCGAAGCGCTGGTCGGCGATTTCTTCATCGGACCGTTCCGCATCTACATGTCGCTGTTCTGGTTCATCGCCGCGGCGATCGCGCTCGGCTATGTGCTGACGCAAAGCCGCACCGGCAACTGGATCCAGGCGGCCGGCGGCAACCCGAGTGCTGCAAGGGCGCGCGGCGTCAATGTCAGCGGCGTCAAGATCGGCCTGTTCGTGCTGTCGTCGGTCATGGCTTCGCTTGCCGGCGTCATCTCGTCGCTGCGCACCTCGGCGGCCAACCCCAACAGCGGCACCGGCTATGAACTGGAAGTTATCGCCATGGTGGTGATCGGCGGTACCGCGCTAACCGGCGGGCGCGGCACGATCATCGGCACCGTGCTCGGCATCCTGATCCTGCGCGTGATGCGCAACGGCATCGTGCTGATCGGCGTGCCCGGTCTTGCCTACAACATCTTCATCGGCGCCATCATCCTTGGCATGATGGCGCTGCATTCATGGCTGGAACGCCGGCATCAGGCAGGGACTTGAACCATGGCCGAGCCACTGATCCGCATGACGAACATCCGCAAGTCCTACGGCCGCGTGCAGGCGCTGGAGGATGCCAATTTCCACGTCAATGAACGGGAGATCGTCGGCTTGCTCGGCGACAATGGCGCCGGCAAGTCGACGCTGATCAAGGTGCTCTCGGGTGCCGTTCCGCTGACCAGCGGCGACATCTTCATCCGCGGCAACAAGGTGAGCCTGCGCAGCACCAGCGACGCCATCGCCCACGGCATCGAGACCATCTACCAGGACTCGGCGCTGGTCACGCAACTGTCGATCGCCCGCAATCTGTTCCTCGGACGCGAGCCGATCAAGTCGCCGCGCTTTCTCAACCGGATGGACCAGGACGCGATGAACACGGTTGCCCGCGACTTGCTCAAGCAGGTCGGCATCTCGAAGAACATCCCGCCGACGACGCCGATCGGCTCGCTCTCCGGCGGCGAGCGCCAGGCGGTGGCGATCGCGCGCGCCATGCATTTCGACAGCGACCTGATCATTCTCGACGAGCCGACCAACAATCTCGGCGTCGCCGAAACACAGGGTGTGCTGAGCTTCGTGCGCAGCGCCCGCGATTCCGGCCATTCCTGCATTTTCATCGCCCACAACATCCACCATGTCTTCCAGGTGGTCGACCGCATCGTCGTCATGCGCCGGGGCAAGGTGGTTGCTGACGACATAGACCCCAAGAAGACCAGCGTGGCGGAGGTCGAACGGATCATTACCGGCATGTCGGACAAGGAGATCCGCGATGCCATCGCCGATGGCAAGCCATCGCACTGAGAATGGTGATGGGCGGCAATCACCCGTCACCTCAGATCGCATCGCTTGTCTGACGCGCCATCGCATGGCGAACAGGATTGCAGCATGAAAGCCACAGTCTCGGATACCGCACGCAACTGCGGGCTGTGGGTTACGGCATGAAAGCCACTGTCTCCGATATCGCTCGTAGCTGCGGGCTGTGGGTTACGGCATGAAAGCCACTGTCTCCGATATCGCTCGTAGCTGCGGGCTATCGACCGCAACGGTCGACCGGGTGCTCAACAACCGGCCGGGTGCGAGTGCGGCCAACCGCCAGCGCGTCATGGAGGCGGCCAAGCAAGTCGGCTATCTGCCGGTCGCCGATCAGGTGACGCTACCCTCGCGGCCCGCCCACCTTGAATTCCTGCTGCCGATCGGCAGCAATGCCTTCATGCGCGATCTCGCCGGGCACATCGAGGACTACGCCGCGCGCCTGCCGCTTGTTGCCTCGTGCCGGATCCATAACCTCGCCGGTATCTCGCCGAACGCGCTGCAGAGCGCTGTCGAAAACCTTTCGCTCAGGGCCAATGGCGTCGGTGTCATCGCCGTCGATCATCCGCGTACGCGCAACATCCTGCACGACATCGTCGATGCCGGCATGCGCCTGGTGACGCTGGTGTCCGATGTTCCGGCGGCACCGCGCGCGGCCTATGTCGGCATCGACAACCGGGTGGCGGGACGAACGGCGGCGCTGCTGATGGGACGCTTCCTTGGCGGCCGAATCGGTCATCTGGCGATGGTCGTCGGCTCACGTTCCTATCGCGGCCACGAGGAACGCGAAATGGGTTTCCGCTCGGTGCTCAGTGAGGAGTTTCCCAATCTGACCGTCAGCAGCGCCGTCGAGGTCAACGACGAGCCCGATGCCAGCTACACCGAGACCATGAAGGCGCTGCACGACGAGCCGGAGCTGCTCGGCATCTATTGCGTCGGAGCTGGGCATTCGGGCGTTGCAAAGGCGATCCGCGAGGCCAGGCCGAACCGCAAGCCGGTGTTCATCTGCCACGACTTGACCAAGGACACGCGTGGTCATCTCGTCGACGACCTGCTCGATGTCGTCATCGACCAGAATGCCAGGCTGATCGCGGAACAGTCGGTCATTCGCCTGCTCGGCTCGATTGCCTCCTCGGCACCCTATCTGACGCGCAAGTTCATCGAACCGCGCTTGATCTTCAGGGAAAACGTCCCCGTGCAGTAATGCGAAATGGCTTGGCTAAACCGGGTTTCCGGATTTGTACGATAATTGGCACGGCAAATCTGCACAGCAGCTATGCAAGTTTCTTTGTTGCCGAATCGTTGGGCAACTCGTAGGTTCTGGTTGTCGGCCATCTACTCCTCCCAGATGCGATGCCGACGCTGAATGGGGTGCACCTCCTCCCGCGCCACATTCGAAAATCGAGCCCGCTGCCACCTCCTCCCGGCAGCGGGCTTTTTTCGTTTGACCGGCAGGAATGGCGGTACAGCGACACCAAAGCACGCCCAGTCATCGCAGATGGAATGACGCACGTTGACAGGCCACGGGTCCCGTCAACCGGCGGCGGCGCCCCGGAAAGAAGCGATCAATCCTTCAGCCATGCGCACGAACTGCGTGCTCGGACCTTCCGAACCCACGGTCTGTACACTAACCCGCGCACCCTCGAGCAGAAGCGACAGCGTATCGGCGAGCAGTTCAGCCTGGCCGATGCCCGCGTCCCGACATAGCGTCACAAGGCGCTCGCGCTGGGCTTCTTTGAGTTCCTTGATCACCAGCCTGGCCGGATGGTCCGGCTCGGTCAGTTCAGCGGCGGCGTTGGCCATGTCGCAGCCGCGCCCGTCCGCATTGAGCATGGCAGCCGCCTTGCGAACCCAGGCATGCAGCTGGGCAAGCTTGTCACCAGGAAATTCGGCATCGAACGCATCCCACATAGCGCCGGCCTTGGCCGCATTGGCGCGCAGGCATTCGACGATCAGTTCGTCCTTGGATTCGAAGTGACGATAGAGCGTCATCTTGTTCGTGCCGGCAGCTTCGGTGATGGCGTCGACGCCGACGCCCTTGATGCCATGCTTGTGGAACATGTCGCGTGCCGTCTCCAGGATCCGATCCCGGGGACGAGAGCGCTCCACGATGCCGTCTGTCATCATGATCTCCTTTCGTTTCCAAAAAACCCTCGGCCACCTCTTGACTAGGGTGTTACCGGTCTGTAACTTCCTGAATGTTACTTACTGGTAACACCTATATCGTCCACCGTCAATAACAAGGCCGTGAACGGCCCTGCCAGACGAGAGGGGCGAGAAACTGCCAATCATGCGGCCTCGGCCGGTGAAGAGATTAAAAACGGTTCGCGAGCATGGGCTGCGAATCGACAGACAAGGAGCCGGCCAATGCCACAGCGCCGCGATCTTACCATAGATGAGGCCGTCCGGGATCCGATGATCCGGCTGGTCATGAAAGCCGATGGCGTCGACCCGCGCGCCTTCGAGACGATGCTGCGCTCGCTTGCCGATGCGCAGCGCAACGAGGTGCCGTTGCTGCATTCGCGGGACGACCTCGGTGACAAGCGCGGTCAAACACTGTCCAGCGTCGCCAGCGCCTTCGGGCGGGCAAGAGCAGCCGGGGAGGCTTGCGTCTCGTGGTAAACTTTTTCATCCACCGTCCGATCTTCGCCTCGGCGATCGCCATCATCATGGTGCTCGCCGGGTCGATTTGTTATTTCCTGCTGCCCGTCTCGCAGTTTCCCGACATCACGCCACCGCAGGTCGTGGTCAGCGCCCACTATCCAGGCGCCAGCGCACAAGTGGTGGCCGATACGGTGACGACGCCGCTGGAGCAGCAGATCAACGGCGTGCAGGGCATGACCTACATGTCGTCGACGAGCTCCAATGACGGCTCCTCGACCATCACCATCACCTTCGATGTCGGCTATTCGCTGAGCACCGCCGCCGTCGACGTGCAGAACCGCGTCTCGCAGGCGGCTTCGTCGCTGCCGGCGATCGTCAACCAGGGCGGCGTGACGATCAAGAAGCAGAATCCGAACTTCGTCCTCATCGTCAACCTGACCTCGCCCGACAGTTCGGTCGATCCGGTGGCACTGAGCAACCTTGCCTATCTGCAGGTGGTCGATCCGCTGAAGCGGCTGCCCGGCGTCGGCGATGTGCAGATCTTCGGCGAGCGGCGCTATTCGATGCGCGTCTGGCTCGATCCCGACAAGCTCGCCAATCTCGGCATCACCGCCGTCGATGTGCAGAACGCCATCGCCGAGCAGAATGTCCAGGTGGCGGCCGGCAAGATTGGCCAATCGCCGGCCCCGGCCGGCACCGCCTTCGAGATGCAGGTCAACGCCGTCGGCCGGTTGAGCGATCCAAAGGAATTCGGCGACATCGTCGTGCGCGCCAATACCGACACCGGCTCGCTGGTCAGGCTGCGCGACGTCGCCCGCATCGAGCTCGGCGCGCTGCAATATTCGTCGTCGGCCTTCTTCGGCAAGGACCCGACCGTGGTGCTTGCCGTCTACCAGATGCCCGGCTCCAACGCGCTCGATCTGCAGCAGCGCGTCAAGGACAAGATGCAGGAGCTGTCGGGCCGCTTCCCGAAGGGCGTGTCCTATGCGATGCACTACGACACGACGCGCTTCGTCTCGGCATCGATGCATGACGTGCTGATCACGCTCGGCGAAGCGCTGGTGCTGGTCGTCGCCGTGGTGTTCCTCTTCCTGCAAAGCTGGCGCACGACGATCATCCCGACCATCGCCATTCCGGTGTCGCTGGTGGCGACGCTGGTCGTCATGGAGATGCTCGGCTTCTCGCTCAACATGCTCTCCCTGCTCGGCATGGTGCTGGCGATCGGCCTCGTCGTCGACGACGCCATCGTCGTGGTTGAGAATGTCGAACGACAGCTGGAGGCCGGGCTCAAGCCGCTTGCGGCGACCAAGGCCGCAATGCGCGAGGTCACCGGACCGATCATCGCCACCACCGCGGTGCTAATGGCGGTGTTCGTGCCGGTCGCCTTCATTCCCGGCGTCTCCGGCAAGCTCTACAACCAGTTCGCGCTGACCGTGGCGATCTCCGTCGGCATCTCCGCCTTCAACTCATTGACGCTCAGTCCCGCGCTCAGTGCGGCCTTCCTGCGCCATCGCGGCGAGACGCAGTTCGCCCCGTTCCGCTGGTTCAATGCCGGCTTCGACAGGCTATCGCACGCCTACGCCAATGGCGTACGCATTCTCATCCGCTTGCGCTGGATCATGCTCGGCCTGTTCGCGGCCGGCCTGGTCGCCACCTACTTCGTCTGGCAGCGGCTGCCCTCGACCTTCCTTCCGGTCGAGGACCAGGGCTATTTCTTCGTCGTCATCCAGTTGCCCGACGGCGCGTCGCTGGAACGCACCGACGCGGTGGCGCAGAAGGCGCGCGACATCCTGCAGGCGACGCCCGGCGTCGAGATTGTCGGCTCGATCAGCGGCCTGAATTTCCTGACCAGTGCGGCGCAGTCGAATTCGGCGGTCGAATTCGCCATCCTGAAGCCCTGGGAGGAGCGCGGCCCCGACCAGAGCGCGTCGAAGCTCGTCGCCGATGTGCGCGGCAAGCTGATGCAGATCCCGAAAGCTTTCGCGCTGAGCTTCGATCCGCCGTCTATCCCGGGTATCGGCACCACAGGCGGCTTCGAATTCGTCGTCGAGGATCTGACCGGCCGCGGCAGTTCAGCCCTCAACGATGCGACGCAAGCCGTGATCGCCGAGGCGCGCAAGCAGCCGGAAATCAACCCGCAGCAGCTGTTCTCGCCGTTCTCGACCTCGACGCCGCAGTTCAACTACGACCTCGACCGCAGCAAGGCCAAACTGCTCGGCCTCAACCTGCCCGATGTCTTCAACACGCTGCAGATCTATCTCGGCTCGCTCTACGTCAACGACTTCAACCTGTTCGGCCGCACCTTCCGGGTGACCATCCAGGCCGACAAGGATGCACGTGCGGGTGCCGCCGACATTTCGCGGCTCTATGTACGCAATGCCTCCGGCGGCATGGTGCCGCTCTCGACGCTGGGCAAACTCGTGCCCTTCGTCGGCCCGGAGACCGTGCCGCATTACAACAACAATGCCTCGGCCTCGATCAATGGCGGTGCCGCACCCGGCTTTTCCTCAGGCCAGGCGGTTGCCGCGATGGAACGGGCCGCCGCCATTGCGCTGCCAAGGGATTTCGGTTTCGAATGGACCGGCATCACCTTCCAGGAGCTCAAGGCAGGATCGATCGCGTCCGTCGTCTTCGGCCTCGCCATCGTCTTCGTCTTCCTGATCCTGGCGATGCAGTATGAGAGCTGGGCGATGCCGTTCATGGTGCTGTTGGCGGTGCCACTGGCCCTGTTCGGCGCCTTCGTGGCCTTGTTGCTGCGTGGCATGCAGATTGACGTCTACTCGCAGATCGGCTTCGTCATGCTGATCGGCCTGGCGGCCAAGAACGCGATCCTGATCGTCGAGTTCGCAAGGCGACGGCGCGAAGAAGGCCTCAGCATCGTCGACGCGGCGATGGAGGCGGCACGGCTCAGGCTGCGGCCGATCCTGATGACGGCCTTCGCCTTCATCCTCGGCGTGCTGCCGCTGATGTTTGCGACCGGCGCCGGTGCGGCAAGCCGGCAGTCGATCGGCACCACCGTGTTCGGCGGCATGGTCGCGGCGACCATCCTGTCGCTGGTGTTCGTGCCGGTGTTCTACGCGGTCATCGAGCAGCTGCGCGAACGCCGCGGCAGTGACGAGCCCGCCTCTCAAGACAATGAACCAACGACTGAGCACGCTATCCCGCCCCTGGCGGAAGCGGCCGAATAAGATTGGAGACTGATCATGCGTAAATGGAAAATCGCGTTGGGAACGGCCGTCGCACTGGGAGCGATCTCGGTGGCCAGCGTCCACCTGCTCGACATGGGCAATCTCAGCCTCAATGCCGGCACGGCCGCAGCGACGCCTGCTCCGGCGGCATTCGTCATGCCGGTGCCGGTGGTCAGCGTCGTCAAGAAGACGATCCCGATCTACCTGGACTACGCCGCGCGGACGGAACCGATCCGCAGCATCACCTTGCAGGCCAGGATTCCAGGCTATCTGCAGGAGCAGGCCGCCGACGACGGTGTCGATGTCCGGCAAGGCGACCTTCTCTACAAGATCTCGCCTGACGACTTCCAGGCGGCTCTCGACCAGGCCAAGGCGCAAGTGCAGCGCGACACGGCGACGCTCGACTATGCCCGGTCCAATCTCGGTCGCGGCACCGAGCTCGCCAAGAGCGGCTACCTCGCCAAGGACGGGTTCGACCAGCGCACCAGCACCTTGCGCGAAGCGCAGGCGTCGCTGGCGGTCAACCAGGCGGCGGTCCGCACGGCAGAGCTCAATCTGGGCTATGCCGAAATCCGCGCGCCGTTTGGCGGGCGCCTGGGCCGCAACCAGGCCTCGGTCGGAACGCTGGTCAGCGTTGCCGGTACCGTGCTCAACACGCTGGTGCAGCTCGACCCGATCTACGTCACCTTCAACCCGAGCGAGACGGATCTGGCCGAGATCGAGCAAGCCCGTGCCAACGGCCCGATCGAAGTGGAGGTCCTGCTCCCCGGCCAGACCGAGGCCAGCCAAAAGGGTGAGCTTACCTTCATCGACAATTCGATCGACCGCTCGACCGGCACCATCACCGCGCGCGCGACGATCGGCAATGGCAAGTTCACGCTGCTGCCGGGCCAATATGTTCGTGTCCGGCTGCATGTGAGAGAGCAGGCCGACGCGCTGATGGTGCCGCAGACGGCGCTGGGCTCGAGCCAGCTCGGCAAATATCTCTATGTCGTCGGCAAGGGCAACACCGTCGACCAGCGGCTGGTTTCGCTAGGACCGACGAGCGGCGATCAGGTCGCCATCCTCAGCGGCGTCGCCGAGGGCGACCAGGTGATCACGGGCAATCTGCAGAAGATCGGACCCGGAGCGCCTGTATCGCCGATACCGGAAAAGCCGGCCACCTGAACACCCCCGTCAGGACCCGGCTTCAGCGCGGCGCCCCGACCTTCCCACAGGTCGCGGGCGCCGCTCGACTGAGCAGTTCCACCAGACCGGCAACATCGGCGCGGTCGGCCTTGGCCGGCGGCATAAACGCACAGTAGGGATGCCCGAGGCGCACCGAGACGGAGGAGAGCGCAATCAGCCGACCGGCCTCCAGATCGGCGCGCGCCATGACCCGCTGGCCAAGGGCGATGCCCAGACCCAGTCTTGCCGAGGCGATCGCCAGGCTGGACAGGCCGACGCGCCGCCCGTGCGACGGGTCGGGCGAGCGACTGCCGCCGGATGCCGCGAACCAGTCCGCCCAGGTCGGGTGCGAGGCATAGTTCGGCCCCCAATTGGTGTGGATGAACTGGCTCTCGTGCAAATCCGCCAGACTGGGATCGCCATTGCCGTGCCGGTGCCAGAATTCCGGTGCACAGACCGGCAGGACATCGTCATGGACGAGACGAACAAGTTTCAGCCCGGGATAGTGATAGTCGCCATAGCTGATGCGCAGATCGATGTTCTGGCGCATCAGGTCGACCGGATCGTCCTCGACCCGAACGTCGATCGCCATCTGCGGAAAGGCATCGAGAAGTACCGCCAGCCTCGGCGCCAGCCACAGTTCGGCCAACGAGAATGGCACACTGACGACCAGACGCGTCCGCACCCCGCCCTCCAGCATGCGCTGGCCTATGGTGGCGATGTCTCCCAAAGCTTTCGCTGTCTGCGGATAGATGGCGTGGCCGGCGTCGGTGAGCGCGATGCGATTGCCGCTACGCACAAACAGCTGCTTGCCGAACCAGCTCTCGAGGTTGCGGATCTGCTGGCTGACCGCCGCCGACGATACGCCGAGTTCAGAGGCGGCCAAAGTGAAGCTGCCGGCACGCGCCGCAACCTCGAAAGCCTTGATCGCATTCAGCGGCGGCAACCGTTCCACATCGAGTCCGTAAGTTTTTCTTGGCCAATCCTAACTATTTTCGACGTTGAGAGAAAGATTTTTTTGCCGTCTCATAAGCTCACAACCTTCGGAGCCATGACGATGAAAGACATCCTCGATCTCAACCGCTATCCGCTCGACCGCGAAGGCAGCGCCGAATGGCAGCGCCTTGTCGAACAATCCGTCGCCGCGCTCGAAGCCGACGGCATGTTCAATCTGGAAGGGTTTTTGCGCCCCGGCGTGGCGGAACAAGCCGTGCGCGAAATCCAGCCGGTGATGGCCGCGCGCTCGCATGCGCACAAGCGCATGCACAACATCTACTTCAAGCCTGACATTCCCGAGCTTGCACCCGACCATCCGGCGCTGCGCAAGGTGGAGACCATCAGTCACACCGTCTGTGCCGACCAGATTCCTGGCAGTGTCGTGCTCGCCATCTACGAATACGAACCGCTACTGCGCTTCCTGGCAGCGACGATGGGCAAGCCCAGATTGCATGTCATGCAGGATCCCCTGGCCCGTACCAACGTCATGGCCTATCGCGCCGGCGAGGCTTTGAACTGGCATTTCGATCGTTCCGAATTCACGACGACGCTGTTGTTGCAGGCAGCGGAGCGTGGCGGCGACCTCGAATACCGCACCGATCTGAGGTCGGACGACAATCCCAACTATGACGGCGTCGCAAGGCTGCTGGAAGGGCGCGACCCCGATTCCAAGATCCTGTGCTTGAAACCGGGCACACTCAATGTCTTCCGCGGCAAGAACACCGCGCATCGCGTCACCACCGTCGAAGGCGAGCGAGAGCGCATGATCGCGGTGTTTTCCTACTATGAGAAGCCCGGCGTGATGTTTAGCGCCGAGGAGCGCGTCGGCTTCTACGGCCGCGCCGCCTGAGACCGAAGAGGCAATATGCCAGCGGCCCCAAGAATCCGAAGATGACCTCTTGTTAGATTGTCGACAATCTGCTTGTCTTGCTTTCGATTTCCCTGGGAGCGGCCGAATGGCGAAAGCGGATTTCAGTCCGATTGCGGACACGACGCGACGCGCCGAGATCGTCGCGCTGTTGCGGCGCGCGATCCTGACCGGGCAGCTCGCACCCGGCCAGAAGCTCAACGAGCTGCGGATTTCCGAACAGATGCGGGTCAGCCGCGCGCCGTTGCGCGAGGCAATGCGCGAGCTGGTGCAGGAAGGCATCCTGACCAGCATCCCCTATGCCGGCACGTTCGTCATCGAGGTCACGGCCAAGGACATCGATGATGCCTATTCGTTCAACAAAGTGATGGACGAGCTGGCCATCGAGCGGGCGTGGCCGCTGCGCGACCAGCGCTTCTTCGATGAGCTCGACCGGCGCCACGAAGCCGTGAAGCAGGCGACCCGTGCGTTGGACACGACACGCCAAATCGAAACCGCGCTGCAACTGCATGGCCTGATCTACGAATGGGCCGACAATTCGGTGCTGCTGGAAACCTGGCAGCGGCTGACCAGCCGGTTGCAGATGTATTTTGCGCTCCACCAGCATGCCCGCAATGAGCCGGTGCCGGCCGAAGACGTTCACGAAACCTATGTGCGGTTGCTGAAGGGCAAGGACATGCGTGCAGCCCAGCGCCATGCCAGGGAGCACATCGATCTCGATTTCGAGGAGTTGCTTGCCTACGCGCGCGGCCTCGAACAACGCCCGTCGAGGGGCGCCTGACCCGTTCCCAACTCACAGACAGCGGACAAGACACGTGCAGATCGAAACCATCAAGGCCTACCACGTCGTGCAGCCCTTCGTGGACGGGCCATACCGCATGTCGAAGGGGCGCGAAGCCGACGCATTCGACGCGGTGATCGTGTCGATCACCTCAGACAGCGGCCTCACCGGCTGGGGCGAGATGGCGCCGCTCGGCAATTTCTATTCGGCAGCCTTCCCGGCCGGCACCCGCGCCGGCGTGCCCGAAATCGCGCCGCACCTTATCGGCCACGATCCGCGCGGGCTGGCAAGCATCGGGCGGCTGATGGATACGGTGTTCAAGGGCCATCCCTACATCAAGTCAGCGCTCGACATGGCCTGCTGGGATCTGGCGGCACGAGCCGCCGACGTGCCGCTGGTAACGCTGCTGGGCGGCAAGGAGAGCGAGACGGCCGAACTCTACAAGGTCGTCACCCATGGCAGCGTCGACGCCATGGCCGCGCTGGCCAAGCGGATCGTCAAAGACGGCTTCCACCGGCTGCAGGTCAAGGTCGGCGGCAATGTGCATGACGACATCGAGCGTGTCACCGCGGTCGCCGCCTCGGTGCCGAAAGGCACGGTCATCTTCTGCGACGCCAATGCCGGCTGGACGCCCTATCAGGCGCGCCAGTTCGCCGACGCCACGCGCGCCATCGACTACACGTTCGAGCAGCCCTGCACGACGATCGACGAGAACATGTCGGTTCGCCGCATGCTCGACAAACCGATGGTGCTCGACGAATCCGTCACCTCGCTCGAGGCGATGCTGGAAATCCACCGCCAGGGCGCGGCCGACGGGCTAACGCTGAAGATCTCGCGGCTGGGCGGCGTGACCAAGACCCGTCAGATCCGCGATGTTGCCGTCGATTTGGGTTTCATGATCACGGTCGAGGACACTGGTGGCGCCGAGATCGACACCGCTGCGATGGCACACCTGTCGCTGTCGACGCCCGAGGAGCGCCGGCTGCACGCCATCGCCTTCCATGAATGGGTGACGGTGCGCACGGCGTCGAACATGCCGCCGGTCACCGGTAGCCGCATGGGCATTCCGGACGGACCGGGCCTCGGTATCGACGTCGTTCCCGATCTGCTGGGCAAGCCTTTCTTCGAAGTCGGCCGCTGAGATGAAAATCCGCAGCATCAAAGCCACGCCGATCAATTTGCGCCTCGAGGCGCCCTATGCCTGGGTGTTCGGCGAACTCGACGGATTTTCGCCGACCATCGTCGAAGTCGAGACGGAGGATGGCTTGATTGGCCTCGGCGAAGCGCCGACGCCGGCGGCGGCCGCGATCATCAACGATGTCCTGGCGCCATGGCTGGTCGGGCGCGATGCCTTCGACATCGCCGGCGCCGAGCATGTCTGCCTGCCCTTCTGGACCGGCGTGCAGTCGATCAACGACCGCACCCGCATCATGGCTTTCGGCGCCATCGAGATGGCTTTGTGGGACCTGCGCGGGAAGGCGTGGAACCAGCCGCTCTACCAGTTGCTCGGCGGCGCCGTGCGCAAGGACATCCCGTTCACCGACTATTTTTCGCTGCGCGGTGACGGGCCAAAGGTGAAGGGCGAGACGACGCCGGAGGAAGTCGCCGACTATTGCGTCGAATTGCACGAGACGCATGGAACGACCTTCTTCGAAGGCAAGTTCTCGACCGAAGATCCGAAAATCTCGCTCAGGATGGTCGAGCTGATCCGCAAGAAACTCGGCGACGATGCGATGATCCGCATCGATTCCAACCAGGCCTATTCGCTCAGCACCGCGCGTCGCCTAGCGCGGTCGCTGGAAGACCTCGGCGTGCGCAACTGGGAGGATCCGGTGGCGACGATCGAGGAGATGCGCGAATTGCGGCGCCATTGCTCGATCCCGTTTTCGACCCACAACATCGACATTGCGCGCGCCATGGAAACCAAGGTGCCGGACGCCTTCGTCGGCAACCCGACGACGCATGGCGGCATAGGCCGGCTGTTGCGCTTCGTCGGCGCCTGCGAGCATGCCGGCATCGATTTCTGGTGCTACAGCGGTGACAGCGGCATCGGCAGTGCCGCCTATCTGCACCTGTGCGCGGCACTAGGCTGGATCAGGGAGCCTAACCAGTCGCTGTTTCGCATGCTGCCGATGGATGTCACCGAGGAAGGGCCGTTTTCGCCGAGAAACAATTTCGTGCGCGTTCCGGAAGGTCCCGGTCTCGGCGTCACCTTATCGCGCGAAAACCTCGCTGCCTGTCACAGAGACTTTACCGAGAAAGGACCGTGCAACAAGTATCATGACCCGGCAAAGCCCGGAACCTATCGCCGTTTGCCGCTGAACTAGATGACGGCAAGACCGACGGCCAGGCACGAGAAGCCAACCACCGCGACTTCGGCCGGGAAGGTTGGACAAAGACGATGGAAGCAGTGCAGCCAGCAATCCGGCGCGTCCGTGCCACGACTAGATACCGGGCAAAACCGCATGCTAAGATTCCGATCGACAGGCCTCTCTGGCGATCCGAAATGGAGCAATCCACGAAATTTCGTCAACCATAAGAAATAGGGGAAAGGGTAAAAACCCATGAGCAAGAACTACACCATTCTCGACCTGATCCGGCGCAATCGCACGCCGCTTGAAAATCACCTGATCGACGGCCTTGTCGACGGTCGTGTCAGCCGCCGCGACTTCGTCCGTCACGGCAGCCTGCTCGGCCTGTCGCTGCCGCTGCTGGGCCGTATCGGCATGGCAGCCGGCCTCAGCGGCATGCCGTCGCTGGCGCGCGCCCAAGGCGCGCCCGGCGCCACCATCCGCGTCGCCAGCAGCGTGCCGGCAGCGACAATCGACCCGGTCACCATCGCTGACGCAGGCGGCCTGCTGGTCATGCAGCAGGTTGCCGAATTCCTTTGCGTCGACGGCCCTGACCTCGTTCTTCAGCCGGCCTTGGCCGAAAGCTGGAAGCCGAACGACAATGGCACCGTTTGGACCTTCAAGCTGCGCAAAGGCGTAAAATTCCACAGCGGCGGCGAGATGAAAGCCGACGATGTCGTGGCCAGCATCGACCGCCTTGCCGATCCGGCCAATTCGTCCAATGCGCTGTCGGTGTTCACCGGCATCCTGCAGAAGGGCGCCTCGAAGAAGGTCGACGACTACACGGTGGAATTCCACCTCGATGCGCCGAACGGCAACTTCCCCTACATGCTGTCGTCCGACAACTATAACGCCGTCATCATCCCGGCGAGCTACAAGGGCGACTATGAAAAGAGCTTCGACGGCACCGGGCCGTTCAGAATAGAGAAATACACGGCAAAGGTCGGTGCGTCCTTCGTCCGCAACGAGGACTATTGGGGGCCGAAGGCGCTGCCGGAACGCACCGAGTTCACCTTCTTCACCGACATGCAGCCGCAGATCCTGGCGCTGCAGGGCGGCCAGGTCGACATCATCAACCAGATGCCGGTGCTGGCCGGCGTCGCTCTGCTCAACGATCCCAACGTCGACATCATCAGCTTGAAGTCGTCAGCCCATCAGCAACTGCACATGCGCTGCGACGAGGGCCCGTTGAAGGATGCGCGCGTGCGCCGTGCCATTGCGCTCTGCCTCGATCGCGACAAGCTGGCCGCCGGCCTCATGAAGGGACGCTCCGCTCTGGGCAATGACAGCCCATTCGCCGCCGTCTATCCTTCGACCGATACGAGCGTGCCGCAACGCAAGCAGGATATCGCCCAGGCCAAGCAGCTCATGGAAGCAGCCGGCTTTGGCCAGGGCTTCAAGATAACCCTGACCACCGAACGCTACCTAGAAATCCCTGAATACGCCCAGCTCATCCAGAACTGGGTCAAGGAGATCGGTGTTCAACTCGACCTCAATATCCTCGACCAGAGCGGCTATTACGGAGACGCGGTGTTCGGCAAGTCGAACTGGCTGGATTCGGTGATGGGCATCACCGACTATGGTCACCGCGGCGTGCCGAATGTCTATCTCGCGGCACCGCTGAAGAGTGAAGGCACCTGGAACGCGGCACACTTCAAGAACAAGGACTATGATGCGCTGGCGACCAGCTACATCGCGGCCCTTGACCTCGAGGCGCAGAAGGCCGACGCCGGCAAGATCCAGAAGCTGCTGCTCGAGGAAACGCCTGTCATCTTCGGCTATTTCTACGACTATCTGACGGCGACGGCGAAGGGCGTGGCCGGCGTACAGCCGACCGCCATGTCGCAGCTGTTCCTCGATAAGGCATCGAAGGCCTGAGCGGAAAGGAAAAGCCAATCCTCTAACAGCCAGCTCCCGCATGGGGGCTGGCTCCACAAGGAGTCCTAGCCATTCTCTCCTTCCTTGTCCGGCGTGTCTCGCTGTCGCTCGTCACGCTGTTCCTGCTCAGCATCATGGTGTTCCTGGGCGGCCAGGTGCTGCCCGGCAATGTCGGGCGCGCAATATTGGGTCCGTTCGCAGACCAGCGCGCGGTCGACACGCTCAATCACACGCTCGGTGTCGATCGTCCGCTGCTGGCGCAGTATTGGAGCTGGATCTCCAATTTCGTCCAGGGCGACATGGGCACGTCCTACATCTTCCGCTCGCCGGTCGCGCCTTTCGTCATCGATGCGCTCGGCAATTCGATGAAGCTGGCGGCGGTCGCCTTCGTTCTGGTGGTGCCGATCGGCATTCTCGGCGGCGTCATTGCAGCGCTCAACCTCAACCGGCCGCTCGATCGCATCATCAGCCTTGGCGGCCTGTCGGTGACGGTGCTGCCGGAATTCGTCACCGGCATCATCCTGATCCTGATCTTCGGCGTGTGGCTGCGCTGGCTGCCGATCTCGGCCGCATGGCCGCGCGATGCCGGCTTCTTCACGCAGCTCTATTACCTGATCCTGCCCTCGCTGCCGCTGTTCCTGGTGCTGTTCGGCTACATCGCCCGCATGGCACGCTCCGGCATGATCGAGGCGCTCGATTCCGACTACACTCGAACGGCCGTGCTGAAGGGCCTGCCCTGGCGCACGGTGATCTGGCGGCATGTGCTGCGCAACGCGCTGCTGCCGACCATCACTGTCATCGCGACGCAGACCGGCTACCTCATCGGCGGCCTTGTCGTCATCGAAACGCTGTTTCGCTATCAGGGAATCGGGTCGCTGATCTTCACCGCCGCGCGCGGCAAGGATTTCCCGATGCTGGAGTCGGGCATCCTCACCATCGGCATTGTCTATGCCGTGGCCACCCTTGTCGCCGACTTCCTCTATTCCGTGCTCAATCCGCGTATCCGTCTGGGGTCAGATCAATGAGCGCCGTCCAAACCAGCTCTCCGACACCAGACGACACGCGCCGGCGCGGCCCGCTGGCGGAGGTCTTTTTCTCGCTGTTGCGCTCCCGAACATTCCTTGTTGGTTTCGCCATCGTGCTGTTCTGGGTTGCCTGTGCGCTGTTCGGCGAGCATTTCGCACCTTATGATCCACTTGCGGACGACATCATCAACGCGCTGGCGCCGCCCTCTTCCGAACACTGGTTCGGCACCGACCAGATCGGCCGCGACGTCTTCTCGCGCGTCATCGTCGGTTCGCGCGACATCCTGACCGTCGCACCGCTGGCAACCTTGCTGGCGACAGTGGCCGGCACGGCGCTCGGCCTCCTTACCGGCTATTTTCGCGGTCTCGTCGACGATGTCGTCAGCCGCATCCTGGAAGCCTTCATGGCGATCCCGGTGGTCATCGTCGCGCTGCTGGCCATCGTTGCGCTCGGCACCTCGAAGACGACCGTCATCGTCGTCATCGGCCTGAGCTTCGCGCCGATCATCGCGCGCACCGTGCGCTCGGCGGTGCTGGCCGAGCGCGAACTCGACTATGTCGCCGCCGCACAGCTTCGGCATGAAAGTGCGCTGCATACGATGTTCGTCGAGATCCTGCCCAACGTCATCCCGCCGATCCTGGTCGAAACCACCGTGCGGCTCGGCTATGCCATTTTCGCCGTCGCCACGCTCTCCTTCATGGGCTTTGGCATCCAGCCGCCCTCGCCCGACTGGGGGCTGTCGATCTCCAACAATTACGGCATGATCGGCGGCGGCTTCTGGTGGACGGTGCTGTTCGATGCGCTCGCCATCGCTTCGCTGGTGATCGGCGTCAATCTGGCGGCCGACGGCGTTCACGGAGCGCTCAATGACTAACTCCGCCAAGGCCGGAAACGCACTCGAACTCACCGATCTTTCGGTTGCCTACCGCGTCGCCGGCCGCAATCGCGCCGTTCTGCGCAACCTCAGCCTCACCATCGGCCAGGGCGAAGCCTATGGGTTGGTCGGCGAATCCGGTTGCGGCAAGTCGACAGTGGCGCTCACTGTCGTGCGTTATCTTCCTAGAAACGGTTCCATCACCGGCGGCGCCATCTCCCTCGATGGCCAGAATGTGATGAAGCTGGACGCCGAGGCGCTCAGGCGGGCGCGCGCGGAAAGCGTCTCCATGGTCTATCAGGACCCGGGCAAGGCGCTGAATCCGTCGATCCGCGTCGGCCGTCAGCTGACCGAGATTTTTGAACTCGGCGGCATTTCGGGACAAGCGGCCACCGACCGGGCGATTGCGATGCTGAACCGCGTGCGCATCTCCGACCCCGTCAGCGTCATGCAGCGCTACCCGCACCAGCTTTCCGGCGGCATGCAGCAACGCGTGGCGATTGCCATGGCGCTGGCCAACGATCCGTCGATGCTGATCCTCGACGAGCCGACCACCGGCCTCGATGCGACGGTGGAGGCCGAAGTGCTCGACCTGATCGCACAGCTCAGGCAGGAACTGTCGGCCTCTATCCTGTTCATCAGCCACAACCTCGCGGTCGTTTCCAACATGTGCGACCGGGTTGGCGTGCTCTATGCCGGCATGCTGGTCGAGGAAGGGCCGACGGAGGTCGTGTTCAACGATCCGCGCCATCCCTACACGGTGGCGCTGCTGCGCTGCCTGCCGCGCGGTGGCCAGCGCAAGGATCAGGGCCGCCTCGACACCATTCCGGGGTTTCTGCCCGGCATCGGGGCCGACATCAAGGGCTGCGCCTTCGCCGACCGCTGCGCGCTCGCCGACGACCGTTGCCGCACCGAATTGCCGCCGCTCTATGATCTGAGTGACGAACGCGGGAGGCGCTTGTCACGCTGCCACTATCACGACAAGGCGCAAGCGTTGCCGCGTGCGACACCGAGCGATGTGGCGCCGGCGCCAAAGGTGGCAGCAGCACCGGTGCTGCGCGTCGCCGGGCTGAACAAGACCTATGCCAGCCACGGCCATGCACTGCGCGCCGTCAAGGACGTCTCGCTTGATCTCAGACCCGGCGAGACGCTCGGGCTGGTCGGCGAGTCCGGCAGCGGCAAGACGACCTTTGCCAGGCTGCTGCTCGGCCTGGTGCCGCCAGACGCAGGCGGCACCATCGAGCTTGAGGGCAAGGCCCTGGCGCCCAGGCTGGAGAACCGCAGCGACGACCAGATCAAGGCGATGCAGATCGTCTTCCAGAATCCGGATTCGGCGCTCAATCGTTCGCATTCGATCCGCCACCTGATCGGCCGCGCGCTGAAGCGGCTGGCGGGTTTGAGCGGCAAGGCACTAGAGGTCCGCCTCAACGACCTCGTCCGCTCGGTGCGGCTCACCGACCGGCATCTTGCCGTCAAGCCGCGCCAGCTCTCCGGCGGCCTGAAGCAGCGCGTCGCCATCGCGCGCGCCTTCGCCGGCGATCCGCGCATCGTCGTCTGCGACGAGCCGACCTCGGCCCTCGACGTGTCGGTGCAGGCGGCCATCCTCAATCTGCTCGCCGACCTGCAGTCGAAGGAAGACGTCAGCTACATCTTCATCTCGCACGACCTTGCCGTGGTTCGTTACCTCTCCGACAAGATCGCCGTGCTCTATCTCGGCCGCATCATGGAACTCGGACCGTCGGAAGACGTCTTTTCCGGGCCGCATCACCCCTATACCGAAGCGCTGCTGTCGGCCGTGCCCAAACTCGACCAGACCGAGACGGCACGCATTCGTCTCGACGGCGAAATCCCCAGCGCCACCAACCCGCCCTCGGGCTGCGTGTTCCACACGCGCTGCCCGCGAAAGATCGGCCCGATCTGCGAACAGCAGGAGCCGCCGCTCAGCGAGGCCCAGCCTGGACATTCGATCCGCTGCCACATCCCCTACGCCGAACTGGCCAGGTTGCAGCGGGCGGTCGCAACCGAGCCGGCATAGCGCTGCGCTTCCGTGGCTTGGTAGTCAGATCTGGCCTGCCATGCTCAGGGAACGATCCCCTTCTGAAAAGCCCTGCCCTTCGGCCCAGTCTCTGGCCAGCGTGCGAAGCCCAGTCAAAGCGACATCCAGGACATCCGAAGACACGGGATTCGAGGGATAGGCGAGGTAGATCGGCCGCTGGAATACCGGTGTGTTGTCGATGCGCCGCATCTCACCGCGCTCGATATGGCCGCTGACGGCGCTGAGCGGCAGATAGGCGGCGGCTTGCTGCGACAGGACATGCTGGAGGCCGATGAAGACCAGCCCGGCCGATATGGCCGGCTTGACCATGCTGGCAAAGGCGCGGTCGTGCTCGATGCGGAATTCCAGTCCCCAGTCCATCAGAATGTAGTTTTCGGTCCACGGCTTGGTCTGCGCAGCATGCTGGACAAGCACGACCTGATCGACGGCCAGCGTCTCGTAGACGATGCCGGGATGCGGTCGCGGAAGATAGAGGATGCAGATGTCGAGCAGGCCTTCCGCCAGCTGGTCGATCGCCGAGTCCGGAAAGCTGCCCTCCAGCCGCAGCGCCACGTTCGGCCGCCTAGTGCGCATCCACTCGACCCATGGCGAGGTGATGCGGTCCCACAGATAGGCCGGCGCGGTCAGCCGCAGCAAGGTCTCGTAGCCATGGGGAACGGCAATGTCCTGCCGCGATTGCTCCCAGGTGCGGGTGATCGACGAGGCATGCGGCAGGAACTGCCGGCCGGCCGGCGTCAGCGTGACACCATCGCGATCGCGCACGAACAGCCGGCGCCCCAACTGTTCCTCCAGCCCTCTGATCCGTGCGCTGACGGTGGACTGGGCGAGATTGAGCCGGCTGGCCGCGACGGTGAAGCTGCCATGGGTGGCAACTTCGAGAAAGCTGCGCAGATTTTCAGTGTCCATGCCTCGCCCCTTGCATCGAAAATTTCGATGACCCCTATCAAAAAATATCGCTTTCCGGCCGCGGTCAACAATGAACTAGATGGCTTGGCCCCACGACTAGCGAGGAATGCAGCCATGCCAAGGCATTTCAGGATAATCGATGCCGCTCGCAGGAATCTGACCGCAATCGAAAATTCCGCTATCGACGAATTGCTGGCCGGCAGGATGGGCCGGCGCGACTTCCTGCGCCATGGCAGCGTGCTCGGCCTCTCGCTGCCGTTCCTGGGCAGCCTCGTCGCTGCTGTCGGCCTTGGCACGCAGCAGGCACGCGCCGAGGGCAAGCCCGGCGGCACCGTGCGCGCCGGCGTGGCGACGCCGGGCGGCGCCATCGATCCCGTCACCTACTATGACAGCGGCAGCTACCAGCTGGTTTTCCAGACCGCCGAATTTCTCTGCATCACGCAGCCAGATCTCACCTTGAAGCCGGTGCTGGCGGAGAGCTGGTCGCCGAACGAGGACGGCAGCGTGTGGACCTTCAAGCTGCGCAAGGGCGTGAAATTCCACAATGGCGAGGACTTCAAGGCCGACGATGTCGTCGCAACCTTCGACCGGCTGGCCGATCCCAACGGCGCTTCCAATGCGCTATCGGTGTTCAAAGGCCTGCTGTCGAAGGGTGGCACCCAGAAGGTCGACGATCACACCGTCGCCTTCCATCTCGATGCGCCGAATGGCAGCTTTCCCTATTCGGTGTCGATCGATAATTACAACGCCGTCATCCTGCCGGCGAGCTACAAGGGCGACTACGAAAAGACCTTCGAGGGCACCGGGCCGTTCCGGCTGGAAACCTACACGCCCAAGGTCGGCGCGACCTTCATCCGCAACCCAGACTATTGGGGTGAGAAAGCGCTGCCCGACCGGCTCGAGTTCAAGTTCTACGGTGACGTGCAACCGCGCATCCTGGCGCTGCAGGCGGGCGAGGTCGACATTCTCGATGCCGTTCCGCTCGATGTCAGCCAGGTCGTGCTGAACAGTCCTGATATCACCGTGTTGCGTGTCGCTTCGACCGCGCACCGCCAGCTTCACATGCGCTGCGACACCGGCCCGTTCACCGACAAGCGCGTGCGCCAGGCGCTGGCGCTGTGCATCGACCGCTCCAAGCTGGTCGACGGCTTGTGCCGCGGCATGGCGGCGACCGGGAATGACAGCCCGTTCGCGCCGGCCTTCCCTGCGACCGACAAGTCGGTGCCGCAACGCGTCCAGGAGATCGCCAAGGCCAAGCAGTTGCTCGAGGCGGCGGGTCTCGCCGAAGGCTTCGACATCACGCTGACCACGCTGCGCTATTCCGACATTCCGGGCTATGCGCAATTGTTCCAGAATTTCGCCAAGGAAATCGGTGCCCGCATCTCGCTCAACATCGAGGACCAGGACAAATATTACGGCAAGGCGGTGTTCGGCCAGTCGGACTGGCTGGACAGCCCGCTCGGCATTACCGACTACGCGCATCGCAGCGTGCCGAACGTGTTTCTCAAGAGCCCGCTGGTCAGCGACGGCCCGTGGAACGCGGCGCATTTCAAGAGCCCGGCCTATGACGGCATGGTCACCAGCTATCTGAAGGCGCTCGACGTCGGCGCGCAGCGCGCTGCCGCCTCCGACATCCAGAAACTGCTGCTCGACGAGACGCCTGTCATCTTCAGCTATTTTCCCGATCTGCTGGTGCCGGTGCGCAAGAATGTCAGCGGACTGCCGCCAATCGCCGCCGGGCTGCTGCTCGATCGCGTGTCATTGAGCTGATCGTGCCCCAACGCCCGATGACAAAAGAAAAGAAACGGGAGACTACCATTCGCAAGCCCCATCTGCGCGGCCGCGGGCCGCATTTTCCGCCACTCGACTCGATCACCCAATATGATTTCGAGCCGGGCTATGTCGCCTTCACCATGCCGACGCAGAAGCGGTTGCGCGTGCAGGTCGGATCGATGATCGTCGCCGACACGGTCAACGCGCTGGTGCTCTACGAGTCCGACCATCTGCCGGTCTACTATTTCCCGATGAGCGACGTGCGCGAGGAGTTCCTGCTGCCGAGCAAGACGACGACGGAGGACCCATTCAAAGGCATAGCCAGCCACTATTCGCTCAACACCGGCATCACGCTGGTCGAGGACGCGGCCTGGCGCTATCTCGATCCGGTCAAGGGCTGTCCGCCAATATCGGACTATATGTCGTTCACCTGGAGCAAGATGGGACACTGGTTCGAGGAGGACGAGGAAATCTTCGTCCACGCTCGCGATCCGTTCCGCCGGGTCGACTGCCTGCCGTCGTCGCGGCGCGTCCAGGTCATTCTCGACGGCGAACAGGTCGCCGATTCACGCCGCGGCGTGTTCCTGTTCGAGACCGGCCATCCGGTGCGCCACTATCTGCCGATCGCCGACACGCGGCTCGATATGTTCGCGCCCAGCCGCTACATCTCGCGTTGCCCCTACAAGGGCATCTCCAACTACTACCACGTGACGACGAAGGCCAAGCGTCACGAGAACCTGGTCTGGTATTATCCCGAGCCGGTGCACGAGGCGGAGCGCATCAAGGGGCTGGTCTGTTTCCACCACGAACTGGTCGACAAGATCCTGGTCGATGGCGTCGAAATCCCGAAGGAAGCCACGGCCGCTTCGAGCGGTTATTTCTGAGCATCGACGCCGCTTGACCCGTTTGCGCGAGGGCGCTTGATCGGAGCATGGTGCAGCGCATACCCTCCCCGAGACAGGGAGGGCACTCGATGGATCTTTTCAAGCTGGACGGCAATGTCGCGCTGGTCACCGGCGCCGGCAGCGGCATCGGCCAGGCAATCGCGATCGGACTGGCCGAGGCAGGCGCCGACGTCGCCTGTTTCGGCCACGCGTCGAAGGGTGGGCTGGACGAGACCGCGCACCGAATCGCGGCACTCGGCCGCAAAGCGCTGGTGCTGACCGGTACAGTGACATCGCAGAGCGATCTCGCGGCTGCGATCGATCGCGTTGAGAGCGAACTCGGTGCGCTCACCGTCGCCGTCAACAATGCCGGCATTGCCGGCTCCGAACCCGCCGAGACGATGCCGCTGGAGACATGGCAGAAGGTTCACGACGTCAATGTCGCCGGCGTGTTCCTGTCCTGTCAGGCCGAAGCGCGCAAGATGTTGGTGCGAGGCAAGGGCTCGATCATCAACATCGCCTCGATGTCGGGCACCATCGTCAACCGCGGCCTGACGCAGGCGCACTACAACTCTTCGAAGGCCGCCGTCATCCACATGTCGAAGAGCTTCGCCATGGAGTGGGCCGATCGCGGCCTGCGCGTCAATGTCGTCAGTCCGGGCTACACGCTGACGCCGATGAACAAGCGGCCGGAGGTGGCGGAAGAAGTGAAGATCTTCAAGCGCGACACGCCGATGGGGCGCATGGCGGCGCCGGAGGAAATGGTCGGGCCGACGGTGTTCCTCGCCAGCCGCGCAGCGAGCTTCGTCACCGGCCTCGACCTGATTGTCGATGGCGGCTACGTCTGCTGGTAAGAGCTCAGCTTCGCCTGCAGTCTGAATTTGTACGTCTCGCGAAGCGTTAGTCGTTGCGCGACATGAACCTTGGTATATATAATTTCATCCTATGAAACGGCCTTGGCGAGATGGGGCTTACCAGGCGGGTAGCCGAGATCATAGGACCTTGATGGCTCGCACCTTGCAGGGGCGCCGCAGGACTGGCAATCGATCCGCAGATGACCGCTCCCGCAGCGATCCGTCGGCAGCCATGACGCCGACACTCCAATCCTGTCCCATCATCACCAGAATTGAGCACCATCTTGCCTGCGCTGGCCAAAGCCGGGGCAACAATTTGGCGCCGACGGCCTTGCGCAAAGACCAGCCTTTCCAACACAATCAAGAAAAGCCGCAAGAAGGGAACGAACGATAATTTTCACAGCTTGAAGGAGAACAAGCATGTCACTTCGCAGTGTGATTTCGAACTTAACAATGGGAGCCTTCGCGCTTGCCGCCGCAAGTGCGCTTACATCACCGGCTTACGCAGCCGCGCCGGAATCGAACGACCCGATCAAGATCGCGCTGTTCGACTGGACCAGCGTCAACCTGAACGCCAAGATCCTCGGCGGCATCCTGGAAAAGCTCGGCTACACCGTCGAGTATCCGACCGCCGACTACCTCTCCAGCCTGACCACAGGCCTCACCAATGGCGATCTCGATGTCGGCATGGAATTCTGGGACACGACCGCCGGCGAGGCCATGAAGGCCTCCGATGCGACAGGCCAGACCGAACGGCTGGGCAAGCTCGGCCCGAAGGCCAAGGAAGAATGGTGGTTTCCCGAATACATGAAGGAGAAGTGCCCCGGCCTACCCAATTGGGAAGCGCTGAAGGACCCGAAATGCGCCGAAGCCTTCTCGACGGCCGAGACCGCACCGAAGGGGCGCTATCTCGGCGGCCCGGTGACCTGGGAAGGCTTTGACGACGAGCGCGTCGAGGCACTGAAGCTGCCCTTTACCGTCATCCATGCCGGCACCGACGCGGCGATGTTCGCCGAACTGGACTCGGCCTATCAGCGCAAGGCGCCGATCATGCTGTGGATCTATTCGCCGCACTGGGCGCCGGCCAAGTACAAGGGCGAGTGGGTGGAATTCCCCGAATACACGCCAGAGTGCTACAACGACCCGAAATGGGGCACCAACCCCGACGCCAAATATGATTGCGGCAAGCCGCATGGCGAGATCTGGAAGTACTCCTGGGCCGGCATGAAGGACAAATGGCCGGTCGCTTACAAGGTGGCCAAGGCCTACACGGTCGACACCGACGAACTCAACAAGATGAGCGGCGAGGTCGATCTCGGCGGCAAGACGCCGGAAGACGTCGCGGCCGCCTGGATCGCCGCCCACGAAGCCGACTGGAAAGCCTGGGCGCAGTGATCGTTCCGACTGGAAGATGAGACCCGGCTGCTGATCAGCCGGGCCTCGGTTCTTGGTGTTCCAGAAGGACGTTTGAATGACGGACAAGACTGAACAGGGCGCCAAGGGGGCGGGCACGCCAAAAGATGCCCGCCCGATAAAGCTTGCCTGCCGCAACGTCTGGAAGCTGTTCGGATCGAACGCGGCCAACTTCATCCGCGAACGCGACGGCAAGGCCAGCATGGCAGACGTCACTGCTGCCGGGCTGGTCGGCGCGGTGCGCGCCGTCGACCTCGAAATCCGCCAGGGCGAGATTTTCATCATCATGGGCCTGTCGGGCTCCGGCAAGTCGACGCTGGTCCGTTGCATGTCGCGGCTGGTCGAGCCGACCCATGGCAAGGTCGAATTCGAAGGCAATGACCTCCTGAAAATCTCCGATGCAGCACTCATCGAATTGCGGCGGCACCGCATGGGCATGGTGTTCCAGAACTTTGCCCTGCTGCCGCATCTCAACGTGCTGGAGAACATCGCCTTCCCGCTCGGCATCCAGGGTCAGGACCGGGCGACACGCGAAGCGCGGGCGCGCGAGGTCATCGAACTTGTCGGCCTGCGTGGCCGCGAGCATTTCTATCCGCGCGAGCTGTCCGGCGGCCAGCAGCAGCGTGTCGGCATCGCCCGGAGCCTGGCGACAAAACCGGAAATCTGGTTCCTCGACGAGCCGTTCTCGGCGCTCGATCCGCTGATCCGCCGCGAAATGCAGGACGAGCTGATGCGGCTGCAGACCATGCTGCACAAGACCATCGTCTTCATCACCCATGATTTCGACGAGGCCATCCGGCTGGCCGACCGCATCGCCATCATGAAGGATGGCGAGGTCATCCAGATCGGCACGCCGGAGGAGCTGGTGGTCAATCCGGCGACCGACTATGTCGCCGAGTTCACCCGGGACGTCGACCGCGCCAAGGTTATTTCAGCACGCAGCCTGATGCGCGCCTGCGACGGCTCGGAACATGGCGGCACCGTTGCCCCGGATGCCAAGATCGCCAGCTTCTCGGCCGGCATCGTTGCCGCCAACAAGCCGTTCGCGGTGGTCAACGGCACCGGCAAGCCGATCGGCGAGGTGACGCCGCAAGCGGTGATCGATCTGCTGGCCGGCATCGATCGCTCAAGGGTCGGCGCATGACGGTGACAGCAAGCGCCAGCGAGGCAAGGCCACGGCCGATTCAGGTATGGCTGCTGATCTGGGCGGCAGCGCTTACCGTTGTGCTTGTCGTGCTCCTGCTGCAGGATCGCCTGCCCTGGGCCGTCAATTATCCGGCCAGCGCCGTCGTGCCGGTCGCCGATTGGGTCAGCGCGCTGATGCGCTGGATCAAGTCGAACCTGTCCTGGTTGACCCGCTCGATCACCGCTGTGCTCGGCGTTCCCCTCGATTTCGCGCTCAATCTGTTGGCCAAGAATTTCAAGATCGGCCACGGCGCTGACGCCTATATCCTGCCGCGCCTGTCCTGGGTCGGCGTCTGCGCCGCCGCCTTCCTCGCCGGTCATGCCGTTGGCGGCAGAAAACTCAGCCTGCTGGTAGGCGGCTGCTTCCTCTACATCGCCCTGTTCGGCCAATGGACCAGTGCCATGCTGACGCTGGCGCTGATTTCCATCGCGGTGCCGTTCTGCATCGTCACCGGCCTGTTCGCCGGCATCTGGGCGTGGCGCAAGCCATGGGCGGAAAGGCTTGTCGTCTCCCCTGCCCTTGACCTGATGCAGACGATCCCGACTTTCGCCTATCTTATCCCGATGCTGCTGCTGTTCGGCAACAGCCCGGTGTCGGCGATGATCGCGACCGCCATCTTCGCCACGCCGCCGATGGTGCGGGCAACGATGCTCGGCCTGTCGCGGGTGCCGTCGGAGATCGACGATTTCAGCGAGATGGCAGGCTGCACGGCGCGGCAGAAACTGTGGCGAGTGCTGCTGCCCTCGGCACGGCCGACACTGATGGTCGGCGTCAACCAGGTGATCATGCTGGCGCTGAACATGGTGATCATCGCCTCGATGATCGGCGCCGGTGGACTCGGTTATGACGTGCTTCTGGCACTGCGCGCCCTGAAGGTCGGCGAGGCGATGGAAGCCGGCCTTGCCATCGTGGCACTGGCCATTGCGCTCGACCGGCTGAGCCAGGCCATCGCGCACAAGCAGGCCAAAGGCCATGCCCATCAGGAGATGAGCCCGAGCCTCTGGCAGCGCTCTCCCAATCTGACGCTGGCCATCGCCATCCTTGTGGTGACGACACTTCTCGGCCTGTTCGTGCCGGCCTTCGCGGCGGTGCCGAAGGCGATCACCTTCACCACCGCGCCCCTGTGGAAAGCGGCCGTAAACTGGGTGACGATCAATTTCTTCGACATGATCGAGGCGTTTCGCGTGACGCTCATCCTCAATCTGCTGAACCCGCTGCGCGCCTTTTGCGAGGGCTTTCCCTGGCTGGGCGCCGTCTTCCTGCTCGGCCTCGCAGGCTATCAGCTCTCCGGCCTGCGGCTGGCCGTGCTGGTGGCAGCGCTGACCGCTTTCTGCGCCATCACCGGCCTGTGGGAAAAGACCATGGCGACCGTCTATCTCTGCGGCATCTCTGCCTTCATTGCCTGCCTGATCGGCATCCCCATCGGGCTGATGGCTTCACGCAGCAACCGTTTCGAGAAGATCGTCACACCGGTCATCGATACGCTGCAGGTGCTGCCGTCCTTCTGCTTCATCATCCCGGTGGTGATGCTGTTCAGGGTCGGCGACGTCACCGCGATGATCGCAACGATAGCCTTCGCCGTGGTACCGGCGATCCGCTACACCAATCACGGGATCAGGCAGGTGCCGCCGGCGCTGATCGAGGCGGCAAAGGTGTCGGGCTGCACGCCGCGCCAGACCTTCTTTCGCGTGCAACTGCCGCTTGCGCTGCCGGAGATCATGCTTGGCGTCAACCAGACGATCCTGATGGCGCTGGCGATGATCATCATTTGCGCCATGGTCGGCACGCGCGATCTCGGCCAGGAAGTGTTCATCGCGCTGTCCAAGGCCGATTCCGGCCGCGGCATCGTCGCGGGCTTGGCAATCGCTTTCATCGGCATCGTCGCCGACCGACTGTTCGGCGCCTGGACGGCGAAGGCCAGGGCGAGGCTGGGATAGCAGGCGCCGCCCTACTCCGCCGCCACGCCCTTCATCTCGAGATAGCTCTCCATCGAATCGTCCAGCGCCTGCAGCCACGGCGTATGATGCAGCGGCGCCATGGTCCCGGTCATCAGCGAGCGATAGGCGTGGTCGCGGAAGCCCATGATGTTCTCCGCCTTGTGATGTTCCCATTCCATGAAGGTCTGGTTGACCGCCTCGACGTCGAAGCCCGGATAGTCGGTCTGGTCCATCAATTCCTTGGTGTAGTCGCCCTGGAACCAGATCATCTGCTCGGCGTCTTCGAGCGTTTCCTCACGCGCCCTCCATTTCGCGCCGTGCTCGGCCATTGCCTTGGCCGACGGCAGCTTGATGCGGCCCATGATGACGTCGCGGGCGAACCAGGCCTGCGCGTCGAACATGTTGAAGGTGTAGAACTGGTCCTGCATGCCGATGAAGGACAGCTTCGGATTTTTCTCCCAGACGACACCCTCGTAGAGCCCGTCCGGCCACATGCGGTTGGCTGTCTTCAGCTTCAGGTCCTCGGTGAGGAACGGGAAAGAGTGCAGGTAGCCGGTGCATAGGATGATGGCATCGACATCCCTAGTGGTGCCGTCCTTGAAATGCGCGGTCTTGCCGACGACCTTCTGCAGCAGCGGCACTTCCTTCCAATTCTCCGGCCATTTGAAGCCCATCGGCTTCGAGCGGTAGCTGGAGGTGATCGATTTGGCGCCGTATTTGTAGCACTGCGAGCCGATGTCCTCGGCCGAATAGGAGCGGCCGATGATCAATATATCCTTGCCCTTGAACTCCATCGCGTCGCGGAAATCGTGGCTATGCAGGATGCGGCCGTTGAAGGTCGAAAAGCCCTCGAAATAGGGCACATTGGGCACCGAGAAATGCCCGGAAGCGACGACGACATTGTCGAACTCTTCCGAATAGGTGACGTCGTTGGTGCGATCATGCGCGGTGACGGTGAATTTCTTCGTCTCGTCGGAAAACGTCACCAAGCGCACCGGGCTGTTGAAGCGCACCCATTTGCGAAGGCCTGATTTCTCGACGCGTCCCTTGATGTAGTCCCACAGCACGGCGCGCGGCGGATAGGAGCCGATCGGCCGGCCGAAATGCTCCTCGAAAGTGTAGTCGGCGAATTCCAGGCATTCCTTCGGGCCGTTCGACCAGAGGTAGCGGTACATCGAGCCGTGCACCGGGTCGCCATGCTCGTCGAGGCCGGTGCGCCAGGTGTAGTTCCACAGGCCGCCCCAGTCCGACTGCTTTTCGAAGCAGACGATCTCGGGAATGTTGGCGCCCTTGTCGGCCGCCGACTTGAAGGCCCTGAGCTGTGCCAGGCCGGACGGGCCGGCTCCGATGACGGCAACGCGACTTTTCATGGCAGGCCTCCCGATCTGAATTGCTCTTACGAAACAAATTTCACTCACAGGACAGTAATTGGCCCTTTCGTGCTGTCAACAGCCCGATGCTGAAACAAGGTTCCGCGCGGGCGGATTTCCCGCGAAAAACCGGACGCTGCCAAACATCATTATCATCCGCATGCGCGTTCACGCGACTTGCCGTCGCAGTTGCGCTCCTGTATCGGCACCTGACATGTTCACCTAGAGTGAAATAAATCCCAGGAGTGCCGGGGGCGACATGGCGAAGAAGGTTTCCGATCCCAAGGCTGGTCTCGCCGGTGCGACGGCCAAGCCGCTGCCAAAGGTTTCGGCCGACGGCAAGACCATCCGCGCGCCGCTGACGCAGAACCCGCATGCCATTCGCGACACGCGCGAAAAAGTGCTGGAGGTGGCGATCGGCCGCGAGGTGCGGGCGTTCCGCAAGAAGCTCGGTATCACCGTCGCCGATCTGGCGGTCGCCACCGACATTTCTCTGGGCATGCTGTCGAAGATCGAGAACGGCATCACCTCGCCGTCGCTGACCACCTTGCAGGCGCTGTCGCGGGCGCTCGGCGTTCCGGTCACCGCCTTTTTCCGCCGCTTTGAGGAAGAGCGCAGCGCCGTCTTCGTCAAGGCCGGCCAAGGCCTCGATGTCGAGCGCCGCGGCACCCGTGCAGGCCATCAGTACAATCTGCTCGGCCATATCGGCTCCAACACCAGCGGCGTCGTCGTCGAACCCTATCTGATCACACTGACCGAGGATTCCGATGTGTTCCCGACCTTCCAGCATGAGGGCATGGAGTTCCTCTACATGCTGGAAGGCGAGGTGGTTTACCGGCACGGCAGCAACCTTTACCCGATGAAGCCCGGCGACAGCCTGTTCTTCGATGCCGACGCACCGCACGGGCCGGAACAGTTGACGAAGCTGCCGATGCGCTATTTGTCGATCATTTGCTATCCGCAGAGCGTGGGGTGAGGTTAGCTGTCCCGCAAAACTCTCTTCCTCTCCCTCCGGAGGGGGGAGAGGTGGCGCTGCGAAGCAGCGACGGAGTGGGGGAAGGCGGTCCTCAAACGCGAACCCGCCGACAAGTGGCACGACCGAGCGGGCCTGAAATCTCGGCAGGCAGCTGAACAATCGGAAGCATCGCCTGGGCGCGAACTCACAACCGCCGAATCAGGTCGACCCCCACTCCGTCGAGGTTCGCTCGACACCTCTCCCCCGATCGACGGGGTAGAGGAAGGGAGCGAAACCGTCCCGCCGGGCTCCTTTCTTTCTCTCCCAGCAGGCTCTAATCCGGCCCAAAGCCCGAACTTGTCGCACTCCCATCATCCAGCTTCGACAGCCACTCGACCAACGCCGGACGATAGCGCGTCAGGCCCTTGTAGTTGGCGAGTTCGTCGGGCAGGTCGCGGATGACGCGGTGCAGGCGCCGTGCCCATTTCGGCTGCGTCACCAGTTCGTCCATCTTGATCAGATAGCAGCGGATCGGGAAGACGATGCCGTTGGAGCGCGGCAGGCGCCAGAAACTCTGCAGCTCGACACGCAGATGTACCTTGTCGCCGACATTCTCCGGCGTCACCGTCGCCCGGTCCGGACCCCATTTGTGGTAGTTTTCCGGACTGGTGTCGAGGCGCGGATTGATGGTCATCGTCCAATTCAGGCGCCGCGCCGGCTTGCCCTGCTGGATGTTGGTGAGGAATTTCAGCGCCCTGACGAAAATCCCCTTCTCATGCGCCAGCGGCACCGGCGCATGCCATTCGAAGAAGTTCATGCCGATGTCGAAATCGAGCGACCAGTCGGCCTGGGTGGTGACCATGCCGGCATCCATCCACAGATTGCCGTCGCGCTGGTCGAGGATGCAGAAATCGCCCTGGCTCTGCCGCGTGATGTACTCCATCGGCCCGTAAGGCAGCGTCGAGGTGTCGCCGAAGGTAAAGGTGTCGTCGATGCCGAGCGGCCGGTTGATCCAGCGCCAGCGGTCGCCGTCGCGGGTCAGCGTGAAATGCTCGGGATAACCCAGCGCCTGCTGTTCCATCAAAAGCTCGAGCAGGTCCCAGCCGGCCAGCGTCATATGCGGCAGCGACTGGCAGCGCAGCGGATCCTCGGCCAGCACCAGAGCGCGGTCCTGCATCTCGGCGACATAGTGCTCGTCGACGTCGATCAGGTTCTCCAGCACGCTGCCCTTCGGGCCGACGACATGCGGCTCGATGTTGACCGCATACATGTAGGCGTCTTCGTGGAACGGAAACGGAAACCGCCTTATGTGCTCGGGGCTGTTTTTGAAGGTGAAGTCGTCGCGGAACGTTTCCTTGCGAAAGGTGATGCCCATGATTCTCTCCTACCGTTCCAGGACCAGCGACCGGCCTTCGAAGCGCGACACGCAGGGCATGATCTTCTTGCCCGAACGGTGCTCTTCCTCACTCAGCCAGTGGTCGTTGTGGATGAACTTGCCGTCGCAAGAGATGACGTTGGTTTCGCACTGGCCGCAGACGCCGCCGCGGCAGAGGTAAGGCGGATCGACGCCGGCCGCCTCGATCGCTTCCAAGAGGCTCTGCTGTTCGTCGACGCGGATCGCCTTGCCGCTGACGGCAAGCGTCACGTCGAACGGCAGTCCGGGCTGAGGTGCCGCGAAATGCTCGAAATGTACGGTCTCCGCTGGCCAGCCAAGGCTTGCGGCGCGATCGCGTACCCAGCCGATCATGCCGGCCGGGCCGCAGACATAGAGATGCGTGCCGAGCGGCTGTGTCGACAGCAGCCGGTCGAGCTCGATGCGCTCCTCGCGGTCGTCGTGGTAGAGACGCACCCGGCGGTCGTAGCGCTCGCGCAGCACATCGGCATAGGTGCCCAGCGAGGCAGTCCGGCAGGTGTAGTGCAGTTCGAAATTGCCGCCTTCGGCCGCCAGCTGCGCGGTCTGCGCCATGAACGGGGTGATGCCGATGCCGCCGGCCAGCATCAGGTGCTTTTTGGCGCGCAGGTCGAGCGAGAACAGATTGACGGGATAGCTGACCACCATCTCCAGGCCAGGCCGGACATTCCGGTGCATGAACAGCGAGCCGCCGCGGCCGACATCGTCGCGCCGCACAGAGATCGTGTATTCGCGCGTGTCGAGCGGCGAGCCCATCAGCGAATAGGGATTGAGCCTGGTCCGCTCGCCGTCGCGCATCTCGACCACGACATGGGCACCGCCGGAAAAGGTCGGCAAAAGCTCGCCGTCGCGCCGGCGGAAATGGAAGCGGGTGACGAGGTCGTTGACCGGGACGACGTCGCTGACAACGACATCGAGTTTTGTTGTTCCGGTGCTCATCGAAAAATCTCCTCCATCGGAGGAATCTCCGAGCGATCTTCCGCATTGATGCAGACGCCCTGGAAGGCTGCGATGCGCCTGGAATAATGGTCGCGCACCAGAAGCAGCAGGCCGCAATGCGCGCAGGTCGCCGGCTGCGTCGTGACATTCTCGGTGATGCCCTTGCAGTGGACGCATTGCATGCGCCGCGCCAGCGAGCCGCGGTGCTCGGTCTGGATCGAGGTGTGGTCGATGCCGGCTTCAAGCGCCACCTGCATCGCCTGGCCGATCAGGCCCTCGGTGCCCGAGAGATAGAGGCGCAGGCCCATATGCGCGTTGGCCAGTGTCTGCCGGAGCCGTGGCAGCAGGCTGGCAAAGGACGGCGCCTGGTGGAACTGTGCCGGCTTCAACGCTTCGAGCGCGACGGTGTGTTTGCCGTCCGGCCCAGGAATGAAGACGATTTCGGCGTCGTCGAAAAACCCGGGCGGCGCCCTCACGGCCATCTCCGCTATTGCCAGCGCCCCTTCCGCGTCCGCGATGAAAAGATGATGCTTGCCGGGTTGCGGAGACAAAGTTCCGTAAACCGGCCGGCTGATGATGCTTTTGGCTGCCATTTATGCCTTCGTGCCTCGAACCCCTCGCCGTTGACTATGCCTCAACCTTTCGCGGTGCGCTTGGTCTTCTTGGGATCGTCGAATGGCAGTGGCTGCGCCGTCGCCTTGATGGCACCGCTCTTGTTGCGGATTTCGAGCTTGGTGTCCTTGACCGCGCAGTCGACGTCGAGTCGGGCGATGCCCATCGATTTCTCGACCAGCGGCGAATACATGGCGCAGGTCACCACGCCGACCTTTTTGCCGTCGCGATAGACCGGCGCGCCTTCATCGGCCGGCTCCTTACCGTCGAGCAGGACGCCATAGATCTTGAAGCGCTCCTTGCCCTTCAGACGATAGTGCTCCTCGGCACCGCGAAAGCCGGTCTTGCCAGGGCTGACGGTGAAGTCGAGGCCGAGTTCCCAAAGCGTGTCGCCTGGGCCTTCGTTCTCAAACGGATATTTTTGGGAGTTGTCGTAGGGATAAAAGAGCAGATAACTTTCGACGCGCAGCATGTCGAGCGTGGTGAAGCGGCACGGAATGATGCCGGCGCTCTTGCCCTCGTCGAGGATCCTGTCCCAGATCGTGCCGGCATCCTGGCCGCGGCAGAAGATCTCGTAGCCGCGCTCGCCGGTATAGCCGGTGCGCGAGATCATCACCGGAAGACCGAACAGCTGCGTCTGCATCTGATGGAAATAGTTGAGGTCGCGAATACCCGGCACGTGCTTGGCCAGATAGTCGACCGCTGTCGGACCCTGCAGCGACAGATCGTGCAGATTGTCGTCGAAGCGCAGCGAGACGTCGCGTCCTACCGAAGCACGCTGCAACTCCTCATGGCCGGTGCCCGAACCATGCACGACCATCCATGCATTGGGGCCGGTGCGGTAGAGGATGCAATCGTCGGTGAATTTCCCCGCCTCGTTCAGCATGCAGGCATAGGCCGACTTGCCGGGATAGATCTTTTCGACATCGCGCGTCGTCGCCAGGTCGATCAGGTGTGAGGCATGCGGCCCGGTGATATGGACTTTCTTGAGGCCGGAGACATCCATCAGACCAGCCTTGGTGCGGATGGCGATGTACTCCTCGTCGGCATCCTTGTCGTAGGTCCAGGCGGTTCCCATGCCGCTCCAGTCTTCGAGCTTCGAACCGAGCGCGCGATGGCGATCCGCCAGGGTCGAAAATCTCCAGGATGCCGTCATCCGCTCGTCCTCCGTTTCGATAATGCTCTGCTGTTCCCTGCCCCCTGCGCAGCGGCGGGAGCTTTGGCCGAATATTGATCGCAAACCTCCGGGCGCCGCAATACCCATAAGCAATTAATTTCATTGTCAGGCAAAATCCGTTGCGCCAAGCAAACGGTTAACCCCGCGTAAATCGCGCTTGACAATTGCGGGATTCAGACAGAACTTATGAAAAAAATTTCACTCTGTTGAAAGAGGACGGCGGACGGGAGATTCGGAACCGGACGGCGGAAAAGGGGAGAAACCGATGTCAGACATGCAGCAGCGCATCGAAGCGCTGTACCGTTCCGACCTGCGCGGAGCCGCGCTCCTGATCGTCTGCCTGTGGGGGACGATCCTCTTCGTCCTCCTCATGACATGGCCCTACATCCCGCACGGCGGCATCAAAGCCGTCGTCGCGATCGCCGCTGGCGCCGTGCTGATCTTCAACACGGCGGCCATCCTGGCGATGGTCAAGCACTACAAGGAAGACAAGGAATTCATCTACGGGCTCGACATCAAGAACGCCGACGCGTTCAGCAACCGCAAGTCCTGAGGGGTAGAAGAAATGTCCCGCTACACGCCGCCGGAGCAAAGCAAGGCCGGGCAGGTTTTCGACATCGCCGTCGTCGTCGTCGCCATTTTCGTGGCACTGTGGCTACCGCTCAAGCTGGGCCTCGCCGGCGCGGCGAAATCCATCGACGCGCTCGACGCCAAGACCTGGGAAGCGCTAGGCCAGAACCCGACCATGGCGTCTATCTGGGAAAAGCTCGGCTATACGCCCGAGACCGCGCACGACATCATCCAGAACCGCTTCCACTATGTCATCGACTGGCCGACGCTGATCATCATGGCGGCGGTGCTGATCGGTTATTTCATCTTCCTGTTTCGTGCATCAGACCGCGAATACCGCGACGTCATCAACGAAAAATTCGACGACAAGTAAGAGTTCTGAGGACGATCTAATTCGGGGGACACGATCATGTGGGTGGCACTCTCTTACGCATGCTGGGGCATCTCGATCGTGCTCGCTTTGTGGATGCTCTACGACTGGTTCAAGGTCGACACGACCTTCTCCGAAGAGGTGCTGACCTCCTCGCGCGAAGGCGAACTGGAAGCCACTTCCGAAAAACACCGGATCTGAGTGAGGATTGAACAATGACGATCGCACTTGAACCGGCTGCCCCGGCTGCCCAAGGGGACAGAGTTTCACTCCTGCGCGTGCTCGGACCGGCCCATGTCTGGGCGCTCGGCGTCGGCATCGTCCTGGTCGGCGAATTCACCGGCTGGAATTTCTCGGCCGACAAGGGTGGCGCACTGGCCGCGCTGATCGTCTGCTGGGTCGTGGGATTGCTCTACACCTCGGTCGCCATGATCGATTCCGAGGTGACATCGACCGTGGCCGCCGCCGGCGGCCAGTATGCGCAGGCAAAGCACATCGTCGGACCGCTGATGGCGTTCAACGTCGCGCTGTTCCTGGTCTTTGCCTACACCATGCTCGAAGTGTCCGACGCCATCCTGCTCGGCGACACCATCGTCGCCAAGGCCGGCGTCGAAGGGCTCACCCACAATTCCTTCATCGCCGCGACCATCGTCGTGCTGGCGTGGCTGAACTATCGCGGCGTGCTGATGACGCTCAACGTCAACTTCGTCATCACAGCAGTCGCCTATATCTCGATCGTCATCCTGTTCTTTTCGGTCAGCCCGTGGACGCAAGGCGCCGTGCTGAAGCTGAACGAGTTGGTCACATCAGGCAATGCGCTCCCCTATGGCTGGATCGGCGTCATCGCCGCCTTCCAGTTCGGCATCTGGTACTATCTCGGCATCGAGGGCACCACACAGGCCGCCGAGGAAGTGCGCTCGCCGGCCCGCTCGCTGCCTTACGGCACCATGGCCGGCATGATCACGCTTTTGATCGCAGCCGCCATGACCTGGTATGTCTGCGCCTCGATGATGCCATGGGAATATCTCGGAATCACCTATTATCCGCTGTGGGACGCCGGCAAACTGACTGGCAGCCCGCTGCTCGAGAACCTGTTGTTCGTCGCCACGCTGCTTGCTGCAATGGCCTCCGCCAATGGCTGCATCAACGATGCGGCGCGCGCCTGGTTCTCGCTCGGCCGCGACCGCTATCTGCCGACATGGTTCTCGGCCGTGCATCCGAGATATCGCACGCCCTATCGTTCGATCCTGTTCCTGCTGCCGATCGCGCTGGCCTTCGCCTTCATCGCCGACCTCAACCAGGCGATCACCTTCTCGATCCTGTCGGGCGTGCTGCAATATACCTTCATGAGCATCAACATCATCATGTTCCGCAAGAAGTGGCCGCTGGGCTCGATCCGGCGCGGCTACACGCACCCCTTCCACCCGATCCCGGCCATCGTGCTGTTTTGCCTGTGCGTGGTGACCTTCTTCGCCATCTTCCTCGGCTTCGGCTCGCAGCTGATCGCCATGGTCGCCTTCTACTTCCTGATCTCACTGTGGTTCCATTTCTATCGCTACAAATTCGTGCGGCGCGGCGATCAGTTCACCATGCCGTGGCCGAAGCCGCAGGGTTATTGATGGGAGAAGGCCCGTCCATAGCCTGGGCGGGCCTGGCATGAGAAAATGTCCGAGGTGACATCAGCACTGCTGGCAGGGGCCATCGTCCTGGCTGTCGTTCTCCACCTTGCCCGGCAGGCGCGTGCCAGCCGCAGCAGGGCATCGATGGCGCTCGCCGTTGAGCAAGGCCGCATCCGCACAGTCATCGCCGACGCTGCCAATGTTTCGGATGGCACCGCCGGCGTCATCACCTGGGAAGGATCCTGGAACAGCAAACGTGTCCAGGTGCGCACCATCGTCGATACGCTGGCGACGCGAAAACTGCCGGCGCGCTGGCTCAGTGTTTCGATCACCGAAGAGGTCGCGGTGCCGGCGACGTTCGACATGATGATGCGGCCGGGATCGCCGACGACCTTCTCCAATTTCGATCATCTCGAGCACACGCTGCCGAAGAGCTCAGCATTTCCGGCT
The DNA here is from genome assembly GCF_040321855.1 of Mesorhizobium sp. M0227. Classification (NCBI taxonomy): domain Bacteria; kingdom Pseudomonadati; phylum Pseudomonadota; class Alphaproteobacteria; order Hyphomicrobiales; family Phyllobacteriaceae; genus Mesorhizobium; species Mesorhizobium sp. M0227. The sequence goes on along the minus strand of NZ_JAMYSJ010000001.1, from coordinate 540,708 downwards.
GAGGCCGTGTTGCGGACCGATCGCAGGGGCGTCCACTTCCCACTGGAGACCATCGCCGGCCACCTCGGGATTTTTTCCGAAGGGCGCGCCAAGGAACTGCTGATCACCCCGAAAGGGGTACGCATCGTGTGGCTGCTGGCCGAAGCCGAACGGGCGCGTTATGGCGTCTTTCGGCAGGCCGAATTCGGCGACGCCACACTCGATCCCGCGCTGATCGAAAGACTGCTGGTGTCGGTGTCGGCGCTTCGCGACGCCATCAACAAAAGCGAACGGCAGGCCGCATGACCATTCCCACCACTGCACCCACCAACCCCTATCTGGTTCTCGGCGCCGCAATCGTGTTGCCGGGAAGCGGGCATGTCATTCTCGGCGTGCCGGTGCGCGGCCTTCAGTTCCTTTTCTTCATGGTGATCCTGGCATGGGTGACGGCCAAGATCGCACCGTCGGATGCCAGCTTTGCCGGCCGTCACGCCGGCGGCTTCCTGATCTATGCCTTGTCGATTCTCGACGCCTACAAGATCGCTCGCATCCGCACCGCGAAATGGGTTCACAATGCCCGGCGAGACGGCGACAGTGCGCAGAGCGGCATTGAGCCGCATAGGTAACTAGAGGAATATTTTTTTCATACGATTGAACTTGTGCAACTCATTCGATACATCCTCTCTTAGCTACAAACGATCTCTTAGCTACAAACATCGGGAGGCTGACATGTGTGGAATTGTCGGACTGTTTTTGAAGGACAAGTCGCTGGAGCCCCAGCTTGGCGCGATGCTGTCGCAGATGCTGATCTCGCTCAGCGATCGCGGTCCCGACAGCGCCGGCATTGCCATCTATGGCGCGCCTTCCAAAAATGAGGCCAAGATCACCATTCAGTCGGCCAAGCCGGACCGCGATTTCCGCGGCCTCGAGGCGGAGCTCGCCAAGGCCATCGGCACCCCGGTGACGATCGCGGTGAAATCCACCCATGCGGTCGTCAGGACCACGCCCGCCAAGATCGATGAAGCGCGCGAAACCATCCAGACGCTGCGCCCCGACATCCGCATCATGGGCGCCGGCGACGTTGTCGAGATCTACAAGGAAGTTGGCCTGCCCGAGGCGGTCGTCGATCGCTTCGATGTCCGCAAGATGACCGGCACGCATGGCATTGGCCACACCCGGATGGCGACGGAATCGGCTGTGACGACAATGGGCGCGCATCCGTTCTCGACCGGCGCCGACCAGTGCCTTGTGCACAATGGCTCGCTGTCGAACCACAACAATGTCCGCCGCGAGTTGATCCGCGAAGGCATGAAATTCGAGACCGAGAACGACACTGAAGTGGCCGCCGCCTATCTCTCGTCGCAGATGGCGCATGGCAAGAATCTCGGCGAAGCGCTGGAAGGCACGCTCTCCGACCTCGACGGCTTCTTCACCTTCGTCGTCGGCACCAAGAACGGCTTTGGCGTGGTGCGCGATCCGATCGCCTGCAAGCCCGCCGTGATGGCCGAGACCGACCAGTATGTCGCCTTCGGCTCGGAATATCGCGCGCTGACCAAACTGCCCGGCATAGACAATGCGAGGGTATGGGAACCCGAGCCCGCAACCGTCTATTTCTGGGAGCATTGAGTTCATGCCGGCGACCACGCTTTCAAAGACCGCGGCGCACGACCCTCGAGTCTTCGATCTCGACCAGCTGTCGTTGCGCGAACTCAACCAGGCGCTGCACAATCTGGCGCCCGGCTCGAACGAAACGGCATGGGAAGTGCTGAACCCGAAAGGCAGCCACTCGGTCGCCGTCGGCGTCGACCAGCCTGTTGCCATCGATGTGCGCGGCAGCGTCGGCTATTACTGCGGCGGCATGAATTCCGGCAGCACCATTACCGTGCATGGCTCGGCAGGCCCTGGCGTCGGCGAGAACATGATGTCGGGCTCGATCACCATCAAAGGCGACGCCAGCCAGTATGCCGGCGCCACCGGCAAGGGCGGCCTGCTGGTCATCGAAGGCAATGCCTCGTCGCGCTGCGGCATCTCGATGAAAGGCATCGACATCCTCGTGCACGGCAATATCGGCCACATGTCGGCTTTCATGGCGCAGTCGGGCAATCTGGTGGTGCTGGGTGATGCCGGCGACGCGCTGGGCGATTCCATCTACGAGGCGCGGCTCTTCGTGCGCGGCAAGGTCGACAGCTTGGGTGCCGACTGTATCGCCAAGGAGATGAGGGCCGAGCATCTGGAATTGCTGCAGGGCCTGCTCGACCGCGCCGGCGTGACCGGCGTCAAGCCGGCGGAGTTCAAGCGCTACGGCTCGGCGCGTACCCTCTACAATTTCAATATCGACAACGCCGACGCGTATTGAGGCAGCATGACCTATCGCAACCCGCCGACGACGCCGCGCAAATCCGCGACCTTCGACGACTACACGCTTTCCGAGATCCGCCGCGCCGCGGCGACCGGCATCTATGATATCCGTGGCGCCGGCGCCAAGCGCAAGCTGCCGCATTTCGACGACCTCCTGTTCCTCGGCGCCTCGATCTCGCGCTATCCGCTCGAAGGCTACCGCGAGCGCTGCGACACATCAGTCGTGCTCGGTTCACGCCATGCCAAGAAGCCGATCGAGCTGAAGATCCCGATCACCATCGCCGGCATGAGCTTTGGCTCGCTGTCCGGTCCGGCCAAGGAAGCGCTCGGACGCGGCGCGACCCTGTCGGGCACCTCGACCACGACGGGCGACGGCGGCATGACCGAGGAAGAGCGCGGCCATTCCAAGCAGCTGGTCTATCAATACCTGCCGTCGCGCTATGGCATGAACCTGCGCGATCTGCGCCGTGCCGATGCGATCGAAGTCGTCGTCGGCCAGGGCGCCAAGCCGGGTGGCGGCGGCATGCTGCTTGGCCAGAAGATTTCCGACCGCGTCGCCGAAATGCGCACGCTGCCGAAGGGCATCGACCAGCGCTCGGCCTCGCGCCATCCGGACTGGACGGGTCCCGACGATCTCGAGATCAAGATCCTCGAATTGCGCGAAATCACAGACTGGGAAAAGCCGATCTACGTCAAGGTCGGCGGTGCCCGGCCCTATTACGATACCGCGCTTGCGGTGAAGGCCGGCGCCGATGTCGTCGTCGTCGACGGCATGCAGGGCGGCACCGCAGCCACCCAGGAAGTGTTCATCGAAAATGTCGGCATGCCGACGCTTGCCTGCATCAGGCCGGCGGTGCAGGCGCTGCAGGATCTCGGCATGCACCGCAAGGTGCAGCTGATCGTCTCCGGCGGCATCCGCAACGGCGCCGATGTCGCCAAGGCGCTGGCGCTCGGCGTCGACGCGGTCTCGATCGGCACGGCCGCCCTTGTCGCGCTCGGCGACAACGATCCCCGCTGGGAGGCGGAGTATAACGAGCTCGGCACCACGGCCGGCGCCTATGACGACTGGCACGAGGGGCGCGACCCCGCAGGCATCACCACGCAGGACCCCGAACTGATGAAGCGGGTCGACCCGGTGGCCGCCGGACGCCGGCTGGCGAACTACCTCAAGGTGATGACGCTGGAAGCGCAGACCATCGCCCGTGCCTGCGGCAAGAACAGCCTGCACAATCTGGAACCCGAGGACCTCGTCGCGCTGACGATCGAGGCAGCCGCCATGGCCGGCGTACCGCTGGCCGGCACCAACTGGATACCGGGGAAGAACGGCTTCTAATCAATGAAGGGCCGAAGCCCACACGCTCTGGGGCCACAATCGACAAAAAATGGGGAACTTCCGTGACAGTTGATCTTGCTGAATTCGCAAGGGCGAAAAACGTCAAATATTTCATGATTTCCTACACTGACCTGTTCAGTGGCCAGCGTGCCAAGCTGGTGCCGGCGCAAGCCATCGCCGACATGCAGAAGGATGGCGCCGGCTTTGCCGGTTTCGCCACCTGGCTTGATCTGACGCCAGCGCATCCCGACATGCTGGCGGTTCCGGATCCGGATTCGGTGATCCAGCTGCCGTGGAAGCCTGAGGTCGCCTGGGTCGCGGCCAACTGCATCATGGACGACAAGGAGGTCGACCAGGCGCCGCGCAACACGCTGAAGCGGCTGATCGCGGAGGCCGCCAGCGACGGCATGCATGTCAAGACCGGCGTCGAGGCCGAGTTCTTCCTGATCTCGCCGGACGGCAAGACGATTTCCGACGAATACGACACGGCCTCAAAGCCCTGCTACGACCAGCAAGCTGTGATGCGCCGCTATGACGTCATCGCCGAGATCTGCGACCACATGCTGGCGCTCGGCTGGGGCGCCTACCAGAACGACCACGAGGATGCCAACGGCCAATTCGAGATGAACTGGGCCTTCGACGACGCGCTGGCGACCGCCGACAAGCACTCGTTCTTCAAATTCATGGTCAAGTCGATCGCCGAGAAGCACGGCCTGCGCGCGACGTTCATGCCCAAACCCTTCCAGGGCCTGACCGGCAATGGCTGCCATGCCCATATCTCGGTCTGGGACAAATCGGGCAAGACCAACGTCTTCGCCGACAATGCGATGGAGCTTGGCCTGTCGGCCAAGGGCCGGAATTTCCTCGGCGGCATCATGAAGCATGCTTCCGCGCTTGCCGCGATCACCAACCCGACGGTCAATTCCTACAAGCGCATCAATGCGCCGCGCACCATTTCGGGCGCCACCTGGGCGCCGAACACGGTGACCTGGACCGGCAACAACCGCACCCACATGGTGCGCGTGCCCGGCCCCGGCCGCTTCGAACTGCGGCTGCCGGATGGTGCTGCCAACCCTTATCTGCTGCAGGCGGTTATCATCGCCGCCGGCCTCGACGGCATCCGCTCGAAGGCAGATCCCGGCAAGCGCTACGACATCGACATGTACCAGCATGGGCACACGGTGAAGGGCGCGCCAAAACTGCCGCTCAATCTGCTCGACGCGCTGCGCGAGTTCGACAAGGACAAATCGCTCAAGGCGGCGCTGGGTGAGGAATTCTCGTCGGCCTACCTAAAGCTGAAGCACCAGGAATGGAATTCCTATGCTTCGCACTTCACGCAATGGGAGCGCGACCACACGCTGGATATCTGACCACCAGCGCGGTGCGAGCGACCTCGGAATGAACGTATGAAATATTCGATCTTTTCGCTCGCCCGTGCTGCCCTGTCCGGCCACAAGAATTGGCAACGCACCTGGCGCGACGCCACGCCGAAGGACCGCTACGATGTGGTGATCATCGGCGGTGGCGGCCATGGCCTTGCCACCGCCTGGTTTCTCGCCAGCGAGTACGGCATCAAGAATGTTGCCGTGCTCGAAAAAGGCTGGATCGGCTCCGGCAATGCCGGCCGCAACACCACCATCATCCGCTCCAATTACGGCCTGCCAGGCAATACCGGCTTTTACGAATTGTCGATGAAGCTGTGGGAGCGGATGGAGCAGGACCTCAACTACAATGCAATGGTCAGCCAGCGCGGCGTCATCAACCTCTACCACTCCGACGCACAGCGCGACGCTTATGCGCGGCGCGGCAACACCATGCGTATCAACGGCATCGACGCCGAACTGCTCGACCTCGCTGCCGTCAAGAAGATGATACCGTTCCTGAACTTCGACAATGCGCGCTTTCCCGTGCAAGGCGGGCTGTTGCAGCGACGCGGCGGCACGGCGCGGCACGATGCTGTTGTCTGGGGCTATGCGCATGCGGCGAGCGAACTCGGCGTCGACATCATCCAGAATTGCGAAGTCACCGGCTTCGTCAGGGACGCCAATGGCAAGGTGACCGGCGTCGAGACGTCGCGCGGCAAGATCGGCGCCGGCAAGGTCGGTATGGCTGTTGCCGGAAGTTCATCGCGCGTCGCGGCGATGGCCGGCCTGCGCCTGCCCATCGAAAGCCATGTGCTGCAGGCCTTCGTCTCCGAGGCGATCAAGCCGCTCATCCCTGGTGTCATGACCTTCGGCGCCGGCCATTTCTACGTCAGCCAGTCCGACAAGGGCGGGCTGGTGTTCGGCGGCGACATAGACGGCTACAATTCCTATGCCCAGCGCGGCAATATGCCTGTCATGGAGGACGTCTGCGAGGGCGGCATGGCGCTGATGCCGATGATCGGCCGCGTGCGCTTGCTGCGCCAGTGGGGCGGCATCATGGACATGTCGATGGACGGTTCGCCGATCATCGACAAGACGCCGGTCGACGGGCTCTATCTCAACGCCGGCTGGTGCTATGGCGGCTTCAAGGCGACGCCGGGCTCCGGCTTCGTCTTTGCCCATCTTCTTGCGCGCGACGAATCGCACGAAGAAGCCGCGCGGTTCCGCCTCGACCGGTTCCGGACTGGCGCCATGATCGACGAAAAGGGCCAGGGCGCCCAACCGAACCTGCATTGAAGGCGGTCTAGAACAGCATGCGCATTGTCTGTCCCTTCTGCGGTGAACGCGAACTCGGCGAGTTCACCTATCTCGGCGACGCCAAGCCTGTGCGGCCCGAAGCCGGCGCCTCGGAAGACGAGGTCTTCGACTATGTCTATCTGCGCGACAATGTCGCCGGACAGACCAGCGAACACTGGTACCATGGCGGGGGTTGCCGGGCCTGGCTGAAGGTCACCCGCAACACGCTGACGCACGAGATTTCCGCCGTTGAGCCGGCGGCGGGTGCCGGCGCCGCGAAAGTCGGTGCGTGATGGCCGGCGCGCAGACACACCGGCTCGGCAATGGCGGTCTCATCGACCGGTCGGCGCCGCTGAACTTCCGCTTCGACGGCAAGGCTTTCTCCGGCTTCCAGGGCGACACGCTGGCCTCGGCGCTGATCGCCAATGGCGTCAAGCTGGTCGGCCGCTCGTTCAAATACCATCGCCCGCGCGGTATTCTCACCGCCGGTTCGGAAGAACCCAACGCATTGGTCGAGTTGCGCACGGGTGCACGGCGCGAGCCGAACACCAAGGCCACCACGGCCGAGCTTTATGAAGGGCTTGAAGCCGCGAGCCAGAACCGCTGGCCATCGCTGCGCCACGATATGATGTCGGTCAACCAGTTGTTCGCGCCGATCTTCGTCGCCGGCTTCTACTACAAGACCTTCATGTGGCCGGCGAAATTCTGGGAAGCAATCTACGAGCCGGCGATCCGTCGCGCCGCCGGCCTTGGCCGCGCCGCAGGCGTCGCCGATCCGGACCACTACGACAAGGCATGGGCGCATTGCGATGTGCTGATCGCCGGTTCAGGCCCGGCCGGTTTGGCCGCGGCATTGGCAGCCGGCCGCGCTGGTGCCCGCGTCATCCTGTGCGAAGAGGATTTTGTCCCCGGCGGCCGCCTGCTGTCGGATGACGGCACGATCGATGGTGTGCCGGCAGCCGAATGGCTGTCGCGGACGCTGGCTGAACTGGCTGATATGCCGGACGTCCGCATCATGACCCGCACGGCACTATTCGGCGTCTACGATGGCGGTACCTATGGCGCGATCGAGCGAGTCAACGACCACCTGCCCTCGCCGCCCGAGCATCAGGTGCGCCAGCGGCTGTGGCGGATCGTGGCCAAGCGCTGCGTTGTCGCGGCCGGCGCCATCGAACGGCCGATCGTCTTTGCCGGCAACGACACGCCCGGTGTGATGATGGCGTCCGCCATGCGCACCTATGTCGCGCGCTATGCGGCGACACCGGCGAAGCGCCTCGCGCTGTTCACCAACAATGAGGATGGCTGGCGCACTGTCGAGACGGCACTCGGTGCCGGTCTGCAGATCGCGGCGGTCATCGATGCACGGTCCGAAGTATCGCCGGCGCATCGTTCGCTGGCCTCCAAGGGCGGCTTCCCGGTGCTGCACGGTTCCGTCAGTGGCGTCGATGGCGGCAAGGATGGGGTCAGGAAAATCGCGGTGTCGCTGACCGGCGGCGCGCGCGCCGAAGTCGAAGCCGACGGGCTCGCCGTCTCGGGCGGCTGGAACCCGGCGGTTGGGCTGACCTCCTATCATCGCGGCCGGCCGAAATGGCGTGACGACATTGCCGCCTTCGTGCCCGACGGCGCGCCCTCCGGCATGGTCGCCGCCGGCGCCGCCAATGGCGATTTCGGGCTCGGCGCCTGCCTGAGCCAGGGATTTGCCGCCGGCGCGGCAGCGGCGCGTGACACGGGACATAGCGGCACAGTGGGTACCGCGCCTTTCGCCGACGACGAGGCATTCTCGCTGACGCCGCTCTGGCACGTCGCCGGCAAGGGCAAGGCTTTTGTCGATTACCAGCACGACGTCACCGCCTCTGACATCGAACTGGCGCAACGCGAAGGCTTTGAATCCGTCGAACACCTGAAGCGCTACACGACGCTCGGCATGGCCACCGACCAGGGCAAGACCTCTAATGTCGCCGGCCTTGCCATCATGGCCGCGGTCAGCGGCCGTTCGATCCCCGAGACCGGCACGACGATCTACCGGCCGCCTTACGTGCCGGTCGCCATCGGCGCCTTCGCCGGCCATCACCGCGACGAGACGTTCCATGCGACGCGGCTGACGCCGTCGCACCACTGGGCCGTGGAACAAGGTGCTGTCTTCGTCGACACCGGCCTGTGGAAGCGGGCACAGTGGTACCCCCGCGCGGGCGAGAAGGACTGGCTGGAATCGGTGACCCGCGAGGTCAAGGCGGTGCGCGGTGGCGTCGGCTTCTGCGATGTCTCGACGCTCGGCAAGATCGACGTGCACGGCCCCGATGCCGGCGCCTTCCTGGATCGCGTCTACATCAACACCTTCTCCAGCCTCGCAGTTGGCAAGGCGCGCTATGGGCTGATGCTGCGCGAGGACGGCATCGTCTATGACGACGGCACGACGTCGCGGCTGGCCGAGGACCATTATTTCCTGACCACCACCACGGCCAAGGCCGGGCTGGTGATGCAGCATCTCGAATTCTGCCGCCAGGTGCTGTTCCCGGAGCTCGACGTGCAGCTCACTTCCGTCTCCGACCAGTGGGCGCAATTCTCGATCGCCGGGCCGAAGACACGCGACCTGCTGAGGGAAATCGTCGATCCGACCGAGGACCTTTCCAACGAAGGCTTTCCATTCATGGGCGCGCGCGAAGTAGCACTTCGCGGGGGCCTGAGGGCAAGGCTGTTCCGCATCTCGTTCTCAGGCGAGATGGCTTTCGAGATTTCGGTGCCGGCGCGCTTTGGCGATGCCATGGCGCGCAATTTGATGCTGGCCGGAGCGCCATTCGGCGTGACGCCTTACGGCACCGAGGCGCTCGGTGTCATGCGCGTTGAAAAGGGTCACGTCGCCGGACCGGAACTGAGCGGCACGACGACAGCCGCCGATCTTGGCCTCGGCAAAATGATGTCGACCAAGAAGGATTTCATCGGCCGCGTGATGGCCGGACGCGAGGCACTGATCGCCCCGGATCGCCAGGTCGTGGTCGGCATCAAGCCGACCGACAAGGGCCGCCGCTTGCGCTCTGGCGCGCACATCATCCCGAAGGGTCAGACGCCCGGCCCCGGCAACGACCAGGGCTATGTCACCTCGGTCTGCTTCTCGCCGACGTTGGATCAGTGGATCGGGCTCGCGCTTGTCGAACGCGGCCGCGAGCGCATCGGCGAGATCGTCCACGCGCACGATCCATTGCGCGGCGAAGACTACGATGTCGAACTCTGCAATCCCGTCTTCTACGATCCGGATGGAGGGCGTCAGCGTGGTTGATTTTTCCTGGACTCCCCGCAGTCCGCTTGAAAAAGCGCTTGTCACCGGTGCGCATGGTGCACGCGGTATCGAGGCTGGCGTCTCGCTGACCGAGGTTCGCAATTTTGATCCGATCCAGGTGATGGCGCGGCGCGGCAAAGGAGCCGAACTGGCAAAGGCGACTAGGACCCGCTTCGGCATCGCGGCACCGGATGCGCCGAAGGCGGTACAAACTCCGGATGCCACGCTGATCTGGTCGGGGCCGGATCAGTTCTTGATCCTGTCGAAAAGTGGCAAGCACACGATGTGGACGCTGGCGCCGGCATTCACCGGTCCCGCTTCGCTATCGGACCAGTCGCATGCACGCGCGTTGATCAGCGTTTCCGGAATCCAGGCGCGCGCCATGCTCGCCAAGCTGTCGTCGATCGACCTGCATGCCGCCTCGTTTCCGATTGGTGCCGCTGCTGCGACGTCGATGGACCACACCAGCGTCACGCTCTGGCGCGGGAATGATCGGCCGGATGGCCTGGCGGTGTTCAACCTCCTGGTGTTCGCGACCTTTGCCGAAAGCCTTTGGCATACGATGCTCGACTCGGCTGCGGAGTACGGCGTTACGGTCAGCCATTCCGAGGATTTCGAATAGCGTTTGCGCGCGCCCCACCTTCTCCCTTGGGGGAGAAGGGAAGAAGTGCGCTTCGCCTTGCCAAACGCACGCGCACTGCTATTCTTACCGCTAAAATAATTTCACACACAGGCAAACTTGTTTCTCGAACCGCAAGGCTGAGATGAGCCAGTCGCCCTACCCCGCAATTGCCGCCGGACCGCCGCGGCCGAGCCTCATCCTGAGGCCCGGCCAGATCGCGCTGCCGCCGGGCATGGAGCGTTATACGATCCATGGCAATGGCGCGGTGCTCATCGATATCATGGCCGGCGACACGATCACCGTGCGCAATGTCGAGGGTGGCCAGGCCTGCGAGTTGCTGGCCTGGGACAGGACCGGCGCGACCGATCCCGGCATTTTCGGTGAAGCATCGGACAGCAACGCTGCCGGCATCAAGGCGCTGCTCATAGAGGACGACGACAGCCTCGCATCGCTACGGAGCGGGCTCGCGCGCCGGCAGGTGCAGCTTGACCATGCCAAGGCGGTGCGGGTGTTCGGCGCCACTACGCCTGCCGGTACAGAACAAACATTCACGGTCACGCGTGACGGCTCGATGCTGATTGCGGCCCCCGGCGGGCCGATGCTGGTCGACGGTCACGACACGGCGACGCCGCTGACCGCCATCGTTCGCCGCGCCACGATCCGCCCGGCGGCGAAATCGCTGTTGGCGGACCCGCTGGCCGACCCGGTGCTCGATTTGCGTGTCCATTCGGCGACGGCGGAGGCCTATTTCGTCAAGGCCGGTGACTATCTGCAGATCATCGATGTCGACGGCCGCCAGTGCACCGACTTCCAGTGCTTTTCGGCGCGCAAGCTGGACAGGGGACTGGATCATCCGCTCGACGTGACGACAACGCGCACGCTGATGGGTGCGAGCTACCCGATGCCCGGCCTGCATTCCAAATACTATGACCAGGACATGGAGCCGCTGGTCGAGGTGGTGCAGGACACATGCGGTCGGCACGACGCCTTCGCGCTCGCCTGCGCCGCCAAATATTACGACGACATCGGCTATCCCGGCCACACCAACTGCTCTGAGAACTTTAATCGCGCGTTGTTGGACAAAGGCGTCACGCCCCGCGCCGGCTGGATGGCGATCAACTTCTTCTTCAACACCGCGATCGACGCGCATGGCGTCATGGTGTCCGACGAGCCGTGGTCGCGGGCGGGCGACTACGTGCTGCTGCGGGCGCTCACCGACATCGTCTGCGTTTCCTCCGCCTGCCCCGACGACACGACGCCGGCCAATGGCTGGAACCCGACCGACATCCATGTGCGGACCTATTCCGGCCAGCACAAATTCTCGCGAGCGATCGCCAGACGCATGACGCCCGATTCGGAACCGAAAATGACCCGCGAGACAGCTTTTCATTCGAGCTTTGCCAAGCACACCCGCAACTTCGGCGAGTACAGGGGCTATTGGCTGGCCAATTCCTTCGCCAAGGACGGGCCGATCGCCGAATACTGGGCCTGCCGGCAGGACGCGGTGATCATGGACCTGTCGCCGCTGCGCAAGTTCGAGGTTACCGGTCCGGATTCCGAAGCGCTGCTGCAATACACGCTGACCCGCGAGGTCAAGAAGCTGGGCGTCGGCCAGGTGGTCTACTCGGCGATGTGCTACGAGCATGGCGGCATGGTCGACGACGGCACCCTGCTGCGGCTCGGCAAGGACAATTTCCGCTGGGTCGGCGGCGACGATCTGTCCGGCGAATGGCTGCGCGAGACGGCCGCCAAGCTGGGTCTCAACGTGCTGGTGCGCTCGTCGACCGACCAGATGCACAATGTCGCCGTGCAGGGTCCGAAGAGCCGCGACATCCTGCGAGAAGTGATCTGGACTTCGCCATTGCAGCCATCGATCGACGAACTCGAATGGTTCCGCTTCGCCGTCGCCCGCATTGGTGGCGGCAACGGCATTCCGGTCGTGGTCTCGCGCACCGGCTATACCGGCGAGCTCGGCTACGAGATCTGGTGCCATCCGCGCGACGCCGAAAAAGTGTTCGACGCCATCTGGGAAGCCGGCCAGTCGCATGGACTGAAGCCGATGGGGCTGCAGGCGCTGGACATGGTGCGCATCGAGGCCGGGCTGATCTTCGCCGGCTACGAATTCTCCGACCAGACCGACCCGTTCGAGGCCGGCATCGGCTTCACCGTGCCGCTGAAGAGCAAGACCGACGATTTCATCGGCCGCGAAGCGCTGATCCGCCGCAAGGAGCACCCGCAGACGAAGCTGGTCGGCCTCGACATCGAGGCCAATGTCGACGTCGGCCATGGCGATTGCGTGCATGTCGGCCGCGCCCAGATCGGCGTGGTCACGTCGGGCATGCGTTCTCCGATGCTGAACAAGACCATCGCGCTGGCCAGGCTCGACGTCACCCATTCAGCTGTCGGTACCGAGGTCGAGATCGGCAAGCTCGACGGCCATGCCAAGCGGCTGCCGGCGCGCGTCGTCGCCTTCGCCCACTACGATCCGCAAAAGACCAAACCACGCTCCTGACGGCCTTCCTCCCAAGACAGTGAGGCCGTGCGGGCAGTTCGTGATAGGAATTTTTTCTTGACCTGCTGAGGGCAGCTATGCTACATATTCGTCCATGGTGCTGATTTGCGCCGCGACCCGCCTCCGGCGGGTTTTTCGTTTCCAGACCCCTGGTCCTTTTCCGAACAATCCTGCCCGCCAGTGTGAAGCTGACATGTTTCGCAAGCGGGATGTGCACGGCGCGACAATTCGCTTGACCTGAAAGCGCGCCGGATCAATCTTCACTGTTAAGAAAAAAATACGACTGAGTGGAAACACCGGCAGTCGAACAATGCATGCGTCGATGGTGAAGCCTCGCGAAGCCGCGGCGGTCACGAACGGGGAACATCAAAATGGGGAACAAAGACATATGAGCACGATAGTGACTGTCCTGGAGCCGCTTGCCGAAGGCAAGTTGCACCGAAATATCGACTGGCGCGGCGCCTTCTGGGTGGCGAGCGGTGTGCCTGCCCTCGTCCTGTTCTCGATCGGCGGCATTGCCGGCACGACCGGCACGCTGGCCTTCGCGATCTGGATCTTCTCCATGATCATGGGCTTCCTGCAATCCTTCACCTATGCCGAAATCGCCGGCCTGTTTCCGAACAAGTCGGGCGGCGCGTCGATCTACGGCGCCACCGCATGGCTGCGCTATTCCAAGTTCATCGCGCCGCTGTCGGTGTGGTGCAACTGGTTCGCCTGGTCGCCGGTGCTATCGCTCGGCTGCTCGATCGCCGCCGCCTATATCCTCAACGCGTTGGCGCCGGTGCCGCTGTTCACCGATGCCTCGCCCGAAGTCGTCGCCTATATCGCCGCGCATGCCGGGACGAGTGCCGCCGAGGCCATCACGGCGGTGACCGCCGCGGCAACGCCGGTGATCCGCAACTGGACGCTCTACAGCCACACGCTGGGGCCGGTCTCGTTCACCCTCAACGCGACCTTCTTCATCGGTGCGGTGCTGATGCTGATCATCTTCGCCATCCAGCATCGCGGCATCCTCGGCACTGCCAACGTGCAGAAATATATCGGCCTGCTGGTCATCATTCCGATGCTGATCGTCGGCGTGGTGCCGATCGTCACCGGCCAGATCAACTGGGCGAATTTCTCGCCGCTGGTGCCGCTGGCGGCCGCCTATGCGCCCGAACCCGGCGCCTGGAACATTGCCGGCTGGACGCTGGTGCTTGGCGGCATGTTCATCGCCGCTTGGTCGACCTACGGTTTCGAGACCGCCGTCTGCTACACCTCGGAGTTCAAGAACCCGGGCACCGACACGTTCAAGGCGATCTTCTATTCCGGCCTTTTGTGCATGCTGCTGTTCATCCTGGTGCCGTTCACCTTCCAGGGCGTGCTTGGCCTCAACGGCATGCTGGCGACACCGATCGTCGACGGCTCCGGTGTCGCCGACGCGCTGGCCGGCATGGTCGGCGGCGGCGCACTGATCCACAGCCTCTTGGTGATGCTGATGATCCTGGCTCTGGTTCTGTGCATCATGACCGCCATGGCAGGCTCTTCGCGCACGCTCTACCAGGGCTCGGTCGATGGCTGGCTGCCGCGCTATCTCAGCCATGTCAACGAACATGGCGCGCCGACGCGGGCAATGTGGACCGATCTCGTCTTCAACCTGATCGTGCTGGCCATCGCCTCTGCCGACGCGACGAGCTTCTTCTTCATCCTCGCCGTGTCGAACTGCGGCTATATCATCTTCAACTTCCTCAACCTCAACGCCGGCTGGATCCACCGCATCGACAACGGCCATATCGCCCGGCCCTGGAAAGCACCGAGCTGGTTGCTCGGCGTCGGCGCGATCTTCGCCTATGTCAACATGATCTTCATGGGCGCCGGCGCCAAGGTGTGGAACCCGATGGCGCTGTGGGCCGGCCTGATCACCGCGGCCCTGATCATCCCGGTGTTCTGCTTCCGCCACTATATCCAGGACAAGGGCAAGTTCCCCGACCACATGCTGGCCGATCTCGGCATGACGGGGGCCGACCTCTCGGTCAAAAAGGCGGGGATGCTGCCTTATCTGACGCTGGTCGCCGGCGTGGTGGTGATGCTGCTCGCCAACTGGTTCTTCGTCATCTGACCTCGTAAAAGTGAAAAGGACCGGGCGCGCTTCGGCGCGTCCGATCCTTTTCGACTGGCGTGATCGATCTATTCGGCGGCCAGCGCCAGTTGCGGCTTTTCGGCTTCCTGGCTCAGTTCCAGATCGTCCGTCCGCCCCTCCGCCCCGCGCTTCTTCGGCTCCCGGCCGAAGAACAGGGCGTAACCGGCCGGCAGGACCAGGATGGTCAGCACCGTGGCAACGAGGATGCCGCCCATCATGGCGTAGGCGAGCGGACCCCAGAAGACGCCGCGCGAGATCGGGATCAGCGCCAGCACCGCCGTCAGCGCCGTCAGCGTGATCGGCCGGAAACGGCGAACGGCCGAACCGATGATCGCCTCGTAGCGGTCCATGCCCGCGGCGATGTCCTGGTCGATCTGGTCGACCAGGATGATCGAGTTGCGCATAATGATGCCGAGCAGCGCGATGACGCCGAGAATGGCGACGAAGCCGAACGGCGCGCCGCTGATCAAGAGTGCCGCGGCAGCACCGATAATGCCAAGCGGACCGGTCGCCAGCACCAGCATCGCCTTGCCGAAGTTCTGCAGCTGGATCATCAAAAGCACGACGATGACGGCCAGCATGATCGGCGCCTTGGCGGCGATCGAAGCTTGGCTTTCCGCCGAATCCTCCGCACCGCCCTGGATCTCGACCTTGTAGCCGGGCGCCAATCCGTCACGCAGGCCCTGCATATCCTTGTACAGTTTGGTGACGACGTCATTGGACTGCACGCCGTCGGGCAGCGTTGCCCGCACACTGATGGTCGGCAGACGGTCGCGGCGCCACTCGATGCCTTGCTCCAGCACCGGCACCACCTTGGCAACCTGCGACAGCGGCACGAAGCCACCGAAGTCGGTCGGGATATAGACCGAGTCGACCGAGGACAGCAGGCTGCGGCTGGCATCCGGCTCGCGGGCGACGATGGACACCGTCTCCTCGCCGTCGCGGAAGTCGTCGAGCGGCGCGCCGGACATCGCCGCCTGCAGCATCTGGCGGATGCGCTGCGAGGTGACGCCGAGTGCGCGGGCACGATCCTGGTCGATGACCAGCTTCATCGCCGGAACCGGCTCCAGCCAGTCATCATGCACGGCGCCAAGCAGCGGATCCTCGCGGAACTTCGCCTTCACCTGGTCGGCGATGCGGCGCACCTCCTGGCGATCCGGCCCCATGACGCGCATCTGCACCGGCCAGCCGGTCGGCGGGCCGAGGAACAGACGATCGACTTTGGCACGGATGGATGGGAAGTCTTGCGCCAGGACGGTGCGCAACTTGGCGATCAGCCGTTCGCGGGCCGGTTCGTCATTAGCCATGACGAGCAGCTGGGCGAAGTTGGGGTTGCTCAGCTGCTGGTCGAGCGGCAGGAAGAAGCGCGGCGCGCCTTCGCCGATATAGGTGGCGATGAAACGCTTGTCCTTGTCGTCCATCATCTTGGTTTCGAGCGCCTTGGCCTGCGCCTCGACTTCCTTGATGCTGGTGCCTTCCGGCAGCCAAAGGTCGACAAGGATTTCCGGCCGCGACGATTGCGGGAAGAAGTTCTGCGGAATGAACTGGAAAGCCCACAGGCTGGTGCCGAAGGTGACCAGCGTCATCACCAGGACGATGATGCGATGGCGCACGGCCCAGCTGACGGTAGCACGAAGCCGGCGGTAGAAACGTGTGTCGAAGACATCGTGATGGCTGCCGGCATGCTTGCGCTGCTTGAGGATCATGTTGCCGAGCCATGGCGTGAAATAGACCGCGACGAACCAGGAGACGATCAGCGCGATGCCGACGACATAGAACAGGGTGCGGACATATTCGCCGGCGGTCGAGGCCGCGAAGCCGACCGGAATGAAGCCGGCTGTGGTGATCAGCGTGCCGGTCAGCATCGGGAAGGCGGTCGAGGAATAGGCGAAGCTCGCCGCCTCGACCTTGACCATCCCCTCCTCCAGCTTGCGCTCCATCATCTCGACGACGATCATCGCGTCGTCGACCAGAAGACCGAGCGCGATGATCAGCGCGCCGAGCGAGATGCGCTGCAGGTCGATGCCGAGTTCGTACATGATGGCGAAGGTCGCAGCCAGCACCAGCGGGATGGCGATGGCGATGACCAGGCCGGAACGCCAGCCTATCGACAGGAACGAGACGACGAGCACGATCAGCAGCGCTTCGCCAAGCGCATGCATGAACTCGGCCACCGCATCGGTGACGACGCCGGGCTGGTCGGAGATCTGGTCGACCGCAACGCCGTAGGGCAGCGCCTCTTCGAAGCGCTTGTAGGTGGCCTCGACATCCTTGCCGACGTCGGTAACCTTGAAGCCCTTGGCCATGACGACGCCCAACTGCACGCTGTCGTGACCGTTAAAGCGGTATTTGCGCTGGAACGGATCTTCCAGCCCCGAGGTCACCGTGGCGATGTCGCCCAGCCTTGTGACCTGTCCGCCGGCGCGCAGGCGCAGGTTCCGGATATCCTCGACCTTGCCGACATCGCCCTCGACGGAGATGCGTACCGAGTTGGTGCCGGTATCGACGGAGCCGGCCGGGTCGACATTGTTCTGTCCCTTGATCGCATTCTGCAGATCGGTCAGCGTCAGGCCGCGTTCGGCCAGGGCCTTGGACGAGACGTCGATATAGAGCTTTTCCGGCTGGTCGCCGATGATGACGGCCTTCTCGACGCCAGGCGTCGTCAAAAGCATGTCGCGCGCCTGGATGGCGAACTTCTTCAGCTCGGGATAGCTGAAGCCATCGCCGCTGATCGAATGCAGCGTGATGAAGGTGTCGCCGAACTCGTCGTTGAAATAGGGGCCGAGCAGACCTTGCGGCAAGTCACCGGCAATGTCACCGACCTTCTTGCGCACCTGGTAGAAAGCGTCCGTCACCTCGGCGGTGTTGGTGTCGCCCTTGATCTGCACAGTGATGATGGCGCTGCCGGCGCGGGTGAAGGAGCGCACGAAATCGAGATGCGGCGTTTCCTGCAGCTTGCGTTCGATCTTGTTGACGACCTGGTCTTCCATCTCCTTGATCGAGGAGCCCGGCCAGATCGCCTGGACGACCATGATCCGGAAGGTGAAATCGGGATCTTCCTTCTGGCCCATACGCATCAGGCCGAGCGCGCCGGAAATGATGATCAGGCCGAACAGGAACCGCGCAATGGCGGGATGGCCGATTGCCCAGCGCGACAGGTTGAAGGGCCGCTTCTCTTCCGTGGAATTGGTCATCGACGCTGGTCCATCTATCTAGCGCAACAAAATCGAGGGTTCGTAGTGGCTTCCGGGCGGCAAGGCTCTCCGAGAGGAGAAACGCTCATCGCGGTGGGACGCGAAATCGACGTGGGGGTTACATCAATCGAGCGTCTCGGTCGGGCGCCTGCCGCCCGGAAACCAGCGACTGCGGGAACGCGCAGCCGGTTGTCTGTCGTCAGCGCACCTGCTTGGCGTCGCCGTCTGCCGCGGATGCCGATTGCAGCGCCGTCTCACCGGCGAGCTTCACCTTCAGGTTTTCGGTCATGAATTGCGTGCCGGCGGCGACCACGACATCGCCGGGGTTCAAACCCTCTGCGACACGCACCCCATCGGCGGCGAATTCGGCGACCTTGATCGGACGGGCATGAACGGTGTCGGCGCCACGATTGACGGTCCAGACGATCGATTGCGTGCCTTGCTCGGCCAGTGCGCTCAGCGGGATCGAGACCAGCTGCCGCTCATTGGCCGCCGAGGCTTCGATGCTGGCGGTCATGCCGAGCAGCACACGCGGATCGTTGGGCAGGCTGACGCGGACGGCAAAGGTGCGTGACTGCGGATCGGCGCTGCCGGCGACTTCGCGGACCTTGCCATCGAGCGCCAGCGCATCGTCGGACCAGAAGCCCGCCTTGACGGCCTTGCCCGGCTTGAATTCGGCGATTTCCATTTCGGGAACGGCGATCAGCACTTCCTTTTCGCCGTCGACGGCGACAGTGACAACCGGCGTGCCGGAACCGACCACCTGGCCGACGTCGGCGCTGACCGTGGTGACGATGCCATCCCTGTCGGCCTTGAGATCGGTATAACCGACCTGGTTCTTCGCCTGAGCAAGTGTCGAAAGGGCGGAATCACGGGTGGCGACCGCTTGGTCATAGGTCAAGGTCGCCTGTTCGAGTTGTGATTTCGGGGCAAAATTCTTGGCAAAAAGCTGCTCGGCACGCTTGCGGGCAAGCTCCACGGTCTCGACCTGCCGCTCGGCGGCATCGAGCGCTGCCTGCGCGCTCTTGACCGAAAGGTCGTAGTCAATGGGATCGATGCGGGCGAGCACATCGCCCGAGGCCACATGCTGGCCGATGTCGACGAGGCGCTCGGTGATCTTGCCATTGACGCGAAACGCCAGAGCGCTCTCGGTGCGGGCCCGCACCGACCCGGAATATGAGAGCATGCGGGTGTCATGCGCCTTCGCGATCTCGACAACCTTGACCGGGCGGATGATATCCTTGACTTCGGCTTTTTCCTGGCTGCAGCCGGCAAGCCCGAGAGTGGCGGTGACAAGCAGCACCGGGCCTACAGCCGGCAACCTGCTGATGATTGAACTGAACGAAGACACGCGCGTACTCCCGAAATGGAGATGAATCGTTGAAACCGGCGCCCGGCGGGCGGAGGCTACTTCAAGGCCTTGATTGCATAGTCGATGAGGTCGTGAGGCATTGCCCGGTTGGTCTTGGCAAGGCATTGCGCCACCATCTGCGGATGACACAGGATGACGGTCGCAGCGCCGAAGCAGCGCGACGCGGTCACCGGGTCCTGTTGTCTGAACTCACCGGCCTCGATCCCGTCGCGGATCACCTCCGCAAACAGGTCGTGGATGCTGTCGACATGCTTGTCGATCACCCCCCAATCCCGTTCGAGGGCGACGATGACCATCTCGTGGACCTTCTGGTCGTCGAGCATGACCTCCATCGTCATCTTGTATTGCGCATGCACGTAACGCCGGAGCCGCTCCTCGGCGCTGATCGGCAGGCGCGAAATCTCGTAGGCCATCTTGTAGCTCGCGCCGAGCATCCGGCCGCAGACGGCCTGGTGGATTTCGACCTTGGAGGCGAAGAAACGGTAGATGTTGGCCGGCGACATGCCGAGCTCACGCGCAACGTCGGCGACATTGGTCTTGCCGTAGCCATAGTGCCGGAACAGGCGCTCGGCGCAATCAAGAATGCGCGTTACATTTTCCTGTCGGGCGGCTTCGGCGACTATGGTGGTGGCTTCGGACATGATCCACTGTCAATTTACGAGTGACGAATTTCGATTTTCATCACTCGTAAATTGAAAAGAGCGACCTGTCAACGCGGATTCGATGTACGCGTACGAATGGTGACAGATGGTGACAGTGACCGACGAAAGTCGCGGAGGCTTTGCCTAATCGCAAAAGTCGTAACTGGAGGAGAGAAGCGAGGAGCTTAAGTCCCCCTCGCCATCTCGCGCAACCGGAATTTCTGGATCTTGCCGGTCGAGGTCTTCGGGATTTCGGCGAAGGTGACCGCCTTCGGCACCTTGAACCGGGCAAGCAGCGCGCGGCAGTGATCGATGATCTCGGCTTCGGTCGCGACCTTGCCGGGCTTCAGCTCGACATAGGCAACAGGCACCTCGCCCCATTTGTCATCGGGCCTGGCGACGACGCCGCAAGAGGCAACCGACGGGTGCTTGTAGAGCGCGTCCTCGACCTCGATAGAGGAAATGTTCTCACCACCGGAGATGATGATGTCCTTGGAGCGGTCCTTGAGCTGGATGTAGCCATCGGGGTGCATGACGCCGAGATCGCCGGAATGGAACCAGCCGCCGGCGAAGGCTTTGTCGCTCGCCTTGCGGTTTTTCAGGTAGCCCTTCATGACGATGTTGCCGCGGAACATGACCTCGCCGATGGTCTCACCATCGGCCGGTGTCGTCCGCATCGTCTCGGGGTCCATGACCGTCAGGCCTTCGAGCGCTGCATAGCGCACGCCCTGCCGCGCCTTCCTGGCGCTGCGCTCACCCTTTTCGAGATCGTCCCAGGCGCCATGCCATTCGTTGACCACCGCCGGGCCATAGGTCTCGGTCAGGCCGTAGAGATGGGTGACGGCAAAGCCGGCATCCGCCATGCCGGACAGCACGGCTTCCGGTGGCGGAGCTGCCGCGGTGTTGAAGGTGACCGTTTGCGGGAATTCGCGCTTGTCCTCGTCTCTGGCATTGATCAGCACCGACATGACGACCGGGGCGCCGCAGAGATGGGTGACGCCGCGATCGGCAATCGCATCGTAGATCGGCTTCGGCCGCACCCAGCGCAGGCAGACATGGGTGCCGGCCTGAACAGCAAGCGTCCAGGGAAAGCACCAGCCATTGCAGTGGAACATCGGCAGCGTCCAGAGATAGACCGCGTGCTTGGCCATGCCGGCATGAATGGTGTTGGTGTAGGCCATCAGCGCGGCACCGCGATGGTGGTAGACGACGCCCTTCGGATTGCCTGTCGTTCCGGAAGTGTAGTTGAGCGAGATGGCGTCCCACTCGTCGTCGGGCATCGACCAGGCGAAATCCTCGGCGCCGCCTGCAACAAACGCCTCATAGTCCAGCGTGCCAACCCGCTCGCCCTTCGGATACGGCGCGTCATCGGCGTATTCGGGATCGTCATAGTCGATGACCAGCGGCTTGACCTTGGTCAGTTCCAGGGCCTGCTTGACGACACTGGAGAATTCGCGGTCGACGATCAGCACCTTGGTCTCGGCATGATCGAGCTGGAAGGCGACGACCGCGGCATCGAGGCGAGTGTTGAGCGAATGCAGCACCGCTTTGGTCATCGGCACTCCGAAATGCGCCTCCAGCATCGGCGGCGTGTTTGACAGCATGACGGTGACGGTGTCGCCCTTGCCGATGCCGCGCCTGTCGAGCGCCGAGGCAAGCTTCAGCGAGCGCTGCCAGAAAGTGCGATAGTCGATGCGCTGGCGGCCATGGATGATGGCGATATGGTCGGGATAGGTCTTGGCCGCGCGCTCCAGATAGGTGAGCGGTGTCAACGGCTGATGGTTGGCCGCGTTCTTGTCGAGATCCTGTTCGTAAGGACTGCCCATCCCATGCTCCCCCGCGGTTTTCTTTCAGACGTTCTAATCGCAGGCTCGGGCCGCGTCACCACAAACGATGCCACGACAGAGCGCATTCGCCGCAATGATGAACCAGATTCGGCGTAAGCGGGAGTATCGCATACCTCTGCCCAGTTTGACTTTTGTCGAGAGCCGTGAATAATGTCAGCCGAGGAGACGGCATGGCGATCCGACCGGCAGAACAACTCATCCACAAGGCCGCCTGGCTCTACTATGCCCATGGCCTGCGGCAGGACCAGGTGGCGAGCCAGCTTAACATTTCCCGTGCCTCAGTCGCCATGTACCTGCGCAAGGCTCGCGAGACCGGCATCGTCAACATCTCGACTTCGACCCAGCTTTTCACCGACGACGTGCTGGCGCGCAAGCTCGAGGATGCGTTGAGCCTGGACGCCGTCTGGATCGCACCGGAGAATGATCATATTGCCGACCCGTCGACGGAAATCGCCGTGCTGGCGGCGAGTGTCTTTCTCGAACTGGTCAAGAAGGGCGACCGCATCGGCGTTGCCTGGGGCCGAACCGTCTACATGATCGCCGACGTCATGTCCTATGCCGATCTGCAGGACGTCACTGTGGTGCAGCTCTGCGGCAATCTCGGCGCACCCTATTCCTATCGGCCCGACCAATGCACCATGGAGATCGCGCGGCGGCTGAATGCCAAGGGGCTCAATTTCTACGCGCCGCTGGTGCTGTCGACGGAAGAACTCGCGCGGGCGCTGCGTGCCGAGCCGGTGATCCGGGAACAATTGTCGGGTGTCAGCGAATGCGACCTGGCATTATACTCGGTCGGCGCGGTCGACGCCGACAGCCATCTGGTCAAATGCGGCGCGCTGACGCCCAGTGAAATGGCGGATCTGCGCAGCCAAGGCGCTGCCGGCGTGATTGCCGGGCAGATCATAGACGCCGAGGGCAAGGTGCTCGACTGCAGTTATAACAGGCGGGTGATCTCCGCCGAGCTTGCCTCGCTGCGCGCCATCGCCAGGCGTTTGGTGGTGGTGCAGGAGGACAGCAAGTTCGAACCGCTGCTCGCGGCGATCGCGGGCGGCCTTTGCACGCATCTGGTGGTCGGCGCGCACATGGCGCAGCGGCTCCTGGACCATGCGGCTGCCACCATAGAAAAGGCCTCCTAGAAATCCTCCTCTCCGCTGCCGGCGCATTGTCATCAAAGCGTCGCGGCAATCCTGTTTCACCAACAAAGACAGCAACCGGACGAAGCGAACATGAAGAACTTGTGGAATGACGAAGCAGCCGAAAAACTCGTCGCCGACTACGCGAAAAAGGGTGTCGGCCGCGACCTGGCGCTGCGCGTCTACACGACCCGGCTGCTCGGCGGCGAACCACGGCTGGTCCTGCATGGCGGCGGCAACACTTCCTGCAAGACGACGGCAACCGATCTTGTCGGCGACCAGTGGGACGTGCTGTGCGTCAAGGGCAGCGGCTGGGACATGGGCGTCATCGAGCCGCAGGGCCTGCCGGCGGTCAAGCTCAAGCCGCTGCTCAAGGCGCGCGTGCTGAACAGGCTGGCCGACGAGGACATGGTTGCCCTGCAACGCGTCAACCTCATCGATCCGTCCTCGCCCAACCCGTCGGTCGAGACGCTGCTGCATGCCTTCCTGCCGCACAAATTCGTCGACCACACGCACTCGACCGCCATCCTCGCCATCGTCGACCAGGAGGACTCCAAGCCGCTGGTGAAGACGGTTTTCGGCAGCAAGATGGGTTACGTGCCTTATATCATGCCCGGCTTCGACCTCGCCAAGGCGGCCGCAGACATCTTCGATGCCGACCCTGATGTCGAGGGCCTGATCCTCGACAAGCACGGCATCTTCACCTTCGGCGACGACGCCAAACAGGCCTACGACCGGATGATACACTATGTTAACGTCGCCGAGGACTTCATTGCCGCAAGCGGCAAGCCGAAGGCGGCAAAGGCAGCCTTGCCGGCAAAGCTCGCGACACCGGCGTCCATCGCGCCGATGCTGCGTGGTGCGGTGGCGGTAGCGCGCGGCGAAGGCCGCTTCGACCGCATGATCTCTGACTTCCGCACTTCGTCGGCAATCGTCGATTTCATCAATTCATCCGAGATTGCCGATTATGCCGGACGCGGGGTGTCGACACCCGATCTGTCGATCCGCATCAAGACCGGCCCAATGGCGCTGCCGGCGCCCGATGCCGACAAGGCCGGCGACTACAAGGCGGTGATCAAGAGCCATGTCGACGCGTTCGCCAACGATTATCGCGCCTATTTCGAAACCAATGATGCGCTCGACGACGTCAAGCGCACCATGCTCGACCAGATGCCGCGGCTGACGCTGGTGCCGGGTCTCGGCATGTTCGGCCACGGCCGCACGCTGAAGGACGCGAAGATCGCCTCGGATGTCGGCGAGATGTGGATCGAGGCGGTGCGCGGCGCCGAGGCGGTCGGCCGTTTCCACCCGCTCTCCAAGGCCGATCTGTTCCCGCTGGAATACTGGTCGCTGGAACAGGCCAAGCTCGCCTCCAACAAGCCGAAGCCACTGACTGGCCAAGTGGTGCTGATCACCGGCGGCGCCGGCGCGATCGGCGCAGCGACAGCCAAATTGTTCGCCGACAATGGCGCCCATGCCGTCGTCGTCGATCTCGACGCCGAAAAGGCTGCCGACGCGGCGAAGAAGGCCGGCAACAACTCGATCGGCGTCGCAGCCGACATCACCGACCCGGCGCAGGTGCGTGCCGCCTTCGACAGAGCCGTCGCCGTGTTCGGCGGTGTCGACATCATGGTTTCCAATGCCGGCGCGGCCTGGGAAGGCCGCATCGGTGAGCTCGACGACGCACTCCTGCGCAAGAGTTTCGAACTCAATTTCTTCGCCCATCAGTCGGTGGCGCAGAATGCCGTGCGCATCATGCTCGAGCAGGGCACAGGCGGCGTGCTTTTGTTCAACACCTCCAAGCAGGCGGTCAATCCAGGTCCGAAGTTCGGCGCCTATGGCGTGCCGAAAGCAGCGACGCTGTTCCTGTCCCGGCAATACGCGCTCGACTATGGCGCGCATGGCATCCGCTCCAACGCCGTCAACGCCGACCGCATCCGCTCAGGGCTTCTGACCGACGCCATGATCGCCAGCCGTTCGGGCGCGCGCGGCGTGTCGGAGAAGGACTACATGTCCGGCAACCTGCTCGGCCAGGAAGTGACGGCGCAAGACGTGGCGCAGGCCTTCCTGCATCACGCGCTGGCCGACCGCACCACCGCCGATGTGACGACGGTCGATGGCGGCAATATCGCGGCAGCGCTGCGGTAGGAATCCTGCCTTGATCACCCTGCTGCCGCCAGGCAGCGGGGGCAAGGCGCGACGTTAACTCCTAACAATAATTGTTAACTCTTGTTAGGTGTGGTACAGGCTGGCAATGAAACCTGAACCAATGCGTACCCTTACCATATCCCTGACCCCTCAGCAGGTTGCTCGCCTGCAAAGCGCCGTCGAAGGCGGCGGATACGCCTCCAACAGCGAGATTGTTCGTGACGCCCTTCGTCTGTGGGAGCAGCGCGAAGAATTGCGAGCCTTGGAACTCGAACATTTGAAACGGGCCTATGCCGATGGCATGGCCAGCGGCAAGCCGGTGGAAGTCGAACCCGCCGAGTTTATACGCGGCCTGAAGGCAGAACGCCGCGCTCGTAGCTAGATATCGGCTCACACCACGCGCCTCGCAGGATTTGCGAGACATCTGGCACACCATAGCAATCGACAATGAAAAAGCGGCGGACAAGCTGCTCATGCGCATTTTTGACAAGCTGGAACTGGCGACCCAGCACCCCAAGATGGGCACGGCCCGACCGGAATTGAGCGTGACGGCCCGCGTGCTCATCGAAGGCCGCTATATCGTCATTTACGAGCCGCAATCGGATGGCGTGCTGGTCGTCGCGATTGTCCACGGAATGCGCGACCCGGAACACTGGCTGTAATCGGGAGAGGTGGAGCATTCACATGGAAAGAGCGGCACGAGCGCCGCCCTTTCTTTGTCAGAGGTCCAACTTACTTCGCGTTCGGGTTCGGCATCCAGGCCGGCATCGCGACATCGGCGTGGGCGAACTGCGGCAGCTTGGCCGACAGGTCCTCCATGTTCTTGATGTCCTTGTCGATGAGGTCCTTCTGGGTGATCAGCGTCGGCGGCACGACGACGTTGTGGCCGGGATCTTCGCCGGCCAGCAGCTGCGCCAGCGCACGCACCGAGACTTGGCCGACGACGGCCGGATTGGTCGCGGCGGTCGCGGCCCAGGCGCTGTCGGGCTCACGCATCGCAGCGATATCGGACGTCGAGATATCGGCCGAATAGATCTTGATGCCCTTGTTCAAGCCTGCTTCATCGACAGCGATTTTCACGCCCTTGGCGAATTCGTCATAGGGAGCGAACATCACCTTGATGTCGGGATGCGCCGTCAGCACCGAACGCGCCTGGTTGGCGACGGAGTTGGCAATCGGATTGTCGAGCGTGCCGAACATCGCGACTTCCTTGATGCCGGCATACTTCTTCTTGACGTCGACCCAGGTCTCGTTGCGGCGGTCGAGCGGCGCGATGCCGGCGACATAGACATAGCCGGCATTCCAGCTTTCGCCATTGTCCTTGACCGCCTGCTCGAGCGCGAGGCGCGCCAGGTCGCGGTCGGACTGTTCGATCTGCGGGATCTTGGGATTTTCGACATTGACGTCGAACGCCACCACCTTGATGCCGGCGTCGACCGCACGCTGGGCGGCGTCCTTCATCGATTCCGTCAGGCCGTGCTGGATGATGATACCCTGCACGCCAAGCGCGATGGCCTGATCGACCATGTCGGACTGAAGGGCGGCATCCTGGCGGCTGTCGAGGACGCGCAGGTCGATGCCGAGCGCCTTCGACTGCGCCTCGACACCCGAGAGATAGGCCTGGAAGAAGTCGCCGGTCGAGAGATAGCGCACCAGCGCGATCTTGACGCCGGGCTTGTCAAAAGGCGCCGGCTTGTCCGCGGCAAAAGCCGGGACCTGCATCAGCATGGTTGCGCCGGCCAATCCGAGCGCCACCTTCCCCAGAAGTCTTCTTGTAATGCTCACTTTGTTTTCCTCCACTCTTGTTGAACTCGAAAATCCTGTTCCGGTCGAAAGCTACCTCCTGCCCCTGCCCGAAAGCGCAAAGGTGAAGACAAGGGCGACGACCAGAACCACGCCCTTGACGAAATCCTGCGTGTAGTAAGGCGCGTTCATCATCGTCAGGCCTTGCAGCAAGATGCCGACGAACAGCGCACCGATGGCAGTGCCGAAAGCGTTCGGCTTGGCGGCGCCAAGCACCGCGTAGCCGATCAGTGCCGCGGCAACCGCATCCAGCAGCAGATTATTACCCGAGGCGATGTCACCGCGTCCAAGCCGGGCAGCGAGCAAAATACCGCCGATCGAGGCAAAAACTCCTGAAATAACGTAGGCCCAGATCTTGTATGCCTTGACAGGCGCACCGGCGAGTTCGGCGGCACGCTCATTGCTGCCTACGGCATACATCATGCGCCCGAAACGTGTGTATTCGAGGAAGAACCAGATCAGTACGGCGAGCACGAGCAGCACGACTACCGACACCGGAATGAGGTTCGGGATGAAGAAATCGAAGCGGTGGCGGCCGAGCGCCAGGAAGGCGTCGGAGAATTTGCCGTTGGCGACCGAACCGTCCGGCATGGTCATGCCGGTGGCGATCGAGCGGCCTTCTGTCGGAATGCGCTGCAGGCCGACCAGCAGGAACATCATGCCGAGCGTCGCCAGCAGATCGGGCACGCGCATGTAGACGATCAGCCAGCCATTGATCAGGCCGACAACGGCGCCGATCAGCAGGCAGACGACGACCGCGACAAGGGCGTTCTGTTCCAGCACCACCATCACATAGGCGGCCGCCATCATGGCTGATGTAGCGACCGATCCGATCGACAGATCAAAGCCGCCGACGACCAGCGTGGCGGTGACGCCGAGCGCCAGCACGCCGGTGATGGCGACTGACTGGAAGATGAAAACGGCACTTTGCGGCGAAACGAAACCGTCGGCGGCGATCGAGAAATAGGCGACGAGCCCGAACAAGAGCACGATGAACCCGTAGCGGATGGCGTGGTCGCGCAATGTCATCCGGCGCTCCCGCGCGCTGCTGCCGTCTTTACCCAACCCGAACCCATGCTCTCTCCATTCCATTCCTATCGCCCACGCTCAGGCCGCACTGTGCAGCGGCCCGCCGGCGACCTCGGCCAACAGACGGTCGAGATCGACATCGGCATTGCGGTGCTCGCCGACGATGGTCTGTTCCGACATGACCAGGATGCGATCGGCGGTCTCCAGCGCCTCATCGAGCTCGGTGACGAACAGCAGCGTGGCGCGGCCGTTTGCACTGGCCCTGAGCTTGGCGGCAATGTCGCGCCGGGCCGAGATATCGACGCCCTGAAACGGCTCATCCAGAATGAACAGTCTTGCCTTCTGCGCCATCCAGCGGGCGACCATCACCTTCTGCTGGTTGCCGCCGGACAGCTCCGACATCTCGTCCTTCTCGGAACGGCAGACGATGCTCAGTTCCTCGATCTGCCGGCGTGCCGTGGCGCGTTCGAGGCGGCGCCTCAGGATGCCGAAGCGCGACATGCGCTTGTGAAACGGCAGGCTGATATTTTCCTGGATGTTGAAGCCTTGGACGATGCCGTTCTCGCCGCGGTCCTTGGCGACGAGGAACACGCCGGCGGCGATCGCCTCGCCGGCTGTTTCAGGCGCATAAGGCCTGCCGTTCAGCGTCATTGTACCGGCGAGCGGCTGGCGCACGCCAAACAGCGTCTCGGCAAGCGCCGTCTTGCCGACGCCGACGAGGCCGGTGATGGCAACGACCTCGCCGTCGCCGAGCGTCAGCGAAATCGGCCGAGCGCCGTGTGCAATGCGCAGACCTTCTATCTTGAGGACGGCCTTGGCCGAATTCCTGACGACGATCTGGTCGAGATGGATCTTGCGGCCGAGCATGGCGTTGACCGCGCCTTCATAGTCGAGCGGCTTCTTGTCGAAAATGCCTGAGATGATCCCGTCACGCATCGAGACGATGCGATCGGCCAACCGCCTGATGTCCGACATGCGATGCGAGATGTAGAGGATCGCCACGCCCTGCTCGCGCAGCCTGTCGATCAGCGCGAACAGCCGGTCGGCCTCGGCGCTGGAGAGCGATGAGGTCGGCTCGTCGAGGATCAGCACTTTCGGCTTGTGCGCCAGCGCGCGGGCAATCGCCACCATCTGGCGATCGGCCAGCGAAAGATCGCTCACCCGCGCCTTCAAATCGATGGTCAGCCCCATGCGCTCGGCAACCGCCTTGGCCTCCCGCCGCACGCGCATTGGATTGAACAGGGTCGGCGCACCGCTGCCGCTCAGTCGGTCGAGGGTCAGGTTGGTGGCGACGTCGAGATCGGCGACGACACCGTCGTTGATATTCTGGTGCACGGTGACGACGCCGGCGCGGATCGCTTCGGCAGGGGTTTTCGGTGCGAAATCCTGGTCGGCGAGCGTCATCGTGCCGCCGCCGCGTTCGTAGACACCGGAGATGATCTTGACGAGGGTGGATTTGCCGGCGCCGTTGGCGCCCATCAGCACGGTGACTTCGCCGGCATGCAATTCGACCGAGACGCCGCCTAGCACCTCGTTATGGCCAAAGGATTTCCTCAGTCCCTCTACGCGGAACACGGCATTACCGACCATGCGTTCCTCCCTGACATGACGCTATGGGCTGCATCGGCAATTGTCAACACGATTGACAATTGCCAGATCGCTTCCTAGCTTGGCCCAGCCGCCATGCGTCCGTTATGTTCGGAGCGCATAAGCGGGAGGATGACGATGACTGAAAAATTGCCGTTCGAAGCACTATCGGTCGAAACCCTGGCTGCACGCCTTGGCGGCAACGAGGCGCTGTGCGCGAAGATCGGCAAGGACACTGGCGCCTGGAAGGTCCGCGAGGTCGGCGACGGTAATCTCAACCTGGTGTTCATTGCCGAGGGCGCCAATGGTGCAGCCGTCGTCAAGCAGGCCCTGCCCTATGTTCGCCTGGTCGGCGACAGCTGGCCGCTGCCGTTGAAGCGCTCCTTCTTCGAATATCACGCGCTGACCAGGCAAGAGGCGCGCGCGCCAGGCTCGGTGCCGGCGATCCATTATTTCGATGAAGGCCAGGCGCTGATCATCATGGAATATCTTGCGCCGCCGCACATCATCCTGCGCCGCGCCCTGATCGACGGCCGCCAGCTGCCGAACATTGCCCGGGACATCGGCCTGTTCATGGCCCGCACGCTGTTTCGCGGCTCCGACCTGCACATGGCCGCCAAGGACCGCAAGGCCGATCTGGCGCTGTTCGCCGACAATGTCGAGCTCTGCGACATCACCGAAAGCCTGGTGTTTTCCGACCCCTATTTCGACGCCAAGATGAACCGGCACACCTCGCCGCAGCTCGACGGCCTGGTCGCCGAACTGCGCGCCGACCGTGACCTGAAGGTCGAGGCGCAGCGGCTGAAGCACATCTTCGCCGCCAATGCCGAAACGCTGCTGCATGGCGATCTGCATTCCGGCTCGATCATGGTCACCGACACCGAAACCCGGATGATCGATCCGGAGTTTGCCTTCTACGGCCCGATGGCCTTCGATGTCGGCATGCTGCTCGCCAATTTCTGGATGTCCTTCTTCTCGCAGCGCGGCCACGAGCAGGAGGGAAAGCGTGACGCCATGCGCGCCTATCTGCTCGGGGTGACGACCGAGACCTGGGCGGTGTTCCGCGCCGAGTTCTCGCATCTATGGCGGACCGAACGCACCGGCATGCTCTACCAGAGGAGCCTGTTCGAGGATCAGGGCGACAGGCTCGGTGCCGAGCAGGCGCTCGACCATGTTCTGCACCAGATGTGGACCGATTTGCTCGGCTTTGCCGGCATCGAGGTGCACAGGCGCATCCTCGGCCTCGCCCACAATGCCGATTTCGAGACCATTGCCGATGAGGATTTGCGCGCCAGTTGTGAGGCAAAGGCGCTGAAATTCGGCCGTCACCTCGCCGTCAACCGGCGCCAGATCCACAGCATCGACGAGGTCAACCAACTGGCCACGCTGATCGAACAGGAGAGCAGCCTTTGAACGTCGGCGACCGCCACTATCGCACCATCTGGCTGAGCGACGACGGCCGTTCGGTCGATATCATCGACCAGCGCTGGCTGCCGCATGATTTCCGCATCGAAACGATCGGCACGGTCGACGGCATCGCCACCGCCATCCGCGACATGTGGGTACGCGGCGCGCCGCTGATCGGCGTCACCGCTGCCTACGGCGTCGCCATGCAGATGGCCGACGATCCGTCGGATGCAGCGCTCGACGCCGTGTGGGAGACCCTGCACGAGACACGGCCGACGGCGATCAATCTGCGCTGGGCGCTGGACGAGATGCGGCGCTTCCTGCGGCCTTTGCCTCCCGAACAACGCGCGGCAGCCGCCTATCGGCGGGCCAGTGAGATCGCCGACGAGGATGTCGGCCTCAACCGCGCCATCGGCGAGAACGGTCTCGCCATCATCAAGGCGATCGCTGCGCGCAAGCAGAAGGGCGAGCCGGTCAACATCCTGACCCACTGCAATGCCGGCTGGCTGGCCACCGTCGACTACGGCACCGCCACGGCGCCGATCTACCTGGCCACGGAAGCCGGCATTCCGGTCCACGTCTATGTCGACGAGACACGGCCGCGCAACCAGGGCGCCCAGCTGACCGCCTGGGAGATGGCCGGCCACGGCGTGCCGCACACGCTGATCGTCGACAATGCCGGCGGCCATCTGATGCAGCGCGGCGAGATCGACATGGTCATCGTCGGCACCGACCGCACCACGGCCGACGGCGATGTCTGCAACAAGATCGGCACCTATCTGAAGGCACTCGCCGCCGCCGACAATGATGTGCCGTTCTATGTCGCGCTGCCGTCGCCGACCATCGACTGGACGGTGCATGACGGACTGGCCGAGATCCCGATCGAGCAGCGCTCGGCCGACGAGGTCTCGCTGGTCTGGGGCAAGACCGCTGCCGGCGAGATTGCCCAGGTGCGCATTTCGCCGGAGACGACGCCTGCGGCCAACCCGGCCTTCGACGTGACGCCGGCGCGGCTGGTCACCGGCCTGATCACCGAGCGCGGCGTTGCCAAGGCATCGCGCGAGGGATTGAAGGCGATGTTCCCCGAGCGGGCGTAGCCACGTCCCTAGTACAGAGGCTCGGCCATATGCTTCGGCGTCGGCCATGTCTCGGTAATGCCCGGCTGCACCGGCCGCTCCAGATAGGTCGATAAAACCACATAGCTGCGCGTCGAGGTGACGCCCGGCGTTTCGTACAGGCGCGCCAGAAGGCCTTCGAGTGCTCTGGTGTCTTCCGTGCGGACCTTCAGCAGCATGCAGGTATCGCCGGCGACGGTATGGATCTCCTCGACCTCGGGATATTGCGAGACCGCCATCAGTTCCGGCGTCTTTCCCCAGCCCCTGGTGTCGATATGGACAAAGGCAAGCAAAGGCTTTTTCACCGCCCGGGGATCGATGATGGCGACCGTGTTGCGGATGGCGCCGCTGCGACGGAGCCGTTTGACCCGCTCATGCGCTGCGGGTGGCGACAAGCCGACGCGATCGCCGAGTTCGGCGTAGCTGATCGTGGCGTCATCGACCAGGACGCCTAATATTCTTCGGTCAATCGCGTCGAGGTCGCGGGCCGTAGCCTTGTTCTGCGGAATACCATCTGTTTCTTCATCCATGGCGAAATTCCTGGTTCTCCACTGAATAGAATACGGCCATTATGCTGATATGTCGAACATTGATCAAGTTGCGCCATTGACTGCCCGAGCCCCGATCCCGGCGCTTGCCTATCTCTTGACGGGCTGCATCGCCGTCATCGGTTCGAACTCGCTAGTGCTGGGTCCGATCGCACCGGCTGTCGCCTCGTCGTTCAGAACCAGCGTGCCTGCCGTGATGATTGCGGCGGCCGCGTTCGGCCTCGGCACCTCGGCCAGCGCCCTGTTCCTGGCCCGCTACATCGACCGGCTCGGCGCACGCCGGATGCTGCAGGGCGCACTGTTGCTGCTGGCACTAGCGCTGGTGGCGAGTGCCGCCGCACCCACGGTGATCATGCTGGTCTCCGCACAGCTGCTGGCCGGCATCGCTGCCGGCATCGCCATGCCCGCGATCTATGCCAGCGCGGCGGCCATCGCCCCACCGGGCAGGGAGAGCGGCACGATCGGCGTCGTGCTGACCGGATGGACGCTCAGCATGGTCGCCGGCGTCTCGCTGTCGGCCGTGCTTGCCGATCTTGTGCATTGGCGCGCCGTTTTCGCAGCGGTCGCGGTGCTTGCGACCCTTGCATGGATGGGGCTGACAGTGACGTCGCTTAGCGATATCAGGAAGGCCGGACCGGCGCCCGCCCCGCTGGAAGCGCTCGGCATTCCCGGAATCCTGCCGCTGCTGGTCGCGTGCGCGGCCTTCATGACTTCGTTCTACGGCGTCTATGGCTATCTCGGCGACCATCTTCATGTCGGGCTTGGACAGCCGGTTAGCGCCAATGGGCTGGCGGCGCTTGCCTATGGTGTAGGCTTCGGCACCGCTGCTCTTCTTGACGGCGTCATCGACAGACTGGGTGCGCGGCGCGTCATGCCATTCGCCTATCTTCTGGTCGCCGTCGTCTACGTCGCCATGGCTGCGGCAAGCGGCAGTTTCGGGCTGACCTTGACCATGGTGGCAATCTGGGGACTGGCCAATCATTTCGGCCTGAATGTCCTGGTGATGCGCCTGTCTGCACTCGATCCGTCGCGGCGCGGCACGATCATGGGCCTGAACAGCGCGGTGACCTATCTGGCGGTTTTCGTCGGCACCACCAGCTTCGGGCCGCTTTATTCCAACTTCGGCTTTGCTGCCTGCGCGATGGTTGCAGCGCTGCTCATGCTGATCGCCGCATCGGCGGCGGCGTGGCGCACGCGGTAGTCGACGTGCTTGGCCCAACCTTCCCACGGTTGACAGCAGCGCCCTGCCCTTTCATACAAAGCCGTTAATGTTCTCAGGGCGGGGTGAAAGTCCCCACCGGCGGTAAGGGTTTTACCCAAGCCCGCGAGCGCCCTCCGATGGTCGGAGGGGTCAGCAGATCCGGTGTGATTCCGGAGCCGACGGTTACAGTCCGGATGGAAGAGAACGAAACGCAAAACGGACCGCCCCGGCGGGCCGGATTGCGTATCGTGCGTCCTGATTCTGGTTCGAAACGGAAGGATGGACCCATGAATCAGCATTCCCACAAAGACTATGAAACGACCCGCATCGCCGTTATCAGGGCGCGCTGGCATGCCGATATCGTCGACCAGTGCGTACAGGCCTTCGAGGCGGAACTGGCTAACGTCGGAGGCGAGCGCTTCACCGTCGATGTCTTCGACGTGCCGGGCGCCTATGAGATTCCGCTGCATGCCAAGACCCTGGCCGGAACCGGCCGCTATGCCGCGATCCTCGGTACCGCCTTCGTCGTCAATGGCGGCATCTACCGGCATGAGTTCGTCGCCAGCGCGGTGATCGACGGCATGATGAACGTGCAGCTGTCGACCGGTGTACCGGTGCTGTCGGCGGTTCTCACGCCGCTCAACTACCATGACAGCGCCGAGCACCACCGCTTCTTCTTCGAGCACTTCACGGTCAAGGGCAAGGAAGCGGCGAACGCCTGCGTGCAACTCCTGGCGGCGCGGGAGTTGATCGCGGCTTAAGTCACCAAAACGGCCGGATTTCAACCCTGCAACAAGAATTGCGATCGAGAAGAGCTCTGAAGGTTGCGGTTCCGTTGAAATCCCGCCAGAAGCATCAAGGGCCGACCGGCAACCGGCCGGCCCGCGACGTTGCGCTTGAAACCAGATACGGGAGACTATTGGGTGGCTCGCATAACACTGAGACAATTGCTCGACCACGCTGCCGAATACGGCTACGGCGTGCCCGCTTTCAACATGAACAACATGGAACAGGGCCTTGCCATCATGGAGGCCGCCGAGGAGACCAAGTCACCGGTCATCCTGCAGGCAAGCCGCGGCGCCCGCGCCTATGCCAATGACGTGGTGCTGGCCAAGCTGATCGACGCGCTGGTCGAAATCCACCCCGACATTCCGGTCTGCATGCATCTCGACCATGGCAATAACGAAGCCACCTGCGTCACCGCTATCCAGTACGGCTTCACCTCGGTCATGATGGACGGGTCGCTGAAGGAAGACGGCAAGACGCCGGCCGACTACGCCTACAATTCCGGCATCACCAAGCGCGTCGTCGACATGGCGCATTGGGGCGGCGTGTCCGTGGAAGGCGAGATCGGCGTGCTCGGCTCGCTGGAGAGCGGCGGCGGCGAGCAGGAAGACGGCCACGGCGTCGAAGGCGCGATCAGCCACGACCAGCTTTTGACCGATCCCGAACAAGCGGTCGAGTTCGTCAAGGACACCCATGTCGATGCGCTGGCGGTTGCCATGGGCACCAGCCACGGCGCCTACAAATTCTCGCGCAAGCCTGACGGCGCAGTGCTGGCCATGAACGTCATCGAGGAGATCCACCGCCGGCTGCCGAACATGCATCTGGTCATGCACGGCTCGTCCTCGGTGCCCGAGGACCTGCAGGAAATCATCAACAAATATGGCGGCCAGATGAAGCCGACCTGGGGCGTGCCGGTCGAGGAAATCCAGCGCGGCATCAAGCACGGCGTGCGCAAGATCAACATCGACACCGACAACCGCATGGCGCTGACCGGCGCGATCCGCAAGGTGCTGACCGAGAATCCAAGCGAGTTCGATCCGCGCAAATATTTGACACCGGCCATGGCCGCCATGCGCAAGCTCTGCAAAGAGCGCTTCGAACAGTTCGGCACCGCCGGCAACGCGCAGAAGATCAAGCCGCTGCCGGTCGCCGAAATGGCCAAGCGCTATAAGTCGGGCAGCCTCGACCCGAAGTTCGGCTGAGCTCCAGCGATTTATCCCAGAGCTGCCAGAAGCATCCTGGCAGCTCTGGCGACGGCTGTTTTACTCCGGAGTCTCGGCCTCGGCACGAACCAGCTTGATATCTGCGCCAGCCGCCCATGCGCCGATATCTTCCCGACGCAATGCCGCCGCCATCATGTCTGGAAACAGATCCGGCGTGCAGGCAAAGACCGGAATGCCGAGGGCGGCCACCGAGCCTGCCATCTTCGGGTCATAACCCGGCCTGCCCTGGTCGGTCAGCGCCAGGAGCACCACGACGTTGACGCCGGAGCGAACGAGTGCAGCAAGCCGCTGCAGCAATTCCTGCCCGTTGCCGCCCTCATAAAGGTCAGTGATCAGCACCATATGCGACTTGGTCGGCCGTTCGATGCGGTCCGCGCAATAGGCCACGGCCTGGTTGATGTCGGTGCCGCCGCCCAGCTGCACGCCGAACAGGACTTCGACAGGATCGCTAAGCTCCTCGGTCAGATCGACGATTGCCGTGTCGAAGCAGACAAGCTTGGTCCGCACCACCGGCAGGGAGGCCATCACCGCCGCGAATATCGAGGCGTAGATTACCGAGCTTGCCATAGAGCCCGACTGGTCGACGCACAGCACCACCTCATCCAGGTCGACCAGCCTTCGCTGTTTGCGCATGAAGCCGACCAGCTTCTCCGGCACGATGGTCTTGTGCTCGGGCTGGTAATGGCGAAGGTTGGCTGAGATCGTACGCGGCCAGTCGATGTCGCGCTGGCGTGGGCGGTTGGTGCGCTGCGATCGGTCGACCGCGCCGCGTATCGCCTCGGCTGTCTTCTGTTCCAGCCGCTGCATCAGCTTGGCAACGATATCGGCGATGATCGTGCGCGCAATGTCCTTGGTCTTGGCCGGCATGACCGAGCGGAGCGAAATCAGGTCGGCGACGAGATTGACGTCGGCCTCGATCGCTTTGAGGAATTCCGGCTCCATCAGCATCTGCTTCAGGTTGAGCCGTTCGAAGGCATCTTTCTGGACCATCTGGACGACCTGTGCGGGAAAGAACGACCTGATATCGCCCATCCACTGTGCCACCCTTGGCGCCGAGCGGCCGAGGCCGCCGCGCCGCTTGCGCGGATCGGCAGCCGCATCGCCGGCACCATCGCCGTAAAGCGCATCGAGCGCCGCGGAAAGCCGCTTGTCGGTGTCGGACAGCGCTGACGAGGTTTCCTCATCGGCACCGATCGCCATGCGCCAGCGGCGCTCGCGTCCGTCGCCGGCTTGGATTGGCTCGCTGATTTCGGCCTCGTCATCCATTGCTGGCCTCGCTCATCAGCAGGGGTCCAAGCCGTTCCAGGTGCCGGCGCCACGCTTCGCCGCCATCCGGAGTCGGCGTCAGTCCGGCAGGCAGCCGTGCGGTGCGGCCGAGCACCGCTTCGATCAACCGTCGCCGCTCCATCGAGTCCAGATGCGAAAAGACCCGGCGCAGCAACGGCAGATGGGCAATGAAGGCCTCTTCGTCGAGGGATGCGAGCCAGGCATCCACCGCACCGCGCAGGCCCTGGTCGTAGATCAGCCGTTGGCCGGCAGTGCTGAAGAAACCCTCGAAGAACCCTGCAGCCTCGGTGACCGGCGTTCCTGGAGACAGACGTCGTGCGATCAGACCGGTTGCCGCGTCGGCTGACAAATGGCCGGCTTCGTAGAGCAGATGCGCGGCACAGCCTGCCACCAGCGCCGTCGAGCGCGATCCATCGAGCACCGCAGCCAGTCCATTGCGCCAGATGTCCAGCACGTCCTGTTCAGGCTCGACCAGACTGATCGCTTCGTCGGCCTTGCGCATGGCGCCGACCAGCGTCGTGGATGCCTGGGCATCGAGGTCGCGGGCGGCATAGGCAAGTGCGATCCCGCCTTCGACGATCAGCCGCTCCAGGAGGCCGGACAGACGGGCGGTTTCCGTCTTGCGAGCCTCGCCGTAGCGGATGATGTCGGCGAGCGGCGGCACCGATGTCAGGATTTCCAGGCATTCGCTGCTGCGCGCCGCCCGTTCCTCCAATGCCGCGAGACCGGCCGCCGACGCTTCCGACAGGTTTGCCGTGATGGCGCCCTGGACCAGTGCGGCCATCGCATCAAGAGACGTCGCCGCGCCGATCATCTGGATCAGCCGGCCATTGGCCGCCTTTTCGATGGTTGGTCCGTAGACCAGGTTCTCGACCAGTCGAACGGCATATTCAGGTTCCCACGACAGCATCCAGCGCTCGCGAAAGGTGCCGCGGCTGCGGCCGCTGTCGGTCAGCTTGCCCCAATGCACGCCAAGCACGGACAGCCGGTGCAGCAAGGTCGATCGAAACAGCCCGCTTTCGCTGCGCAGGTCGACCGACAATTCACGCTCCAGCGCTTCGGGCTTCAGCCGCGCCGCCTTCTGGCTGCGCTGCAGGTCCTCGATCAGCGGCGCCAGCGGCGTGTCCGGCGGAATTTCACCGACATCGGCGCCCAGCAGCAATTCGGCTTCGACCAGCGCCCACAGCAGCGCTTCCCCGTTGAACAGGGCGGCGATCGCGGCGTCACGCAATTCCTCGAAACCGGGCTTTGGCCGTTCACGGATCACAGCCAGCGTGCGGGCCAGCCGCTCGGCTTCGATCAGCGAGGCGGTCGAGACCATGTGCCCCTTGGCCCTCAGGACCGCCGCGATCTTCGCCAGCCACAGGACCGAGGAGTCGCCTTGCCCGCGCGTCTGCCACAGATGCTTGCACCAGCCGGGCGCGACAACGCCGGCGCCATAACCGAAGCCCAGCGCCAGGCGCGGCCCCGTCCACGGCGCCCAGGTCATCATGCTTTTGCGGCGGGCGAGCCCCTTGAGTAGCGCCTGGTCCTCCTTCAGCGGTCGCGTCGCCTGCAGTGCCGGCACATGGAAGGCACCGCAAACGATAGCGATCGGCCCATCGAATTCCTTTCGCGCGGCGGCGATTTCAAGTCGCATATGCGCTTCGCGCTTTGCCTCGAATTCGGCAAGCGGGCCTTCGCCTTCGCGCAACGTCGTCATCGCGTCGGCTATTGCCGCGAAGATCGGGCCGGGCTCAGGGTTCTGCTCGATGATATCAGCCCACCAGCTTTCGCCATCTTCATAGCCGGCAGCTTGTGCCAGCGTTCCGATCGGGTCCCGCAGATGCGGCGCCAAGTCAGCCTCGACGTTGGCTTCCGTTCCATCGCTATCGGTTTCCCCCACGGCCTCAATCGGCGCAGTGCGGGCTGAAGACGGCAAATCGATGAAGCGCACTGCCGCATTGTTGGTGACGGCCCAGAGCGTCGCCTGGTACTCCGGCGAGAATTCGGCGAAGGGCCAGAAGCTTGTCGAGGCCGGGTCGTCTTCGGGATAGCAGAGCAGCGCCACCGGCGGCTGCATTTCGGGGTGGGCCAGCAACGGCAGCAGCGGGCTGGCGTCGGCCGGTCCTTCGATCAGAACGGCGACCGGTTTCAACTCCTGCAACGCCTGCACCAGGCTGTCGGCGGAGCCTGGCCCGTGATGGCGTATGCCGAAATAGGAAACGTCGCTAAGCGCCATGGCGTCAGATCGCCGCGTTCAAGGCCGCGTAGTAGCCGGCATAGTCTGGCCGCTTCTTGAGCACGGTTTCCAGATACTCCTCCAGCACCAGTTTGTCCTGCACCGGATCCTTCACGATCGCACCGACGAGGCTGGCGGCAAGACCTTCGGCGCCGAGCTTGCCGCTGTCGAACCAGGCCGCCTGGCTGAGGCCGCCGACCATGGTGGCAATGGCTTCGGCCGTGGACAGCGAACCGGACGGCGTCTTCAACGTCACCTTGCCGTCGGCTGTAGCGCCGGAGCGCAACTCGCGAAAAATGGTCAGCACGCGCGCGATCTCCTCACCGACATTCTTCGGCACCGGCAGGTCAAGACCGCCGGCCATCTCGCCGACCCGCTTGGAGACGATCGCCACTTCCTCCGCCATGTCTTCGGGCAAGGGCAGTACGACGACGTTAAAGCGGCGCTTCAACGCCGAGGACAGCTCGTTGACGCCCTTGTCGCGGTTGTTGGCGGTGGCGATGATGTTGAAGCCGCGCTGCGCGTAGATCGAGGTGTTGAGTTCCGGGATCGGCATCATCTTTTCGGACAGCACGGTGATCAGCGTGTCCTGCACGTCGGAGCCCATGCGCGTCAGCTCCTCGAGGCGGCAAAGCTTGCCGTCCTGCATGGCGCGGTAGAGCGGCGTCGGCACCAGCGCGTCCTGGCTTGGGCCCTTTGCCAGAAGCTGTGCGTAGTTCCAGCCATAGCGGATCTGGTTCTCGTCGGTACCAGCCGTGCACTGCACGATCAGGGTCGAATCGCCCATGATGGCGGCGGCGAGATGTTCCGACACCCAGGATTTGGCCGTGCCGGGGACACCCAGCAGCAACAGCGCGCGATCGGTGGCGAGCGTCGCCACCGCGGTTTCCATCAGCCGGCGCCGGCCGACATATTTGGGCGTTATCACTGTCCCGTCGTCAGCCTTTCCGCCGAGCAGGTAGGTAAGGACCGCCTTTGGCGAAAGGCTCCATCCGGCAGGCCTTTGCCGGTCGTCATTGCGCGAGAGCGCCTGCAATTCGGCGGCATAGGCCTGCTCGACCGGAAGACGGATGGCTGCGTTCATTAGCTGTTCTCCGGATTGATCATGTGTCGGTTAAGGTTCGGCCAGCGCTGCGTTGAGGCGCAGAAGACCGAGTGAAGGCGCTGCCGGCGCCATACCGGCCGCAACGACGTCTCCGATCAATTTCTCCGCCGTCGCCGCCGTGGCGAGAAAGCCCATAGTTTCCAGGAGCTGGTCGACGCCCCGCTTCACAGCGTCATCGTTTCCTGCAACAGCGGAGCGAAGCGCCGGGAGCGTCTGGCCGTTTGTCAGGTCGGCCCATTCCAGCCAGCTTGCTTCGAGGCCCTCGGCCAGATTGAGCGCGCCGAGATGTTGCGTGTCCTTC
Organism: Mesorhizobium sp. M0227; assembly: GCF_040321855.1. Classification (NCBI taxonomy): domain Bacteria; kingdom Pseudomonadati; phylum Pseudomonadota; class Alphaproteobacteria; order Hyphomicrobiales; family Phyllobacteriaceae; genus Mesorhizobium; species Mesorhizobium sp. M0227. The sequence continues at coordinate 499,903 of NZ_JAMYSJ010000001.1, read as the reverse complement.
AGGATCGACCTGACCAGGACGCGCTTCCTGCGGCTGTCCAGACGCGCCATGAGGTGGAGGACGAAGAGTGCGGGCTTGCCACCTTCGGCGACAAGCATATCCGCCATGTGCGTCACCGCGGCGTCGCTGCCCGACGCCGCGACCATTCGGGCAACAAGGATATCGGCGTTGTTCTCAGCGCCGAATTGCCACGCCCCGATAAACTCGGATTCGGTGGTGCCGAAGCGCGTGGCGAGCTCGACCAGGTTGCAGGTCTCGAACAGTTCGGCGCGACGTCTTTCCTGCGCCGGCGATTTGAGTTTTGCCGGCGTGTAGGTGGTGCGGCGGCGGATGAAGCCGGATTTGCCTTCCGCGATGAAGGCAGCGAGTTCGGCCGTCGGATCTTCCGGCCCGCCATCGCCTGGCGAGCCGTGCTCTCCCAATCTTGCCAGCAACCGGCCAGCGAGCTCGCGCAGCTTGCCGGAACGATCGGCGGAGAGGCTCTTCAGGAACGGCACGTCATCAGCGCCCAGGCCGAAGCGCAACAGGTCGACGAGTGCAATCCTGATTTCCGCCGGCTCGCCGGATGCCTTGGTTTCGATCAGCTGCCTAGCCGAAGCCGGTGCGGTGCGGCGCATATCGGCGAGCGCGGTGCGGCGTGCGGCGGGATAGAAGTCATCCCAGTTTTCCACCGTCAGATGCTCCTGGCTTGCAGGTTTTTCGCCGTCCGCGCCTGCCTGCCAGTCGATCCAGGGTGCATAGACGTCCGGACTGCTCTGATCCGACGCGGCTGGCATCCAGTCCATCGGATGCAGCACGAAGCCGCGGCTGGAGACGAGCGTGACCACACGCGACTTGCTTCTTGTGTCGGCGGCATGCTTTAGCGCGGCTCGCAATAGCGGCCGCAGCCGTTCCGGCAGCATCGGCAAGGCGAGTTCGGGCAATTGCGGGCGGCGTTTCAGCGTCTTTGGCGCGGCTGGCCGCAAGGCGATGTCGAGAGCTTGTGCGGCGATCGCCAGCAGCCGGCGTTCGCGCTCGTCGGGGCTGGCACCGCCGGCGATCTCCTTCCACGCGCCCGGAGCCAGGTCGAAGGTGGTCCCGCCGGTGATCCAGCAGTCGCGCATGGCCGCCAGGCCGGTCTGCTCGATCTCGTTCACGACAGGTCAAGCCTACCGAAACCGCTTTGCGCCGCCAGCAGGTCAAGCCGGCTGCCATTCCAAAGTGCTGCCGTTGCCATAAGGTCCAGCCCAAGCAGCGTTGGATTGACGGTGTCGGCAATCGGCAAGGCGATACCATGCGGATCGCCGGCGGCTTGCCACCAGGCGGCGCCCCGATCGTCCAGCAGGATCGCGCCGGGCGGCAGCATGACAGGACAATCGGTGAGCCAAGGGGCTGCGTTCTGGTGAGCAGCATGCGCCGCGAGCGGATCGGCTGTGTGAAAGCCGAAATCGGGCCACTCACCTGTCGGGACGTCGCCCTTGCGGTCCGCCACCAAGGCCCGCAGCGGCTGGCGTGCCGGGTAAAAGACCAGCCTGGCATCGAACCGGTCGCCCGGTGTGAAGGCGTTCGACCGGCGACCGGCCGAGGCCGGAAAATAGTCGAGCAAGAGAGCAAATTGCGGGCTCGCGCTCTTCAGGTCGAGGAGCCAGGTCGAATGGCTGACGAGACCGTCACGGCGCGACTCGATCTTCTCGCCAAGCACCTCCCAGACGCTTTCGACCTGTTTGGCATCGGGATTGGCCAGAACCTGCTCACGGCTTTCGGACGTCGATACGAGCCGCCTCAGTTCGGCGTCTCCTGGTGTCGATCGCCAGGCCTTGACCACCAGCACAAGCTTGCCGAGTTCGCGGAGCGCCGCGTCCGGGCGCTCCTCGCTGCGCAGCCCCATCAGCCGTGACGGAATCTCGTCGATGCGGCCGGCAAGCGCTGTCGCCTTCATGTCGACCAGCCGTGCCGAAATCCGGCGGCAACGGTCACTGCTGTTGTCGACAAAACCGGCCAGGCCAAGCCGCAACTGGTCAGCGATCCATTGATCCAGCTCATCCAACGCCGCCGACACCGCGGATTGCGTATCCAGCGTCCGCTTGCGCTGCGCTGCCTCGCGGCGCTCGACCGCAGCGGCGTCCTCGATGTCTGCGCTTTCGTCGTCGCGCGAGGCCTCGCCAATGCTCTTGCCTCCCGCACCGGGCGCTGGCGCCGCCGGCTGTGGCGAGGCCTTCCTGCGGCGGCCGAGCCAATCATTCACCCATTCCGGGGTCGAGCCTGCGGCGGTAAAACTGGCCGGCGTGGTGGCTGCAATCCACATCAGCGCCAAAGTGTGCTTGCAGGGAAATTTCCGCGACGGACAGGTGCATTTGTAGCCATGGTCGCCGGTGTCGACGACCACACGATACGGATTGGAGCCGGAACCCTGGCATTCCCCCCAGAGGAGCCCCAGCTGATCGCTCTTCTCGAGCCGTGGCCAGTTCGATTGCCTGGTCAACCTGGAAGCGGCGCTCAACGACGCCTGATCGGGCGCAAGCGCTTCGATGGTTTTCAAGTCGAATTCCAAGCCGCGCCTCTCGTCGCTCGAACGATACGGGTAGCCAGTATAGATGGCCGTCCATGACGGATTCTTGTAGCAGCAACCGTACAGAGATCGATACAGCTGAACACAATAGTTGCGCCAGTCAATCTGATCCGTCGGCAATGCCATTGCTATTCAGCGATGTCTCCCCCGAGAAATTATCTCTTGGCGAGGATAAACGCGCGATATGACTTATTGAAGCGTCCGCGCCGGCTGACCGGCGTGGTCGCGTGCGATGCCGGCTTCGGCATCCTCGGCGCCAAAAGCACGGTCGAGGCCCGTCGCCACGACCGAGACCCTGAAGCGGCCTTCCATGCCCTTGTCGAAGATGGCGCCAACGATGATGTCGGCATCCTCGTAGACCTCTTCGCGGATGCGGGTGGCGGCCTCGTCGACCTCGAACAGGGTCATGTCCCTGCCGCCCGATATCGAGACCAGCACGCCCTTGGCGCCTTTCATCGACACTTCGTCGAGCAGCGGGTTGGCGATCGCGGCTTCGGCCGCCTTCATCGCCCGACCCTCGCCGGAGGCCTCACCGGTGCCCATCATGGCGCGGCCCATGTCGCGCATCACCGATTTGACATCGGCGAAGTCGAGATTGATCAGGCCTTCCTTGACGATGAGGTCGGTGATGCAGCTGACGCCGGCATAGAGCACCCGATCGGCAATGACGAACGCATCGGCGAAGGTGGTCTTGGCATCGGCGATCCGAAACAGGTTCTGGTTCGGGATGACGATCACCGTGTCGGCGCTCTCGCGGAGCCGCTCGATGCCCTCTTCGGCCATCTGCATGCGGCGCCGGCCTTCAAAGGCGAACGGCTTGGTGACGACACCAACCGTCAGGATGCCGGCCTTGCGTGCCGCCTGGGCGATGATTGGAGCCGCACCGGTTCCCGTGCCGCCGCCCATTCCGGCGGTGACGAAACACATATGCGTACCGGCCAGATGGTCCATGATCTCGTCGAGCGATTCCTCGGCCGCGGCGCGGCCGATCTCGGGAAGCGATCCGGCGCCCAATCCTTCGGTGACGTGGGCGCCAAGCTGGATCAGCCTGGACGCCTTCGACATGGTCAGCGCCTGGGCGTCCGTGTTGGCGGCGATGAATTCAGTACCCTGAAGCTGCTCCGCGATCATGTTGTTGACGGCATTGCCACCGCCGCCACCAACGCCGATCACGGTGATCTTGGGTCTCATCTCGGAGATTTCGGGCTTCTTGAACTCGGCCATGCCTGTGTCTCCTTCGCCAATTGCGCGCGCTTCACGACCCACCCGCAGACTGCCTTGAAACCTTGCAATCGAGCGGCATGATGCGAATCACTCCGTTGCGATGGGTAGCCCAAAAAGCCAGACAGCGGCCAGAGGTGCAAGTGCATGCGAGGTCAAGATTTGTGATGACCGTTTTGCACAGCGTGGCAGAGACGCCATATGCCTGACAATCTAGCCGTCGGCCTTGGTGCGACGCGTCGGCTTGCCGCGCAACGATCGAAGCGTCTATCATGTGCTTGATAAGTCGCTGACTTCGGCGTTCTCGCCGGGCTCGGCCACGCAGAATCCCCAGCGGCGAAACCAGCCGGCCGCACAGATTTCTGAACCGATGAAGCAGCGCCCCGCCAATGGCCGACAAAACACAATTCGGGTTGACCGCCGTCGACACCGTTCCCTTGCATGAAAAAGTCTATCTGGAACTTGTGCGGGCGCTGATGTCCGGCCAGTTCACGCCGGGCCAGAAGCTGACGTCGCGAAAACTCGCAAGGGAACTCGGCACCAGCGACATGCCGGTGCGCAGCGCCTTCATGCGGCTGCAGGCGCTGCGGGCGCTCAGCCCGATGCCGAACGGCAGCGTCGAAGTGCCGGCGATATCGGCCGAGCGGTTTTCGCAATTGACCGCGGTGCGGACTATCCTCGAAGGCTCGGCGACCGAACTGGCGACAAAACGCATCAATGGCAACAATCTGCGCACGATCCGACGCCACGCCACCGACCTGACTTTGGCGGCCCGCAAAGGCGATATCGATGATTACCTGCGCAAGAACCACGACTTCAAATTCTCGATCTATCGCCATTGCGGCAACGAGCAGATGATCTTCCTGATCGAAACCGTATGGATGCAGGTCGGCCCTTTCCTCAGGAACCTTGCCATGGGTTTCGAGGATAACCTCGCCTCCATCCTCGACATCGACTTTCACGAGGAAGTCGTCGCTGCGATCGAGGCCCAGGATGGCGAGCGCGCCCGCGCTGCCATCGTGCGCGACATCGACGAAGGGGCCTCGCACATACTGCAGCAGGCGAGATTTCCGAAGGCGAGAAACTGATGCGCGTCGCGTTTGTGCGGATTCGGGCGACGCCACTTGGCTTTCCGGCCTCTTGCCTCTATGTTGCGATCGCAGATCGCGCAATTGGTTTTGAAATGCCTCCCGACATCCCGGCTAGTGACTTGAAAAAATAAGGAAAAGCGCTTGGCGACAGCCAAGTCTGTTTTCCTAAAACTCACAAGCTATTTTTATCAGGGACAGTGCAGCCGGTCAGGTTGCGGCACCTTCGAAAACCAGAGGTCATAAATTGAGCGATGCAATTGCGGACGTTTTGAACTGGCTTGATAGCAGGACCGACATCCAGAGCCTGAGAGCCGCGGTGTGCGACCTCAACGGCATCATGCGCGGCAAGCGCATTCCCGTCGAGCAGGCAAGAAAGGCGCTGGAAGGCAAGCTGCGCATGCCTTTTTCGCTGATCGGGCTCGATGTCTGGGGCGAGGACATCGAAGGCAACACACTGGTATTCTCGACCGGCGATGCCGACGGACTGTGCCAGTGGACGGGGCGCGGCATTCTGCCGGTGGCCTGGACGGCGCATCCGACGGCGCTTGTCCCCCTCTGGCTCGCCGACGAAAGCGGCGCGCCTTATCTCGGCGACCCGCGACGGGCGCTGGCCCGCATCCTCGATCGCTACAAGGCCTTGGGCCTGACTCCGGTCGCGGCAACGGAACTCGAATTCTACCTCGTCGATCCGCAGTCGCAGCGGCCGGTCGGACCGGTCTCGCCGGTAACCGGACGCCGCCTCGATTCCGACGCGGCGCTGTCGATCGACGAGATCGACGACTTCGAATCCTTCATCCATGACGTCTACGAGGCCTGCCGGACGCAAGGCATTCCCGTCGACACCGCCATCGCCGAGAACGGCGTCGGTCAGTTCGAGATCAATCTGAACCATGTCGCGGACGCCTTGCGGGCGGCTGACGATGCGGTGCTGTTCAAGCGCACCGTGAAGGGCATTGCCCGCAAGCACGGCTTTGCCGCCTGTTTCATGGCCAAGCCCTATGGCGACCGGGCCGGCAACGGCTTTCACGTTCATTTCAGCCTGATCGACGGCGAAGGGCGCAACGTCTTCGATGACGGCACCGACCAGGGTTCTGAGACCATGCGCCATGCGGTCGGCGGCCTGCTTGCGGCAATGGCCGAAAGCACGCTGGTGTTCGCGCCGCACTTCAACTCCTACCGCAGGCTGCGCCCGAGATCCTATGCGCCGACCGCAGTCGCCTGGGGTTATGAGAACCGTATGGTCGCGATCCGCATTCCCGGCGGGCCAACCGGTGCGCGCCGCATCGAGCATCGCGTTTCGGGAGCCGACGCCAATCCCTATCTGGTGCTAGCGGCCATATTGGGCGCCGCACTGACGGGCATTGAAAGACAAATATCGCCAGGCGATCCGATCGGCACCGACGGCCAGGGACTTCCGCCGGCAAAGCTGCCGCCGGACTGGGCGTCGGCGATCGCCGCCTTCGAGAGCGGGACGCATGTGGCGGAGATTTTTCCAGCCATCCTGCGCGACTCCTTCGTTGCCTGCAAACGCCAGGAATTGAACACGTTCGCGCTCAATGTCAGCGATTTCGAAATCGAGACATACCTCGAAAGTGTTTGAGGCCCGACGGCCCCAGCGGCATTGGGTTCCGGCCGATTTTCAAGCAGCCGCAAAGCACTTGCGGTGGGGTCGCTAACCGGGCATAAACATGATGTTTTTTATCATGTATTATGACTGGGATCACAGGACTTGACCTTCGTTGCGCGCATGGAAAGCCGGATTGAGGGCTTTTCAGTCATTGGCGACCTGAAATGGCATGTCTGGGACGGCGTGGTCGCCGACCTCTGGGATGTCTCATGCGGTGACAAGGCCGAAGGCTATTACGTCTCTCCCGACCCCCGGCTGTTCGTCGCGCTCGATGTGGATGGCGATGGCGCTTTCTTCGTCGAAGACGCCAAGGGCGAATTGCGCCGCCACGACCAGGCTTTTTCCATGGCCTACATACCGGCCGGCGTGCCGATCCGCGGCCGGGTCGAGGGGCTGCGGCGGATCCGGCATCTCGACCTGCATTTCGACGCCGCAGTGCTGACGCGCCGCTTCGGCCGCAGCCTTGACCACGAGGCCTTGCGGATGTCGCGCTTCCAGTTTCGCGACGACCGGATCGCCATGCTTGCCGGCCTGATCGCCGCCGAATGCGGCAGCGACCGGCCCCTGCATGATCTCTATGGCGAGGGTCTGCTCAATGCCTTGTTCGCAAGCCTGTTCCAGATCGACCGGCCTGATACCCTTAGGCGGCGGTCGCCGCTGTCGCGCCGCAAGCTGCGCCTCGTCACCGACTACATCGACGCGCATTGCCTGGAAAGGATCCGGCTTGCCGACCTCGCCGCGCTGACCGGCCTGTCCGAAACCGCGATGAGTCACGCCTTCAAGGCGGCGACGGGCGTGCCGCCGCATCGTTGGCAGATGCAGGCGCGGGTCGACAGGGCCAAGGCCATGATGGCGCGTGGCACCGCTTCACTTGGCGACATCGCCGAGGCAACGGGTTTTTTCGACCAGGCGCATCTGACGCGTGTGTTCAAGTCGATTGTCGGCGTGACACCCGGCGCCTGGATGAGGAGCACCAGTCGCCAGTGACATTTCCGCAACATCACACCGCGATGTCCCTCGTTTGGACAAGAATGGACAAACCGCCCAATTCCGTCCAATGACCAGCAGATAACTTGAGATAAATGATCAACTATCTCAATATCGACAGGCGGGGACTTCCTGATGAGCAGAACTTACCGATGAAGGCGCTTCTGGCGGCCAGCGTCGCCGCAGCCGCGATGATCCCGCCAATGGCCGCGTTGGCGCAGTCGGTGCAAACCAGCACCCAGCTTGAACCGGTGGTGGTCGAGGGCGAGGCCGGCGATGGCGCGACCGGACCGGTTAAAGGCGTCGTCGCCAAAAAAAGCAAGACCGGCTCCAAGACGGCGACCGACATCAAGGATATCCCACAATCCGTGTCGGTGGTCGGACGTCAAGAGATCGACGACCAGGGCGCACAGAAAGTCGACGAGGCCTTGCGCTACACGGCCGGGGTGTTCGCACAGCCCTTCGGCCCGGACAGCGACACCAACTGGCTGTTCACCCGCGGTTTCCAAGCCACGGCTGATGGCACCTACATGGATGGGCTGCAACTGTTCAGCTACGCCTTTGGCGGCTTCTACGTCGACAGCTTCGGCCTCGAGCGAGTCGAAGTGCTGAAAGGGCCGGCCTCCGTACTCTATGGCGGCAGCAATCCCGGCGGCCTCGTCAACTATGTCAGCAAGCGACCGGATGGCAGGCAGCGCTATATCGAGACCGGCGTCAACGATGCCGGCAATGTCTATCTGGGCTTCGACATCGGCGACGTCGACGGCAATGGTGTTGTCAGCTACCGGGTAACGGGCAAAGTCGCCGGCGGCGACACCTACAGCGATTTGCAGAATGGCTGGCGCGGCTTCATTTCGCCCAGCATCACCTGGCAGCCCGACGAGCAGACCAAGCTGACGGTACTGGCCAACTACAGCCACATCGACGAGAACCACAATGGCGGCAGCTTCCTGCCTTACATCGGCACTGTAACGGATCGGATTATCGGCGGCGTGAATTACGGTCGAATCGACCCAGACGCCAATTTTACCGAGCCGAGTGTCGATCTCTACAAGCGCGAGCAAGGTTCTATCGGCTACGAGTTCGAGCACACTTTCGACAACCAATGGACGGTGCGTTCCAACATGCGCCTCAGTGCGGCCTCGATTAATGAAGTCAACGTCTACGCCAACGGGTGGGCGAGCGCGACGCAGCTCAATCGCATCAATTTCGGTCACGATACCGACGCCACGACATTCCTGTCGGACCTGCAGATCGAGGGCAAGGTGGAGACAGGCGCTGTCGAACACACGCTGCTGGCCGGCATCGACCACAAATATTACAACATCGACCAGGTGCAATCGTCGGCGCTCTTCGGCACAACCCCTCCCATTGATGCTTTCGACCCAATCTACGGCGCGCCACTGACGCCACGAGTCAGCTACCTCAATCAGGACTTGACCCAGAAGCAGCTCGGCTTCTACGCGCAGGACCAGTTGCGCTTCGGCGACGGCTGGCTGGTGACGCTGAACGGCCGTTACGACCGTGGCTGGCTCGACGCCGACAATCGGTCGACATATTACTCGGCGAGTTCCAGCACGCAGAACCAGACTGTCGGCGACTTCTCCGGTCGCGCGGGCCTCGCCTATGAGTTTGCCAACGGCGTAACCCCCTATGCCAGCATTGCCACCTTCTTCAACCCGCTCATCGGCACCGATGCCAACGGTAATCTGTTCAAGCCGGAAGAGGGCGTGCAGTACGAAGTCGGCGTCAAATATGTTCCGACCTTTGTCGATGGCCTGTTCACCCTGTCGCTTTTTGACCTGACCCGTCAGAATGTACCGTCGAACGTTACTTTCTTCACGCAGTTGCAAACCGGCGAAGTGCGCTCACGCGGTATAGAACTGGAAGGCAAGGTCAACGTCACCGAGGATTTCCGGCTCACCGGCGCTTTCACCGCCTATGACATCGACATCACCAAGGACGCCAACCCGGCGCTCATTGGCAAGACGCCGTTCATCGTGCCAGAGGTGATGGCCTCCGCCTCAGTCGACTATACTTTTCGTGGCGGCTGGTACGACGGCATCTCGATCGGCGGCGGCCTGCGCTACGTCGGCTCCTCATGGGCAGACAACGCAAACAACAACAAGGTTCCAGCTGTCACGCTGGCCGACTTGAAGCTTGGCTACGACAAGGAGACCTGGGGTGTCGATCTGAACATCACCAATCTGTTCGATAAAACCTATGTCTCGAGTTGTCAGACCACCACTGTCGAAGCCTGTTCTTATGGCGAAGGCCGCTCATTCAAGCTGAAGGCGCATACGACTTGGTAGCCATGTGCCGAATCCGCCAGTGATGATCCATCTGCCCAACAGACGGCAGGTGCTTGCCCTGGCGGCCGCGGCATTGCTGCCACCGGTCGCCGCCAGGGCGGCGGCGATGCGCGTTGCCGCGATCGACTGGGGCATGCTGGAGACGTTGCTGGCGCTCGGCATCGAGCCGGTGGCGGCGACCGAACTGATCCAGTTCCGCAAGATCGCGGTCGAGCCGGCGGTTCCTCAATCGGCAACCGATCTCGGGCTGCGCGGCGCGCCCAATTACGAGCTGCTACGCATCGTCGCGCCTGATCTCATCGTGATCTCCAATTTCTACGAATACCAGCGCCCGATGCTCGAACGCATCGCGCCGGTGTTTGCGCAAACGGTCTACGAGGCCGGCGTGCCACCTTATGCGCTCGCCGAGGCGGCGACACTGGCCCTGGGCGAAAAGCTGGGACGGCAGACCGAGGCGAAGCGCTACGTCGATGAGACGGCGGTCGAGATCACGCAGCTTGGCGCCACCTTGCCCCCCTCCCCCGCGCGGGTCTTCGTCATCAGTCTCGGCGATAGCAGGCATTTTCGAGCCTTTGGCCGCGATTCCATATTCGGCGATGTGCTGACGCGTCTCGGCCTGGTCAATGCATGGACCGACGGGACGAGCTACAGCGCGGCGGCACCCGTCGGACTGGAGGCGCTAGCGCGCGTGCCCGAGGCGTCGATCCTGATCGTTTCGCCACTGCCGGCAGATGTCGGGCGTTCGCTTCCTACAAATGCCTTGTGGAACGCGCTACCCGCTGTCCGCCAGGGGCGTGTTGCTGTGCTGGATCCGGTCAACCATTTCGGTTGCCTGCCATCGGCACGCCGCTTCGCGCGTCTGGCGACGGCCGCCCTTGCCGGGCAGAGCCATGGCTGAGCGCACCATAAGCGATCGCACCGCGACGAGTGCCGCGCTGTCGCCAATCGCCCTGTGGGGCCTCCTGGCGGCGCTGGCTGCGCTCCTCTTCGCATGGCGCGTCGGCATGCAATGGCCGGCCGCACCGCCGGGCGACGGCATTGATCTCGACAGCGTCATCCTGGTCTACAGCACGCTGCCGCGCGCCGCCGTGGCGGTGCTGGCCGGCGCGGTGCTCGGCCTGTCCGGCCTGCTGTTGCAGCATGTGCTGCGCAACCCGCTGGCCGAACCGTCGACGCTCGGTATTTCGGCCGGCGCGCAACTGGCGATGACGATCGCCTCGCTTTACGCACCGCTGCTGATGGAGCGGTCGCAGGGCCTGGTCGCCTTCGCCGGTGGCATCGCCGCGGTGCTGCTGGTGCTGGCATTGACCTGGCGGCGCGGGCTGGAACCGGTCTCCGTCGTGCTCGCCGGGATGATGGTGGCGCTGACCGCCAGTTCCGTCAGCGCAGCACTGATCCTCGCCAATGGCGAGTACCTGTTTTCGCTGTTCATCTGGGGCGGCGGATCGCTGGTCCAGCAGGACTGGGAGCCGACCATCGCGCTGACGATCAGGCTGGCGGCCGGTGTGGTTGCCGCATTGATGCTGCTGCGGCCGCTGACCATTCTTGGTCTCGACGATGCCTCGGCACGCGGCCTGGGCGTCGCCCGTCACTCAAGCCGCTTTCTCATCATCGCGCTTGCCGTGTGGATGGCGACGTCGGTCGCGGCAGAGGTTGGCGTCATCGGGTTCGTCGGTCTTGCAGCGCCGGCGCTGGCCACGCTTTCGGGCGCCCGCACACTGCGCCAAAAACTGATCGCCGCGCCGCTGATCGGCGCCGTGCTGCTGTGGCTGACGGACGGGCTGGTACAGCTGGCCGCCGGTTCCGGTGGCGAACGCATTCCGACCGGTGCCGGCACCGCCCTGCTCGGCGGTCCGCTGCTGCTATGGCTGTTGCCGCGGCTGCGCCTTTTCGAGTGGCCGCATCTCGGTTCGAATGGTACCGCACCGCGCAAGGCCAGCCGGCCCTGGCTCATCATCCTGCTTCTGCTTGCGCTGGCGCTTGTCGCTGCCATCGTGGCGCTTGTCGTCGGGCGTGGCCCGGACGGCTGGTCTATTGCTGGGGGAGACCTGTTAACCGATCTCGCCGCGTGGCGTGCGCCGCGGATCGGCGTGGCGGCCGCCGCCGGCGCCATGCTCGCGGCCGCCGGCGTCGTCATCCAGCGGGTCACCGGCAACCCGCTGGCAAGCCCCGAAGTGCTGGGAGTCGGCCCCCGCGCCGGTGCCGGCCTGACAGCCGTGCTGATGGTCAGCGCCACGGCCAGTCTCGGCTGGCAGCTCGCCGGCTCAGCCCTGGGCTCACTGGCGGCCTTGATTGCCATGCTGGCCCTTGCCGCACAAGCAAAGTTCGGTGCCGAGCGGCTGCTGCTTGCCGGTATCGCCATGAGCGCGCTGTGCAGCGCCGCGATCACCGCGTCGATCGCCATGGGCAACGCGCAGTCCTACATTCTGTTGCGCTGGCTGAGCGGCTCGACCGGCCAGGCGTCGGCGCTCGATGCAGGGCTGGCAATCGCCTGTCTGTTGCCGCTGACGTTGCCGCTGTTCCTTGCCGCCCGCTGGCTGGACATCCTGCCGCTCGGGTCCGACAGCGCACGCGGGCTGGGCGTGCCGGTTGCCGGCGGACGGCTGATGCTGATCGTCGTTGCCGCGCTGCTGACCGCGCTGGCCGCCATGGTCGTCGGGCCATTGAGCTTCGTCGGCCTGATCGCGCCGCACCTCGCCAGGTTGGTGGGGTTTTCGCGTGCCCGCGTCCATCTCGCCGGAGCGATGCTTCTGGGCGCCCTGCTGATGATCGTCTCGGACTGGCTATCGCGCATGGCGGCCTTTCCCTACGAACTGCCCGCCGGCCTGTTCGCTTCGCTGCTTGGCGGGCCGTACCTCGTCTACCTGCTTGCCAAGGGCGTGCCGCGCCAAGGCTGACGGGTTCCGAAATGCTATGAGGTTCTATCCATAGGGCTAGACCAGTGCGGCCAAGCTGGCGCGCATCGATCGGTCATGTTCCGGCAGCCGCGATACGGTCGGCAGGCCGCGGGCTTCCTGGGCACCGAAGCCCAATCGTGTCAGACAGGCTCGCGCCAAGGCCGCATTGCTGTCGATGACGACCAATCCATTGATATCGTTGAGGCTGGCGGCCACCACCGACAGTTCGGTGCAGCCGAGCAGGGCTGCATCGGCGCCGGCCGCTTGCGCGATGTCGAGCGCGCGCTCGGTTTCAACCGCCGCATCCGCGATCGAACCCGCCTTGACGAGGCTGATCGCGCTGTCGACGCAGGCCTGAAACTCGGTGTTCGCGGGAAGGCAGAGCTCAAATCCCGCTGCCGACATCCTGTCCTGGTAGAAGCCGGAGACCAGCGTGCCTTGGGTGGCGAGAACAGCAACCCGGCCCTGATCCAGGCTGCGACGCGTCTCCGTCACCACAGCATCTCCGATATGGATGATTTCCGCGCGCGAATTCGCCGCCAGTTGGCCGTACCAATGGTGGGCGGTGTTGCACGGCATCGCGATGCGGGCGACGCCGAGCGCATTGAGCGTCGCGACCGCGGCTTTCAAAGGCGCCAGCGGCCCGTCATGGCCGGCAAGGATCGCTTCGGTCCTGTCGGGCAGCTGCGGGACACTGAGGATCACGGCAGGCACATGTTCGTTGTCTCTGAGCGCCTGGGTCATCCGGGTCAGCTTGAAGTAGAAATCAGCCGAAGCAAGCGGCCCAAGACCGCCGATAATGCCGAGCTGGGGACGGATGCTGTCGTCGATCATCTGGCAGGCTCGGCTTCGAGCTGTTCCGAGACGGTTTCAGGCTGCGTCGTCTCCCTGTGGCTGGGAGCGATCATTGCCGTGCTCGCCGCGACGGTGCAGACGCTGGCCAGCGTCATGAACGTGTCGACGGCTGCATCCACCGCGACGAACAGGACGAACGCCGCCTCGAAGGGAAGCTTCAGGTAGCCGCAGACGATGGACATCTGCGACAGGATGAGCAGGCTGCCCATGCCGCCGGTGGTGAGCGCGAGAAGCGCTGAGATAATACCGACGAGCACGAGGTCCGGGACTGCAAGCTGGTGGCCGTAGAGCTGAGCGATGAACAGCGCACCCGAGGTATAGAGCAGTGCCGGGCCTGTCCGCAGCAGTGCCGCCTGTAACGGCACGAGCAGTTCGACGACCACCAGGCTGAACCGCAGGCGCTCGCCCAACAGGTTGATGACCCATGGGAGCGAGGCGACCGAGGAGCGTGTGGTGATGGCCACCATGAGAAGCGGCTGGCAGGTCTTGATCGTCGTCCAGTAGCTGCGTCGCGACCGGATCGCGATAATGGCAAATGCCCCGGCAACGAATGTAAGGCAGGAAAGACCCATCACCAGCAGGTAACCGCCCATCAGCATGAGCGGCTTGGTTCCGGTCGACGCTGTCTGGTCCGCGATCAGGATGAAGGTTGCAAAGGGCAACCCCCAGATGAACCAGTTGGTGAGCACCGTGCAGGCCCGGTAGACCGCGTTGAGCGCCTGGGTCAGGCTCATGGACGAGGGCTGGGGAATCTTCCCCATCGCGAGCCCGAAAAGCAGGCAGAACAGCAAAACCTGGATGGTCTGGCCCGAGGCCAGCGCGTTGAAGACGTTGTTCGGCACCAGGTCGAGCAGGATCGAGTGCCCGCCATTGGGATCGCCATTGGAGGGCGGCGGCTGGAATGGGAAGGCGAGATCGGTGGACACGCTGCCTTGCGAATTGATGAACTCGCCAAGCTCGATGCGCGACTGTGGATTCTCGATCTGGCCCGGCTGCAGGATCAGCGACAGGGTGCCGCTCACCAGCACGCCCAGGAACGACACGACCAGCACGGCCATGCCCACCTTGCCGAGGTAGCGGACCGATTTGGGATCCTGGACCATTGCCGTGATGGAGAAGATGACCGACGAGACCAAATAGGGCAGGACGACCATCTTGAGGAAATTCAGGTAGAGTTGTGCGACAGGGCTGATCGCATGGGCAAAGTCTGGATAGTAGAGGCCGCACAGTATCCCTGCAGCAATCATCACAATCGTCGTCACGGGCGAGCGCAGGATGCGCCTTGCCGCGAGGCGCCAGTCGAAAGGCAGGGGTCCGGCTACGTCGGAGATGGCCATTGTCAGGCTTTGCTCCCCAGGCGATAGCGGGCGATGATCTCATCCGTGTTGAGAATCTGCTGACCCCGCGCGAGATCGAGATAGAGATCGACAAAGGCCGCGAGGTGCGGATTGTCCGGCCGCACGCCGACTGCGATCGTATCGACCTTGTCGGTCAGCGTGATCGAGCGCGCGACGACCGTCATCGACGGGTCGTCGACCATCAGCTTCTTGATCTCGAAATCATCGCGATAGGCCATGTCGATCGTCCCGTTTCGGATCGCATCGATGATCAGGTCCCAGCTTGCCAGGCGGTGGATTTGCGCATGCGGGAAGGTCGTGGCCGCATAGGTGGCGAATGAAGAGCCCTCGATCACGCCAAGATCGCCTGAGAAATCACGGACGATCTGTTCGGCCGGTTTGCCTTGCGCGATACGCGCCAGGTTGAGGCGGTTGGCGATCAGCCCTTGCCGCAGCATGGCGTAGGGGCGGGAATAGATGATCGACCGGCCGCGCTGAAGCGTCCGGCTGAGCTTGCCAATCGCCATGTCGGCCTGTCCGGAACTGACCTGTCTGACGATATCGTCGAACGTTGCGGCGGATCGGTCGAACACCGGCTCGACGCCAAGCGCCGCGGCGATGCCGTGGGCCAGTTCCATGTCTATGCCATCGTCCCCCGAGCCGTCGGCCGGGAAGAACGGATTGGAAGCGAAGGCCGGCATTGCGATGCGCAATGCATCGCCGCTCGCGATAGGTTGAGGGGCGTTCTCCGCCTGCTGACCCGGAGTGCTGGCTGCGCGGGCTTGCGAGATCAGCAACCCGCTGCTCCCGGCCGCAAGCAGTGTACGACGTGTAACCGGCATGCGCGTTCTCAATTAACCCGGGAAAGCCAGCAACATGCACAACCGACGTTAAACAAACGTATATATTACACTGAGCCTTTTTATGTATTGGACAAGCAGCTTAGCGCCACAAAATATGAGCATTGCCTAATATATAAGAAACAAGGGAAGGATCGCGTTGCTTCCCGCCGGCGATCAGCTGGCCCTTAGGCGATCATCTGGATTGTCAAAACGTCTCGACCCAAGGCCGTAACTCAAGCTCCGAGCTCCAGGCGCTGCGATGCTGGCGATGGGTTGTGAGATAGGCCTCGGCGATAGCGTCCGGCGACAGGCGGCGGTCCTGTCGGTCGGGATCGGCTGCCTGTCCGGGCGCCTCGATCTGGCCGTCGATAATGAAGTGGGCGACGTGGATGTTCTTCGGGGCGAGTTCGCGGGCCATGGACTGCGCCAGGCCGCGCAGGCCGAATTTCGGCATGGCAAAGCCGGCCGAGCCGGGAAAGCCCTTCACACTGGCGGTGGCGCCGGTGAACAGGATCGAACCGGATCCCCGGACAAGCAGCCGGCGCGCCGCCTGCTGGCCGACTAGGAAGCCGCCATAGGCGCCGACCAGCAATGCCTGTTTGACCGCTTCGGCATCGAGCTCGGCGATCGGGCCGCGTGTGCGTGCGCTGGCGTTGAACACCACGAGCGCCAGCGGGCCGGCCTTGTCGGCGGTGTCGAACAGCCTGGCGACGGACGCAGCGTCGGCGACATCCGTCTCAACGGCCAGCGCACCGGTCTCATCGACCAGAGCGCCCAGCTTCTCGACGTTGCGGGCGGCCAGAACCACGCGAAAGCCTTCCCGGGTGAGAAGGCGCGCAAGCGAGGCGCTCAGACCAGCGCCCGCGCCTGCAATAACGGCCACATCGGATGTCATGATTTTCTCTCCTTGCGGATTTCGGCGGAAGCGTTTCGCCAGATCGAGCAAGGTCGCGCCTTCGCGCATGATAGGCAAGAGGTGGCATTGCCGCTGTGTTGAGCCCAAACGACCGCAGAACCGGCGTTGCGCGGTCCAGCATCGCCTGTGGCGCTACGAAGGCCGCTCGGCCTTCAGCAACGAGACCGCCACTTCGAAAGTGGCAAGGCTTGGACCTTGCCCGCCAACCGTTTTCATCCGACCGACATTTTGACGGTAGAGTCGTTAGGCTTCGTAAAGCTGTCGGCGATCTCATCAATGGGGACTGGAGCATGGTCCCGAAAAGTGGGAAACGGTTTTCGGAAAAGATCATGCTCAACGAGGAAACGACCATGGAACCAATCTGGGCTATCGGCCTGATGACCGGCACGGTGCTGGACGGCAACATCGACGTCGCGCTGATCAAGACCGATGGCGAGCAGATCGAGGATTTCGGCACATATCGGCTGATGCCCTATCCCCCATCTATCCGCTCCCTGCTGGAAGAAACGCTGACGGAGGCGCGGGCGTGGAATTTCGTCGGGCCGGAGCCGACGATCTTTCGTACCGCGGAGCAAGCCCTGACGCGCGCGCAGTCGGCGGCCGTCAAGGAGTTGGTCGCAGGCTATGGCATGACGATGGCCGATATCGGCATCGTCGGTTTTCACGGCCAGACCGTTTTGCATCGCGCGCCGCAGGTTGGACGGCTGGGCCAGACAAGGCAACTCGGCGACGGTGAGCTGATGCATGCCATATTGGGCACCAAGGTCGCATACGATTTCCGCTCGGCCGACATACGCGCCGGCGGGCAAGGCGCGCCGCTGGCCGCGGTCTATCACACCGCGCTGATGCGCAGCGCCGGCGCCAATGGCGAGGTGGCCGTACTCAATCTCGGCGGCGTCGCCAACATCACCTGGTGGGATGGCGCCGACAATGTCGTCGCCTTCGACACCGGACCCGCCAACGCGCCGCTGAACGATTTCATCAAGTCGAAGGGGCTCGGCGAGATGGACCGCGACGGCGCGCTTGGCCGTGCAGGTAAGGTGGACGAGGCCCGGCTGGCCAAGCTGCTGCAGCACCCCTATCTCACCAAGCCCTATCCCAAATCGCTGGACCGTTTCGACTTCGGCGCCGCCATGGCGGACGGGCTGGATGCGGAGGATGGCGCGGCACTGCTCACCGCCTTCACCGCAGCAGCCGTCGGCAAGGCACTAGACCTCTTACCAAGCCGTCCGAAAAAACTGGTGGTCAGCGGCGGCGGCCGCCATAACCCGACCATGATGGCAATGCTGGCCAGCCGCGCCGGCGTCGAGGTGGTGCTGGCGGAAAGCCTCGGTTGGAGCGGCGATGCGGTCGAGGCGGAGTGTTTTGCCTTCCTCGCGGTTCGCGTGTTGCGCGGCCTGCCGATCAGTTTCCCGAGCACCACCGGCGCGCCGCAGCCGATGCGTGGCGGAAAACTCGCCGGCTAGACTCTTGCTTTGACGCAATTCCGGACGCAAAACCGCTTCACACTTTTCCTGGAATTGCTCAACCGCCAACCAGTTCCTTCTGCAGGAAGATGCGGCTGCGGCCGACAGGGAAATCGGCCAGCGAGCCGAAGGGCCGATAGCCCTGGCGCTGATAGACCTTGGCGGCGTTCGGATTGAAGGTATCGATCCAGGCATTGTTGCAGCCGCGCGCCACCGCTTCCTGTTCGGCCGCGTCCAGCATTGTGCCGGCCATGTGCCGGCCGCGCAGTTGCTCATCCACCCAGAGCCAGCGCACATAAAGCCATCCCCAGGCGGTATAGCCAGAGATGCCGGCGACGACCGCGCTATCCTCGCCCCGCACGAACACGGCAAGCGCCTTCCTCTCAGACGCGCCGACATCGCCGTCGTTGAACGCCGTCAACCTTTCGCCGAGAAAGGCGAGTTCTTCCGGCGAGGGATTTGCCGTCGTTTCAATGGTCGTATTCATCGCTTTTCCGAGATGGGTTGCGTATCGTTATCGCCGCCATTGCGAAATTCGGATGCGGCAATGCCGTAGCGCTTGAGCTTGTCGTAAAAGGTCTTGCGCGGTACGCCGAGGGCGTCGATGGCGCCGCGCACGTCGCCGCCATGGTCGCGCAGCGCGTCACGGATGAGCTGCGCTTCGTATTGGCCGACCCGTTCGGGCAATGCTGCCGCAGGCTCCGGCGCGTGCGCGGAGACCGTCCTCACCTCATCGTCCGGACCGAGACCGAGCGCGACGCGATCGGCGAAATGGGCGAGCTCGCGGACATTGCCCGGCCAGTCATGCGACTGGAGATGATCGCTGACGGCTGCATTCATCTTCGCGACGGGCCGGCCGAACCGTTCCGCCGCCTTGCCGAGAAAATGCCCGAACAGCATCGGGACGTCGCCGCGCCGTTCGCGCAAGGGCGGGATGCGCAGCGTCACCACGTTGAGGCGAAAATACAGATCCTCGCGAAAATCGCCGCGCTGGTCCGGCCGGCCGAGATCGACCTTGGTCGCCGCAACGACCCTGAGATCGATGCGCCTGATATCGTTCGAGCCAAGCGGGGTGAGGCTGCGCGTTTCGAGCACCCGTAGCAGCTTGACCTGGAGCGCCGGGGGCATGGATTCGATCTCGTCGAGAAACAGCGTACCGCCGCTGGAATGCTCGATGCTGCCGATCCGCCGCCGCTGCGCGCCGGTGAACGCGCCCGCCTCATGGCCGAACAACTCGCTCTCGATGACCGTCTCCGGAAGTGCGCCGCAGTTCAGTGCCACGAAGGGTTTTGAGCGCCGCCGCCCCCACCTGTGCAGCAGGTCAGCCACCACTTCCTTGCCGGTTCCCGTTTCTCCCTCGACCAGCACGTCGACATCCATGTCGGCGATCTGGCGCAAGGTCTCGCGCAGCCGCTTGATGGCAGGAGCCTCGCCGATCAGCGGCAGGCCGTCAGTGGCGAGCGCCGCGGCTTCGCGCAGCCGCCGGTTCTCCATCACCAGTCGTCGCTTCTCCGATGCCCGTTTCAGCGCCTCGACAAGGCGGTCGCCGGCAAAGGGTTTCGGGATGAAATCGTAGACACCATCCTTGAGCGCGGCCACTGCGAGATCGACGTCGCCATGGCCGGTGACCAGGATCACGGGTATGTCCGGGTCGATCGCCTTGATGCGATCGAACAGCTGCAGCCCGTTCATGCCCGGCATGCGGATGTCGCTGACCACCACGCCTTCAAAGGTCCTGTCGACAACGGCAAGCGCTGCCTCGGCGGCGTCGCGCGCGACCACAGTGAAGCCGGCAAGCTCGAGCAATTGCGTTGTGGCGTGAAGGAGGTCCGCATCGTCGTCGACGAGCGCCACCAACCCTGATCCCTCAATCATTCAATTCGCCTCAAGTCGACGGTAAAAGATGCGCCGGTGCCATTGCTGGGATCGAGCCGCAGCGTGCCGCCCAATTCCTGGGCAATCTCCTGCGAGATCACCAGCCCGAGACCAAGCCCCTTCTCCTTGGTGGTCTGGAACGGCATGAACAGATTGCCGGCTGCTTCCGGGCCGAGACCTGGGCCATTGTCGCGCACCGAAATCAGCACCCTGTCGTCGTGCTCGGCGAGTTGGATCTCGATGCGGGGATCAGACTGGTCCTTCATCGCGTCGAGCGCATTCTGCAAAAGGTTGACGAGTATCTGCTCCAGCCGGATGCGGCTGGCCAGGACCACCGGCGAGGCATTGCCGCGCGGCTTGACGATGGTCACGCCGGAATCACGGATGCGGCCCGACAGCAGCGACAGCGCGCCATCAATTGCCTCGCGCACCGGCAGCGGCGAAGCGGCAACCCCGGGTCGACGGGCGAAAGTCCGCAAGGTGCCGGTGATCGCGCCGATGCGCTCGGTCATCGACACGATCGACGTCAGATTGCCGCTGGCCGGTTCGGTTTTGCCGGTTTCGAGAAAGCGGCCCGCATTCTCGGCATAGGTGCGGATAGCGGCGACCGGCTGGTTGATCTCGTGCGCCACGCCGGCGGCGATTTGGCCGAGGATGGAAAGCCGGTTGGCCTGGGCGAGGTCGTCGCGCAGCCGGCGCACCTTGGCTTCGGCATTCTCGCGCTCGGCGATTTCACCGGCAAGTGCGGTGTTGGAGCGGGTCAGCTCGGCCGTTCGCGTGCTGACTCGGCTCTCCAGCTCGGCATTCATACGCGCCAGCGCCTCCTGCCTCAGCCTGCGCGTTCGCCGGCGCCGGGTCAGCACGTAGGCAAGCAAGCCCATCAGCAGAAGCCCAAGCAGCGTGGTCAGGCGCGCCGTGTTGGCGGCCGATGAAAGAGCAGCGTCGGCGGGAGTGAGCAGCCAGAGACGCCAGCCAGGAACAGCACCAGGCAAATCCTGCACCACCTCGACGAACTGGCGCGGTTTTCCCGCGTTGTCGATCGTCGCCAGGCCGTCACCCGCGCCGCGCCGGATCGGCAGCGGCTCGAAGCCTGCATCGGCCAACTGGAGCTGCTCGTGGGCTGCGGCGGTGTCCTCGGCCGACAGTGGTGCCAGCGCACGGAACCGCCAGTCGGGCTGGCTGGTAGCCAGCACCACGCCGCGTTCATCAGTGATGAACACAAGGAAACCGCTGGAACGCCAATTGGCTTCGACGCCGTCGAGTTCGACCTTCAGCACCGCAACGCCAAGCGGCTTGCCGCCATCGTCGACGCGGCTGGCAAGGTACAGCCCCGGTCTGCCGCTGATTGTGCCGAGGCCATATTGGCTGGCAGCACCCTTGCTCATCGCTTCCTGGAAATAGTGCCGAAAATTGTAATCGATGCCGACAAAGCTCGCCGGTTCGTCGGCATTGCTGGCTGATATGGCGATGCCTGCCGTATCGATGATGTAGATGGCGGATGCCGAGGCATCGCCGGCAATCGACTTGAGCTTGTCGTTGAGGGCCTTTTCTTTCATTTTTCCGGCCCGGCGCAGAGCGCCGCGCACCGCATCGTCTCTGGCCAACACCAGTGGAACCAGGCGCTGCTTTTCGATTTCGCCGGTCAGGGTTCCCGCCGCCAGCGGCAGTGCGGCGAGTGCCGTCTCGCGCAGATTATCGGCCGCCTGGCCGGAGGCGATGCGCCCGGCAATGGCGATCGCGCCGGCCAGAAAGGCAAGAGCGACGACCACGGCAACCCAGCGGCCATCGCGCAGCCGCGCCACCGCCTCGCGCAGCAATTCACGGCCGGCAAATCCAGGGAATCCGCTATCGGTGTCTGCTTGCGGCGTCTGCCCTCTCCCCTTTTGCTCGCGGCTTTCGGCCAGTGTAATGCGAAAATCCGCCCAGGCAAACACTGCCTGTGCGGAAATCCGCACAGGCTTTGCCCGCATGACGTCAGACAAAGGCGGAAATCCCGTGGTTCCGGCCTTTCCGCGAACTGGCACAACGCTTGCAAAACTCCCTGGCAGCGGCGTGCGACCGGAGCGCCGCGATGGGAGAAGTCACGCAGGGCGCTCCGCCCCATCCGGCCAGGGAGAGTTCAATGCACATCGCAGACCAATCAGGCGCGCTTGCCGCGCAGCGCAAGCCTTTCTATGCCCAACTCTACGTGCAGGTGCTCGTCGCGATCACCGTCGGCATCCTGCTCGGCCATTTCTATCCGTCGGTCGGCGAGAGCATGAAGCCGCTCGGCGACGCCTTCATCAAGCTGGTCAAGATGATCATCGCCCCGGTCATTTTCCTGACCGTGACGACGGGCATTGCCGGCATGAGCGACCTGCAGAAGGTCGGACGTGTCGCCGGCAAGGCGATGCTCTATTTTCTCACCTTTTCGACGCTGGCTCTGATCATCGGCCTTGTCGTCGCCAATGTCGTGCAGCCAGGCGCCGGCTTCAACATCGACCCGGCGACGCTCGACGCCTCGACCATCAGCACTTACGCCGCCAAGGCGCACGACCAGTCGGTCACCGGCTTCCTGATGAACATCATCCCGTCGACCATCGTCGGCGCCTTCGCCGATGGCGACATCCTGCAGGTGCTGTTCTTCTCGGTGCTGTTCGGCATCGCGCTGGCGTTGGTCGGCGACAAGGGCACGCCCGTGCTCAATTTCCTGCAGGCGCTGACGACACCGATCTTCAAGCTGGTCAGCGTGCTGATGAAGGCCGCCCCCATCGGTGCCTTCGGCGCCATGGCCTTCACCATCGGCAAATACGGCATCGGCGCGGTCATCAACCTCGCCATGCTGGTCGGCACCTTCTACGTGACGTCGTTCCTGTTCGTGTTCGTCGTGCTTGGCGCGGTCTGCCGCTACAACGGGTTCTCCATCCTGTCGCTGATCCGCTACATCAAGGAAGAGCTGCTTTTGGTGCTGGGCACCTCCTCGTCGGAGGCCGCCCTGCCCTCGCTGATGGAAAAGATGGAGAAGGCTGGCGCCAAGCGCTCGGTCGTCGGCCTGGTCATCCCAACCGGCTATTCCTTCAACCTTGATGGCACCAACATCTACATGACTTTGGCGGCGCTGTTCATCGCACAGGCGACCAACATCCACCTGTCGATGGGTGACCAGATCCTGCTGCTGCTGGTGGCCATGCTTTCCTCCAAGGGTGCCGCCGGCATCACCGGGGCCGGCTTCATCACCCTTGCGGCGACGCTTTCGGTGGTTCCGGCGGTGCCGGTCGCTGGCATGGCGCTGATCCTCGGCGTCGACCGCTTCATGTCGGAGTGCCGGGCGTTGACCAACTTCGTCGGCAATGCTGTCGCCACGCTGGTGGTGGCGCGCTGGGAAGGCGAACTCGACGAGGCCAAGCTGGCGAGGGCGCTGGCGGGCACGGCCGACGATAGCCTGCCGGCGGACGTTGTTCCCGCCGAGTAATGACGCGCGGTCAATGCGTAAAAGGCCGGAGGCGTGCTGCCTCTGGCCTTTGTCATGCAGGTCGCAACGTCAGACCGTGCCGGTCTTGCTCAGCGGCGTGTCCGGAAACGTGCTTGGGCCGACAGGCACGCGGGCTGCCAAAGTGCCGCCGTCGTCGAACAGCACAAGGCTGGCGGCGCCGACGAGCCCGGCATGGCGGCCGAGCTGGGCCTGAACGACCGGCACGTCGCGATAGGCGCGCATGGCCCGTTGCCTGATGGTCGCCTCGATGGTCGGCAGCATCAGATCGAGCCCATTGGCGATGCCGCCGCCAACGACCAGCACATCGGGCGAATAAAGATGCAGGAGATTGGTGAAGCCAACACCCAGCCAGCGCGCTTCCTCCTCCAGCAAGGCCGAGGCAAGAGCGTCCTGCAGCCGTGCCGCCTCGACGACATGGCGGCCGGTCACCTCCGCGTCCGCTGAGAAGCGTCGCAAGGTAGAGCCGTCTCCGGCTGCCGTGGCGGCGCTGGCGCGGCGGCCAAGTGCCGTTCCCGAGGCGATGGCCTCGAAGCAGCCAACGACACCGCATACGCAGCGCTCGCCTTCATTGGTGATGGTCATGTGACCGATCTCGGCGGCAAGGCCACGGCGGCCATGCAGGATGCGCCCGTCGACGACGACACCACCGCCAATGCCGGTGGAAACCGTGACGAAGACCAGCGAGCCCGCACCATGGCCGGCACCGAAACGCCATTCGCCGAGCGCCGCGGCATTGGCGTCGTTCTCCAGCCGCACCGGCAGGCCGAGCCGCCGTTCCAGGATGTCGGCAAGCGGCACGTCCAGCCAGCCGGCGAGCGTCGGCGGGCCGACGGCAATGCCAGCCAGCGGATCGAGCGGTCCCGGTGCACCGACGCCGACGCCGACGATCGAAAGTGCCGGGGCCTCGGCGTGGACTGTCGCCGCCAACGCCTCGATCTGGCCGATCACCACATCGGGACCGGCCTGCGCCTGCGTCGGCACCGCCGCGAATGCCAGGATCTTGCCGTCGCGGTCGACCAGGGCGGCGCGAAGCTCCGTCCCGCCAAGATCGATCGCAAGGGCGGCTTCTGATGTCATGCCGCGACCTTCAAGCCGTGCAGCCAGCCGATGCGGCCGGCGAGGTCCTTGTCACCGAAGGCGAGCGAACCGAGAACCACGGTTTCAGCCCCGGCGGCACGCAGCAACGGCACGGTCTCGTGGCGGATGCCGCCATCGGCCGCCAGAACCACCTGCGCCTCACGGCCGGCCCTTCTCAGGATGGCGCGGGCAGCGCCCAGCCTGTCGCAGGCCTTGTCCGACAGGCTCTGTCCCTTGACGCCGATTGCGGTTCCAAGAAGCGTCACGAAGGCGACTTCCGGGGCAAAGGCCGTCACCGCTTCCACAGGCGTCTCCAGCCTGAGTACGACGCCGGCCTCGGCGCCGAGCTCCCGCGCCAGCCGCACGGCGCGCAATCCGGCCTCGCCATTCTCGGCATGGACGCTGATCATGTCGGCGCCGGCCTCGATGAACTGGCGCGTCTGCGCCTCGACGATTGCTTCATCGACCATCAGATGGACGTGGATGGGTTTCGCCGTCAGCCCGGCGATGCGGGCGACGAGATCGGGGAAGAACAGGAAGGACGGTGCGAAATGACCGTCCGCCACATCGATATGATGAAGATCGACATAGGGCTCGATGCGCTTCAAGTCGTTTTCGAAATTGGCGAGATTGGCCGACCAGAGCGAGAATTCGGCGATCATCCGGTCGCGCGGCAATGCGGCGATGGCGGCCGGGCCTGAGAGAGGTTTCGAGATCATGACTGGTCCTGGTTGTTGAAATTTATGTCGAGAAAGTCCGCGATGGCGGCGCGAATTTCGGCGAAATGGCGCTCCTTGTCGGTGGCCTTCGGCCTCACCTCGGCAAAGGTCGCATTGGGGATGGCGTCGGCGAGGCTGCGGGCGGCGGCCAGCGGATGGACCAGATCGATGCCGCTGCCGATGACGAGCGTAGGGAACGCAAGGCTAGCGGCCGCTGCCCGCGTCACGCCAGGTCCATCCTCTGCGATCGCCTGCATCACCTCGGCGAAGACGGGCGCGTCTTCGCGCGCGAAGAAGCCGAGCAGGGAAGCAAGATTGTCCGGCGCTTCGGTTCGAAAGCGTGCGGTCGTCGCGGACGCCGCGAAGATATCTCGCGCCTCCGATAAAGGACGGCTGAGGATGAGCTCCGCCACTTCCACGTAAGGGCGCATGTTTTGCGGTGCCGCGTCGAAAGCCCAGGCAGGGCGAACAAGCACCAAACCCAGGACGCGGTCCGGGTGGCGGGCGGCAAGCTGCAAGGCAATGGCCGCACCCATCGAAATGCCGCCGGCGACGAAACGGTCGAGGCCGGCCGCATCTGCGGCGGCCAGCACATCATCGGCGAACATCGCGATCGAAAACGGGCGCTTGCTACCGGCGCCGGAACCGCCCTGCGCGCGGCATTCGACGGTCAGCCGGCGGTATGACGGGCTGTCGGGATAGTTCTGCGCGACCTGCGCTGCGTCACCGCCGAGGCCATGCTGGAAGACGACGGGAAGTCTGCCCTGCCCCGTGTCGAAGACACGAAGCGCTGCATCGTCGCGGAGCAGGATCGTCGGGGCGGCGCCCATCAGAGGAGCCTTCGCAGAAAGGCGGCGACATCGGGGGCTTCGTCGGCGGACAGCCCGTGGGTGACGAGCGATCCCTCGAAGCCGACTGCCTTCAGCCGCGCGCCGAAATCCGGGAAATCGACGATGCCTTGCCCTGATGGGGCAAAGCGGCCGTCACTATAGCGGTCCTTGGCGTGCGCCATGGCGATGTGGCCGGCGGCCTCGTCGATCGCGGCGGCAACGATGGCGCGCGCCTCGCCGGGCGTGGCGTGGTCGAACAGGTTTGCCGGATCGAGCACGATCTTCAGATGCTTCGATCCCATCTCGGCGATCAGCCGGGTCGCATCCCTGGCCGAGGTGACGATGTTGGCCTGCTCAGGCTCGATGCCGAGATCGACATTGGCACCTTCGGCCAACGCCAGCGCCTTCGCCATCTCGGCGGCCATGTCGGACCAGGCGGCCGGATCGGCATTGTCGGGATGATAGGCCCACTGATCGGCGGCGTTGCGCGAGCCGGTGCAGAGCGTGACCAGCGGGATGTCGAGGGCAGCAGCAGCCTCGATGACGACGGCGAGACGCCGAAGGCCATCGTCGCGCACGGCTTTGTCGGGATGCGCCATGTTGTAGGTGCCCGAAAGTGCTGCAAGTGAGACACCGCTCGATTGCGCTGCGGTGCGGATGGAGGCGATGGCGTCCGCCGGCACAGCATCCGGCATCGACGGCAGGCCGGCACAGGCCAGATTGAGCTGCGTCGTCTCGTATCCCGACTGCTTCACCGCAGCCAGCACGGCGGCCGGGTCGGTGCCGGCAAAGGTCTTGGCGAAAATGCCGAGACGCATCACACCGCCCCCGAAACCGAGGCGAGTTCGACTCGCTCGCCTGATACCACCGAACGCGCGATGGCGACCATGGCGCGGATCGAGCCGATGCCGTCCTCGACATTGGCGCCGCGCATCGGCGCGCCGTTCAGCACCGTGTCGGCAAGACCTTCCAGCTGGCGGCGGAAGAAATGGCCATCGGCGCCGAGCGGCCGGCGCGATGTCGCGTCCTTCTCATGAAAAATGTCGACCTCGCTGGCGCGGAAATACCAAGGGTTGAATGTCCTGGCGATAACGGAGCCGTTCTCGCCATAGAGCTGAAAACCTTCGTGCCAGTCCATGCGCACGGCAACCGTCAGGTCGAGATGGCCGAGCGCGCCGCTGGCGAACTCGGTCTCGACGAACCAGCAATAGGCGCCGAAACGCTCGTTGAGGCGCGCGCGGACCGCAAGGATTTCGCCACACAGGAAACGCGCCGTGTCGACGAGATGCGAGCCATGCGCCAGCATGAAATATTGCCTGAGATCAGCCTTGGGATTTCCCGCTGGCTTCCTGGCTAGCCTGCTGGTGACGGGCAGCGGCTGCACGGCATCGGTGTTGGTGTAGCGATGGGTGGAATCGCAGTACCAGGCCTTCAGCGCCAGCACTTCGCCGATCTCGTCTCGAACGAAGTCGCGCGCCGCCTCCAGTGCCGGATCGAAGCGCTTCATGTGCCCGACCTGCAGGATCTTGCCCGAGCGCCTGACCGCTTCGGCCAGCGCCTCGCCTTCCTCAACCGAGGTGCCGATCGGCTTTTCACAGAGAACATGCTTGCCGGCGTTGAGCGCCCTGATCGACATCGGCACGTGATAGGCGTCCGATGTGGCGACGATCACCGCTTCCAGCTCAGGATCGGCGAGCATTGCCTCATAGTCGGAATACATCTTCTGCGGCTCGTAGGTCGCGCCCATGCGCGCAAGCAGATCGGGTGCCGCGTCGCAGATGGCGTAGAGGTCGGCATTGCCGGCCTTGGCGCAGGATTCCAGATGCGCGAACTGCGCGATGGGGCCGCAGCCGAGCACGCCGACCCTGAGGCGTCTGTCCTGTTTCTTGATCATCGTCTCGTTCTTCAGGCGCCGTAGGAGCGCATCGTCTGGCGGTTGGTCTTGACCGCGCCGGCGGGATCGGCGGCGGCCGTTTCGGATTCTTCCTCCAGCACCAGCCAGCCATTGAAGCGCGGTGCGGTGCCGGCGATCTCGATGACCGCAGGCGTGTCGCAGACGCCCTTGCCAAGCATGGCCCAGGTACCGTTGGCATCGACGTCCTTGAGGTGGATGTAGCGGATGCGGTCGCGGTGGGTGCGCAGCGTGTCGGCCATGTCCTTGTGGCCGCGCAGGATATGGCCGGTATCCGGCACCCAACCGACCAGATCGGGATCGAGCAAGGCAAAGATCGTGTCGTAGTCGGCCCGGTCGAACAGCAGCGTGTTGTGGTGCGAGCTTGGATGCACCGCGACCTGGACGCCGGTCTTGCGGCCAAGCTCGCCAGCCTCGTTGTAGACCTCTGCGGCGATGGCGAATTTGTCGTCGCGCGGACCGTCGGAGACCACCGTCGCAGAGCCCATCGACACGAGCGCGCCAGGGAAGGCGGCGGCGAAGTCGATCCAGCGTTTGGCGGTCTCGAGATCGGCGCCGATCTCCTCCTTCAGCGTAAAACCACTGTTCGAGCCAAAGGCGAAGGAAACCAGCGTCAGCCCCGACGCCTTCAGCGCGGCGGCGAACTCCTCCGGCTTGTCGCCATAATGTCCGATCATGGTGTCGGTGATCTCGATGCCGGCATAGCCACCGTCAGAGATCGCCTTCAGCAGATCGTCGGGGCCGCCGGTGAACCGGTCTCCCAGCATTTCCCAGGTGAAGGTCTGGCAGCCGACTTTGAGGTCTTTCACGTTCATCCTTTCATTCCTTGGTATCGCCTATTGCTTGATGCCACCCTGCGTCGCCGTCGGATGGACGTCCTACTTGACCGAGCCCGCGGTCATGCCGGCGAGGAAGTACCTCTGGGCAACGAGGTAGATGAGCAAGAGCGGTAGCGAGCCGAGCACACTCATTGCCATCATCTGGTTCCATTCGAAGGCGTGCTGCCCCATCAACAGCTGGATGCCGATCGGGACGGTGCGCATGGACGTTGACTTCGTCAGTGTCAGCGCAAAGAGAAATTCGTTCCAGCACAACAGGAAGGTGTAGACTGACGTCGCCACGATGCCAGGCAGTGAAATCGGGACTATCACCCGCCAAAGCGCTGTCCAACTGGTGCCGCCATCGACGGCTACAGCTTCATCGAGATCGCGGGGCAAGGTGTTCAGATACCCCGTCATTAGCAGGATCGCGTAGGGCAGCGTAAACACCAGATAAGTCAGGATCAGTGCGACATAGGTGTCGAAGATGCCGTATGAGACGACGAGCCCGAAGAAGGGGATCAAAAGTGTGATCGGCGGAATCGTCTGCGTGCTGATGATGATTGTGTTGAGGCTGCCCTTGCCGCGGAAGTTGAAGCGGCTGAACCCGTAGGCCGCCAGCAGGGCGATCAGCACCGTCAGCACAGTCACCGCTCCCGCCACGAAATAGCTGTTGAAGAAGAAGCGCAGCTTTACCGGGTCGCCAAGGATGGCTGCATACGCTTCCAGCGTAAACGCCTTTGGCAGGATGGTTGGTGGCAGGGCAAAGATTTCGGTATTCGATTTGAACGAGCTGCTCAGCATCCAGTAGATCGGAAATGCCGCGAAAAAGAGCCCCGCTGCAAGCGCTACATGGAGCGCGACGGTGATCAGCCTGTCTTTCGGCGTATGCCTTTTCCTCATGATGACTACCGAGCCTTTTGATAGCGAATATAGAACAGCGTCAGGCCGAGAGAGATCAACAAGATGACCACAGCGCTCGCCGAAGCCTGCGACAGGTTGTAGCTCGAAAACGCCAGCTTGTACGTGTAGGTGCTGAGGACCTCGGTCGAGTAGATCGGGCCACCGCCCGTCGTTATCCAGATTAATGGGAAGACCTGCATGGTCCAGATGAAGTCAAGCAGCGAGATGCTGATGATGATCGGCATCAGCTGCGGAATGGTGATGAAGATCAGCTTCTGGTAGGCTTTCGCCCCGTCGATATCGGCGGCCTCGTAGAAATCCTTGGGAATGCCCTGCAAACCCGCGAGCAGGCTGACCATGAAGAGCGGATAGCCCGCCCAGATATTGGCGAAGGTGACGGCGTGCAGCGCGGTCTCAGGCGAGGAAAACCATTCGACCTTGGAACCGATGATGCCGATTTGCATGAGTATGCTGTTCACGACACCGTTCGGCTCAAGCAGCAGGCGCCAGATCACGGCGATAATCACCGCGGTGAACAGCCAGGGCAATATGTAGAGCACGCGCAGAATATTGCGCAGCGTCGGATTGATGCGGTCGCTGTTCAGCATGAGCGCGAAGGCCATGCCAATGGTCATGTGGAAAATGACACTCATGCATGTGAAGTAGAGCGTGTGCCACAGCGAAGCCCAGAACACGGGGTCGTCGAAGATCGCCTGGTAGTGTTTCAGTCCGGCAAAGGATGGGTCACGACGCAGCACCGCGCTGTTCTGGAACGAGTAGCCAATCACCGTCACCATCGGCAGCAGCATCAGAAGCCCGATTATGAGCAGCGAGGGCGACAGATAGAGGTAGGGTGCGACCGCTCGTTTAAGCTTATGGTGGGAGCGCTTTTGCCGGGTCATGTGCCAACCTTGGGATACGCCTTCAAGAGAAGGTAAGCTTCAAAAACAGGTCCACTCAAATTGCCGATCCGTTGTTGCCGGGTGGCCTGCCCGAAGTCAGGCCACCCGGTCAAAGATAGCAAACGGGAACAGGCCGATCAGAATTTCGCCATCCAGCCCTTCTGAGCGGCGGCTGCGGCTTGTTCCGGAGATTGCTCGCCGGCGAGCATCTTTTGAGCTTGCACGTCGAACTGGGTCATCAGGTCTTCTGCCACCGGCAGGCCCGTGAACTCATTGGCGAGATAACCGGTCTTGAAGATTTCAAAAGCCTTGCCGAAAGCCTTGTCCGAGGTCACGAAATCGGGCTGGGCGTTGACGTTGCCCGGGAAGGCGTTTGCAAGCGATACGAGCTTGGCGTTCACCTTTTCACTCATCACATATTGGACGAGTTTCCAGGCCTCTTCCTGATGTTTCGAGGCAGCAGAGATGCCGATGCCCCAGGAGGCATAGGGAAGGCCGCGCTTGCCGGTATAGTTTTCCACGACCGGGACCGGGATGAGGTCGAAGTTCAGCTTGGGATTGCGCTTACGGATGAGGTTCACATGCGCGAGCGAGTCGATCATCATCCCGACGCGGTTGTTGACGAACTCCTCGACCTTTTCCTGCTCGGTCTTGGTGGCGATGCCGGGCGAGATGGTTCCGGCGTCGTTGAGAGATTTGACGAAGGTGAGCATATCCACCACCGGTTTGCCCTCAAGGTCCGGCTTGCCGTCCGCCATCATCGACTGACCCGAAGCCCAAACCCACGACATCATGTCGTTCTGGACGCCGGATGGCGTTTGCAGCGAGAGGGGCAGCACCCAGCCATACTGGTTCTTGTCGGCGATCGTCATCTTCTTGGCGGCTTCGAGAAACTCCGCACGGGTCGACGGCAGCTTGGTCACGCCTGCCTGGGCGGCGAGGTCCAAATTCACGAAGACCGGATAGACGAAAGAAGCCACGGGAAACATCACCGCCTTGCCGTCCACCTTGACGATGTCCGCGACCTGGCTCTTGTCGAAACCGCTCGCATCCATCATCGGATTCATGTCGGCGAGTGCGCTCTGCGCATTCAGATTGTTCACCCAGGCACCGTCGAGACCGACGACGTCGCTGAGCGTTCCGGTTGCAGCACCAACCGAGATCTGGTCGCGCGTGGTCGCGTAGGGGCCGCTGACCAGCGTCACTTTGATTCCTGGATTTGCGGCCTCGAAGTCATCCATGATTGCCCTGAGCGAGCCAGCCGGCAATTCGGGCTCCCACCATTGGGTGAATTCCAGCGTCGTATCCGCCATGGCGCCGGTTGCGCCAAGCAACCATGCGGCTGCGGCTATTTTCAGCATCGCGGGTTTTATACGAAACGTCATCTTCTCCTCCTTCTTTATATTCGACCGCACAATGCGGCCGATCGTCTGGTTATTCACAAGTCTTCTTATGCAGGTGCCTCACCCTCACCCGCGGGTCTTATCGCTGATATTCAGATTGCCAGATGCGTCTCGGGATCGAAGAAATGGAGCTTGGTATCATCCAGGGCCAAGCTGATTTCCGAGCCGGAGCGGACTGTGCTGACCGGTTCGAATTTCGCCACCGCATTCGACGCCAGGCCGAAATCCTGCACCGCGTCGGGGTCGCCGGAGTCCACCCGGACCGCGTCGATGTCGAGATGGACGATTTGTTCGGATCCAAGTTCTTCGATCGAGGTCACCTTTGCCGGTATCGTCTGATACTTGCGGCCGGATTCGAGGCTGCTGTCATAGAGATCCTCCGGTCGTATCCCGAACACGACCTTGCGCCCCGCATACGACCTCAAGTCCGGCCTGCGGACGAAGGCTGCATCCTGCAGCCGGATGGCTAAGGCGCCGGACATCAGTTCGTCGCCCGTCAGGGTCGCCTCGAAAAGGTTCATTGAAGGAGACCCGATGAAGCCGGCAACGAAGGCGTTCACCGGCGATTCATAGAGCCTCTTGGGTGTGTCGACCTGCTGCAGCACGCCGCCTTTCAACACCGCGACCCGGTCGCCCATCGTCATGGCTTCGGTTTGGTCGTGGGTCACATATATGGTCGTTACGCCGAGCTGCTTTTGCAAACTGGTGATTTCGGCGCGCATTTGAACGCGCAGTTTCGCGTCCAGATTGGAAAGGGGTTCGTCCATGAGAAAGGCTGCCGGCTCGCGCACCATGGCGCGGCCCATGGCAACCCTTTGACGCTGTCCGCCTGAAAGGTTCGCGGGCTTGCTGTCCAGCAGAGACGTCAGTTGAAGGGTTTTGGCGATCTCGTCCACGCGCTTTTTGCGCTCGGCCTTCGGCTTGCCCGCCAGCCGCATCGAAAAGCCGATGTTTTCGAACACCGTCATATGCGGGTAGAGGGCGTAGCTCTGGAAGACCATCGCGATGTCGCGGTCCTTGGGCGGCATGTCGACAACGTCGACTCCGCCGATCCGAAGGCTGCCGCTGGTGACGTCCTCCAATCCC
Organism: Mesorhizobium sp. M0227; assembly: GCF_040321855.1. NCBI lineage: Bacteria > Pseudomonadati > Pseudomonadota > Alphaproteobacteria > Hyphomicrobiales > Phyllobacteriaceae > Mesorhizobium > Mesorhizobium sp. M0227. The sequence goes on along the minus strand of NZ_JAMYSJ010000001.1, from coordinate 466,807 downwards.
GCGATCATCCGCAACGCGGTGGATTTGCCACAGCCGGACGGCCCGACGAGAATCAAAAACTCGCCGTCCTTGACCGACAGGCTCAATTGGTCGATTGCGTGAAAATTGTTCCCGTATGTCTTGCAGATATTCTCAAGAACGACTTCTGCCATATTCCTCCCTCCACAAGTCTAAGCCACTGATTTTTATGATTGTCCTCGGCTTATGTTCACCTGCGAAATATTCCTCGGATAGTTCGGACTAAGTTCCGGTATCGAGCCGCGCATATTTCAGTTCGACTGCCGACGGCGCTTTCGTCGATGCCAGAAGTTCCATGACCTGGTCGTTGGTCGGAAGCGCCTCGCGTCCGCCCCGCCCCGTTATCGAAAGGGCCGCCGCCGCAGCCGCGAATGCGACCCGGCCTGCGGTGTCGGCCCCGCGCGTTAATGCAAGGGCATAGGCGCCATGAAAGCAGTCACCGGCGCCGGTCGAGTCGACGACGGCAACCCGGTGCGGAGGCAGGTGCCAGAGCCCTGTCTGGTCGCGTCCGCGATAGAAGACGCCCCTGCCGCCATCCGTCAGAACCACGGCGGACCGCGACGGCAACCACAATGCGTCGAGTATCTCGGCCGGCGACCGGCGGCCGGTGGCGGTCCGCGCAAAGCCGAGCGGAAGAATGAGATGGTCGCAGAGCCCGATCAGTCTCTCGGTGGCCGGGCCGTGGCTCCATTCGACATCACCGAGGATCGCAAGGCCGAGATCGCGAGCCCGGGCCACGACATCCAGCGACCCGATCCCGTAACTGTCGACGATCAGGACTGTCGCGCGGCTGAGAACCTCGTCCGGAAAGTCCGGCGCGGTGCCCAGCATCGCTTCGTCGTCATACGCGATGAATCGCTCGCCATCCGAACCGACGGTGATCCGCGAGCGCACCGGGCGCGCGTGCGGGTGGCGCGGCGCGAACGCGGTTTCAACGCCGCTCGCAACGAGATCGCACAACACGGCGTCGTCGGCGGCATTGCCCAGCCATCCGACGAACCCGGCGCTTCCGCCGAGCCGCGCGACGGCGGCAAGTGCCGTCGCGACATTTCCTCCGAAAGCTCGGGCACTTTGCAGAACCTTCCCCTTGCCCGCCGACAACGGCTGATCGACATAGACGATGTCGTCGATCGCAATAGCTCCGAAGCCGAGGATTGAAGGGACGGTGGGCATCGTTCAGGCACCCGCCTTCGCCAAGGCGTCTTGCGCCGAAAGGCCGTCATGGATGACGCCTCGAAAGGCGATCGCTGCCTTTTCCGGATCGCCGTGCCCCCAGAGATTGCGACCCACCACGGCACCGCGCGCGCCGGCACGGATGGCGTCCGCCGTCTGCTGAAGGGCGCCGAGCAGCGTGTCGGTCTTCGGACCGCCGGCGATCACAACCGGCACCGGGCAGGTCCGAACGGTCTCTCGAAACGACTCGAAATCGCCCGTGTAACCGATCTTGATCACGTCGACGCCGGACTCGTAGCCGATGCGTGCCGCATAGGCGATCTCGTCGGGGGTGAAGACGATTTTTGCCCCGTCGGTGAAATCGCGAGGGTAGATATGCGCCACCACCGGCATGCCGTAACGGGCCGCCGCATTCACCGAATCGGTCAGCCAGCGTATGTATTTGCCCTCGGTCGCGCCGCGCACCGGAATGGCCACGGCCAACGCATCGGCGCCAGCGCGCACCGCATCCTCGGGCGTTGCAATCAGTTCACTGATGCGATCGTCCGGGGTGAAGCAGCCGGCCTGGATCACCAGGCAAGCCTTGCCCGCGTATTGCGGCCACAGATGGCGCGCAGTGCCAGGCTGGATGCTGACGTAGTCGGGTTTGCCTACCATGACGCGTGCAAGCGCGCCCGGCAGGTCGGCAAGACCTCCTTTGCGCACGTCGCCATAGCCGACAAAGTGGTCGACCGCGCCGCCAAAAAGATTCCCCGATGGATGTGAGAAGAGGCGCGCCAGGCGCACCTTGGTTCCGAGGCTCATGAGTCCAAAACTCTCCAATCGATTGATTTCAAAATCCTAGACCTAGTGTTTGCGAAAGAAAGGACAAATGCAATCTTTCGAAAGCTTTCGAATTCGCGTATTTTTGGTAGAGTGAACCGAAGCCAGGGCGATCGCTTGGCGCATGGAGGCAAGGACAGGGCATGTTGTCAGAGCAGAGACGCCAGTCGATCCTGGGTGAAGTGCAACGCAGCGGACAGGTTCGCATCAAGGACCTGTCAGACGATTTTGGCGTGTCGGAAGTCACGGTGCGCTCCGACCTTGAGATACTGGACCGCAAGGGACTGCTGACCAAGACCCGTGGAGGCGCAGTGACCCGGACCACGGATTCGACCACGGCCGCGTTCGCCCGGCGGATGCAAACGAACCTCGATGCAAAGAAACGCATCGCCCGGGCAGCGGTAGAACTGTTCGAGGACAACCAATCGGTCATCTTCGACGGCGGCTCGACATTGATGCAGGTTGCCATGCTGTTACCGCCGCTCAGCAATGTCGTGGTCGCGGCCACGGCGATGAATATCGTGCAGCATCTGATGCATCGGCCCGGGCTCGACGTTCACATGATCGGCGGCCGGGTCTATCCAGACACGGTGAGCACACTGATCACCGATGCCGACACGGCTCTCGGCGGCTTGGTAGCGCATCAGGTCTTTGTTGGAGCGCATGCGATTGACTCGTCACTGGATGTGGTCGACGTGAACGAAGACATGGCGCGAACGAAGCGAAACCTCGTGCGCATGGCCCGGCGCGTTGTCCTCCTTGCGGATTCGAGCAAATGGGGCGTCAGCGGGACCTCAAAGGCCTTTTCGCTGTCGAGCGTCGATGTCGTGATCACGGACGATGGCCTGTCCGGCGCGATACGCAGCCAGCTTGATAGGACCGGGGCCAAGGTGATCTATGCCTGACTCCATCGCGGTCCCTGGCCACGACGGAAATACCCAATGCGCGCATGACCCACGGGATTCGCATCGGCGGTCGGCCGTTTTTTCATGTCGGTCATTTTCTCCTCCCAGGGCTGGCAGCCTCCCGATATCGCGCCAGCATTTTCGCATGTTGGATAAAAATTTTACGCGCGTCAATATTTAAAATGTTGTATAGCGCTTTGCGAAAGCGATCCGTTGCCGGCTGGGCGGATCCGGCGGAGCATGGCGCATCGGGAGGTACGATCGAAAATGCACGGGATACCAACGACGAAACTCGGGATCGGCGTCATCGGATGCGGCAATATCTCGATGACCTATCTGCGCAATGCCGCCCTCTTCGGCGGCATCGAATTGCGCGCCTGCGCCGATATCTCGGCCGACATGGCGGCGCTGCGGGCGAAGGAATATGGCATACGGGCACTCGGCGTCGATGCACTGCTGGCCGACCCCGAGATCGATCTTGTCCTCAACCTGACCATTCCGGCGGCGCATTTCGATATTTCGTTTGCCGCGCTTTCGGCCGGCAAGCACGTCTTCACCGAAAAGCCACTCGCCACCTCGGCCGCCGATGGACAGCGCCTGGTCAATGAGGCGCGGTCGCGCGGCCTGCTGCTCGGCTCGGCGCCCGACACGTTCCTCGGTGCTGCCGGGCGCCGTGCGCGCCGGTTGATGGACCAGGGCGCCATTGGCCGTCCGGTCACCGGCACCGCCTTCATGATGGGCCGCGGCATGGAGCACTGGCACCCCAACCCGCAATTCTACTACCAGCCAGGCGGTGGCCCGGTGTTCGACATGGGTCCGTACTATCTGACCATGCTGGTCAATCTGCTCGGCCCGGTCGAGCGCGTCATGGCAATGGCGACACGCGGCCAGGAAGAAAGGCTGATCACCGCCGAAGGGCCATTCAAGAACACCACATTCAAGGTCGGCACGCCGACCAATGTGCTGTCGCTGCTCGAGTTCCGCTCCGGCGCGACCGTCACCTTCGGCGCCTCGTGGGACGTCTTTCGCCACTCCAACCATCCGATCGAACTGCACGGCACGGAGGGCTCGCTGCGCCTGCCCGACCCCGACACGTTCGGCGGCACGGTGTCGCTGTCGGAACGCGGCACCGACTGGCAGGATTTCGCCAGCGAGGGCGAGCTCTACGGCGCCCGCAACTGGCCTTACGCGGCACCCGATCGCGCCAATTACCGCATGCTCGGCGTCGCCGATCTGGTGCGCTCGCTTCAAACCGGCAACACCCCACGGGCCTCCGGCAGCCTTGCGCTGCATGTACTGGAGGTCATGGAGGCTATCCTGCGCTCCGGTGAAACACAGGGCTCGGTCGCCATCGCGGGCGATGTCGTGCAGCCGGCTCTGCTGACCGAGGAAGAGGCGAGCAGCCTGCTGGCCTGAGGGTATGATCATGACGCTCGATCCGGATGCGCTGCGCGTCCTCGAAATTGGTCGTGCAGCCGGCGGCGAGCCATTCGAGACCGGCAGCGTGGCGGCGGCGCGAACTGCCTACAACGCCTCGTTCCCGGCGCTACAGGGTGAGCACGAGCCGGTCGCTGCGACCCAGGAACGGCAGATCGACGGGCCGAATGGGCCTATTGCGCTCCGCATCCATCGCGGCATCGGCGCACCGCAAAGCGGGGCGCCGGCGCTGCTCTATTTGCATGGCGGCGGCTGGGTCATCGGCAACCTCGATTCGCATGACGAGATCTGTCGCCTGATGGCCAATCTCGGCAACGCCGTCATTGTCTGTCCTGACTATCGCCTGGCGCCGGACCATAAATTTCCCGCCGGGCTCGAGGATTGTTTGGCAACTCTTCGTTTCCTGGCCGAGAACGCCGCCGATCTCGGCATCGACAAGGCGCGCATCGGTGTGGCCGGCGACAGTGCCGGCGGCAACCTCGCCGCCGTGCTGGCGCTGCTCGCCCGCGATGGGCTGGCGCCAGCCCTTGCCGCGCAGATCCTGATCTACCCCAACACCGACGCGCGGCAGACATCCGACAGCTACCGGCGTTTCGGCGACGGCTTCGGGCTCACCGCAACCACCATGGCCTGGTTCCGCGACCATTATTTGCGAACGCCCGACGATATCACGGACTGGCGCGTCTCGCCCTTGCTGGCGCCTGCCCTCGCCGGCGCGGCGCCGGCTTTTGTGGCGCTTGCCGGCTGCGACATCCTCGCCGACGAAGGGGCAGCCTATGCGGCGCGCCTGCAAGCCGCGGGCGTTCCGCTCATCCTGCGGCAATGGCCGGGCCAGATCCACGGCTTCGTCTCGATGGGACGCCATATCCCCGCTGCCCGGCAAGCGGTGGCCGAGGCGGTGGCGGCCTGGCGCCAGTTCGAGAAAAGCTGACGCCGGTCGCTCAGGCCGACTGACGCATCACCAGGGTGGCGCCGAGCTTGACGGTGCGCGCCATGCCCTGCTTCGGGGGATCGGCCTCGTCCAGCAAGGCCAGCAGGATCTCGACGCTGCGCCCGGCCATGGCGGCGAAATCCTGCGCCATGGTGGTCAGCGCCGGGCAGGTGTAGCGGCTCAGCGGATGATCGTCATGCGCAGCGACGCGCAGATCGCAATCGGGCCTGCGGCCGACCTTCAGGCCGCGCGAGTACGCGGCTGCCATCACGCCAAAGGCGAGACGATCGTTGGCGCACAGGATGGTGCGGCCGGGCAAGGCGCCGGCCTCCAGCATTTTTTCCGTCTGCTCGTAGCCGATGCGTTCGAAGTCCCAGGTGTAATCGCGGGCGGCCTCGATGACGACCGGCTTGATCCCGGCGGTCTCCATCGCGACGATGTAGCTTTCCTGGCGTTCGCCGGAGTTGTGGTTGACGTGTGGGATGTCGAGATAGACCGGCGGCTCACCCGAACGGCAGAGATAGTCGACGATGGTCGAGACGCTCTGCCGGTTGTCGTTGCCGACGAACGGCGTATCGCCCTCGATATAGGTGTCGAAATAGACAATCGGAATGTCCTGCCCGAGCTTGTCGAAGACGCCGCGGTCGGAAGCCAGACCCAGTGGGGCGATGATCGCGCCGGCGACCTTCAGGGACAGCAGCGTCCTGACCGACTCCGCCTCCAGCTTCGGCGAACCATGCGAGGAGATGACGATCGGCCAGTAGCCTTCGTCGCGGCAGCGAAATTCGATGCGGCTGACCATCTCGGCGTAGAACGGATCGGTGATCGTCGGCACGACGATGCCGATGTTGCGGGTGCGCTTGCGATTGAGATTGCGGGCGAAAAGGTTGGGCTGATAGTCCGAGGAGCGCAGGGCGGCTTCGATGCGCGCCCGCGTCGCCGGCTTCACGCTCGCCGGATCGTCGAAATATTTGGACAGCGTCGGCCGGGACACGCCGCATGCCTGGGCGAAGTCGTCCATCGTGCGGTGTGTCTTCTCCGCCATCGATATATTCCTGATCCCCTGCCATGATCGGCCCCGCCACCAGTCATGCGGCCGTTGACCGGATGCGACAATGCTCGACAGAACTTATTCAGTCAATTTTCACGGTTACCAATAGAGCGCAAAAAAATTGCATGCGTCAAATTATTTGTTAACGTTTAAAGCTGACGTGGCTCGCCGCCGTTTTCCCGCCAAACGCTTTCGGACAGCGCTGTTTCGTCGACTTGATCGTCAGTTCGACTATCAAGGGATAGGCTGCAGAAGCTTGCCGCTCGCTCTCGGCTACGGGCCTGCTTGCCAAATGTCGCCATGCCGCCCATACACGGCTTGGGCAATCGCCTCGCCCGTTCGCCACCTGCCAGGGATACTGTCCGATGTCTGCGACGCCGTGGTCAAAGCCGTGACGGATTCTTCCATGCCATCTCTCGCCAGCCTGGGCTGGACGGATTTTTTCGCTGATCAGCTCGAGCCCGACGACGCCGATCTCGTGCCGACGCGGATCGCCACCGTCCACCGCGATCGCCTGACCGGCCTGTCGCAGGCAGGGCCGGTCGATCTGACGCTGCCGGCGCAGGCGAACACCGGTGACTATGCGGTCGGCGACTGGGTGCTGGTCGATGGGCATGAACACCTTGTCCAGCGCCGCCTGTCCCGCAAGACGGTGCTGGAACGCCGCACCCAGGGCGGCAGGGTGCCGCAGCTTGCCGCGGCCAATGTCGACACGCTGTTCATCGTCACCTCGTGCAATGCCGACTTCAACCCCGCCCGCCTCGAGCGCTACCTGGCGCTGGCCAACGAGGCCGGAACGACGCCGGTGATCCTGCTGACCAAGGCCGATACCGCTGAAGACGCCGGGAGCTATGAAAGGCAGGCTGCCGCGCTGCAGCGTGGATTGCCGGTCGTGATGCTGAACCCCCGCACATCGGATGCGGCAACCGTCCTGGCTGCCTGGTGCGGTGTCGGCCAGACGGTGGCGCTGATCGGCTCCTCCGGCGTCGGCAAATCGACGCTGGTCAACACGCTGGCCGGATCGGCGCAGCAATCGCCGCAACAGACCGGAGGCATTCGCGAGCACGATTCCAAGGGACGCCACACCACCACGTCGCGATCGCTGCACGCCATTGCCGGCGGCGGCTGGGTGATCGATACGCCGGGCATGCGGACTTTGCAGGTCAGCGACGTCGCCTCCGGCATCGACACGCTGTTTGCCGAAATCACCGAGCTCGCGCCGCTCTGCAAGTTCCGCGACTGCACGCATGTGCATGAGCCGGGCTGCGCTGTGCAGGCTGCCTTAAAGGCCGGGACGCTCGATCCGGAGCGCCTTGCCCGCTGGCGAAAACTGTCCGACGAGAACCAGAACAACACGCCGGTTCAGAGCGGCCCCCGCGGAGCCAAGTCTCCCGGCGGTCGCGGGAAGAGGCGTTGAACGGTTGGGGTTGGTCTGGCCTCGGACTAGAGCCGCGCCGTCCCGAAAACCCGATCCCAGAATATCGACGTCACGCCGAAATTGGCGTTTTCGTCGACATGATGATGCACGGCGTGTCGGCGCTTGAGCGTGTAGAGATAGCTCGGATGGGCGGGGTGCCAGTGATGGATCATGTGGTGGATGCTGATGTACCAGAGGTACCCCAGCATCAGCCCGCAGCTTACCGCGCTCGCGGTTGCGAAGTCCGAGACCACCCAAACGGGCACAAACGCGATCAGCGCATGCACCCCGAGGCTGAGCCAGGTCGGGGTGCCCACCGAACTGCGCTCCTCGACATGGTGACGATCATGCAGGTCCTTGATGTAGGGAATATGGTGAAGAACGAACCTGTGCAGCACATACTCGATCAGCGTCCAGAGGCCTAGACAGGCGAGGACCGTGCCGATCCAGCCTGGTGCACTCTCTTCGCCGGCCTCGAGCAGCCCGGCCACTGCCAGCACGGCGATTACCAGCGGATACACGACGAAGTCGCTATAGTAGCCAATAAGACCGAGTTGCATCGTCACCTAGCCTTCGAGCCGCCAAATAAGCGATGGTATCAGATTGCCGGACTCGCGGGTGAGGTGCAATGCAGACGAACCTGACATAGCGTCGCAATCCCTAGGTGCAAGGTTCGCGTCAACGATTCAAGGACCATCGGCAGGCTGCCGGCTTCGCAAACGGACGTATCACAATGGCAAAACGCAGTGCGGGATTGCTGATCTATCGCCGCGGCGACGGCGATCTCAGGGTGTTGCTGGTTCATCCGGGCGGACCGTTTTGGGCGAAGAAGGACGACGGTGCGTGGTCGATACCGAAGGGCCTCATCGGCGAGAACGAGGACGAGTTGGCGGCAGCGCAGCGCGAGACCGAGGAAGAGCTCGGCATCAGGGTCGATGGGTCCTTCACGCGTCTCGGCGACTACAGGCAACCAGGCGGAAAGATCGTCATGGCCTGGTCTGTCGAGGCGACCGCCGACATTGATGTCGCCGCCATCACGAGCAACATTTTTACCATGGAATGGCCGCCAAGGTCGGGATTCCTGAAGGAGTTCCCGGAGGTGGACAGAGCGGGCTGGTTCACCTTGGCCGAGGCCGAGGTGAAGATCCTCAAAGGGCAGCGCCCGATGCTGTCGGACTTTGCCAGGCAGCAAGGCGCCGGATGATCCGCGGCCCTCAGTACGGCAGGCCGACATAGTTCTCGGCGAGCGCGGTCGATGCGGCACGTGACTGCACGAGGTAGTCGAGTTCGGCCTCCTGGATGCGCTGGCCGAACTCGCCGGTGTCTGGAAAGCGGTGCAGCATCGTCGTCATCCACCAGGAGAAACGCACCGCTTTCCAGACCCGTGCCAGAGCCTTGCCTGAATAGGCGTCGATGCCGGCCGTTGACTTGTCGCGATAGAAATCGTGCAGGCCGGCAAAGAGATAGCGCACGTCGCTGGCGGCGAGGTTGAGGCCCTTGGCGCCGGTCGGCGGCACGATGTGGGCGGCATCACCGACCAGGAAGAGCCGGCCGAAGCGCAGCGGCTCGGCAACGAAGGAGCGCAGCGGCGCGATCGATTTCTCGAAGGACGGTCCAGTGACGACATTTGCCGCCGTCTGCTCCGGCAAGCGGCGGCGCAACTCGTCCCAGAAGCGCTCATCCGACCACGCCTCCACGCGATCGTCCTGCGGGCACTGCACATAGTAGCGGCTGCGATGCGTCGAGCGCATCGAGCACAGCGCAAAACCCCGCTCGTGATTGGCGTAGACCAGTTCGCGGTCGGCTGGCGGCACCTCGGCCAGCACGCCGAGCCAGCCGAACGGATACCGCCGCTCGAAGATTTTTAGCGCACGCTCGGGCACCGATTTGCGGCTGACGCCATGATAGCCGTCGCAGCCGGCAACGAAGTCGCAGTCGATGCGATGCGTGACGCCGTCCTTGTCATAGGTGGCGAAAGGCGCGGTGCCGTCGAAATCGTGCAGAGCGACATTTGCCGCCTCGTAGATCGTGGTCAGCCCTGCCGCGTCGCGCTTGTCCATCAAATCGTGCGTCACCTCGGTCTGGCCATAGACGGTGACATGCCTGCCGCCGGTCAGCGCCTCGAGGTCGATGCGATGCAAGCGTCCGTCGAAGGCGAGCGAGATGCCAGTGTGCGGCAGCCCTTCGGCATGCAGCCTTGCCGCCGCGCCGGCCTGTTCCAGCAATTCGACGGTGCCCTGTTCGAGCACCCCTGCCCGCACGCGGCCAAGCACGTGCTCGCGGCTCGCACGTTCCAGAATGACCGTCTCTACGCCGATGCCGGCCAGCAGTTGCCCAAGCAGCAGCCCGGACGGCCCGGACCCGATGACGACGATTTGCGTGCGCATCAGTGGCCGAGACTTTCGACCTGTGCGGCCAGTTCGGCGGCAAGGCGCAGCGACGCGGCCGTTGCGACGACCATCTGCGGCAGCAATAGCCACTCCAGCGTCCAGGCAGCACCCGACCGCTCCTGCTCATGCACGAGCGCGTGATGCATGCCGGCAAGCTGCGTGGCGTTGAAGCGGGCAAGCGCCACCAGCGCTTCGGCCTTCACCGGGTTCTTCTTGTGCGGCATGGCCGACGAGCCGCCGCCACTGGAAAGCTCGATCTCGGTTCCACCTTGCGCCAGCAGCGCGATGTCCTGGCCGAACTTGCCGAGGCTGCCTGATACCAATGACATCAGGCCGGCAAAGTCGGCGAGCGCGTCACGCTGGCTGTGCCACTGCGGTGCGTCGCCAAGACCAAGCCTGGCGGCAAGTGCCGCGCGCACCGCCGGCCCCTTGTCATCAAGCTTTTCCAGCGTGCCGGCGGCACCGCCGAATTGCACCACCAGCAGACGCCTGGACTGCTCGGATAGCCTCTCCTGATGCCGTTGCAGCGGCGCCCGCCACACCCTGACGCGATCGGCCACTTTGATCGGAAGCGCCTTCTGCATGCGCGTCATCCCGGTCAGCGCCCTGCCGCCAAAACGCTCTTTGAGCGAAGCGAGGCGTATGACGGTTTCGGTCAACAGCAGATCGAGATGCTCGACGACGGATTTCAGCCGAAGCATCAGGCCGGTGTCGATCACATCCTGGCTGGTCGCACCGAAATGCACTTTCCGGCCATGCGGTTCGCCGACCGCAGCCCTGATCTGGCGCACCAGCTCCGGCACCATGACGCCGTCCTTGGCGACCCCGGCTCGCAGCAGAGCCGTGTCCGGCCGGAAGGTGCCAAGCGCCGCCACGATCGCTGCCCCGGCATCCTTGGGGATTATCCCGTTATCGGCCTCCGCTTGCGACAGCGCCTGTTCAAAGGCCAGCATGGCCTCGATTTCCGCCTCAACGGAAAAATGCCTCGCCGCTTCTTCGTCGCCGAGAAGAGCGGAGAGCAGCGGATGGTCGAAAGGCGATACAGTCATGTCACAGGCCTCCTGAGCATCAGCTATCGAAGAAGACCGTTTCCTTCTCCCCCTGGAGATGGACATCGAAGATGTAGGTATCGCCCTTGCGCTCGGCGATTAGCGTCGGCACGCGGACGCGGTGCTCGATACGCGCGAGGATCGGATCTTCAGCATTGGCCTTTTCCTCATCGGAAAAATACAGCCTTGTGTGCAGGCCGAGATTGATGCCGCGGGCGACGATCCAGAGCGTGATATGCGGCGCCATCAGGCGACCATCGTTGAACGGGACGCGGCCAGGCTTGACCGTCTCGAACGTGCAGAGGCCGGTGTCCATATCGGTCGGGCAACGGCCCCAGCCGAAGAAATTCGGATCGGCAGCACCACGCAGTTCGGCCGGCGAATTGTAGAGCCCATCCGCATCCGCTTGCCAGATCTCGATCAGCGCGTCCTTGAGCGGCGTGCCGGTGCCATCGAGCACCCGGATGCGCAGGCCGATGCGCTCGCCCTTGGTCTTGTCGTTGACCATGGTGGCGCCGAGATCACTGGGATAGACGCCGCCGATGCCGCAGAAATTGGGTGTCAGCCCGATATGGACGTAGGGTCCGGCGGTCTGCGAAGGGCTTTCCCTGAGCCGGTCGAGCGACTGGGCCATCAATTGCCCTCCAGCCTGTTTTCGAACAGCGACGCGCGGCGCCCGCGCAGCACGATGTCGAACTTGTAGGCGCGCGCGTCGAAGGGGATCGTCGCTTGCATGTCGAGCGCGGCGATCAGCGTCTCAACGGCTGCCTTGTCGGGAATGCCGCGCGCGATCGGGCACTGCCAGATCAGCGGGTCGCCCTCGAAATACATCTGCGTGATCAGCCGCTGGGCAAAGCCGTGGCCGAACACCGAGAAATGAATGTGCGAGGGGCGCCAGTCGTTCGGCCCATTCGGCCAGGGATAGGGTCCAGGCTTGACGGTGCGAAACGCATAGCCGCCGTCCTCGGTGGTGAGGGCTCGGCCGCAGCCGCCAAAATTCGGGTCGAGCGGCGCCAGATAGCCATCCTTCTTGTGGCGATAGCGGCCGCCGGCATTGGCCTGCCAGAATTCGAGCAGCGCGCCGGGCACGCCAACGCCTCGCTCGTCGAGCACTCGGCCATGGACGATAATCCGCTCGCCGAGCGCGCTCTCGCCGGGCCTGGCGAAATTGTGGATCAGGTCGGCGTCAAGTTCGCCCAATATTGCGTGGCCGAAAACGGGGCCTGCAATCTCCGACAGCGTGTTGTCGAAGACGAGGGGGGCTTTTTGCGGCGAGCGCAGCATCGAGGTCTTATAATTCGGCGTCAGAGCCGGCGGATGCCAGGTCCGATCGCGCCGGAAGAAGGCGCCGGTCTCGGGCCTCGTCGAGCCGGACTCAGCGGGCATTCCTGGCTCCGTCCATTTCCGAAAACACGTCCTTGGCTATTCTGAAGGCACGGTTGGCGGCCGGCACGCCGGCATAGATGGCGACATGCAGGAACGCCTCGCAGACGTCGTCGCGCGACGCACCGGTGTTGACGGTGGCGCGCACATGCATGGCGATCTCCTCATCATGGCCGAGTGCGGCCAGCAGCGCCAGCGTGACGATCGAACGCTCACGCTTTGTGAAGCCCGGCCGCGCCCACACGGTTCCCCAGGCAGCCTCGGTGATCAGCTCCTGGAAAGGCTGGTCGAAATCGGTGGCGGCAATTTCGGCCCGGTCGACATGCCGGTCGCCGAGCACCGAGCGCCGCACCGCAAGCCCCTTGCGATATCTGGCTGCGTCGCCGGGGACTTCATCCATGGGTTTCTGCTCCAGGGGCAAGCGACGCGATAAAACTGCGGATCAGGGCGACCAGCGCTTCGGGTTGTTCGACGCAAGGAATGTGTCCGGCGTCGCGGATGATCTGGAAGCGCGCGGCGGGGATCAGCTCGGCCAGCGAGCGGACGAGATCGGGAGGCGTCGAGCCATCCTGGTCGCCGGCGACGCAGAGCGTCGGCACCGCGATCCGGCGTGCGGCATCGGTGAAATCCGCATCGCGAACGGCCGCGCAAGTGCCGACGTAACCTGCAAGCGCTTGCCTCGTCATCATGTTCCAATAGCCGTCGAGCTCGGCCACACGCGCCGCGTGGAAGGCGGCGGTGAACCATACTTTGAGCACGCCATCGGCAATCGCTTGGATGCCCTTGCTTTCGACCGTCGCGATGCGTGTATTCCAGCTGTCCGTCGTGCCGATCTTGTGTGCCGTGTCGCAAAGGATCATGGCCTCTACGATATCGGGGCGCCTGGCATAAAGCCCCTGAGCGATCATGCCGCCGACCGACAGGCCGCACAGCACGACCTTGCTCAAGCCGAAATGATCGATGAGCGCCGAAAGATCATCGACATGATCGTCGATCGACCTGATGTCGCCGATATCGGACAGCCCATGGCCGCGCTTGTCATAGACCAGCAGCGGCATTTCACCATCGAGCGCCGAGACAATTTCGTCCCAGATCCGGAAGTCGGTGCCCAGTGAATTGATGAATATGATAGGGCGCGCATTGCCGGCCGCCTTGGTGTGGCGATGGTGCAGCGTGATGCCGCCGATGGTGACGAATGGCACGGTTTTGGTCCTCCGCCTCCACATTGCACAAGGCGTTTGGTTCGGTAAAATGATATTTTGCGTCGTTTCATTAACTCATGGGTTATCAATCCATGTCCCATAGCCGCATCCGGTTCCGTCACCTGCAGGCATTCCTGGAAGTTGCGCGGCAGGGAAGCGTGGCACGAGCGGCCGACTTGCTGCATGTCAGTCCGCCGGCTGTGACCAAGACATTGCGCGAACTGGAAGAGGCGCTCGGCGTCGCTATGGTCGAACGCGATGGCCGCGGTATCAAGGTGACACGGCTGGGCGAAATCTTCCTTGGCCATGCGGGTACTGCGATCACAGCATTGAGACGCGGCGTCGATTCCGTCCGCCAGGACGGAGCGGTCAGCCGGCCCCCGATTCGCATCGGCGCGCTGCCGACAGTGTCGGCGCGTGTGATGCCGCTTGCCATGAGCCTGTTCCTCGAAGAGGGCACCGGTGCGGCGATCAAGATCGTCACCGGCGAGAATTCGGTGCTGCTCGAACAGTTGCGCACCGGCACGTTAGATCTCGTCGTCGGACGGCTGGCGGCACCGGAGAACATGACCGGCTTCTTCTTCGAGCACCTCTATTCTGAACCAGTGCTGTTCGTGGTGCGCGCGGGACACCCGTTACTCGATCCGGGACAGGATGTGTTTGCACGGCTCGACGAATTCCCGATGCTGATGCCGACGCGGGAATCGGTCATCCGCCCCTTCGTCGACCGCCTGTTCATCACCAACGGCATGACGGCGCCGGCAACCGAGATCGAAACCGTCTCGGACTCCTTCGGCCGCGCCTTCCTGCGGCAGAGCAATGCCGTCTGGATCATTTCGGCTGGCGTCGTTGCCAACGAACTCGGCAGCGGCGCCTTCGTCGCCTTGCCGGTCAACACCGAGGAAACCAAGGGACCGGTCGGCCTGACCATGCGCACCGACACGGCCCCCTCGCCGGCCTTCTCCATCCTGCTGCAGACCATCCGCGAAGCGGCAAGTCAAAGCAGTTGATGCGGCTCAGATTGGCGATCAGGCCGCCTGCGAAGGCGTGAAGCGAACGCTTGCGGATCGCATTTGCCCGGGTGCAAGTACCATGCAGCCAGTGTCGATGCCCGCGTTCCTGCGATTGAAGGCATCGGTGATGTTGCTGACCGGTTCGGCGCAAAAGAACGGCTCGCCGGGCGGCGTGTAGAGGACGAGGAAATCGAGCGGCGCTTCGGCCTCGATGTCCAGTTGCCGCCCACGCTCCGGCCAGGAGATCCGGGCGCGGCGCGTCCATCCGGTGAAGACCGTGTCGAAGTCCGTCTCCAACACGTCGAAGCCCGTGGTCGGGTTGGAACCAGCTGGCGGAAGGACGTGCCGGGTGGGCAGGATTTCCGCATCGGTCTCCCACATGCCGGATACCTGCGCCTGGACATGTGTCCACGGTGTCGACGGGAAATAGGGATGGAGGCCGAAGCCTGCCGGCATCGGCATGTCCGAGAGATTGCGCAGCGAAAGGGCAATGATCAGCCCGCCATCGACCAGCGAGATCGCTTGCCTTGCCTCATAGCTCCACGGCCAGGAATCGGCGGCATGGCGATAAGATAGGAGGGTGGTGCTGGCTTCGTGCCGGACGACTGTCCATGGCCGACGCCAGCCATGGCCATGCTCATGATGCGGATCTTCCGGGCTGGTCGGCAGTTCGACGGTGCGGCCCGCGAATGCGAAGCGCCCGCCCCTTATGCGATTGGAATAGGGAACCAGCGGGAAGCAGGCCATGGCGCCGGCATCGCGGCTGTCGATCGCCGCCTGATCCGCAGGACGCAGCCAATCCACGACGGATCCGTTTTGCCGCCAGCGATACGACGCCAGCGCGCCGCCGGCGGCCGGGGCAATCTCTACAGTCGCAATGCCATCGCTGATCGAGACCAGCTCTTGATGCCGCTCGGCAACGGCAGCGGAATTCTTTGTCACCGGCATTCCCCCTCCCTTGACTCCAGTCGCAATGCCGATAAGACATATCATATGAATAGTATGAAGAATAAGAAATCTTTCAGCACGGCGCGCACGTCGAGGGTTGCGGTCGCGGTCTCCAGCGGCTCGACGGCGTTGCACGCGACCGTCGTCGAACAGATCGGATTGCGCATCGTGCAGGGCGATTTCCTGCCCGGCGAGGCACTGCCCAATGCCGACGATTCCAGCGAGATGCTGGGGGTCAGCCGCACGGTGCTGCGCGAGGCGATCAAGGTGCTGGCCGGCAAGGGACTGGTCGAATCGCGGCCGAAGACCGGCACAAGGGTGCGTCCCCGTGCCGACTGGAATTTCCTCGACCCGGACGTCCTGTCATGGCGCTACGCAGGCGGCGTCAGCGCCGACGATGTCCGGGCGCTGTTCGAGCTGCGCCGAGCCATCGAGCCGATGTCGGCCGCACTTGCCGCGCAACGCGCCACGCCGGCGCAGATTGCCGAGATCAATGCCGCGCTGGCCGAAATGGAAGCGGTGGTTGACGACGGCGACCGCTTCGCCAAGCCCGATCTTTTGTTCCATCAGACCATCCTGCGCATGACCGGCAATGAGCTGATCGGCTCGCTGGCGGCACTGGTCGAAACCGCATTGGTGATGAGCTTTCGCCTCTCCAACGACAATCCGGACGGGCAGCGTCATTCTTTGCCGCTGCATCGGGAAGTGGCCGAAAAGATCGCATCCGGCGACGCCACTGGTGCGCAAAACGCGCTGCTGGTGCTCATCGACAATGCCGAGGAAGACGTGCGCCGCAGCGTCCAAAGCCGCAACAAGCGCCGCCAGGATCGGGAACAGACATCGTGACCGACACCAAACGCAAGCTGCGGTCCGAGGCCTGGTTCGGCGGTGAGGGCAAGAACGCCTTCATGCACCGCAGTTGGATGAAGAACCAGGGCATCCCCGCCGACGCTTTCGATGGCCGCCCGGTGATCGGCATCTGCAACACCTGGTCGGAACTGACCCCATGCAATGCCCATCTGCGGGCGCTGGCCGATCACGTCAAACGCGGCGTCTATGAAGCGGGCGGCCTGCCGCTCGAATTCCCTGTGATGTCGCTCGGCGAGAGCAACATGCGCCCCACCGCCATGCTGTTTCGCAATCTGGTCAGCATGGATGTCGAAGAGTCCATCCGCGGCAATCCGATCGACGGCGTCATCCTGCTGGTCGGCTGCGACAAGACCACGCCGGCACTCTTGATGGGCGCTGCGTCGTGCAACCTGCCGACCATCGCTGTTTCCGGCGGGCCGATGCTAAACGGCAAGTTCCGCGGACAGGATATCGGCTCGGGCACCCATGTCTGGAAATTCGCCGAGGAAGTGAAGGCCGGCCGCATGCCGGTCGCCGACTTCCTCGCCGCCGAGCAGGGCCAAAGCCGATCTGCGGGCAGTTGCATGACGATGGGAACGGCCTCGACCATGGCCAGCATGGTGGAGGCGCTCGGCATCGGCATGCCGGACAATGCCGCGATCCCGGCGGTGGATTCGCGCCGTGGCGTGCTCGCGCAAATGGCCGGACGCCAGATCGTCGACCTCGTCCGCAGGGACGTGACAATCGCGCAGATCCTCACCCGGGAAGCATTCGAGAACGCCATTCGAGTCAACGGCGCGATCGGTGGCTCGACCAATGCGGTGCTGCATCTGATCGCCATCGCCAACCGGATCGGTGTCGATCTCAGCCTCGATGACTGGGACCGCCTTGGCCGGGACATTCCAACTATTGTCGATTTGATGCCGTCGGGCCGGTTCCTGATGGAAGATTTCTACTACGCCGGGGGGCTAGCTGCGGTCATGGCGTCGCTTGATGAAGTGGGGCTTCTTCATCGCGACGCCATGACCGTCAGCGCCAAGACCATCGGTGAACTGATCGACGGCGCGCCCAACTACAACAGCGAGGTGATCCGGCCGCTGAGCCAGCCGCTGACCAAGGAAGGCGGCATCTCGATCCTGCGCGGCAATCTGGCGCCTGACGGGGCAGTCATCAAACCGTCCGCGGCAACGCCCGCGCTGATGCAACATCGCGGCAAGGCGGTGGTGTTCGAGAACATCGAGCACTACTACGCCCGCATCGACGATCCGGAGCTGGACATCGACGCCTCCTCGGTGATGGTACTAAAGAATTGCGGACCGCGCGGTTATCCAGGAATGGCCGAGGTCGGCAATATGCCGCTGCCGGCAAAACTGCTGAAGCAAGGCGTCTCCGACATGGTGCGCATTTCGGACGCGCGCATGAGCGGCACCGCCTACGGCACCGTGGTTCTGCATGTGGCGCCGGAAGCAGCCGCAGGTGGCGCGCTGGCTCTGGTGCGCGACGGCGACCTCATCGAACTCGATGTCGCCGGTCGCCGGCTGGAGCTTTTGGTGTCGGATGAGGAGCTGGCGATCCGCCGGCGTGACTGGCAGCCGCCGGCACCGCCGGAAGGCGGCTATCAGAGCCTTTATGTCGAGCGCGTGCTGCAGGCCGACAAGGGCTGCGATTTCGACTTTCTCGTCGGTCGGCGCGATGCCGGCATTCCTCGGCATTCGCACTAGAGAGGCGCGCGATGACGGATGAAATCGGCTATGCGATCTATCCAAGCCTCAAGGGCCGCAGCGTCTTCATAACCGGCGGCGGCAGTGGCATCGGCGAAAGCCTGGTGCGCCATTTCTGCGCGCAAGGCAGCCGCGTCGCCTTCGTCGACATGGCCGAGGAGCCTTCCCGGCGTCTGGTCGACGCGATCTCGGCCGAGGGACATGCCGCGCCGCTGTTCATTCCCTGCGACCTGCGCAACGTCGAAGAGTTGCAGGCGGCAACCGTTCAGGCGATGCAGCACAACGGCCCTATCCAGGCGCTGTGCAACAATGCCGGCAATGACGACCGCCACCAGACCAAGGACGTGACGGTTGCCTACTGGGACGACCGCATGGCGGTCAATTTGCGCCATCAGTTCTTCGCGGCGCAGGCGGTGCGTCCACAGATGAACGCGCTGGGCGGCGGCTCGATCATCAATTTCGGCTCCATCACCTGGATGGTCGGCGATCCGGATTGCCCAGCCTATGTCACCGCGAAAGCGGCTGTTTACGGCATGACGCGGGCGCTGGCTCGCGAACTCGGCCCCGAACGCATCCGCGTCAACTGCATGGTGCCGGGATGGGTGATGACAGAGCGCCAGATGCGGCTGTGGCTGAACTCGGCCGGCGAACGCCAGATCGCGGAAAGGCAGTGCCTGCCCGACCGGCTGCAACCCTCCGATATCGCGCGCATGGCGCTGTTTCTCGCCGCAGACGACAGCCGCATGTGCACGAGCCAGCAGTTCATCGTCGATGCGGGCTGGGTGTGACCCGTACGGCTCCAAGGGAAGAAGGTTAGTATTCATGCGTCTTGTTCAGTTCAGAATGGCCGACGGCAGCAGAGGGGTTGGCCGTGTCTCGGATGACGGCAATCATCTGCACCCGCTCGAAAAGACCGGCAGCGTGCTGGAGCTGGCCGAAGCGGCAATTGCCCAGGGCACGTCGATCGCAGCGCTGGTTGAGAAGCAGACGGGCACAGCGAAAATCGACTACGACCAACTGTTGCGCGATGGCCAGGTGCTCGCTCCGGTCGACCATCCGGAACCGGCGCGCTTCCTGGTCACCGGGACCGGCCTGACCCACACGGGAAGCGCCGCCGCGCGCAACCAGATGCATGTTCTGACCCATGGCGAAGGCACCGAGGAATCGGATTCGCTGAAGATTTTCCGTATGGGCCTGGAAGGCGGCAAGCCTGCCGCCGGGCAGATCGGCATCCAGCCCGAATGGTTCTTCAAGGGCGTCGGCACCTGTGTCGTGCCGCCCGGCGCGCCGCTACCGATGCCGGCCTTCGCGCGCGCCGGCGCCGAAGAGGCCGAGATCGTCGGCCTCTATCTCAACGGGCCGGACGGCCGCCCCTATCGGATCGGCTATGCGCTCGGCAACGAATATTCCGACCATGTGACGGAGGGCGAGAACTACCTCTACCTCGCCCACTCCAAGCTTCGCTCCTGCTCCATCGGACCCGAGCTGCTGATCGGTGACCTGCCCGAAGAAGTGCGCGGCCATTCGCGCATCCTGCGCGACGGCACTGTCATCTGGGAGCAGGAGTTCCTGTCGGGCGAAGCGCACATGTCGCACTCGATCGCCAATCTCGAACACTTCCATTTCCGCTACCCGATGCACCGCAGGGCGGGCGACCTGCATGCCTATTTCTTCGGCGCGGCGGTGATGAGCTACGCCTCCGGCGTCAAGACGGCTTCCGGCGACGAGTATGAAATCCAGGCACAGACATTCGGCAAGCCACTGCGCAACCGGATGGTGTCGGTGCCGGACGAGGGACTGGTCGCTGTTACCCAGCTGTGACGGCGCAGGCCCGAAAATTACGGTCCACCAGAACGACAATGGGAGATTAAAAATGGGACTGAAGAAAGCGTTTCTAAGACTAGCGACAATCGGGCTCGGCATCGGCCTGATGACATCGGCGGCGCTCGCCGCGAACCTGCGGGTACTGGCCTGGGACGGCTACGCCGATGCCGACTGGGTCAAGGACTTCACCGCCGCGACCGGCATCGGCGTCGATGTCGTCTTCATCGGCAGCGACGACGAGATCTGGGCCAAGATAAAGGGAAGCGAAGGCCAGGACTTCGACGTCTTCGCCGTCAACACCGCCCAGTTGCAGCGCTACATCAAGGCCGACCTGGTGTCGCCGATCGACGTCACGAAGCTCGCCAACCAGAAAGAAGTGCTGCCGCGCTTCCGCGATCTGACCGCGGTGAGCGGCGTGACCAAGGACGGCAAGGTCTACGGCATTCCGTTCTGCTTCGACTCCATCGGCCTGATCTATGACACCGACAAGGTCAAGCCAGCACCGACCTCGATGTCGGTTCTGTGGGACCCGGCCTACAAGGGCAAGGTTCTGGCCTACGACAATGGCGAGCACAATTTCTCGTTCACGGCGCTGACGCTCGGCTACAAGGATCCGTTCAACCTCAACGAAGAGCAGATGGCGGCAGTCAAGGCCAAGCTGGTCGAACTCAAGCGCAACGTGCTGAGCTTCTACACCACCGCCGACGAGGCGCAGCAGATCTACCAGAACAATGATGTGGCCCTGATCTGGGCCAATTACGGCCAGCAGCAGGTCAAGGCACTGCAGAAGATCGGCGCTCATGTCGCCTACGTCAATCCAGGCGAGGGCGCGCTCGCCTGGCTCGACAACTGGGTCATTTCCAAGGGTGTCCGCGACAATGCGGCGGCCGAGAAGTGGATCGACTTCATGCTGAGCAAGAAGGTCAGCGGCGAGCTTTCCGAGCGCACCGGCTTCGGCAACACGGTGACGGAAACCGGCAGCGCCGGCGGCAACGACAAGCTGGTCTGGCTCAACAATGTCGAGGACCCGCTCAAGCGTTCGGACATGTGGAACGAGGTCAAGGCTACGCCCTGATCTTTCCGCTCTATGCCTTCGAAGGACCCGGCGGTCCGGAGGTTCCGGACCGCCGAAGCGTATGCGAGAGTATTTCATGAACCAGAACACCGACCTCTTGACGCTGCGGTCCGTCTCGAAATCCTACGGCACGGTCCCCGTGCTGCACGACATCGACCTGTCGATCCGGGATGGTGAGTTCCTCACCGTGCTCGGGCCTTCGGGCTCCGGCAAGACCACGGTGCTGCGGCTGATCGGCGGACTGGAACCGCTGACGTCAGGCGAGATCCGCCTGGATGGGCAAGACATCAGCCGCATGCCGATCAACCGACGGCCGTTCAACACGGTATTCCAGGACTATGCGCTGTTTCCGCACCTGACCGTTTCCGGCAATGTTGGCTACGGGCTTTCGGTTCGCCATATCCAGCGCAAGGAAATCGCGCGCCGTGTCGCGGAGGCGCTGGACCTGGTCCAGCTCGGACGTTTCGCCGACCGCTTTCCGGCGCAGCTCTCCGGCGGCCAGCGCCAGCGTGTCGCGCTCGCCCGTGCACTGATCTGCCAGCCGCGCCTGATCCT
The DNA here is from genome assembly GCF_040321855.1 of Mesorhizobium sp. M0227. Classification (NCBI taxonomy): domain Bacteria; kingdom Pseudomonadati; phylum Pseudomonadota; class Alphaproteobacteria; order Hyphomicrobiales; family Phyllobacteriaceae; genus Mesorhizobium; species Mesorhizobium sp. M0227. The sequence continues at coordinate 445,044 of NZ_JAMYSJ010000001.1, read as the reverse complement.
GCTCGATGAGCCGCTGGCGGCGCTCGACCTCGAACTGCGCAGGCAGATGCAGGTCTTCCTGAAATCCATCCAGCGCGAAATCAAGACCACCTTCCTGTTCGTCACCCATGACCAGGAGGAAGCCATCGGCATGGCCGATCGGATCTGCGTCATGGAGGCCGGCCATATCCGCCAGCACGGCACGCCGCACGACCTTTACTACAGGCCGAATTGCGAGTTCGTCGCGCGCTTCTTCGGCGAGAACAATCTGATGTCCGGAAAACTTGGGCCGGTGCAGGGCGAGCTGCGATCGATCGAGACGGCGCTCGGCCGCCTGGTCTGCTCGATCAGTGACCAGCCGCATTTGAAGGCCGCAGCAGATGGCGCCAGCGCCTACGCTGCGTTCCGTCCCGAGGCCTTGCATCTTGCAGACGCAAAGGACACCGACAACCGTTTTTCCGGCACGATCTCCGACATGGCCTTTGCCGGCTCATCGAGCGTCGCCACCATCGCGGCAGGCCCAGACAATGCTGCGCAACGCTTGCGGCTGCGCGTGCCGAGCCGCATCGACGGCAGCGCGCTCAAATCCGGCGAGGCTGTATCGCTTTCGTTTGCGCCGCATGAAGGCCATCTGGTGCTGGCATGAGCGAAGCCGGCTCGACACTCACTGCGGAAAGACGACTGTCGCTGCTGGTCACGGTGCTGGCGTTTGCCTTGCCGGTTGTCTTCGTCCTGGTGCCGCTGGCGATCTTCCTCGGCTACAGCTTCTTCAGTGTCGACCAGGGCACCATCGTCTACGGGTTGTCCCTGGGCAACTATATCAGGTTCTTCACCGATCCGGTCTTTCTGCCGGTGTTCTGGAACACCATCGTGCTGTGCGTGTCGGTGGCCATCATCTGCATCCTACTTGCCTATCCCGCCGCCTACTTCCTGACGACGCTGAAAGGCCGTTGGCGCTATGCCTTGCTGATGCTGCTGCTGGTGCCGCTGCTGATGAGCTACGTCATCAAGATCTATGCGATCCGCAGCATCCTCGGCCTCAACGGCTTCCTCAACAAGGCGCTGGTGGCGCTCGGCATCCTGCAGGAACCGTCGACGCTTTTCGTGTTCAACATGAACGCCATCCTGCTGACGCTGACGCTACTTTTGATTCCCTTCGCCATCCTGCCGATCTTCCTGTCGCTGGAGCGGATTCCGCAGGTGCTGCTGCGTGCCTCGGACGATCTGGGGGCCAGCAGCTTGCAGACCTTCCTGCGCATCACCTTGCCGCTCAGCCTGCCCGGCGTCGCTTCGGCGGCGAGCTTCGTCTTCGTGCTGGCGATCGGCGATTTCCTGACGCCGCAAATGGTCGGCGGCATCAGCGGCTTCACCTTCGGCCGCATCCTCTACAGCCAGTTCGGCACGGCCTATAACTGGCCGTTCGGCGCGGCGCTGTCGGTGGCGCTGGCCGTCGTGGTGATCGCCGCAATCCTCGTCGGCGAACGCTTTGGCCGCAACCGGGGGACTTCGGTATGAGCGCCCTGCCCCGACTGTCCACGATCTTTCTGGCCGCGATCACGACACTGGTTGCGGTGCTGCTCTACAGCCCGCTGTTCGTGCCGATCGTGTCGTCGTTCTTCACCATTTCGCATGGCTCCGTCGACTGGTCGGCGCCGACCCTGTCGACCTATGTGGCGCTGGCTGAAAACCACGACATACTGGTCGCCTTGCGCACCACGCTGATCGTCGGCGTCTGCACCGTCATCCTGTCGGTGGTCAGCGGAACGCTGCTGGCGCTCTATTATCATGGGCGCCGCTCCGGACGCTCGCTGCTGCAGTTCATCATCTTCCTGCCGTTCCTGATGCCTCCGATCATCAGCGGCCTGGCGCTGCTGATCTTCTTTCGCGAAATCGGTCTCGAACGCTCGCTGCTGACGGTCGTCATCGGCCATACGGTTTTCGTGCTGGCGATCGTCTACCGCACGGTGCTGATGCGGCTGCAGTCGATGAGCCGCACGCTGGTCGAAGCGTCCTACGATCTCGGTGCCACGGGCTGGCAGACCTTTTGGCGCATCATCCTGCCGAACCTGTCGAGCGCCATGGTCGGCGGCGCCATCCTGGCCTTCGCCCTGTCGTTCGACGAGACCATGATCACCATCCTGGTCACCGGCACGCAAAGCACGCTGCCGGTCAGGTTGTGGGCGATGATGCGGCTTGGCTTCTCACCCGACATCAATGCGCTGGTGGCGCTGATCCTGATGTTCACCGTGCTGCTCTGCGTGCTTGCCGCCCGCTTTCTCATCCCCAGACAGCTCGCAACGGAACGGACTTGAGATAGCGGGCAATCGTCATCGGGAGAAGGCGGTCGGGTTGAGGTCGAAGACCCGTCCCCGATTGAGGATGTTTCTGGGGTCAAGGGCTGTCTTCAGCCGCCGCATCGTGGCGATCTCGGCGTCGCTGCGGACCAGATGCAGCCACTTCTTCTTGTCGAGGCCGATGCCGTGTTCGGCCGAAACGCCGCCGCCGGCCGCCGCCACGCCGCGATAGACGATGTCATATGCCGCCGCCGCATCGACCGTGCGGACCTGGTAATGCAGATTGCCGTCGCCGAGATGGCCGAAGAAATAGATGTCGGCGCCGGGATCGACGGCGTGGATGGCTGCGTCCGCCTCTTGCAGGAACGCTCCCATGCGGGCCAACGGGATGCTGATGTCGACGCCGATCAAACCCTTGATCGAAAACAGGACGCGATTGGCGTCCTCCCGCACGTCCCACAGAGCGCGAAACTCGCGCGGCGATTGCGAGACCACCACATCGTCGATGACACCGTCTTCGACCAACTGCATCAACACCTCGGCGAAGCGCTCGCCGTCGCGTTCCGGCTGACTGCCCTGGATCTCGGCCAGCAGATAGACGGGCGAGCCTGCCGGCAGCGGCGCCGGCATAGCCATGCTGGCGACCATGAGGTCATAGAGCGGTGCGAAGTTGACCTCATAGGCGGACAGGAGCGGGCCGAGCTTTTGCCGCAGCAGCCCAAGCAGGGCGATTGCCGCATCGAGCGAAGAGAGCGCGCAGAAAGCGTTCACCTCGGACGCCGGCTTGGGATGCAGCCTGAGCGCGGCGCGGGTGACCACGCCGAGCGTTCCTTCCGTGCCGATAAAGAGCTGACTGAGGTCGTAGCCGGAATTGTCCTTGGGCAAGCCCTTGAGCGAGGTCATCACGCTGCCATCGGCAAGCACGGCTTCCAGTCCCAGAACCTGAGCGCGGTACATGCCGTAACGCAGCACGCGGATGCCGCCGGCATTGGTGGCGATGTTGCCGCCGACCGTCGCGGAGCCGCGTGCGCCGATATCGACGCCGAACATCAGCCCGGCGCTGTCGGCCGCCTCCTGCACCGCCTGCAGCGTCGCGCCCGCTTCGGCGACGATGCTAGCAGCCTGGCGATCCGGAACGGCGAGGTCGGTCATGCGCTCCAACGACAGCACCACCTCGCCCGGCTGCACACGGGCGGCGCCTGCCAGGCTGGTGCGTCCTCCCTGGACGACAACCGGCTGGCTGAGATCGTTGCAAACCGCCAGCGCTGCCGCGACACCTTGTGTGTCGCGCGGGCGCAGCACCGCTTCGGGAAGCGCCCCCAGCTTGCCGTCGGGATCGTCACGATAGCGCTGATCCACCTCCGGACCGGCGAGCACGCCGCCCGCGCCCAGCCGGTCGCCGAGCGCAGAGAGGAGCTGTTGGATTTCAGGCGACATCGGCCGATCCTATCCATGATCGCCTGCCGGTCAAACGCTCGTCCACGCAAAGCGACGTCGTCCGTGCCCGTGGTAATGCAAAACAGGACAATCGTCCGGTATCGACCACGATGGGATCGTGATCGATACCGGAGAATAGGTAGTCTTACTGAAGTTTCGCTTGCAGGGCGTTGACGTCGTCGGTGGTCATTTCACCGTCGGTCGCCACCTTGCCATCGACGATCTTCCACAGCCGGAACGGGCCGGTGATGTCGCCATATTTGTCGAAGGCGACAGGGCCGATGACGCCTTCATAGCGGATCGGCTTGCCGTCCTTGATCAGGCCAAGCGCCTTGGCGAACTCTTCCTTGCCGGCAAAGATCGGCGTGCCGGCCGGATCGACCGCCTTGTACATCGCGTCCTTGATCTTGGCCGGATCCTCCGAACCGGCAATGGCGATGGCGAGGCCAACAATCGCGCCGGCGTCATAGGAACGGTCGGCTGCCGGATTGGTCGGTTCGATGCCGGAGAATTCCTTGTAGTTCTTGGTGAAGTACTCTGTCGAAGCGGTCGGGCTGGTGCCGGACGAGGTGCCGTAGGCTTCCTTCAGATAGTCGGCGCCGACGGACTCGATGAAATCAGGGCTGTTCATGCCGTCATTGAGGAGGAATTTCTGCACGCCGCCCTGCGAGATCCAGGTACGGGCGACCGTTGCACCGTCGACCGGCGTGCTGACGAGATAGAGCCCGTCCGGTTCGCCGGCCATCGCCGCCGTGACTTCGGAGGCATAGCTCGACTGCTTCTCGTTATAGGGCGTGTCGGAGACGATGGTGCCGCCGAGCGCTTTATAGGCACGCGAGAATTCGGCCACCATGTTGACGCCGAAATCGTTGTTGACGTGGATGATCGACAGTTTCTTGAAACCCTTGTCGACGGCGTATTTGGCGGCGGCGACGCCCTGCAGCGCATCCGAGGTGATGGTGCGGAAGAAGATGCCGTTGGTCTTGCCGTCGCGGCCGAGCGCGGTCAGCGTCGGCGAGGACGAAGCCGGCGAGACCTGGACGATCTTGGCTGGCGCGGTGACGGAGGTCAGGATCGGGATCGACACAGACGAGATGATGCCGCCGATGATGACCGGCACCTTCTTGACCTGAACCAGCTGGGTGGCTGCGTCGACCGCTATGTTGCCCTGGCTCTGGCTGTCGCGCGTATCGGTGACGAGATCGCAGCCGCGCACACCGCCGGCTCCGTTGATGTCGCGGAAGGCCATCTCGACCGACTTGGCCCCGGCCTGACCGTATTCGCCGGCCGGGCCGGTCAGTTCCATGACGAGGCCGACGGTGATCTTGCAATCGGCTGCCTGCGCGGCACCCGCCATCGTGACGAGGGCGAGCGCGGTGGTGAGTTGGAGTATCGTCTTTGTCATTGTTGTTCCCCTTTCGTTACTCTACTGTATTTGAATTCTGGAGCCTGTTCAGCGTTCCGGCACCTGCAGCCAGGTCTCATGCAGATGTCGCCATTCGACGCCGTTGGGCGCCGATGAACTGGTGGTGAAGACGGCGCTCGACTGGCGGCGGCTGTGCTTGCCTGCGCGCAGCTGCGCTTCGACATAAAGGACGACGATGGTATCGGCGTCCTGCCAGCCGGGCCGGATGTCCTCGATCGAAATGGCAAAACCGTCGTCGCAAGAGGCGCGGCTTGAGCGGACATGGTCGACGACCGCTTCGCGATCGAGGACCTGCCCGTCCGGCGCCACCATGCTGAGGTCTTTACCCATGGCGCGTTCGAAGCGGCCGAAGTCCACCGTGTTGGCGCGCGCGGCGACGAACCAGTCGACGAAGAAGCGGTGCAGGTCGATGATTTCGGCGCTGGCGCGTGAAAACAGGGAGGGTTCGCCGCTCATTTCTTCCCCGCATTGAGGTTGTAGTGCATGATCGAACCGTGGCGTCCGTGGCGGTCGCGCTCCAGCGTGTAGACGTCGCCCTCCAGGCCCGTGCCTTGCGCGATGACGGCCGCAATCCGCGCCCGGTCCTCGGCGTCAAGCGCCACGTCCATGATTTTCGCATTGGCAATGGCGTGCGCCTGGTTGCGGGCACCGACGATGACAGCCGCCACTTGCGGCTGTTCCAGCACCCAGGCGCTGGCGATGGTGGCAATGTCGACGCCGTGGCGGTCGCCAATGGCTTTCAGTGCCTGAAGCAGGTGCTGGAACAGATCCCAGCCGCCGAAATCATCGATGATCAGCTTGTATTTGACCAGCGAGCGGTTTTCGAGCGGCGTGGCGGGTTCGGCCGCACCGAGCCATTTGTCGCTGAGGAAGCCGCCGGCAACCGAGCCGTAACAGAGGAAGCCGACGCCGTTCTGTTTTGCGAGTGCCGCCAGGCTGTTGCCCGGCCGCTGGTCGAGCACGGAATACTGCAGCTGTTGACTGACAAGCGGGATGCCGGCGGCGAGGATTTCGGTGAGCCGCGGCGTATCGAAATTGGTGGTGCCGAGATTGCGCACCTTGCCTTCCAGCCGAAGCTCGTTGAGCCAGCCCATCGCCTCGACATAGCGAGGCTGCGCATAGTCCCACCAGTGGAACTGGACGAGATCGAGCCGCTCGGCCTTCAGCCGCCGCAATGACTGGTCGACGATGCCCCTGATGTAGTCGCGGCTGATGCTGGCCAGCCGTTCCAGGTCGGGCACCAGCTTGGTGTGCACCTTCATCCGGGCGGCGACGTCGAGGCCGCGCTCGCTGGCCAGCCGCAGGCGCGCCGCGCCGATGAGCTCCTCGACACCGGTGTAGATGTCGGCGCAATCATAGGTCCAGATGCCGGCATCGAAGGTGGCGATCAGATCGGCAACCGCTTGGCTGCGGTCGATGGCGCCGTGGCCGCCGGCCAGCTGCCAGCCGCCGCGAATGACGCGCGAGATGGTGTAGCCGGGGCCGAGTTCGAAGGTCTTGGCGGTCATGTCAGGTCATCCTCCTTCGGCAGCGGCACCGCTGTGGTCTCGGCGTGGCTGAACCGTCGCTTGGCCACCCTGACAATCCGGAGGCGGCTGGCGCAATTGGGATCGGGACAAGCGATCTCGGCGTCCGATGTCATCCAGTCGTTCGGGTGGGTCGGGCGCTGCTTGGCCGCCAGCAGCGGCAAGACGGCGGCGAGCGAATAAATCGAAAAGCCCTGCCCTGCCGGCATCGACAGCATCTCGCCCTTGAGCTCGAAATAGTCACCGGCCCTGGCGCCGCAATAGATCGGCTTGCCCTCCGGGATGACCACCTCGACGCGAAGATCGAACAGCTCGAAACTGTCGTCGGCCATGTCAAGCCTCCACCAGACTGAAGGTGACATCGCAGGCGCCGTTGCGCCGGATGCCGCCGCAAGCGGCGGCGAACTGATCGCGCTCCCCGGCACGCACCTGCGCCACCACGCTGCCGGCCAGCCAGCCGATCGGGAACAGGAGCCGCGCACCCTGGCCGTAATAGAGGCCGATGTCGAAGATCGCATTGGGATTGCCGCCCCACATGCGTGGCGGCACATAGGACAGCACGATGTCGCCCGGCTGCGGGTTCAGCGTTGCGTTCTCGGCCGGCAGCGGTTTTGCATAGGCCTGGTCCTCGAGGTCGGCTGGTGGAACCGGACAGGAAATCTCCGGCCCCGTCCACATCGCGTGGATGCCCGGAACAACGCGTGGCGTGCCGAGATAGGCCAAGAGGAAGGCAGCGTTTTCCGGTGCCTTCTCGGGCAGCAACAATGCGGTGACGGAAAGCTGCGAGCGCGGCTCGGTGATCCTGATGGCGGTCATGTCTGGTCTTTCGCGGCGGCGGCCTGCAGCTTGCTGCGCAGGAAGGTGAAGGGGCGGCTGATGTCGGCGACCAGTGATTCACGCGCGGCCTGCGCATCCTGCGTGGACAGCGCCGTGACGATGCGGCGGTGATACTGGGCGGTGTCGACTTCGCCGGCCTCCGAGAAGGCATAGATAGCGACGCGGATGCAGGGGCCCGATTGCAGCCACAGGCTCTCGATCATCGGGATCAGCACGGCCGAGCCGCAGGAGCGGTAGATCTCGAAATGAAAGCTCTGATTGAGCGTCACTTCGCGATCGACGTCCTTCTTGTGTTTCAGCGCCCGCATCTCGTCCCATTCGCCGAGAATGGTTTCGATGGTGGCGATCTGGCGCGGACCCATGCGGGCGGCGGCCAGCGCGATCGCTTCGCCCTCGATCAGGATGCGGGCACGCAAGAGATCATCGAGGCGTTCCAATGTGATCGGCGGCACACGCACCGAACGGTTGGGCAGCGCCTCCAGCGCCTTTTCCGTGATCAGCCGGCCGAGCGCCTCGCGCACCGGCATGGTCGAAGTGACCAGCGCATCGGCCAGGCCACGGATGGTCAACACCTGGCTCGGCTCGAACAGGCCGCCGATCAAGGCACGGCGCAGTTCGGAGTAGACGCGGTCCTGCACCGTTTCGCGGCCGACCGGCGCAAGTTGGGCCGCGATCGCCTCGTTGTTCTTTTCGATGGCAGCCTTTTGCATGGAATTCCGTTCTTGGCCGGTTTTCGGCTTGCGGATGAAATTAAAGCCGAATAGCGTGATCAAAGCAAGTGTGATCACAAATCATAATCAGAAGGCGGCAACGATCGTCTTCGGCCAGAGGGTTTGATGAGCGAGGCAACCAAACGGCAAGGGGAAACCCGCGCGCCGGTTCTGACGGCAAGAAATGTCGTCAGGCGGTTCGGCGGCCTTGTCGCGGTCAACGATGTCTCGTTTGAAGTCAAAGCGGGAGAAATCCTCGGCCTGATCGGCCCCAACGGCGCCGGCAAGACGACGATGTTCGACCTGCTTGCCGGAAGCATCCTGCCGACCAGCGGTGAAATCCTTCTCAACGGTACGCCAGTCTCGGGCGAAGCCGCACATCTGCGCATCGGACGCGGTCTCGGCCGCACCTTCCAGATACCGCGCCCGCTGCCCAATCTGACGCTGATCGAAAACATCATGCTGGCGGCACAAGGTCAGGCCGGCGAAAAGCTGCTCGCCAATTTCGTGACGCCATGGCGCGTCGCCGCGCAGGAAAGAGCCGCCAGGACAAAGGCGCTCGAACTGCTGGAACTGGTCACCCTCACCCGCCTCGCACATGAGCCGGCGCGCGTGCTTTCCGGCGGCCAGCGCAAGCTCCTCGAACTCGCCCGCGTCATGATGGCCGACCCGGCGATCATCCTGCTCGACGAACCGGCCGCCGGAGTCAACGCGACGCTGCTCGAAGTCATCATCGAACGCATCCGCGACATCAATGCGCGCGGCATCACCTTCCTGCTAATCGAGCACAATATCGACATGGTGACGCGGCTTTGCCATCGCGTCCTCGTCATGGCGAGCGGCCAGCTGCTCAGCGAAGGCACGGCAGAGGAAGTCGCCCGCGACCCACGTGTCATCGAGGCCTATCTCGGAGGCGCGGCATGAGCGAGATCGTCCTCGATGTCCGCGACCTCGAGGCCGGCTACGAGCCCGGCGTGCCGATCGTGCGCGGCGCCTCGATCATCGTCGCCAAGGGTGAGATCGTCGTCGTGCTGGGCCCCAACGGCGCCGGCAAGTCGAGCTTCATCAAGGCAATCGCCGGCCTCGTCCCGATCACCGGCGGCACGGTGTTTCTGGACGGCAAGGACATCACGGCCGCGCCTGCCCACACCATGGTTCGGCTCGGGCTTGCCTTCGTGCCGCAGACCGAAAACATCTTTCCGCTGATGTCGGTCGAGGACAATCTCAAAGTCGCCTGCGGCATCCTCGAACGGCGCGAGATCCCTGGCCGCATCGAGGAGATGTATTCGGCCTTCCCCGATCTCGTGCGCCAGCGTCGCACCGCCGCCGGCAATTTGTCGGGCGGGCAGCGGCAGATGCTGGCCGTCGCGCGCGCGCTGATCGTCCACCCCAAAGTGCTGGTTCTGGACGAGCCGTCGGCCGGCCTGTCGCCGAAATTCGTCTCGATGGTGTTCGAGATGCTGGCCGGCATCCGCAAGTCCGGCGTCACCATCCTTTTGGTCGAGCAGAATGCCAAGGCGGCACTCGCCATCGGCGACCGCGCCTATGTGCTGGTCGAAGGCAAGGACCGGCACGAGGGCATCGCCTCCGAACTATGGAACGATCCGGTGGTCGCCGAACTCTATCTTGGCCAGCGCCCCCGTAAGGCCGACACGGGAGGTGCGGCATGAGCCTGCAATTTGTCGTCGACGGATTGCTGACGGGTTCGATGATCGGCCTCGGCGCCATCGGCGTGACGCTCACCTATTCGATCCTGCGCTTCTCGAACTTTGCCCATGGCGACTTCATGGCCTGGGGAACCTATGCGACGCTGGCCGTCGTCAGCGCCATCGGCGCGACAGTCGGCAAGGTGGCGCCGATCGCACCGTTGTCCTTCGGCTGGCCGCTCATTGTTGCGCTCGCTATCGGCATGGCCTTCACCGCGCTCTTGGCGCTGCTGCTCGACAAGGTGCTGTTTTCGCGGCTTCGCTCGCAAGGCCAGGCGATCATCGTGGTGATGGCGAGCTTCGGCGCCTCGATGGCGCTGAGAAGCTTGCTCGAATTCACTTTCACCTCGCGGCCGACCTATTTCAGCCGGGCAATCCAGATCGCCATGCCGGTCGGCTTCGGCATCCGCATCACGCCCGACCAGATCGCCCTGCTGCTACTGACCGCGGTGCTGGTGCTCGGCGTGCATCTGTTGATGACGCGCACGCAAACCGGCCGCTCGATGCAGGCCCTGAGCCAGAACGCGGCACTGGCCCGCATCGTCGGCATCGATGTCGCCAGCGTGGTGCGCGTCACCTGGGTCATCGGCGGGGCGCTGGCCTGCGTGGCCGGCGTGATGATCGGCATTCTGGTGCAGATCCGCCCGTTCATGGGTTTCGACATGCTGCTGCCGATGTTCGCTGCCGCCATTCTCGGCGGCATCGGCAGCATTCCTGGCGCGGTGCTCGGTGGCTTGATCATCGGGTTCGCCGAAGCCGGTGCAGTACAGCTGATCGGAGCCGAGTGGCGCGCCGCCGTCTCCTTCATCATCCTGATGGCGGTGCTGTTCGTGCGGCCTATCGGCCTGTTTGGTGTGAGGGAACGCTGATGGACCTGCTCGGCTACGGCGCCTTCTTCCTGACCACCGCGCTGATCTTTTCGCTGGTCACGCTGGGGCTCAATCTGCAATGGGGGCTGACCGGCCTGTTCAATGTCGGCCTCGCCGGCTTCGTCGCCATCGGCGCCTATACATCGGCGCTGCTGACCACACCGGACGATGCCGCGCGGCTGGGCGGCTTCGGCCTGCCGATCCTTGTCGGCTGGGCGGGCGCCATGGTCGTCGGCGGCATCGCCGCGGCCCTTACCGGCATGGCGACGCTGCGGCTCAGGTCCGACTATCTGGCGATCACCACCTTCGGCGTTGCCGTCGTCGTGCAACTGGTCGCGCTCAACGCGCAGAAACTGACCGGCGGTCCGTTCGGCATCGGCTTCATTCCGCGCCCCTTCGGCAGCCTTGCCGAGACGCCTCTGCTATTCAACCTATCGAACCTCGCCGTCGTCTCGGTGGTGACACTGATCGCCTATCTCGCTCTGGAGCATCTGTCGCGCAGCCCGTGGGGACGCGTGCTGAAAGCGCTGCGCGAGGATGAGCGGGCGGCGATCTCGCTTGGCAAGAGCGCGCGTTTCTATCGCGTCCAGGCCTTTGCCGTGGGCGGCGCCATCATGGCGCTGGCCGGCGCGCTGCAGGCGCATTTCACCGGCTTCATCGCGCCGGACAATTACCTGCCGATCCTCACCTTCCAGGTGTGGGTGATGCTGATCGTCGGCGGCTCTGGCAGCAATCTCGGCGCCGTCATCGGCAGCATCCTGGTGTGGGCGATATGGGCCGGATCGGGCACGTTGACCAGCATCCTGTTCCCGCCGGAACAGCAGGCGCGCGCTGCCGCGCTGCAGATCGCCGCCATCGGTGTCATGCTCTGCGTCATCCTGCTGATCCGGCCCAACGGCCTGTTCGGCGACAGGCCGCGGCGGCCATGGTTCGGCAAGCGGGCGAAGGTGGCTTCGACCCAGAGCAGTTCCGGCTCATGAATGCCGTGATCCGGCAGGAGGCGCGAGGCGCGTCGCTGTGGCATGCCGTCAGCCGCAACCGCCGCGAGCGACCGACGCTGCAAGGCGGGCTCGATGTCGACCTGGCCATGGTCGGCGGCGGCTTTTCCGGCCTTTCAACCGCGCTGCACGCCGCGGGCAAAGGACTTTCCGTCGCCGTTCTCGAAGCCGAAATCATCGCCTGGGGTGCGACCGGCAGGAATGCCGGCTTCGTCGTGCCGAACTTCGCCAAGATGGATCCGGGCGACATATTGGCCCAGCTCGGACCTTCGCGCGGCGAAAGGCTGATCGATTTCGCCGCCGGCAGCGCCGACCTGGTTTTCCGCCTGATCCGGCAGCACGGCATCGACTGCGACGCCGTGCAGAACGGATGGATCCAGCCGGCGCATTCGCCTGCCGCCTTCGAGAAGGTCAAGTCACGTGCCGGGCAATGGGCACAGCTTGGCCGGCCGGCAGTCCCATTGGATCGGCAGGAAGTCGAAGCCCTGACGGGCGTGCCAGGCTATGTCGGCGGCTGGATGGATCGCTCCGGTGGCGTGCTCAATCCGGTCGCCTATGCGCGCGGGCTCGCCGATGCGGCGGAGAAAGCCGGCGCGAAGATCTTCGAGCAGACGCGCGTCACCTCGGTTGATCGCACAGCCGATGGCTGGATGCTGAAAACGCCGGCGGGATCGGTGCGCGCCGCAAAGGTGCTGATCGCCACCAACGCCTATGGCTGGTCCCTCAATCCATCATTGCAGCGAACCTATTTCCCGCTCAAGGTTTTCCAGATCGCCACGGCGCCGCTGCCGCCCGAAATCCGCGCGCGCCTCTTGCCCGGTGGGCAAGGTGTCGGCGACACCAGGCGCAATCTCTTCACCTTCCGCTTCGACGCCGACAACCGGCTGATCAGCGGCGGCATGCACATCCTTGGCACCGGTGCCGACACGCGCGTACCGCAGACGATCTGGCGAAGGCTTGGCCGACATCTCAATCTGCCCGACCTGCCGCCACTCGCCTATAGCTGGTCGGGAATGGCCGCGGTCGAACCGGATTTCCTGCCGCACCTAATCGACCTCGGCCCAGGCCTGATCGCCGGGCGCGCCTGCAACGGCCGCGGCATCGCCATGACCACGGCGATGGGCAAGGTTTTGGCGGACTGGGCCTCTGGAACCGAGGCCCGCGACCTGTCGCTGCCCTTTGCGCCGCCGGCGCCAATCCCGTTCCATGCCTTGCTGCGGCACGCGCCCAACATGCTGCTCGGCTGGAGCATGCTGCGCGATCGGCTGGACAGGATGAGCTAGGCCGACAGTAGCTTGGCAGCGTCAAGGTTTGCCGACAGCACGGCGGCCGCCATCGCGATGTCCTCTTCTATGAAGACCCGCACAGTGGGACCGCTGCGCCGCTCCAGCGCGGCGACGATCTTGCGATGCGCGTCGTTGGACTGCGGGATGTAGCGATCGGCCTGCATCAGCAGCTTGAGATAAGGCCCAACCCGCCCCCAGAGGTCGCGGATCATGTTGAGCAGGATCGGCGCGCCGGCATGCTGGTAGATGGCGAAGTGGAACGCCTCGTTCAACGAGAGATAGGCCCTGGCGTCGCCGGCCTCGATGGCACGCTGCATGCCGGCGAGCGTCGCCTGTATGTCAGCCAGTCCGCTTTCGCTCATCCTGGTCGCCGCCATCTCGCCCGCCAGTCCCTCGACGGCGATACGGATGCGCGTCAGTTCCTCGAAGGCGGGCGCGGACAGCAACGGCACGATGACCGAGCGGTTGTTCTGCATCTCGAGCAGTCGCTCGGCGACAAGCCGCTGCAGCGCCTCGCGGATTGGCGTCGTCGAGATGCCGAACGTTTCGGCGAGCTTGCGGATGACCAGCGTCTGCCCCGGGCTGAAGCCGCCTGAAATCAACTCCTGCTTGAGCGCGCCATAGGCGCGGTCATTCAGGGTTTGATGTTCGAGCTTCAGCATGCGTTCGGCCCGATCACCAGTTCGACAGCGCGCGATCGAGCGTCTCGGCCAGTTGCTCGGCATTGTCCCTGGCAAACGGCAGTGGCGGCCTCATCTTCAGCACATTGCCGCGCGGACCGCAGGACGAGATCAGCACGCCGTCCTCGCGCATGGCTTCGACGACCGCCGATGTCTTGGTGGCGGCCAGCGCCTCGTCACCGTCCGCCGTCAGCTCGACACCGAAATAGAGGCCGTTATGCCTGATATCGGCGACCGCGCCATGCCGGCTCTGCAGGGTGCGCAGCAGTTCACTCGTATACGCGCCGACATTGCGCGCATTCTCGATCAGCCCCTCGCCCTCGATCACCGCCAGCACGGCGAGACCGACGGCGGCAGCAACCGGATTGCCGCCGAAAGTGTTGAAATAACCGGTGTTCGAGCCGAACGAAGCGACTAGCTGCGGCCGCACGAGCACGGCGCCCATCGGGTGTCCATCGCCGATCGGCTTGCCCATCGTGACGATGTCGGGCTCGATGCCATAATTGGCGAAACCCCACATGCCTTGGCCAAGCCGGCCGAAGCCGGACTGGACCTCATCGGCGATGACGATGCCGCCGGCCTTTCTGACGTGATCCACCGCCTCGCGCATCACCGCCGCATCGGGAAAGAAGATGCCGTCGCTGGAAAAGGCCGAGTCGAGAAGGAGTGCGGCCGGCTTGATATCTTTTACGCGCATGTCCTCGATGGCGGCGGCGACATTTTTTGCGAAAACATTCGCGGCCCGGCCATGGTCGCGGAACGTGTCCGGCGCCGACACGGTGCGGTGCTGCGCGCGCACGCCCTTTGCTCCGACCGCCGCCGGCGACAGTTGCGCCGTCGCGATGGTGGCGCCGTGATAAGCGAAGTCGGTGATGATCACGCCGGTGCCGCCGCTGGAATGCTGGGCGATGCGGATGGCGAGGTCGTTGGCCTCGCTTCCGGTGCAGGTGAACATGGCGTGGCCAAGATGGGCCGGAACGGTGCCGAGCAGTTTTTCCGCGTAATCGAGGATGATCTCGCTGAGATAGCGCGTGTGGGTGTTGAGCGTGGCGGCCTGTCCGGACAGCGCCTCGACAACGCGCGGGTGGCAGTGGCCGACCGAGGCGACGTTGTTATAGGCGTCGAGGAATTTACGGCCCTGGGCATCGTAGAGCCACACACCGCTGCCGCGCACCAGATGAATAGGGTTGCGGTAGAAGGCGCGATAGGTCGGCCCAAGCAGCCTGGCGCGGCGTTCAAGCAGCGCGCGCTCCGATGCAGCCGCGTCGGCATTTGAAGGATATGGCGAGGACTGGGACACGAGCATTTACTCCGGATTGGAATGGTCGAGAAAATAGCGGCGGGCATCGGTGGATGACAGACCATCCAGCTTTTCGAGCGAGGCCCAGACCTCGGTGGCGAGGCGCAGCACATAGTCGCGCTTGGCCGGGAAGCGCTCGGCCTGCCAACTGGCGATGTTGACGATGAGCGCAAGCCGGGCACGGATCAGATCGAAGAGAATGCCGATCTCTTCCTCCTCCAGCAGCTGAACCGATTGATAGCCGGCGACGAAGCGCGCGGCCGGCGCCAACGGATGGCCTTGCGCCGGCCAGCGATAGACGGCGCCGATGGCGAGGTCGCAGATCAGCGGCGAATGGATCATGTCGCCGAAATCGAGGATGCCGCTGACGACCTCCGGCCGCGACGCGTCCATCACCACATTGTAGGAGTTCATGTCGTTGTGGACGATCTGGGCGCGCAGGGTCGGAATGATTGGCGCCGCATGCTGCTCGAAGGAGTCGATCGCGCGCTCGACCATCGCCCTCCGGCCCGGATCAGTGATGTGCACCGTCATCGGTCGTATCTTGGCGACCTTGCGGATATCCCAGAGCAGGTCGCTGCCGGCGGCCGGGTGGAAGAAACCGCGCAGCGCCCGGCCAAGGCGGGCGAGGAAGATCCCGAGATTGCGATCCTGCGCATCGGAAGTCGGCGAGCGCGACAGCAGCTGACCGGGCAGATAAGTCACCAGCCGGACGATGCGCGGTGCCGATCCACCAACACTGGCCGTAAATTGCGCTTCGCCCTCAAGGCTTTTGCGCACCGAGGGAACCGGCAAGGTGGGGTCGACTGCAAGGATGTGGTCGAGCGCCTTGTTCTGGAAGTCGGTGAAGCCGGCCTCTTCCGCCGGATGGGAAACCTTGAGGACGAACTCGCCCTCGCCGTCGGTCTGGATGTGGAAGTTATGGTCGCGTTCGCCAGGCAATGGACGCGCGGTGCCGGTCAGCCCGTAGTGCCGGCGCACGATGGCAAGCGCGTCGGTCGTCGAGACATGGGGCGCGTCCTCGGCGAGCGTTTCGCCGAAAGCATCGGGGACGGCTGCATTCATGGCTTGGCCTCGATAGGTTCGAGGCCGCACCAGTCGGCGATGAACAGCGCGATCGTCTGGGTGACCTTGCGCACCGAGTCGAGATCGACGGCCTCGTCATAGCCGTGCGGCATGCGGCAGATCGGGCCGTAGACGATCGCCGGCGTTTCAGCATAGAGGCCGAAGAAGCGCGCATCAGTGGTCGCCGAGGTGACGTGCTCCGTCAGCGGCTCGCCCCACACGGCGGTGTGGCTGCGGCGCAGCACCGCTTCCATCTCGTCGGCGCCTTCCAGCACATAGCCCTCGGCCATGAAGCCGTTGTAGGTCATCATCGGTGGGCGATTGGCCAGGAACGGATCGGCACGCGCCGCTTCGGCGATACAGGCCTCAAGCTCGGCCCTGGCGTCTTCGAGCCTCTGGCCGGGATAGGTGGCGACGCGCATCTCGAAGACACAGCGCGCCGGAACGCTCGATGTCCATTCGCCCCCTTCGATCTTGCCGAGATTGAAGCGGATCGGGTGCGGGTGATCATGGAAATGCTTGTCGTCGACCTTGCGCGCGTTCCAGACGATTTCGAGCTGCTTCAGCGCCTGGATGATGACAAATGCCTTTTCGATGGCATTGGCCCCGGCAGAAAATGCACCCGACGCATGCTGGGGATCGCCGTCGACCTCGACCCGGAACCAGATCGGCCCGACCTGCGCCCGCATCAGCCTCGGCTCCAGCGGTTCGGGAATGAAGGCGGCGTCGGCGCGGTAGCCGCGCTGCAGACAGGCAAGCGCGCCATTGCCGGTGCATTCTTCCTCGACCACCGACTGGAGATACAAGTTCGCGGCCGGCTGATAGCCAAGGCTGCGCAATGCGGCCAGCGCATAGAGGCAGGCGGACAGGCCGGCCTTCATGTCGCCGGCGCCGCGGCCATGCATCCAGCCGTCCTCGATCACCGGATCGTAGGGATCGCGCACCCAGCGGTCGAGTGGCCCTGTCGGCACGACATCGATATGGCCGTTGAGGATCAGCGAGCGGCCGGTCGCGTTTCGCGGCGTATGCGTGGCAACGACATTGAAGGCGTCGTCATAAGAAACTGCCACGGGTGAAAAACCCGGCAGGTCGCGAATCGCATCGACATCGACGCGCCACATGTCGACGGCATAGCCGTCAGCCTCAAAGGCAGCCGCCATGAACGATTGTGCGGCATGTTCCTCACCACGCTGCGAAGGAAAACGCACGAGGTCTTGCAGAAACGCTACCTGCCGCGCGAAGCCGCCATCGACCGCGCTGAGAATGGCCTCGTCCGCAATCCGCTCAGGCATTATGTTTCACTTTCATCTGAATGGTGTATCATATCTCATATGCCATTTTTGTGAAATGCAAGAGGCATACGCGCCAAACTTTCAGTCCAGGACTTGCCGTTCAATGCTGCCATGGTCTGGGGAGTTGGCATCGGATGCAGCAAGCCGATACTGCTATCTCTGGAAGACATGACGAGGAATGCGTTGATCACCGAAGACACGATGCCGGCCGAAATCACCGATCTCGCCATTGGCTACCATCGCCTGCCGGCGGGCAAGCTTGCCAATGCGGTGACGTGGATGGAGGCGCGCTCGCCGCAGCCCGATCTCGCGCACCCCTTGGCCATGACACGGATCACGCCCCCCGACTGCGCTTCCTACCGGGCGATTTTCCTAGAGATCGGCGCGCCCTGGCTTTGGGACCGTGTTTCCGAAATGTCCGATGCCGAAATCACCGAGCATTTCGCCGACCCGCGCCAGCATCTCTACTACGGCCATGACGAGACCGGCGCGCATCTCGGTATGGTCGAATTCTTCGTCGCCGACAGCAGCGAGATCGAGATCACCTATTTTGGCCTGTTCCCGTCCCTGACCGGCAGGGGTTTCGGCAAACGGCTGATGGCCGGGGCACTGGACCTCGCATGGCGTCTCAACCCGAGCCGCATCTGGCTGCATACAAGCAGCTTCGATCATCACAGTGTCATCGGGTTCTACAGTGCCTGCGGGTTCGTCCCCTTCGCGACCGGATTTGAGATCATCGACGATCCCCGGATCAAGGGAACCTTGCCGCGCGATGCCGCACCGCAGATTCCGCTGATCGAAACGGAGTGGAGCAATGGCAAGGGAGCCGCGCTTTCGCGGAAAAGCGGCAGGTTGCACGGACCTAGATGAGAACAGCTCCGCAATCCGTCAGCCAAGCGTCGCCGCACCATCGCCGATGGGTGCGCCGCGAGACCATCCTGTCGACGCTGGAGCGCCACATCGACACGCGGATCGTGCTGTTCGCCGCGCCCGCCGGCTTCGGCAAATCGACGACAATGGCGCAATGGGCCACGGAGGTCGCGCGCCACGGTCGGCTGACCGCATGGCTATCCTGCGAGGCAACCGACAATGACGAGGGCGCCTTCCTGTCGCATCTGGTGGGCGCGCTCCGCCATCTCGTCCAGAGCCCAGCGGAACTCGACCTTGCCTTCCAGTCCAGCCCGATCCCCCAGCTCGATGTCATGCTCGCGGCACTGGTCACGGGCCTTGCAGCGCGCGAAGCTGACATCACGCTGTTCTTCGACGACTACCACGCTGTCGAGGCGACGGCGGTGAAGCGGTTCATGGAGCGCCTGACCCGGCAGGCGCCGGCAAACGTCGCCTTCGTCATCGGCTCGCGCAGCCTGCCCGATCTGCAACTCGGCAAGCTCAGGGTGCTGGGCGACATCTTCGAAATCGGCCCCGACGATCTGCGTTTCGCCTCGTCCGAGGCCGAGGCTTTCTTCAACGAGAAGCTGGGCCTGAGCGTCAGCAGCGGCACAGTGGAGACCTTGTGCTCGCGTACCGAAGGATGGGCCGCCGGCCTGCAGCTCGCCTCGCTCTCGCTGAGTGCCGCACACGCACCCGAAACCTTCATCGGCAATTTTACCGGCGCCAACCGCAACGTCGCCGACTTCCTGATGGGCGAAGTGTTTCTGGAGCTGCCGCCGGCAATCGCAAAATTCCTGCTCTACAGTTCGATCTTCGAACGCTTCAGCGCCGAAGCCTGCCGGGCGGTGATGCGCGCGGCGGATGCCGAGGCGGCGATTACCGAGATCGAGACGCGCAACCTGTTCCTGGTGCCGCTCGATGAAGAGCGACGCTGGTTCCGCTACCATCATCTGTTCCGCGATTTCCTCAGCCGCGAAATGGAACGGCGCGAACCGGAGATGATCGCGCCGCTGCATCTGGCGGCCGCCGAATGGTTCGGCGAACGCAAGATGCTGACCGAGGCGATCGGGTACGCGCTGGCCGCCGGCGACCAGGCACGCGCGGCGGTATTCGTCGAAAACAACGCGCTCGACCTCATCGCCCAGTGCCAGCTTCTCTACGTGCGCCAGCTGCTCGCGCTGCTGCCTAGGAAACTGATCGACCAGCGCATCCGGCTGCAACTGGTGGTGCTTTGGCTGGCGGTGCACAGCAGCCAACCCGAGATTGCCCAGCAGACGCTGAGCAATGCGCGCAAGCTGGTCGAGACCGGACCGACTGACAGCAATGACCCAGGCACCATGACCGGCACAACGATCGAGGCCGAACTGGTGGTTCTCGCCGCTGCCGTCCACAGCACGCTGGAGCAGTTCGATCAGGCGCGCGACACAGCACTTGCGGCCCTGCGCGTCATCTCACCCGATGCCTGGTTCATGGAAGGCGCGACCGCCAATGTCATCGGCTACAACCTCTATGCGCTGGGTGACCTCGAAGGTGCCCGCGCCGCGATCGATGCGGCGCGACGGGCGCATGAGCGAAGCGGCAGCCTGCTCGGCGTCACCATTGCCAATTGCTACATGGCCGTTGTCGAGCGTTCGGCGGGCCGCTTGCCCGCCGCCGAGCGGCTGCTGCGCAACGCCATCATCGAGGCCAGGGCGCGGATCGGTGCTAATTCCTATGCCGAGGCCTTGGCCGGAACGCTGCTAGCCGAGCTCGCCTACGAGACCAATGCGTCGGGCGAAGCGCTGACCCTGGTCGAGAATCTCGGCCCGCAGATCGAGGGCGCGGCGGTCATCGTCTATCCCCTTGCCAGCGTGCCGACCTATGCCCGTGTGCTGCAGCTGACCGGTCGCACCGAAGCCGCACTGGACATGCTGGAGCGCGTCTATCAACGCGTGCGCGGCACGGTGTATCGCCGCCTGGCATCGATGATCATGCATGACCGCGTACGTGTGCTGCTCGACCAGAACCGCAATGCCGAGGCGCGCGCGCTGCTGGCCGAGCATCGCGGCGAAGAGACCGAGACTTCGACGGTCATCACCACCGCAAACGAGTTCGAGTTCTTTGCCGAGGGCCGTTTGCTGACGGCGGAAAAATCCTATGCCAATGCAGCGGGGGTTTTCGACGCGCTTCTGGAGCGCACGAGAACCAGCGGGCGCATGCGTCGCCATATATTGGCGCTGATCCTGCGAGCCAAAGCGGCCAGCGCTGCCCACGACCAACGCGAGGCAGACCGCAATCTCCTCGATGCGTTGCGTCTCGCCCAACCTTCCGGCTTCATCCGTTCCTTCGTCGACGAGGGAAGGTCTGTCGTCGAAGGGTTGATGCGGCTGCGTGCTGCCCAGGCGAAGACCGACCCCGCGCTGTCAGCCTATGCCACGCGCATCATCGATGCAGCGCAGGCGATGCCCGTGGCGGCGCGCAAGCTGGCCGCACCAGCCGCTGAGAAGGAACAGCTCACCCAGCGCGAGGCCGAACTGCTGCGCTATCTCACTGAGGGCATGTCCAATCGCGATATCGCCTTGGCGCTGTCGGTGAGCGAAACCACGGTGAAATGGCACCTGAAGAACATTTTCGGCAAGCTTGCGGTATCCAACCGGGTGCAGGCGGTGCGCGCCGCGCAAGGGTCAGCAGGCGCCTATACCCCTCCGAAAGGAGGGGCATAGATACAGGCGCAGCCCCTCTTTCGGGTCGGGCCACATGATCGTTAGCCTGCTAGCGTCACCTGGTTTTTAGAGGACGCTGCGAATGGCGACAGGCTACGTTTTTCACGAACAGCTGATGTGGCATGACACCGGCTCCAGCGCCGACATGATGCCTCCCGGCCGTTTCGTGGAACCCGGCCGCCATCTGGAATCCCCTGGCTCGAAGCGGCGGCTGAACAACCTCATCCAGGTCAGCGGCCTGTCGCGCCATCTCGTCCCGATTATCCCCGAGCCGGTCTCGGTCGAGGACCTGTTGCGCGTCCACACGCAACGTCACGTTGACGACATCAGGATGCTCAGCGAGCGCGGCTCCGGTTTCGCCGGGCCGCAGGCGCCAATCGGCCTCAACAGCTTCGACATCGCGCTGCTGTCTGCCGGCACCACCTATGCCGCGATGCGCGCCGTGCTGACCGGACGCGTCGACAATGCCTATGCGCTGGCGCGGCCGCCGGGGCACCATGCCGAGCCTGATCAGGCGATGGGCAACTGCCTGTTCTCCAACATCGGCGTCGCTGTCCGCCGGCTGCAGCATGAAGGCCTGCTTGGCCGCGCCGCAGTGGTCGACTGGGATGTGCACCACGGCAACGGCACCGAGACGGTGTTCTATTCCGACCCGTCGGTGCTGACCATTTCCTTGCATCAGGACAATCTCTACCCGACCGGGCGCGGTGCGCTGGCCGACAACGGCAAAGATGCCGGCGAAGGCTACAACATAAACATACCGCTGCCGGCGGGCAGCGGCACCGGCGCCTATGAAGCGACTTTCGACCGTGTCGTCGCGCCGGCGCTGCGTGCCTACAGACCGGACCTCGTCATCGTCGCGTCCGGCTTCGATGCGTCCGGCTTTGATCCGCTCGGCCGCATGATGCTCAACAGCGAATGCTTCAGGCGGCTCGCCGCGCGCATGGTGGCGCTGGCCGCCGAAACTTCGCAAGGGCGCCTGATGATGACCCATGAGGGCGGCTACTCCGAGGGCTATGTGCCGTTCTGCGGCCATGCCGTCATCGAGACTCTGGCCAACCATCGCACCGAAGTGGTCGACCCGTTGTCGGAGCATATCGACGAATGGGCGGGGCAGGATCTGCAGTCGCATCAGGCCGCGGCGATCGATGCCGCCGAAGGCCTGCTCGCCGGCCTGCGCCAACGTCTCGCCAGTGCGGCCTGACGCGATGGATTTTCTCATCACCACGCTGCTCAATGCGCTGACGCTGATCAGTATCCTGATGCTGGTCGGGCTCGGGCTGGCGATCAGCTTCGGGCTGATGAACGTGACCAATTTGGCGCATGGCGAGTTCGTCACCGTCGGCGCTTTCGCGGTTTATTTCGTCCAGAGCGTGGGCGGCTCGTTCTGGCTGGGCCTGGCGGCGGCGCCCGTTGCCGGCGCGGTGGTCGGCTGTATCCTCGAGTTCGCCATCATCCGCCATCTCTATTCCAGGCCGGTCTCGACCGTGCTTGCCACCTGGGGCGTCAGCCTGATCCTGCAGCAAGGGCTGGAACTGATCTTCGGGCTCGGCGCCAAGCCGGTGACGCCGCCGATCGAGGGCACGCTCGATCTTTTCTTTACCGTCTATCCGGCCTACCGGCTGATCCTGATCGGCATTGCCATGCTGACCTTGCTCGGCGTCATCCTGTTGATCAGCCGGACGCCCTTCGGTCTCGACATCCGCACCGTCATCCAGAACCGCGAGATGGCCGAAGGCGTCGGCATCAATACCCGGCGCACCTACGCCATCGCCTTCACCTTCGGCGCGGCAATCGCCGGCCTTGCCGGCGGACTGGTCGCACCGCTGGCAATCGTGCTGCCGCAGATGGGGGTGAACTATCTCGCCAACGCCTTCTTCGTCGTCATCGTCGGTGGTGTCGGCTCGATCGGCGGCCTTGTCGCCGGCAGCGTCTTCGTCGGCGGACTGACCAGCATCCTCAATTATCAGATTTCGCCGTCGCTGGCGCAGGCGATCGTGCTGCTGGCTGCCATCGTCGCTGTCCGTCTGCGGCCCAACGGCCTGTTCAACGGAGCGTCGCGATGATCGCCCGCGACCGCAACTGGCTGATGATCTTTGCCGTCTGCGTGGCGCTCGCGATCATCTATCCGTTCTTTGCCGGCGGCTATCAGTTGACGGTGATCCGCGACGCGCTGATCTTCGGCCTGTTCGCGGCGAGCCTCGACTTCTTCTGGGGCCGCACCGGAATCCTGTGTTTCGGCCACGCCGCCTTCTTCGGCATCGGCGGCTACATCATGGCGCTGGTTACGCTCAATGATGCCATCCCCTTCGGAAGCCTGCTTGGCATCATCGGTGCGGTGGCGGGTGCGGCCTTCGTCGCCGCCATCATCGGCTACTTCCTGTTCTTCGGCGGCATTCGTGGCAGCTATTTCACCATCGTCACGCTGGCCATGGGCGTCATCTGCCAGCAGGCCGCGGTTTCCTGGAGTTCGGTCACCGGCGGCGACAGCGGCCTGATCGGCATTCCGCCGATCGAGTTCGATCTTGGCGGCCTGCATGTCGATCTGAGCCAGGATCTGCCCTCCTATATCTTCGTCTCGGCTATCGTCGCCGTGACGGTGCTGGCGCTGTGGTCGATCAGCCGCGGCCGCTGGGGCACGGTGCTGACCGCAATCCAGGACAATGAAGTCCGGGCGGCCGCGCTCGGCCACAATGCGCCGTTGCGGCTGCTCGTTACTTTCGTCTTGTCGGCGGCGATCGCCGGACTTGCCGGCGCGCTCTATGTCTGCATGGCAGGACTGGTGGCGCCCGACCTGTCCGGACTGCTCCTGTCGACGGAGGTGATCGTCTGGGTGGCGGTCGGCGGGCGCGGCACGCTGCTTGGGCCAGTACTGGGCGCCATCTTCATTCAGCGCGCGCAGCAGACGATCAGCAGCTTCAACCCGAGCCTGTGGCCCCTTCTGCTCGGCTGTGTCTTCGTCATCATCGTCTTCGTCCTGCCGGATGGCATCCTGTCGATCTACGCGCGGCTGAAAGGCCTGTTCAAGGGCGGGAGGCGCGCGCAATGAGCGACATCCTGCTGCAGGCCGAGAACGTCGGTATCCGCTTTGGCGGGCTGCAGGCGCTGGAGGCTCTGAACCTCACGGTGCGCGACAAGGAACTCTGCTGCATCATCGGGCCGAACGGCGCTGGCAAGAGCACCTTCCTCAACGTGCTGACCGGCACGCTGCGTCCGACCAGCGGCAGCGTGCGCTTCCTCGGCCACGACATAGCCGGCTTGCCGCTGCATCGCATCGCCCGGCTCGGCATTGCCCGCAAGTTCCAGATCCCCTCTGTCTTCCCGAGCCTCTCGGTGGAGGATAATCTCAAGGTCGCGCGCTGGGGGGCGCCTTCGCCTGCGCGCCCGGTTGGCGAACTCTTGGAGCTGGTCGCGCTGACCAACCGCGCCGCCACGTTGGCCGGCGAACTCGCGCATGGCCAGAAGCAATGGCTGGAGATCGGCATGGCGTTGGCGATAGAGCCGCGCCTGCTGTTGCTCGATGAACCCACTGCCGGCATGACGCCGCAGGAGACGCTGGCGACGGCGCAGATGCTGCTGCGACTCAAAGGTGAATTCTCGATCGTTGCCGTCGAGCACGACATCCGCTTCGTGCGGGCGCTGAACTGCGAGACGTTGGTGCTGCATCAGGGACGCCGGCTGCGCAGCGGTCCTTTCCATGACATCGAGACCGACGAGATGGTCCGCGATGTCTATCTGGGGAGGCGCTGATCATGCTGCGAACAATGGCGGTGTCGGCCGGCTACGGTCTGCTCCCCGTGCTGAACGGCATCGACCTCAGCGTCGCGCTGGGCGAAGTCGTGGGCTTGCTCGGCCGTAACGGCGCAGGCAAGACAACGCTGCTGCGCGTCATCTCCGGCGGCTTGCGGGCAAGCGGCGGGGCGGTGGTTCTCGGAGACAAGGATCTCACCAACGCGCCGGCTTTCCGCCGTGCGCGCGCAGGCATCGCGCATGTGCCGCAGGGGCGCGGGATCTTTAACCAGCTGACGGTGCGGCAAAACCTGGAGGTCGGCACCCGCGCTGCCAAGGACCGTGGCGACGGCGGCATTCCGGCCGACATCTTCGGCTATTTTCCAATCCTGCGCGAACGCGAAGCGCAGGTCGCCGGCACGCTTTCGGGCGGCCAGCAGCAAATGCTGGCGATCGGCCGCGCGCTCTGCGGCCTGCCCTCGGTGCTGCTGCTCGACGAGCCCTCGGAAGGCATCCAGCCGAACATCGTGCAGTCGATCGCCGAACTGGTGCCGCGCATCGCCCGCGAGCGCGGCATCGCGATCATTCTTGTCGAGCAGAATCTCGATCTCGTTCTCAAGGCATCGGACCGCTGCCTGGTGATGGAGAAGGGCAGGATCGTCCACGAAGGTGCGCCTGAGACCTTCGCCGACGAGACCCTGCTGAAGGACCTGTTGGCTTTGTAAGGCGTGCATGGGGCGCGCCTGGGACTGGAAGGGAACACAACAATGATAAGCAGAAGAACTGTCTTGAAATCGGGCGGCGCTGCCGCCGCCTTCGCCATAGTCGGCGCGCCGTCGATCCTGCGCGCCGCCGACACCGTCAAGGTCGGCCTGTCGATCCCGATCACCGGACTGCAGGCGATCCTCGGCGAGACGTTGCTCAATTGCTACAAGCTCGCCGCCGCCGAACTCAACGCCGCCAACGGCATTGGCGGGCGCCAGGTCGAACTCATCATCGAGGACAACCAGACCACGACCAAGGGCTCCATCGACAAGGCGCGCAAGCTCATCAACGAAGACAAGGTCGACGTGATCATGGGCACGATCATTTCGCCTGAGCGCAGCGCCACGCTGTCGGTCACCTCGAAGGCCAAGAAGCTGTTCTTCTACCCGACCAATTTCGAAGGCGGCGAATGCAACCGCTACTTCGTCGCCACCGGCCCGATCCCGATGCAGCAGGTCGACCCGATGATGCCATGGGTGGCAGAGAACCTCGGCAAGACGATCTATGTCATGGCTTCGGACTATGCCTGGCCGCAGAAGATGACCGAGGCGATCACGGCGGCCTATGAGAAGGCCGGCGGCAAGATCATCGGCGCCGATTACTATCCGTTCGGGACCACAGATTTCGGCCCGGCCTTCCAGAAGATCAAGTCGCTGAAGCCCGATGTCGTCTGGTCGATGGTGGTCGGCAACGACGCCGTCACCCAGCTCAAGCAGTATCGCAGCTTCGACATCAAGCAGCCGCTGATCGCCCCGCTCGACGAGGTCTTCAACAAGGACGCGCTGCCGCCCGGCGTTGCGGCCGGCACCTATGCGCCGCAGCCCTACTGGATGGCGCTGGACAATCCGGTCAACAAAAAGTTCATCTCCAGCTTCCGTGAGAAATTCGGCCAGGAGAAGATGGTCAACGGCATCGGGGAGGCCGGCTACAACGGCCTGCATCTCTACGCGCTGGCCGCGGAGAAGGCGGGATCGCTGAAGGACGACGATGTATTGGCCGCGCTGCCGTCGATCGAGTTCGACGCACCGCAAGGCAAGATCCGCGTCGACGCCACCAACAACCACACACTCTGCCATTCCTATGTAGGCAAGGCGGCGGCCGACGGCATCGGCTACGAGATCGCTAAGGATTTCGGCACCATCGCGCCGGTAACGCCTTACTGCAAGGTGTAGGGTCTTCCGCCCAAGCAATCCTGACGGCGGCTTTGTCGCTGCCGTCAGGGCGTCTGCGGCGCAGGCAGACGCTCGCGCAATTCGTCGACGAGCACCCTGGTGTTTTCGGAATAGTCGATAGGCACAACGACGAGATGCACGCCGCCGCCGGTGAAGGCCTGTTCCAGCGCCGGCCGCAAGTCGGCGATCTCTGCAACCCTGGTTCCCTTGGCGCCATAAGCCTCGGCATACTTGACGAAATCGGGATTTCCGAAGGTCATGCCGAAATCCGGAAATTCGTCAACCGCCTGCTTCCAGCGGATCATGCCATAGGCATGGTCCTCGAGCAGCAGGACGACGAGGTTGAGCTTGAGCCTGACGGCGGTCTCCAATTCCTGGCTGTTCATCATGAAGCCGCCATCGCCGCAGATGGCCATGACACGGCGCTGCGGATAGAGCAGTGCCGCCATCATCGCCGACGGCAAGCCCGCGCCCATGGTGGCCAGCGCATTGTCGAGCAGGATCGTGTTTGCCATGCGCGTCCGGTAGTTGCGCGCGAACCAGATCTTGTACATGCCGTTGTCGAGGGCGAGGATCCCGTCGGCCGGCATCACGGCGCGCACGTCGTGCACGATGCGCTGCGGCGTGAAGCGATCTTCGGTGGCCCGCGCGGCGATCCGGCTCAGAATGCCTTCCCGCAGCGGCAGCAGGACCTGCGCGTTGGGGATCTTGCCCTCGATGCGGTCGGCCAGCAGCGCCAGCGAAGGGCCGAGGTCGCCGACGATTTCGGCTTGCGGGAAATAGACCTGCTCGACATCGGCTGATTGGTAGCCGACATGAATGACCTTCGGCCCCTTCGCCCCCATGATGAAGGGCGGCTTCTCCACGGTGTCGTGACCGATGGTGATGATCAGATCGGCCTGCTCGATGGCCTCGTGCACGTAGTCGCGCTCCGAAAGGGCTGCCGTTCCCATATAGAGCTCCGTGCCGCCGGGCACGGTGCCCTTGCCCATCTGCGTGGTGAAATAGGGAATTTGCGTCCGCAGCACGAACTGCGCGACGTCGGGGGTCACGCGCGGTCGCGACGCCGCCGCGCCGAACATCAGCAGCGGGCGCCTGGCTTCCAGGATCATACGGGCGGCGCGATCAAGCGCGCCTGGACTGGCCAGCGGCAGTTCGACCGGGTGCGTCGGCACCAGCGCGATCGGTTCGCACTCGGCCGCCGCAATGTCTTCCGGCAGTTCCAGATGTACGGGACCGGGACGCTCTTCCTGGGCGACACGGAAAGCTTCGCGCACCAGCGAGGGGATCATCTTCGGCGAGACGATCTGGCGCGACAGCTTGGTCAGCGGCTTCATCGCCGCGACGATGTCGACGATCTGAAAGCGCGCCTGCCGGGATGACAGGATGCCCTTCTGGCCGGTGATCATGATCATCGGCATCGCGCCGAGCAGCGCATAGGCCGAACCGGTCGAAAGGTTGAGCGCGCCTGGGCCAAGCGTGGTGATACACACACCCGGCTTGCCGGTAAGCCTGCCATAGGTGGCGGCCATGAAAGCGGCTGCCTGCTCGTGACGGGTCAGGATCAACTGGATCGAGGAGCGGCGGATGGATTCGACGATATCGAGATTTTCTTCGCCCGGAATGCCGAAAATCCGTTCGACCCCTTCGTTCTCGAGGGCCGCGACGAACAGATCCGAACCTTTGGTCATAAACTGTCTCTCCCGCAACATTCCGTCGGCCCCCCTTCATATGGCATCGGAATGCGACGCCTCAAAGAGGCATCTTCGGCCGCGGGTCAGAGGCGCGTGTTGCAACTCGCCGCTTTCGGCGAAGCGAAAAGTTCCTTCGGCGCAGACCATTGGCTGACGGTCGCGCCGCGCGTGCCGGTGATCAGCGAGCGCAGTTCCGACAGATAGGTCTGCACGAAGAACGAGGTCTGGCTTTCCAGCGGCGTATAGGGCCCCGGCCGGTAGGCGCGCGACATGATGCCGTCGGCATTGTCTTCGGTGATCTTCTTGTCCTGCACCGTGGTGATGTCCCACATCCAGCTGATCGCATCGGCGTCGACGTCGTTATCGGCATCCTTGTCGACGAGCCAAGTCAGGATGACGTCTGTTTCCATGGCGTTGCGCGGTATCATCTGGAACAGCGTGACATAGTCATTGGCAGCACTTGCAAACGACAGGCGTCCGAGGCGAAAGCCGCTTTCGCCGCCATCATAGGCACGACGACCACCCATCAGGCACGAGACCCCCTCGCCCGTATTGGACAGCGTGTTACGGCCGGAGCCGATCGGCTTGCGGTGCATGGCGAACGGCATCGTGTCCAGGTCGCCAGCCTGCCACGCGCCCTTGTGGAACTCGGCATCGCCGATGACGCTGTGCCAGGCCTCGATTTCGTTCTGCCACTCGACCGCCTTGTCGGCATCGCGGGTCGCGGTCACTTTGACATGACCGTTGACGCGGTAATATTCGGGGTGAGCCGGACGGCAGTGATAGCATTCAAGGAAGTTCTCGAGCACCAGCTTCCAGTTCGCCTTGGTCAGGTAATTCCTGCGCGCAACGATGCGTGCGCGGTCGAGGCCGTTCTCGCGCAAGCCACCGGTCAGCCCGTCCGCGACAGGCTGGATGTCGGGCAACGACTTGGCATCGAGGCCGCAGAATACCAGGCCGCCGAAACTCTTGCAGGGCACCCGGTGCAGGCCGAGCGTTTCCGGATCGGCGCTTGTAGGAAGGTCCTGCCGCGACTGCAATTTGCCGGTCAGCCTGAACGACCAGGCATGATATGGGCAGACCAGAAGCTTGCCGCGACCATCCTTGGCGCAGAGCCGCGAGCCGCGATGGGTGCAGACATTGTAGTAGGCCGCGATGTCCTCCTCGCCATCGCCGAAGCGCACGACGATGATCTCTTCGTCGAACAGCTGGCGCACGATGTAGCGGCCCTTTTCAGGGACCTCGCTGGCATGGGCGACAAGCATCCATTGGCGCGGAAACCACAAGTCACGTTCCAGCGCGAAGATCGTAGGGTCGGCATAAAAGGCCTGTTCCAGCGACCAGTCCGGACGTTGCCGGTCGATCAGCCTGACGGTCTCGCTTCTGTCGATAGGCTGGCTGTTCGGTGTATAGGCCTGCACTGCAACACCTTTCTGCTCGCTGGCGTTAGGATGACGTTTCGATAGGAATGTGCGATGCGGAAAGGCTTGCGGCAAACACAGAAATGATAGACCTTCATATCGAAAAGGCATGAAGGCAGGTTTGGATTGTGAAAACCCTCAAGACATCGCTTCCCCTGCTGAACGCCATGGTCGTCTTCGAGGCTGCCGCCAGGCATGGCGGGCTGACGTTGGCCGCTCAGGAGCTGAACATCGCCCAATCGGCGGTCAGCAGGCACGTCGCCAATCTCGAGCGCCAGCTGTCGGTCGAGCTGTTCGCGCGCAAAGGCAACCGCGTCGCCGTCACCGGGGCCGGCAACACGCTAGCCGAAGCGATCCGCGAGGGTCTCGGCACCATCAGGCAAGCGGTCGAGGATTTGACCGCGCACGACAGCGATACATTCGTGGTCGGCTGCAGCCACGACTTCGCGCAGGCATGGCTGATGCCGCGCTTCGGCCTCATCACATCGCAGGTTGCCGATGGCCGGGTGCTGCTGCAGACATCCACCGACTACAGGGATTTCGACCAGCCTGAAGTGGCGCTGTCGATCCGCTTCGGCGAAGCCGGGCAATGGTCCGAATTCGTGACCGAAAAACTGCTCGACGGTGAATGGTTCCCGGTCTGCGCACCGGCGTTCCTGGCGCGTTATCCGGCGCTCGCCTCGGAAGACCCAGAGGCTTTCATAGCAGTGCCGCTGCTGCATC
The DNA here is from genome assembly GCF_040321855.1 of Mesorhizobium sp. M0227. Classification (NCBI taxonomy): domain Bacteria; kingdom Pseudomonadati; phylum Pseudomonadota; class Alphaproteobacteria; order Hyphomicrobiales; family Phyllobacteriaceae; genus Mesorhizobium; species Mesorhizobium sp. M0227. Next base: position 414,542 of record NZ_JAMYSJ010000001.1, on the reverse strand, counting down.
AGGTGACGCCGCCGGGCGCGATCGACAGCTGGCAATCGTGGATCGGAACCGACCGGAAACTCGATGGACCTCGGTTCACGGGCTACATGTCGATGATCCACGAAACCATCGCCGGGCGCGGCGCCGCGCTCGCCTGGGCCGGGTTTGCCGACGAGCATCTGCGCCGCGGCCAGCTCGTCCGGCTGACGAAGACCTCGCGTCGTCACGCCGGCTCCTTCCACATCGTCACGAGGAAGAATGCCGGCCCGGTGGTCAGGGCGGTGGCGCAGGCGCTGCTCGGCAGCGTCGACGACTGCTGACATCAAGCCTCGCGGCCAAATCGCGACGCCTCATGACGCGCGCCCCAGGCCGGCATGGCGGCCTCGATCTCTGCTTCCGACTTGAAGGCATCGGAGGCGTAGCGATCGACACGGAACCGCTCCGCGGAAACGAATGGGGTCTGCCCGAGGACCAGTTCGCAGGAGAGCCGGCCAAGACCCGGCCCATGGGTGACGCCGCTCTCATTATCGCCGCCGACGACCACGATATTGTCGCTGCCGGGGACCTTGCCGACGATAAGACCGTTGTCGGGCGTGTAGCACGGCACACCTTGCGCCCAACTCGCGATCGTCGAACCGCGCAGCGGCGGGAACACCGTCTGCAGCTCGGCAAGCTCCTGCTCGAATGTCTCCTGCATCAGTTCGAGATTGTGCGGTTGGCCGGGTTCGATTTCGCTGTCATTTGTTTTGTACAGGGGTTTGTAGTGCCGGCCGGTTCCCCACATGACGGCCCCGAATGTCTCGCGCAGCCACAGCCGCAATTCGCGGCACTGGACGGTGGGGATGGTCGACGGCAGCCCGCGATCATCGGTGACGATGCGTGTCGCGACGACCCGCAGCAGCGGCAACTTCCAGCCGAGGCCCGATATGATCTGGTTGTCCCATGCGCCAGCGGCAACGATCACGCCGTCAGCCTCAAGGCTGCCCTGATCGGTCTCGATCGCCACCCGGTCGTCGGCATCATGGACGGCCGTCACGCGTGTGTTGCTGCGGAATACGCCGCCCAGCTCGCTGATCTGGCCGGTCAGCACACCCATTGCCAGCTTGGTGTCGAGCTGGATGCCATGCGGATTGTAGGCCGCCGAATGGACCCGCGCCGGATCGATGAGACCTTGCATCTTCTGGCCGATCTGCGCGGCGTTCAGATCCTGCATTTCCGTCGGGGCATAGGAAGAGTCCAGCACCGGGCGGACAAAACGCTCGCGCCCGTCCTCGGTCAGCGCCATGATCAAGGTGCCGTTCGGCCGATAGCCGATCTCGACGCCGACCTCGTGCAGCCGGCGATAGAAATCGAGGCCATATTGCTGCAGCTGAAGACCCTCTTCGCCAAGCGGAATCATGCCGGCGGACCAATGCGAGACAAATCCCGCGCCGGCGCTGGTGGTCGCGGCACCCGGCTGACCCGCATCGATGACCGTCACCCGGCGCACGCCGGACCGCAGCAGATGGAAAGCCGCGCTGCAGCCGATGATGCCGCCGCCGATTACCGCGATGTGCCTGCTATCGCTCCCGCCATGGCTTCCGTTTGAACTCATCTTTGTTCTCCCTTTTGCCGATGGTCCGATCGGAGCGACATGCAGCGACGGCGACCATACAGGCCCGTTCGGAGCTGTATAGACACATGTGTCTGTGGCCTGATACTTGATGCGTACTGCATCTGGATCACACGTCCGGAACGCCGCTTGATCCGGCCTTCCGTCGTGTTGGCGTTGCCAAGAGAGTGAGAAAAAAGTGAGCGTTTCGACTGCCGCCAAGGCCATTTTCGACAGTGAAATCATATGGGACGCGCATTCCGGCTTCATGCCGGACCCGGCTGCGGACCTGAACAATCTGCAGATCTGGCGCGACGCCGGCATCGACTATCTGTCGATTGATGTCGGCTTCGACCTGTTGCCCTGGGAGCAGACAGTGCGGACGCTCGCAAATTTCCGCCACTGGATCCTTGCCAATCCCGAGCACTACACGCTGGTCTCCTCGGTAGAGGAAATCCGCAAGGCAAAGCTTGAGGGCAAACTGGCAATCACCTTCGACGTCGAGGGCATGAACGCGCTCGACGGCCGCATCGAAATGGTGGAGTTCTATCACCATCTGGGTGTGCGCCAGATCTTGTTTGCCTACAACAGGAACAACCTCGCCGGCGGCGGTTGCCACGATGTCGAGACCAGCCTGACGGCGTTCGGCCGCCAGGTCATCGACGAGATGAACCGTCTCGGCATGTTCGTCGACGTCACCCACACCGGCTATCGCACCTCGATGGAGGTGATGGAATATTCCAACCGGCCGGTGATCTTCTCGCACTCCAACGCCAAGGCCTTGTGCGGCCATGGCCGCAACATCACCGACGAGCAGATAAAGGCCTGCGCGCGCACCGGCGGCATCGTCGCGATCGTCGGGCTCAATCGTTTCCTGGGAGAGGGACGCACGGACTCGGACAGGTTGGCCGACCACATCGAATATCTTGTCGATCTGGCTGGCCCAGATCATGTCGGCATCGGGCTGGACTACGCCTTCCCCGTCGACATCAAAGGCATCGACCGTATCATTTCCGACAACCCGCAATTCTGGCCCAGGAGCGAGTATCCGGAAGGGGCGACGACCTACGCGGCTCCCGGCCAGATGAGCGAACTGACCGATGTGCTTCTGCGCCGCGGCCAGTCCGAGCAGACCGTGCGCAACGTCCTGGGCGGCAATTTCGTGCGCCTGGCGGCCGAAATCTGGAAGTGATCGGCCGCGGAGAGGCGCATGTCCGCTACAGCTCTTGATCCAGGCCCCACCGAATGGCGGGCCAAGCCGCGCCGTGTGGGCGATCACATTTAGCCCGCGTAGGGCCCAAGCCGACGCGCTGGCGCGGTCGGAACAGATGTCGATATTTCCCGCAAGATCGTCCGTATTCAAGATTCGGACATGCCGGCAAAATTTTCGCTAGACATACATGTCTATTATTAGCAGTTTTAGCTGACAGACACATTCGGCCCGGCTTGGAGAATGGCCAACGGCCGGAAACAAGACAACGAAAACAGCAGAGGGGTAGAGCATGTCCATTCTAGCCGACACCAGGGTTTCGCGCCGCAGCCTGCTCGCCGGAGCCGGCGCTTTCGGCCTCGCCTCAATGGTCAATCCAAAAGTTTCCTGGTCGAGCGACGGGCCGATCCTCAAGGTGCGCTCCTACGCCGACATCCAGACGCTCGACCCTTGCTTCCGGCTGGCGGCACCCGAAGGCGACATCACCAGCGTCATCTTCGCCGGCCTCGTCGTCACCACGCCGGGCGACAGCTGGGGCTGGCGGCCGATGGCGGCGGAGACGATCAAGCAGCTCGATCCGCTGACCGTCGCCTTCCAGCTGCGCGACAATATCGGCTTCACCGATGGCTACGGCCAGATGACGGCCGAAGACGTCAAGTTTTCGATCGAACGCATCGCCGATCCCGCCAACAAGAGCCCCTACTCCGGCGACTGGGCGACGCTCAAAGAGGTCGAAGTCAAGGACAAGCTGTCGGGGCTGATCCACCTGAAGCAGGCCTTCGCGCCGCTGTGGACGTCGACCTTGCCGACGCCTTCCGGCACCATCCTGTCGAAGCGCGCCATCACCGAGCTCGGTGGCAAGATGGGTGTCAAGCCGGTGGCCCAGTCGGGGCCCTACATCCTGAAGGAATGGCTGCCCAAGCAGCGCACGGTGCTGGTGCGCAATCCCGACTGGAAGTACGAGCAAGGTGCCTTCGCGGAGATCCACATCCATCCGATCGAGGATGAGAAGACCGCCGAACTCGGCTATGAGGCCGGCGACCTGGATTACACCTGGACCGCGGTCTCCTCGATCTCGCGCCTGAAGCAGACACCGCCGCCAAAGACGACCGTGGTCGAGAAGCCGTCGCTGGCCTTTGTCTGGCTTGGCATGAACCAGGATGTCGCGCCTTTCAACAATCCGAACATGCGCCGCGCGGTTCAGTACGCCGTGGACCGCAAGGCGGTGGTCGATGCCGCCTATTTCGGCGCCGCCGCCACCGCCACCGGCATCATCGCGCCCGGCCTGCCCGGCCATCGCGAGAAGAACCTGTTCGATTTCGATCCGGACCGCGCCCGCGACATGATCGCCAAGGAAGGACTGGCCGGCGCGACGATCACGCTCGACATCCTCAACAAGACCGAGCGCCTGACCGCGGCGCAGGTCGTGCAGTCGAACCTGCAGGATGTCGGCCTCACTGTGGAGATCAAGCAGAACGACAGCGGCACCTTCTGGACGCTGGGCGCCAAGGAAGGCGACTACTACAAAAAGCTGCAGATGATCATCAGCCGCTTCTCCATGCAGCCGGATCCGAGCTGGGCCACTGCCTGGTTTACCCGCGACCAGATCGGTGTCTGGAACTGGGAGCGGTTTTCCAGCGAGGAATTCGACAAGCTCAATGCCGAAGGCATGGTCGAGCTCGACCCGGCAAAACGCGATGTCATCTACAAGAAGCTGCAGGACCTGATGGAGGAGAACGGCAACTACGTTTTCCTGACGCATGAGGTCACCGGCATCATGAATCGAGATACGCTTGTGGCCGGCCTGAAGCCGAACGGCGAACCCGTGTTCACCGACTTCAAACCCGCATGATATCGGCGGGCGGGGCTCGTCCCCGCCAAAGACCGTCCGACAGGTACTGGAAATGATCCGCTACGCCCTCAAGCGTCTGTGGCTTGGCGCCATCATCATCAGCGTGGCCATGATGATGATGTTCGCCATGGTTTACCTCATTCCCGGCGACCCGGCCTCCGTTGCGCTGGGGCCGCGCGCGACGCCGGAGATGATGGAGGCGCTGCGCGTACGCATGGGCCTCGATCAGCCGGTGTGGCGGCAGTTCCTACATTTCTACGGATCGGTCCTGCGCGGCGATCTCGGCACAGAGGTGCTGTCAGATCGGCCAGTTCTGGACGTGGTGATGGAACAGCTTCCGTTCACGCTGGCGCTGGTGGTCGGCGGCATCACGTGGTCGGTGGCGCTCGGCATTCCGCTTGGCTGCATCGCGGCGGTGCGGCGCGGCGGCTTTGTCGATCAGGTGATCGGGGTGCTGTCGGTGGCGATGATCGCCGTGCCGTCCTTCGTCGTCGCCATCTATTCGCTGCTGGTGTTTGCGGTCGCCCTGCAATGGCTGCCGGCGATCGGCGCCGGCGAACCGGGCGACCTCGCCAGCCAGCTCCAGCACCTCATCTTGCCGTCGCTGGCGGTTGGCCTTGGCTGGATCGGCTATATCTCGCGCATGGTGCGCGCCTCGATGCTGGAGACGCTGGAAGCCAGCCATATCCGCACGGCGCGCGCCTTCGGCCTGACCGAGCACAGGATCGTCTACACCTACGCCCTCCGCATCGCCGTGCTGCCGACGATCACCTTGCTCGGCGTCGGCATCGGCCACATGCTGTCGTCTTCCGTCTTCGCCGAAATCGTCTTTGCCCGTCCCGGCATCGGCAAGCTGGTCTATGAGGCGATCTCGGTGCGCAACTATCCCATCGTCTCCGGAGCCGTGCTGGTCACCACGGTCTTCTTCGTTCTCGTCAACGTAGCAGCCGACATCCTCGTCGGTATCTTGGATCCCCGTGTCAGATCAAGTTTCAACTGAGCTGCCATCCCGCAGCTTCCGTCTCGGCATGATATGGCGCACCTTGCGCCGCATCATGCGCGAGCCGCTCGGCGCGATCGGCCTGACGCTGGTGACGGTCGTGGTGCTGTCGGCGGTCTTCGCCAGCCTCCTGACCAGCTATGCGCCGAGCAAGATATCGCCGGCCGAACGCTTCGCTTCGCCGAGCCTCCTGCATCTGCTCGGCACCGACCATCTCGGCCGCGATCTTCTCACCCGGGTGCTCTATGGCGGACGCGTCGCGCTTTTGATCGCGCTGGGCGCGACAGCGGTGTCGCTGGTTGTCGGCGTCGTGCTAGGGCTGATCGCAGGCTATGGGCCGCGCTGGCTCGACAATGTGCTGCTGCTGATCTTCGACGCCGTGAAGAGCTTTCCCACCGTTATGCTGGCGCTGACGCTGGTCACCCTGTTCGGCCCCTCGCTCTACGCGGTGGTGCTGGTGGTGATGCTGGTCAATGTGCCGGGTTATGCGCGCATCATCCGAACCCAGACGCTGGTGCTCAAATCGGCCGAACACGTCATGGCGGCGCGCTCGATGGGGGCAAGCGCCGGCCGCATCCTGCGTGTCCATATCCTGCCCAACATCATCGGCCCGATCCTGATCCTGATCTCGATGGACATTCCCGTGGTGGTGGCGATCGAGGCGGGCATGAGCTTCCTCGGGCTCGGCGTGCGGCCGCCGACGCCGAGCTGGGGTGCGATCCTCAATGACGGCTTCGCCAACATCCGCGATTCCTACTGGATCGTGATTGCCGGCGGCCTGCCGATCGTGCTGACCACGCTCGGCTTCACCTTCTTCGGCGAGACGCTAGGCGACCTCTTCGATCCCAGGCTGAAGGGACGCTCATGACGGTTCTCGAGGTCAAGGATCTGAGCGTCGCCTTCCACACCGAGGCCGGGCGACTGGAGGCGCTGAAGCAGGTGAGTTTTTGCGTGCCGGCCAACCGCAGCGTCGGCGTGGTCGGCGAATCCGGCTGCGGGAAATCGACGCTCATCAACGCCATTCTCGGCCTGCTCGCCGACAATGGTGAAATCACATCGGGCGAGATCATCTTCGAGGGCGACAAGGACCTTGCCCGGCTCGACCCGACCGCGATGCGCGGCCTGCGTGGCCTCAGGATCGCCACTGTGTTCCAGGATCCGATGGGCGCGCTCAACCCGGTGCTGTCGGTGGGGCGGCAGATGCGCGACATTCAGTATCGCTCGGGTCTGTCGAAGCGGGACAAGGATGCACGCTCCGTCGCCATGCTGCGCAAGGTTCGCATTCCCGATCCGGGAAGCCGGCTGACGCAGTTTCCACACGAGTTCTCCGGCGGCATGAAGCAGCGCATCGCCATTGCGATGGCGCTGATGATGGAGCCGGCGCTGCTGATCGCCGACGAGCCGACGACGGCACTCGATGCGACGCTGGAGGTGGCCACCATCGAACTGCTCAAGGATCTGCAGCGCGACATCGGCTGCTCGGTGCTGTTCATCTCGCATCATCTGGGCGTGATTGCCGAACTCTGCGACGAGATGATCGTGATGTATGCCGGCGAAGTAGTGGAGAGCGGCACGACCCGCGAGATATTCCACGATGCGCGTCATCCCTACACGCAGAAGCTTTTGGCTTGCGATCCCGCCCGGCTGTCGCAGCGGGTTGCTCGCCTGCCGACCATTGCCGGGACCTTGCCGGATTTGCGCCGCCGGCCGAGCGGCTGCGTCTTCCAGCCGCGCTGCGATCGCGCCGACGCCCAATGCCTGACGACGCCTCCCAGCGCAGTCCTCGGTGGGTCTCACATCGCCCACTGCTGGCATGCGGACATTCCCTTGGGAGCGATGAACGCATGAGCTCCGAAGACCTGCTCAGCGTCAATGATTTGCGCGTCGCGTTCCGCGCTGGCGGCCTGTCCGCCAGGCTCGCGGGGCGGGCCACCGAGATCGAAGCGGTCTCCGGCGTCAGCTTCACGCTTCAACGAGGCAGCACCTTCGCGCTGGTCGGCGAATCCGGCTCGGGCAAGACGACGCTGGCGCGCACGCTCAACGGTCTTCAGCCGGTGAAGGCGGGCACGATCCTGTTTGAAGGGCAGGAACTGCAAGGCCTGTCTAACACCGCCATGAAACCGGTGCGGCGGCGCATGCCGATGATGTTCCAGGATCCTGTGGGATCGCTGTCACCACGGCTCAGCGTGCGCTCGCTGCTGTCTGAGCCTTTCGTCATTCACGGCTTGTCCGATCGCGATCTCAACGCCGAAGTCACACGGCTTCTTGCGCTGGTCGGGCTGCCGCGCGATTTCGCCGACCGCTACCCGCACCAGCTTTCCGGCGGCCAAGCGCGCCGCGTCGGTGTGGCGCGGGCGATCGCTCTGGACCCGGTGCTGGTCGTCGCCGACGAGCCGACCGCCGGCCTCGACGTCTCCGTGCAGGGAGAGGTGCTGAACCTGCTCAACGACCTGCGCGACCGAATGGGCCTGTCGATGCTGATCATCACCCACAATCTGCATGTCGTGCGCCAGATCGCCGACCGCATGGCGGTGATGTATCTCGGGCGCTTCGTCGAGCAGGGTGAAACCGAAGCGATCTTCCGCGCGCCGCATCATCCCTATACGGCGGCCCTTCTGTCCGCCAATCCCGAGCCGGACCCAGATCGGGTGCACCAGCGCATCACGCTGCCGGCCGACGTTCCCTCCCTGCTGGCGCGCCCTTCAGGCTGCGAATTTCACACACGCTGTCCGCAGGCCCAGCGCTGCTGCGCGGTGGATGTCCCCATCCCGGTCGCGGTCGGAAACGGCCGCCTGACCTGCCATTTCCCGCTGAACACATAAGGATCGCCACCGGCGCAAGTTGTCGGCCGGGGCGTCGAGAGGAGCCGCCATGCAAGATATCCGCGTCGTCACCGATTTCCCGCGCAAAATCCGCGAGATCGAGAATTTGTGGATTCCGATGCCTGACGGCGTCAAGCTGGCGGCGCGTGTCTGGCTGCCGGAAGACGCGGAGGCCGATCCGGTGCCGGCGATCCTCGAATATTTGCCCTACCGCAAGCGCGACGGAACGGTGGAGCGCGATGCGCTGACGCATCCCTATTTTGCCGGTCACGGCTATGCCGGCGTGCGGGTCGACATGCGCGGCTCAGGCGACAGCGAGGGATTGTGCAAGGGTGAGTATCTGAAGCAGGAGCAGGATGACTGTCTGGCGGTCATCGAATGGCTGGCCCGGCAATCCTGGTGCTCGGGTAGTGTCGGCATGATCGGCATCAGCTGGGGCGGCTTCAACGGGCTTCAGGTCGCCGCGCGGCGACCGCCAGCATTGAAAGCGGTTGTCTCGCTGTGCTCCACGGATCATCGCTACAATGATGACGTGCATTATCTCGGCGGCGCCATGATGTGCGACAATCTGATGTGGGGAACCACCGCCTGGGCCATCGCCATGACCCCGCCCGACCCGTTCATTGTCGGCGATCGCTGGCGCGATCTTTGGGAGCAACGGCTGAACGGCAACGGCATCTGGATGCAGGACTGGTTCGAACACCAGCGCCGCGACGATTTCTACAAGCACGGCTCGATCTGCGAGGACTATTCCGATGTCGAAATCCCGGTCTATGCCGTCGGCGGCTGGGCCGACGGCTATCCCAATCCGATCTTCCGGATGCTGGAAAAACTGAGCGGTCCTCGCAAGGGCCTGATCGGACCCTGGGGCCACAAATATCCGCACTTCGCCATGCCCGGCCCGCGTATCGGCTTCCTGCAGGAGTGCCTGCGCTGGTGGGATCAATATCTCAAGGGCATCGACACCGGCATTGCCGACGAGCCGATGCTGCGCGCCTGGATTCAGGACCCCGCACGGCCGGCGGCGATCTATGACGAGCGGCCCGGCCGCTGGGTGGCGGAGCCGGCGTGGCCGGGACCAGGCGTTGGCGAAAAGGTGCTGAACCTTGCGCCGCATGTGCTGAGCGAGGCCAGGGGCGAAGATACGATCCTGGAGATTTCGTCGCCGCAGACGGCCGGCCTGTCGTCCGGCGCCTGGTGCGGTTATGGCGTCATGCCGACTTTGCCGGTCGACCAGCGCACGGAGGAAGGCAATGCCCTGATCTTCGAGACCGCGCCGTTGACCGAAGCCATCGAGATCCTTGGTTTCCCCGAATTCGAGGTCAGGCTCTCCTCTGACAAGCCCGTCGCCCTTCTGTCCGCCACGCTGTCGCAAGTGTTCCCTGAAGGTGCTGCCTCGCGCATCAGCTATGGCATCCTCAACCTGAGCCATCGCAACGATGATCTGGACATCGCACCCATGGTGCCGGGCCAGGCGGAAACGGTGCGCATCAAGCTGCGCTGCTGCGGGCAGCGTTTCGAGGTTGGCGAGCGTATCCGGCTGGCACTGGCGACATCGCATTGGCCCATCGTCTTCCCGACCGCCGAGCAGGCGACGCTGTCGATCCATTGCGGCGACAGCCGGCTGATCCTGCCGGTGCGCCCACCGCAGAAGCTGGACGACACGCTGGGGGCTTTCCTGGCTCCGGAAAGCGCTGTGCCGATGGAGCAGGAGGTTCTGGCCAAGGGCGACGGCTTTCAGCGCTCGGTGTCGACGGACCAGGTCACCGGCGAGACCGTCTATCAGGTCGTCAATGATGGCGGCACGGTGCGGCATCCACATACGCAGATGACCATTGCGGCGAGGCATGTCGACCGGTTCACCATCCACCCCGACGATCCGAACTCGGCGGTCGGCACCTGCACCTGGGAAAAGTCCTATGGCCGCGGCGACTGGCAGGCGCGCCTTTCGGTGAAGGCGACCGTGCGCGCGCTGCGCGATGTCTGGCGGATCGAGACCCACATCACTGCCCATGAGGGAGATGAAGTGGTCGTCGACCGCAGTGAGGTCAAGGAGTATCCGCGCGACCTCAACTGAAAGCGGCTGCGATTGGCAATCAGGCCATCGATCTCGGCAAGGCGGCAGCCAGCGCATCGACGGCCAGCCGCACCTTCAGCGGCAGATGCGGCGTCTGCAGCCAAAGGGCATGGCAGTCGTAGAGATATCGCGGCTGGTCCGGCAACAGTGCTACCAGCGCGCCGGCTTCAATGCGCTCGCGCACCAGCCACCAGGGCAGCCAGGCAAGCCCCATGCTCTCAACAGCCGCATCGGCGATGGCATCGAGATCGTCGAGCCGCAGCCGCCCGGTTGGCGTAATCTCCTGTACGGATTGCCCCTCGCGCGCAAACAGCCACGGCTGAACGACTTGGCCGAGCCGGCGGTAGACAATCGCCTGATGATCAGCGAAGTCTTCGATACGCTGCGGTTCGCCATGAACTCTGAGATAGGAGGGTGCCGCGCAGACGACCATGTCCTGGCGCGCGACGCGGCGTGCGATCAACCCCGCCTTGTCGCCCAGAGCACCGGTTCGAATGGCGAGATCGTATCCGTCTTCGGCAAGATCGGCGAAGCGGTCGGTGAGCGACAGGTCGAGCTCCAGCATCGGATATTGCCGCGCCAGCCGCAGCAGCACGGGTGCAACGCAATGGCGGCCGAAATGCGCCGGCATGGTGACCCGCAGTTTTCCACGTGGTTCGGAGAACTGGTCGGCGGCGAGCGCATCGGCGGCTTCGGCCTCGGCCAGCACCACCCGACAGCGTTCATAGTAAGCGCGCCCGAAGTCGGTCAGGCTTTGCCGCCGCGTGGTCCGATTGAGCAGCCGCACGCCCAGCCGCTCCTCGAGGAACCGCACATGCTTGCCAACCATTGGTCCGGACAGATCGAGTGCGACTGCGGCGGCTGCGAACGAGCCGAGGTCGACGGCCCTGACGAACACGGCCATGCTCTCAAGCCGATCCATATTCAAAACTCCTGGTTTCTACTGTTCTTCCCTTACAGCCATTTATCCCCGGCAAGCCTAGCTGCATAGCTCATTCGGTTCAGATGATTTGGAGTATCCCGAATGACACGCGTAGTTCGCTTTCACCAGCATGGTGGCCCGGAGGTTCTGCGCATCGAGGATGTCGCGCTTTCCCCACCGGGGCCGGGCGAAGTTCAAATCCGGGTCAAGGCACTCGGCCTCAATCGCGCCGAAGCGCTGCTGCGCGCGGGGGCCTATATCGAGACGCCGACGCTCCCCTCGGGGCTTGGTCTTGAAGCGGCGGGTGTCGTCGAGACTATTGGCGACGGCGTGAAGGATTTCGCGCCAGGTGACAGCGTCAGTGTCATCCCGCCGCAATCGATGATCCGCTGGCCGGCCTATGGCGATCTTGCCACCTACCCCGCCCGACTTGTCGTCAAGCATCCGCAGTCGCTTGACTGGCAAACGGCAGCGGCGGTCTGGATGCAATATCTCACCGCTTATGGCGCGCTGATCGACATCGCCGGGCTGCACAGCGGAGACGCCGTCGTCATCACAGCAGCATCGAGCAGTGTCGGGCTTGCGGCGATCCAGATCGCCAACAAGGTCGGCGCGACCGCGATCGCGGTGACGCGGACATCGGCGAAGATGCGGGCGCTGCTCGAGGCCGGCGCGGCCGACGTCGTGGCCTCGACGGAGGAGGATCTGGCGGCGCGATTGAACCAGATCGCCGGGCCGCGAGGCGTGCGCGTCGTGTTTGATGCGGTCGGCGGCCCGATCTTCGAGCCGCTGACGGCGGCCATGTCGCATAGCGGCATCCTCATCGAATATGGCGGACTGAGCCACGCGCCGACGCCATTCCCGCTGCCAGCGGTGCTGAGCAAGACGCTGACACTGCGCGGCTACCTCGTGCACCAGATCACCGGTAACCCGGTAAAGCTGGAGGCCGCCAAGGCGTTCATCGTCGAAGGCCTGCAGAGTGGGGCACTAAGACCGATCATCGACCGGACCTTTGCGTTCGACCAGATCGTCGAAGCGCATCGGTATCTGGAATCAAACGAGCAGTTCGGCAAAATCGTGGTGATGATTTGAGCGGAGTTGACAAACAAATCGTTCCTGGGGGCGATATCGCTCTTGAAGGCGCCGAGTTGCATTCCTAACTGTCTCACGCGGGCCGGGCCCCTCTGACTATCGCTTTTGGCGATCGTGATGTCGGACCGCTTTAACGGGCCCGTTTCCATGTTTTCGGTCAAGCGGGCTCAATCTTTTTCGGTTTGGAGCCCCGTATGACATCTTCTCTTCTTGGCATGACTTGCCCCTCCTGCCGCGTTGCGCTCGTGATGAGCGAACGCCAGGGTATCGAAATCGACTACTGTCCGCAGTGCCGCGGCGTCTGGCTTGATCGGGGAGAACTCGACAAAATCATCGAGCGTTCCGGCAGGGAAGCGGCGCCCGCGCCGCAGCCACAGCCGGCAGCATTCTCCCAGCCGCAACACGGCCAGGGCCGCGACGACGATTATTCCCGCTCCCACGGCCACCGCTATCCGAAGCGGAAGAAATCATTTTTCGAAGAGTTGTTCGATTGACCGCATGACGCCGGCACCCGGCGGCGGCTGAAAACTTCCGAAACCGCAGAGACAAAGGTTCATCTCCGATGACTTCCCGTACAAGCCGATTTGCAGCCCTCTTTGCAGGACTGTTCCTGGCGTTTTCGATGGTTGCGATAGACCATGCCGAGGCGCGCCGCGGCGGCAGTTTCGGCAGTCGTGGCATGCGCACGTTCCAATCGGCACCGCCGACCAGGACCGCACCGGCCCCGACCGCTCCAGTCGAGCGTTCGATGACGCCCAACACCGGTGCGAACAACGCGGCCCGGCAGCCGCAGGCCGGCCCGCAGAGGCCCGGCTTCATGAGCGGTTTCGGTGGAACGATGATGCGCGGCCTGCTGCTCGGCGGCCTGCTCGGCCTGCTCGTCGGCCAAGGCTTCGGCGGCCTGGCCGGCGTGTTCGGTTTCCTGCTTCAGGCCCTGCTCATCGGTGGCGCGATCATGCTGGCTATCCGCTTCTTCCGCTCGCAATCGGCGCGTGGTCCTGCGCCAGCGCTCGCCGGTGTCGGCAATGCCCAGGCTTCGCAATTTGAGAACCGCGCAACGGCAGGGCAGCAGACTGCAGGCTCCTTCACAATTCCCGGCTTTGGCGGTGGTTCGGGCGGAAGCTCTCCGGCCATCGGTTCTGATGAGATCACGCTGGCTCAGACCGACCTCGACGCATTCCAGCAGCTGTTGACCGATGTCCAGGAAGCATTCGGGCGCGAAGACCATGCCGCTCTGCGCCGGGCTGTTACCCCCGAAATGGTGTCCTATCTGTCGGAAGAACTGGCCGACAACGCCCAGAAAGGTCTCAGGAACGAGGTAACGGACATCACCTTGCTGCAGGCCGACGTCGCTGAAAGCTGGCGCGAGGATGACCGCGACTATGCCACGGCCGCATTGCGCTACGAGTCTCGTGACGTGACGCGCGAACGGGCCAGCGGCAAGGTCGTCGAAGGCGACGAAGACCATTCGACAGAGACGACCGAGCTGTGGACCTTCGTGCGTGAGAATGGATCGAGCTGGAAGCTCTCCGCAATACAGCAGGCTTGAGCCCGGCCGGTTTCGCCCGAGGCCTCGATGCGGATGTGGTTGCGGTCGTTTAGCGCACGATCTTGACGCACATCGGCGTGCCGATCTCGATGGCGCGCCCGGTGTCGATCAGCATGCCGCTGTCGGCGTCGCGCGCGAAGATCGAGATGCGGTCGGCATTCTGGTTGGCCGAGAACAAATGGCCGCCTGACGGCGTCAACGCCAGGTTGCGCGGCGTCGCACCGCCGCAAGGGACATAGCCGACCAGGCTCAGCGCGCCGGTGTTCTGGTCGACCGCCATGATGACGACGCTGTCATGGCCGCGGTTGGAACCGTAGACAAAGCGGCCATCCGGCGACATCTGGATATCGGCGCAATGATTGCTGTCGCGCGCCTCGGCCGGCACCGCCGGCTTTGCGTCGATGATGGACAGCTTGCCTGATGCCTCGTCCAGCGCCATCGAGACAATGGTCGAATCCAGCTCGTTCATGACAAAGACGAAGCGTCCGTTCGGATGCAACGCAAGATGGCGCGGACCGGCGCCCGGCGGCAGAGCGGATTCAGCGAGCTTGCTGAGCTCGCCATCTCGCCCGATGCGGTAGGACACCAGCCGGTCGATGCCGAGGTCGGCGACGATAGCCATGCCACCACCGGCAATGGTTTCGGTGACGCTGTGGGCATGCGAGCGTTCCTGCCGCGCCGCATTCGGGCCGGTGCCGGAATGCGATACGCTGGCCAGCGGCGCCGACAGCGCGCCGTCCTTTTCGAAACCATAAACCGCCACGGCACAATCCGGACCGCCCTCGCCCATGCCATAGTTGGCGACCAGCAGCCTCGTCCCGTCGCGGGTGATGGTGTTGTGGGCGGTGATGCTGCCGAGCGACGGCTGCTTGTTCAGATAAATGAGCGTACCAGAAGCTCGATCGAAGCTGTAGGCGGAGACGGTGCCCTCGCGCCAGGTGAAGACTTCCGAATTGGCATAGATGTGCGAGCCGTCTGGCGTCACCGACAGGAATGTCGGATTGTCGACATCGTTGGTCTCGGCCAGTTTTCGTGTTTCCAGCGTCGTCTCGTCAAAGCTGTAGACGCCGAGACCGACGCCCCGAGCGCCCTGAAAATACGGCGCCTCGCGGTTCAGGCTGCCGACAAAGACCAGACAATCCTTGCGCATGATTTCCTCCCCTGCCCGCCTGCGCTTCGGCGCGCGGGAGCAGCCAAAATTTCGCCTGTTCACGCTTGCAACGCAACCCCATATGTGAAAATACTATTTACAAAAGAAGATTGACGGGAGGAGACGTCTTGCATTTCGACGCCTTGATGCGTTTTCCGGCAGCTGTGACGTGCCCCATACAAGGCTGGCGGTGCCGGCCATGAACGATTTCGCGCCCACCGTCGGTGTCGCCTCGACGCATCCCAAGAACATGCCTGGGGATCACGCCGCGCTGCCGGTGTGGAACGCCGAAAACTGGTTCTATGAGGATTGGCCGGTCGGGCAGAAGATCCGCTCGTTGCGACGGACCATGGCCGAAGGCGATAGCCATTTGTTCAACACGCTGGTGCTCGACATCCACCCCTATGTGCAGGACCAGATATTTGCCGAGAGCGAAGGCGTTTTCGGCAAGCGGCTGATCGCCGGCGCCTTTGTCTTCTCGGCTGGCCTCGGCCTGGTCGCCACCAATTGCGTCAACGCCTTTTCCTATGGCTACGACAAGCTCCGTTTCATAAAGCCTGTCTTCATTGGCGACACGATCTATTCGATCCGCTCCAACCTCGACAAGAAGCCCCGCTACAAGGAGATGGGGCTGATCCGCGCCAGCTATGAGGTTTTCAAGGGCGAAGGCGAGCTCGTTCTCTATTGCGAGCATCTGCAGACGGTGAAGTACCGCAACCCGGCCGACTTCGTCGGCAAGACGGAGAAATAGCATGCCGGCAGCAGCCGAATTGCCGCTCGCCGGTCTCGTCGTCGTCGACATGAGCCAGTTCCTGTCGGGCCCGTACTGCTCACTCAGGCTGCTCGATCTCGGCGCCCGCGTGATCAAGATCGAGCGTCCGGATGGCGGCGACCTGTCGCGCCGGCTCTATCTCAGCGACACCGAGATCGGCGGCGATTCCACCATCTTCCACGCCATCAACCGGGCCAAGGAAAGTCTTGCCATCGACCTCAAGAACGAGGCCGATCTCGAAGCGTTGCGCGGCCTCCTGGCCAGGGCTGACGTGCTGATCCAGAATTTCCGGCCGGGCGTCATCGAACGGCTCGGCCTGGACTATGAAGCGGTCCGCAAGATCAACCCGCGGCTGGTCTATGCTTCGATCAGCGGCTATGGCGAGGATGGGCCATGGGTCAAACGGCCCGGCCAGGATCTCTTGGCGCAGGCGCGTTCCGGCGTGATGTGGCTGAACGGCGACGAGGATCAGGGACCGGTGCCGTTCGGCCTCGCCATCGGCGACATGCTGGCTGGTGCCGCCTGTGCGCAGGGCATTCTGGCCGCACTGGTGCGGCGCGGCATCACCGGTCAGGGCAGCCATATCGAAACCAGCCTGCTGGAAGCGCTGGTCGATTTCCAGTTCGAGGTGCTGACGACGCATCTCAATGACGGCCGCCGGCTGCCCAGGCGCTCCAGCTTCCGCAGCGCGCATGCCTATCTGTCGGCGCCTTACGGTGTCTACCCGGCCAAGGACGGCTATCTCGCCATCGCTATGACGCCGATCCCCAAGCTGGCCGACCTCTTGTCGCTCAGCGAGTTGGCACCCTATCGCGACAAGCCTGCATCGTGGTTCACCGCGCGCGACGACATCAAGGCGATCATCGCGCAGCGGATCGCCACCAAAACCATCGACGAATGGCTTGATATCCTCGAGCCGGCCGACATCTGGTGCGCCAAGGTACTGACCTGGCCCGAGATGCTGGCAAGCGAGGGGTTTCAATCGCTCGATATGCTGCAGACGGTGACGCGCGAGGATGACGTCTCGATCCTCACGACGAGTTCGCCGCTCCGGGTCGATGGCATCAGGGCCAAGGTCGATCGGGCGGCGCCGCGCATCGGCGAGCACAGTGCCGCCATCCGCGCGGAGTTCGGCCTGTGAGCGTGCCCAAGCTCAAAGGCATGACCTGGAGCCATCCGCGTGGCTACGATCCGATGGTCGCCTGCTCGGCGCTGTGGCAGCAGAAGACCGGTATTGCCATCGAATGGGACAAGCGCTCGCTGCAGGATTTCGAATCCTTCCCGGTCGAGGAACTGGCGCGCGCCTGTGATCTCATCGTCATCGACCATCCGCATGTCGGCCAGATCACGGCCGAAGGCTGCCTGGAGCCGCTGGATGTCGCCGGACGCGAGGCGGAACGCACGGCCCTTGCCTCGGGCAGCGTCGGCCAGTCCTATCCGAGCTACAACTGGCAAGGACGGCAATGGGCTTTCCCGATCGATGCGGCAACCCAGGTCCAGGCATGGCGGCCGGATGCGATCGAGGCGCCACCGGCGCGCTGGAGCGAGGTGCTCGATCTCGCCCGGCAAGGCCGTGTGCTGCTGCCGCTGCGGCCGCCTCACGTGTTGATGGTGTTTTACACATTCGCAGGCAATCTCGGCCGTCCTTGCACCACCGATCCATCCCACGATCTCATTGATGTTGACGCCGGTAGCGAAGTGTTTGAAGCAATGCGCGAGATTGCAGCGCTCGTTGATCCGGCTTGCTTGGAGATGGATCCGATTGCCGTCTCGGAGCGCATGGCGGAGGCCGGTTCCAGGTTCGTCTGCGCGCCACTGATCTATGGCTATGTTTCCTATGCGACGACTGGCTTTCGGGCGAACCGGCTGGCCTTTGCCGATGTTCCGGTCATCGGTTCCGGCGGCCCGATCGGTTCGGCGCTCGGCGGCACCGGCATAGCCGTATCAGCCTTTTCCAAAGCCAGGGATGCCGCGATCAACTTTGCCTATTGGGTCTCGAGCGGCGATGTCCAGCGCGGCGCCTATGCCGCCGCCGGCGGCCAGCCCGGCCATGCAGCGGCCTGGGAAGATCAGGCCGTCAATGAAGCGACCGGCAATTTCTACCGGGACACGCGCGCGACACTGGCGGGTGCATGGGTGCGGCCGCGCCATGACGGCTACATGGCGTTCCAGCAGGCCGCGTCCGAACGCATCCTTTCCGGCATGACCTTCCGGCATCAAGCCCGACAGGTCGTTGCCGATCTCAATCGCCTGTTTCGGGAGAGTTCCCCGGTGCAGGTGTCCGGCGCTGCCGGTGGAGGAGCCTGAACCAAACCGAACGGAGGAGAACAAGAATGACAGGAATGATCCGCGGCCTGCTGGCCGCAACGGCGCTTGCCTCGCTTGCAACGGCCGCCTTTGCACAGGATGTGCAAGGCGTCATCGGTGGACTGCCGACCGAACTCAAGGCGCAGTATGACGGAGCGCCCCAGAAGGTATTGCCTTCGGCCTGGGAGAATTTCAACGCGCCGCCAAAGCCGTGGAAATGGTGCCACTCGGAATCCTACCAGGGCAACCCGTGGCGGGTCACGGTGACCAAGGAGTTGAAGCGTCTTGTCGACGGGCTGATCGCCGACGGCACCGTCTCCAGCTTCGAGGTGTCGGATTCCAACAATGATGCCAGCCAGCAGATCAACCAGATCCGCGCCTTCATCGACAAGAAATGCTCTATCATCACGTCGGTGCCGGGCTCGGCGACGGCGCTCGACGATGCCATCGACGCTGCCGCCAAGGCCGGCATTCCGTTCATCACCGCCGCCGGCTCGGTGACCAGCCCGAACGCCATCAATGTCGATTCCAACTATGCGCGCTGGGGCTATGACATGATGACGGCGATCGGCAAGGCGCAGCCGGACGGCGCCAGCATCCTTCTGGTCGAAGGCATCGCCGGCCACCCGATCGTGGTCCAGGAACGCCAGGGCGCGGACAAGGCGCTGGCGGAAAATCCGAAGCTGAAGATCTCGCGCAACGTCAACGGCAACTGGACAGCCAACGTCACCAAGACCGTGGTGCTGCAGGCGATCGCCACCAACCCGGCGCCGATCGATGCGGTGTGGACGACAGGCAGCGAAAGCCGCGTCGTCGCCGAAGCCTTCGCGGAAGCCGGCCGGCCGGCGCCATTGATCACCGGCTCGATCACCGGGGACGCGCTGGGCTACTGGAAGGCCAACCCCGACAAGTACCGCTTCGAAGGCCATGCGGTGCTGCCGCACTGGACCGCGCAAACACTGTTCCGCGTCGGCGAGCGCATGCTCGACGGCCAGAAGCCGAAGCTGAACACGCTGCTGATCCCGATCCCGCCTGTCCACACCGCCGATCTCGGTGCCTGGTACAAGGACTGCATGACGACGGATGCCGTGTCGATCTTCCCGATCCCGCCGAAAGATCCGATGCCGGAGGAATGGCTCGACGCCTATTTCTCGAACCCGGCGCCGACCAAGGGCTGGGATTATTCGAAGGTGCCCGATGCCTGTGCAAAGTGACGCCTGCTAGTCTCTCAGCAGGCCGGCTCCTTTCAGGGAGCCGGCCTGCCAGCATCGAAACGCGACATGCTTGAAATCAAAACCATATCCAAACGCTATGGCGAGACGATCGCGCTCGCGGACGCATCGATCGCGTTTCGGGCGGGAACCATCCACACCATCCTGGGCGAGAACGGTTCGGGCAAGAGCACGATGGTCAAGCTGCTGTCCGGCATCGTCCAGCCGGACAATGGCGCGATCCTGCTGCACGGCAAGCCGTTTTCGGGTGCCAAGCCCTCGGCCTTCCAGGCGCAAGGTTTTGCCACGGTGTTCCAGGAGGTGCTGATCGCGCCGGACTGCAGCGTCATCGATAACATCCTGCTCGGCCTCGACGGGCTGGTCCGGCGCGCTGTTCCCCGCAACGAGCGCCGTGACCGGGCGAAAGCCGCGCTGAAGCGCTTCGCGGTTACCGACGTCCCCCTCGACAAGCCAGCCGGCCTGCTGCCGCTTGCCGCGCAGCAATTGGTCGTTCTCGCCCGCGCGATCGTGCGCAACCCAAAGATCCTGATCCTCGACGAGGTCACCGCCGCGCTCGACTTCGCCGATCGCGAATCCGTCTTTTCCCTGATGCGCGCGCTGGCCGGCGAAGGCTGCCTGATCCTGTTCATCACCCACCGCATGGACGAGGTGATGTCGCTGTCGGATCGCATCTCGATCCTGCGCGGCGGCAGCGTCGTGCGCACCGAGGAGCGCGGCGCTTCGACGCCGGCTGAACTTCTCAAGGCGATGGCGCCACGCACGGCGGCGGAGCTGCAGCATGGCTGATCGCGCCGCCCTCGATTTTGGTGGTCTTGCCGTTCGGGACCTTGTCATCGCGCCCGGCGCCAGCCCGATCACGCAGGCAATCGCTCCGGGTGAGATCGTCGGGCTTGCCGGTCTCGATGGTCATGGCCAGGAGCTGTTTCTCAAGATGCTTGCCGGCCTGGAACCGCCCCATGGCGGCTCGATCGAACTCGGTTCATCGGATGCCTCCCGAAAGATTACCGGGTTTCGCAAGGCTGTCGCCAGCGGCATCGCCTATTTGCCGCGCGACCGACGCGCCAACGGCATTTTCCCGACACAGTCGGTGCTCGACAATTTCGCCGTCTCGACCTTGTCGCGCGACACGCGGCTCGGGCTAATCAGCCCGTCGGCACGCAAGGCGCGCTACGACTTCTATCGCGAAAAACTCTCGATAGTGGCGCCCCGGCCCGATGCGCCGATCACCACTCTTTCGGGCGGCAACCAGCAGAAGGTGCTGTTGGCGCGTGCCTTGGCGCTGGAGCCCGCGATCCTGCTCCTCAACGATCCGACGCGTGGCGTCGACGTGGCGACGCGGCATGTGCTCTACGACGTGTTTCGCGGGCTGGCGTCCGACGGCATGGGGCTCGTCATCCTATCCAGTGAAATCGAGGAGATTCTTCTCCTGTGCCAGCGCGTGCTGGTGTTCCGTGAGAATGAAGTCGCGGCCGAGATCTCTGGCGACGCGCTCACCACCGACAGCGTGATATCAGCCATGTTCGGACGTGCGGCATGAACCCTGTTGCGCGCCTCCTGTCCCTTGGGCGAAATTTCGGCTTCGCGGTGGTGCTGCTGGTCGTGCTGCTTGCGATCAATCTTATCCTCAGCCCCGGGCGGTTCCAGCCGGGTTCCTGGGGCGCGCTGGTCGGATTGGCGGCGCCCTTGATCGGTGCGGCCATTGCGTCCACGCCTGTCATCCTCGCCGGGCGTGGCGGAATCGACATCTCGGTCGGGCCATTGATGGGCTTCGTCAACGCTTTGACGATCCAGGTGCTGTTCCTCGGCACCGGCATCTCATCGCCCCCGGTGCTCGTTCCGGCTGCATTGCTCGTCGGGGCGCTGGTGGGTGCTGCGAACGGCTTTCTGGCGACAATCGTGCGCATTCAGCCGATCGTCGCGACGCTCGGCACCTATCTGATCCTCACCGGCGTGACGTTAACAATCCTGCCGGCGCCGATCGGTCCCGCACCGGCCTGGCTCAAGGCACTGTCCGGTCCGCTGTCGATGCTGCCGCTGGCGGCGATGTTCATCGTCTGGTGGCTGGTGCGGCGCACCCCTTACTACGACCAGCTTATGGCGGTGGGCAGCGACGACCGTGCCGCCTACACCGCCGGCGTCGATGTCACGCGCGTGCGCTTCATCGCCTATATCATGACCGGCATCCTTGGCGGCTGCGCCGGATTGATGCTGACCGCGCTGATCGGCTCCGCCGATCCGAACATCGGGCCAACTTACACACTGATCGCCATCGCCGCGGTAGCGCTCGGCGGCGTCAGCCTTGCAGGCGGCCGTGGTGGGGTGGCGGGTGCCGCCATCGGCGCCATCGACATCTTCCTGCTGCAAAGCGTGCTGACGACGTTCAACGTCTCGACCTTCGTGCTGCAGATCGCCTACGGCGCGATCCTGGTGCTGGCCGTGATGCTGACAGCGCTGCAGGAACGTCTTGCTATGGGGAGACGCTGACATGGTTTTGCGCCAAAACCTCTTCGCCACAACCAACGCTCGCGTCGTCGGCGCCTTCTGCGTCGCCGCCCTTCTGCATCTCGCCGGCACGATCCTCATTCCTGGCTACTCCGCGCCGTTTGCCATACGCGCCATGCTGGTGCTCGCCTCGCTGCTCGCCGTGGCCTCGATCGGGCAGACGCTGGTCGTCATCATGGGCGGCATCGACCTGTCGATCCCTTTCGTCATTGGCTTTGCCAATGTCGTGGCGGCGCAGCTTTATGGCGATGGCTGGCATTTTGTCCTGGTCTGCGGCCTCGTCAGCGTACTGGCGATCATCATCGGCGGGCTGAACGGGCTGATCTCGCGCAGCCTCGACATCCAGCCGCTCATCGTCACGCTCGGCATCGGCATGGTCGTGCAAGGGCTGGTGCTGTTGTGGACGGCGGGTTTCCCGTCAGGCTCCGCACCGCAAGCGGTATCCAGCTTCGTCTCGATCGGCGGATCGGCCGGACCGCTGCCGGTGCCGTGGCTGGTGCCGAGCCTTGTCGTGCTGGCGGCACTCGTCGTCCTGGTGCTGGAGCGAACGCCCTATGGCCGCCGGCTTTACGCGCTGGGCAGCAATCCGGGCGCGGCGCCGCTGGCGCTGATTGACCCGGTTCGCATGTGGGTCATCACCTATGCGGCAAGCGCTTTCTTCGCCGCCGTGGCAGGAGTGCTGCTGCTCGGCTTCACCGGTTCGGCCTATGGCGATGTCGGCCAGCCCTATCTGTTCCAGACCATCGCAGCCGTTGTCGTAGGAGGTGCAGCACTTGTCGGCGGCCGGGGAAGCTATCTCGGCACGATCGCCGGCGTGCTGGTGCTGACCGAGATCAACACGCTGCTGATCGGCCTCGGCTTCCAGCCCGCAGCGGTGCAGGCCGCGCTCGGCTTCGTCATCGTGCTGCTGGTTTCGCTCTATGGCCGCGAACGGCACGTCTCGACAACCATCTGAAAGGACCAGTCAGTCGAGCCGCCACAGCTTGCGGGCATTGCCGGACAACAGCCTGTCGCGCTCGGAGATGCTGCAGCCCGAGAGCAGTGCATGGGTCGCCGCCACCCAGGTCGACAGACCGCCGCCTAGCGTGCAGACCGGCCAGTCGCTGCCCCAGACGACACGGTCCCAGCCGAATGAATTGATGGTGTGCTCGACGTACGGCCGCAACGTCTCAACCGTCCAGCTGCCGGCATCGGCATAGGCGACGACACCGGAGATTTTGGCCATGACATTCGGGCGCCGGGCGATGTCGCTCATATGCTCGCGCCATGGATGTTCGCTCTTGCCTTTGATGTCGGGGACGCCGCAATGGTCGAGGACGAACGTCACATCGGGTGCCAGGTCGGCAAGCACGATCGCCCTGGGGATCTGGTGCGGCAGCACGACGAGATCGAAGGTCAGGCCGGTGCCGCCAAGCCGCTTTATGCTGGCGCGAAACACCGCACCTTCCGAGAGCTCGTCGGGCACGACGTGGAGGACGCGGCGAAAGCCTTTTACGAACGGGTTTGCCCGCTGCCGTTCGAGATAGGCCGCGAAGTCCCCTTCCTCAGGACGGCAGGACGCGATCACCCCGGCCAGCATGCTGCTGGGCTGCCGTGACAGGCCTTCGACCCGAGCGGTTTCAGCCTCGATGTCGGCCGCATCGACATCGACCTCCATATGCAGCACGCGCTCGACGCCGACACGCTGCGCCTCCACGGCGTAGTCCTCATAGGAGAAATCGCGGTTGAGCGCCGGCACGCCGGCGAGCCAGGGATAGCGCAGGGCCGAGCGATCGATGAGATGCAGATGGGTATCGATGATCATGGTGAGGCTCCTCCCTCTGGCTTTTCAAATCATCTCACGGGGGAATTCTTCATTCAAATAAGAATTCACACCGATGAGCCTACTGCTGATCCAGCAAGGTGCGACAGCTTTTCACACGTTGCCAGCAACAGTTCGATCGTCCTGGTGATGTCGGGCGCGGAAGGCGCGTTGACCACCGTGATGTAGGGAATCGACAGCGCGGCGATCGCCTTGCCGTCGGAACTGCGCACCGGGGCGGACAGGTTGAAGACGCCGGCTGTCTGCATCGAGGCCATCATCTCGTAGCCACGGTCGCGGATCTGGTCGAGACGGGTGAAGAACTCGGTCGATTGCGCCGTCTTGTCGGTGCTGCGGACGTGTTCGGAAATCATCATCTGGCGCTCTTCCGGTGAGCGGAAAGCGAGCAGCACATGTCCCGAGCCGGTGTCGAACAGACTGATATGGGAGCCGACCCGGATCGATATGCCCCAGTAGTTCGGTGCTTCTTGCTGGCCGATGACGACGGCAGAACCGCGATCAAAAACAACGAGTTGGTTGGCCTGCTGCGATGTCTCGGCAAGCTCACGCATCAGCGGCGTCGCATAGGAGACCAGCCGCCGAACCGGCGCGTGCAACTGTGCCAGACCGAACAGCTTGAGCGTCAGCGAATAGCGGTCGCCGTCGAGCCTGGTGACATAGCCGCGCCGCACCAGCCGGTCGAGCATACGGTAGAATTCGTTGGGGCTGCGGTCGAGTTTCTTGGCGATTTCTGCCTGGGTCAGGCCGCCGTCGACGCCCGCCAGCAGTTCAAGGATATCGAGCCCCTTGTCGAGCGCCGGCGCGCGATAGCGCTCGTCTTCGCTGTCGTCCATGGGCTCATCCTCCAGTGAATTTCACCCTTCATATATGCAGGAACGTGCGCGGCGGAAACAAATTTCGCCTTGACGTGTCTATGAATGTTTTGTTTGTATATGAATGTAGCACTTCTTGTCATCAGACGAGTTGCGGTCGCCGCGGAGGCGGCACCAAGGGAGGATACCGATGAACAGACTGCTGTCCGGCGTGTGCGCCGGTGCATTGTTGCTCGCGTCAGGTGCGGGCGCTGCCCTTGCCGGCGACCTGCCCGGCAAGTTCGAAGGCGTGACCGTCGACGTGAAGCTGATCGGCGGCCAGCAATATGAAAAGCTCTACGAGCGCATTCCCGAATGGGAGAAGGCGACCGGCGCCAAGGTCAACATCCTGACCAAGAAGAACGGCTTCGACATCGACAAGGAGCTCAAGTCCGACATCGCCTCGGGCAGCACCAACTGGTGCGTCGGCTGGAACCATTCGTCCTTTGCGCCGCAATATACGGGCCTTTACACCGACCTCAGCAAATTGCTGCCCAAGGAAGAGATCGACGCTTTCGTGCCGTCGACGATCACGTCCGCAACCATCGACGGCAAGCTGGAGATGCTGCCGCGTGCGCAGTTCGACGTTTCGGCGCTCTACTACCAGAAGAGCCTGTACGAGAACGCCGACAACAAGACCAAGTTCAAGGCGAAGTACGGCTATGATTTGGTGCCGCCGGACACCTGGAAGGAAGTGACCGACCAGGCCCAGTTCTTCGCCAACCCACCCAATTTCTACGGCACGCAGTTCGCCGGCAAGGAAGAGGCGATCAACGGCCGCTTCTACGAGATGGTTGTCGCTGAAGGCGGCGAGTATCTCGACAAGGACGGCAAGCTGGTCTTCAATTCCGAGGCCGGCATCCGGGCGCTCGACTGGTTCGTCAACCTCTACAAGGCCAAGGCCGTACCGGCCGGAACCACCAACTATCTCTGGGACGATCTCGGCCAGGGCTTTGCGTCCGGCACCGTCGCCATCAACCTGGACTGGCCGGGCTGGGCTGGCTTCTTCAACGATCCGAAGTCGTCGAAGGTCGCCGGCAATGTCGGCGTGAAAGTCGCGCCGAAGGGCTCGTCCGGCAAACGCACCGGCTGGTCGGGTTTCCATGGCTTCTCGGTGACCGAGAATTGCCCCAACAAGGAGGCCGCGGCTTCCCTGGTGTGGTGGCTGACCAACGAAGACAGCCAGAAGCTCGAGGCCGCCGCAGGCCCGCTGCCGACCCGCACCGCGGTGTGGGACTGGGATTTGAAGCAGGCCGAAAACGATCCTTACAAGAAGGAGGTTCTTACCGCCTTCCAGGAAGAGGCCAAGCACGCGTTTGCCGTGCCGCAGACGCCTGAATGGATCGAGATCTCGAACGCCGTCTATCCCGAATTGCAGGCGGCGATCCTCGGTGACAAGACCTCCAAGCAGGCACTGGACGATGCGGCCGCCAAGGCGACGCAAATCCTCCAGGACGCCGGCAAGCTCTAGAAACGGGCTCCCAAGGCTGCCTCCCCCATCGGAAATGGGGGAGGCGATCGTGTTTCGCGGCCAGCGATTTACGCTAACCCATCGCCCCCGGCCCACTCACGGCCGTCCAAATGCAAACACCTCAAGGATTCTGATGAAGGGCTTCAAGCCATCCGCGCCATTCCTGCTGCTGCTTCCGGCCATGATCGTGCTGGCGGCGGTTGTCGTTGTGCCGTTGCTGTTGTCCCTTTACTCCAGCTTCACGCCGTTCCGCCTGACGCGGCCCGAAACGTTCTACGTCTTCATCGGCATCCGGAACTATCTTTCGATCCTGTCCAACACTGATTTCTGGTGGGCGTTCGGTCGCACGGTGCTGCTGCTGACCATCGCGCTCAATCTCGAAATGCTGCTTGGCCTTGGGCTTGCCATGCTGGTCGAGAAAGCGACACGCGGCCAGCGCATCCTGCGCACGCTGATGATGTTTCCGATGATGTTTTCGCCGATCCTGGTCGGCTTTCAGTTCAAGTTTATGTTCAACGACAATATCGGCCTGGTGAACAATGCGCTGCAGTCGCTCGGCATCACGCAAGACGCCATACCGTGGCTGATCGAGGGCCATCTCGCCTTCATCGCCATCTCGATCGCCGAGATCTGGTCGTCGACGGCGATCTTCGCCATCCTGATCCTCGCCGGCCTGCTCGCCATGCCCAAGGAGCCGATCGAGGCGGCGCGGGTCGACGGCTGCACGCCGTGGCAGACATTCCGCTATGTGACGTGGCCGTTCGTCATGCCTTTCGCGTACATCGCCATGACCATTCGCTCGCTCGACGTCGCGCGCGCCTATGACATCGTCAAGATCATGACCGATGGCGGACCGGCGGGCCGCACCGAACTGCTATGGACCCTGGTGGCCCGCACCGCCTACAGCGACGGGCGCATGGGCATGGCCAACGCCATGGCCTATTTCTCGATCCTGCTGTCGATCGCCTTCACTGTCTACTTCTTCAACAAGCTCGCCGCGGCGCGCACGCAGATCGGTGCGGAGTGGTGATGGACGAGAATTCTTCCGCCCGCCTGAAGCGCCGGCTGCTGGGCGTCGTCTATCGCATCGGCCTGTTCCTGGCGATGCTGACCATCTGCCTGCCGGGCCTGTGGATCGTCATCTCGTCGCTGCGGCCGGCGGTCGAGATCATGGCCAAGCCACCGGTGTGGATCCCTCAGGAGATCTCGTTCGACGCTTATGTCGCCATGTTCTCAGGCATCGGCAAGGGCGGCATCCCTGTCATCGAATATTTCCGCAACTCGCTGATCATCTCGGTGACCTCGACAGTCATTGCGGTGGCCATCGGCATGGCCGGCGGCTATGCCTTCGCGCGCTACCGCTTCCGCGGCAAATCCAGCGTCTTCCTCAGCCTGATGCTGACGCGCACCGTGCCGGGCATTGCGCTCTCGCTACCGCTGTTCTTCCTCTATGTGCGGCTTGGCATCATCGACACGCATTTCGGGCTGATCCTTGCCTATGTCGCGCTCAACGTGCCGTTCACCATCTGGCTGATCGACGGCTTCTTCCGCCAGGTGCCCAAGGACCTCGCGGAGGCGGCGCAGATCGATGGCTGCACGCGCTGGCAGGCGTTCTGGCAGGTCGAGTTCCCGCTTGCCGGACCGGGCATCGCTTCGGCCGCCATCTTCGCCTTCCTGACCTGCTGGAACGAGTTCGCGCTGGCCTCGCAGCTGACCCGCTCGGTGAGCGCCAAGACGCTGCCGGTCGGCCTGCTCGATTACACGGCCGAGTTCACCATCGATTGGCGTGGCATGTGCGCGCTGGCCGTGGTGATGATCATTCCGGCGCTCACCCTCACCTACGTCGTCCAGAAACACCTTGTCGGCGGCCTGACCTCCGGCGCGGTGAAAGGCTGATACCATGGCAACCGTTACCCTCACCAAGCTGACCAAGCGCTACGGCAACATCGGGATCGTGCACGGCATCGATCTCGACATCGCCGACCGCGAATTCATCGCGCTGGTCGGCCCGTCCGGCTGCGGCAAGTCGACGACGCTGCGCATGATCGCCGGGCTGGAAGAGATCAGTGCCGGCTCGATCGAGATCGGCGGGCGCGTCGTCAACGACCTGCCGCCGCGCTCGCGCAACATCTCGATGGTGTTCCAGTCCTATGCGCTCTATCCGCACATGACGGTGCGCGAGAATCTCGGCTTCTCGCTGAAGATCGCCGGTGCCGCCAAGGAAGACATGGACCGCCGTGTCGCCGAGGCCTCGGCCATTCTTGGCCTCGACACACTGCTGGACCGACGCCCCTCGCAACTCTCCGGCGGTCAGCGCCAGCGCGTCGCCATGGGCCGCGCCATCGTGCGCGATCCTGACGTCTTCCTGTTCGACGAGCCGCTTTCCAATCTCGACGCCAAATTACGCACGCAGATGCGCACCGAGATCAAGAAGCTTCATGCCAAGGTGCAATCGACGGTGATCTACGTCACCCATGATCAGGTCGAGGCGATGACGCTTGCCGACCGCATCGTCATCATGCGCGACGGCCATATCGAACAAGTCGGCACGCCCGACGAGGTGTTCCGGCAGCCGGCGACGCGCTTCGTCGCAGGCTTCATCGGCTCGCCGCCGATGAACCTGCATGAAGCCACGATCGATGATGGCCAGATGGTTTTCGCCAGCGGCGAAAAGCTGCCGCTGCCCGCCCAGTTCAATACCAACGTCGCCACCGGCGACAAGGTCGTGTTCGGGCTGCGGCCGGACGACATCTATCCGACCGGCCATGGCATCAGCTCCGGTGGTGCGGCCGATGTCCACCAGATCGAACTGCCGATCACGGTCACCGAACCGCTCGGCAACGAGACACTGGTGTTCGTCGAATTCAACGGTACGGACTGGGTGTCGCGCATGCTGAACCCGAGGCCACTGCGGCCGGGCGAGCGGGTCGCCATGAGCCTCGACATGTCGCAGGCGCACCTGTTTGCCACCGAGACCGGAAAGACATTGCGGAGCTGATCGGCATGGCCAAAATTGAGAAAGTCGACCTTCGGATGGTGGACCTTGTGCCCAAGGTCAAGCGCACCGACGCCATCCAGAGCTTCGTCAGCCAGGAAACGCCTATCGTCACCATCACCGATTCCGACGGTGCGGTCGGCACCGGCTACAGCTACACGATCGGCACCGGCGGCTCGTCGGTGATGCGGCTTTTGTCCGACCATCTGGTGCCGCGCCTGATCGGCCGCGACCCCGACATGATCGAGGCAATCTGGCACGATCTCGAATTCGCCACGCATGCCACGACCATCGGCGCCATCACCGCCATCGCCATCGCGGCCATCGATACAGCACTGTGGGACCTACGGGCAAAGAAGCAGAACCTGCCTTTGTGGAAGCTGGCCGGCGGCGCCAAGGACCGCTGCCCGCTGTACACGACCGAAGGCGGCTGGCTGCACATCGAGACGCAGGCGCTGGTCGACGATGCGCTGGCCGCCAAGGCCAAGGGCTTTCGCGGCTCGAAGGTGAAGATCGGCAGGCCGCACGGCTCGGAAGATCTGGCGCGCCTGTCGGCGGTGCGCAAGGCGGTCGGCGACGGCTACGAGATCATGACCGACGCCAATCAGGGCTTTTCGGTCGACGAGGCGATCCGGCGCGCGGCAAGATTACGCGACCTCGACCTCGCCTGGATCGAGGAGCCACTGCCGGCCGACGACATTGACGGGCATGTGCGGTTGTCGAACTCGACGCCGACGCCGATTGCCATCGGCGAGTCGCTCTACTCCATTCGCCATTTTCGCGAGTACATGCAGAAAGGCGCCTGCTCGATCGTGCAGGTCGATGTCGGCCGCATCGGCGGCATCACGCCCTGGCTCAAGATCGCGCACGCGGCGGAGGCCTTCGACATTCCGGTCTGCCCGCATTTCCTGATGGAGCTGCATGTCAGCCTGACCTGCGCTGTTCAGAACGGCCGATATGTCGAGTACATTCCGCAACTCGACCAGTTGACCGGCAAGCGCCTCCGCATCGAGGATGGCCAGGCGCTGGCGCCCGACGAACCCGGCATCGGCATCGATTGGGACTGGGACGCGGTCAAGGCCATGAGCATCGCCGAATTCACCACGGCGATCACGAAATAGGAGAATGATATGCAGCGGATGGGAATGGTTCTGGGGCTGAAGCCGGAAAAGGTCGAGGAGTATGTCCGCCTCCATGCCGCCGTCTGGCCCGACGTGCTGGCCATGATCTCCGCCTGCAACATCAAGAACTACTCGATCTACCTGAAGCGGCCGGAGAACGTGCTGTTCAGCACCTTCGAATACCACGGCAGCGACTACGAGGCCGACATGGCGAAGATGGCGGCCGATCCGAAGACGCAGGAATGGTGGGCGGTCTGCATGCCGTGCCAGGAGCCGCTGGC
The DNA here is from genome assembly GCF_040321855.1 of Mesorhizobium sp. M0227. Classification (NCBI taxonomy): domain Bacteria; kingdom Pseudomonadati; phylum Pseudomonadota; class Alphaproteobacteria; order Hyphomicrobiales; family Phyllobacteriaceae; genus Mesorhizobium; species Mesorhizobium sp. M0227. The sequence continues at coordinate 383,944 of NZ_JAMYSJ010000001.1, read as the reverse complement.
GACGCGCAAAGAGGGCGAGTGGTGGGCCGAGATGGATGAGGTCTTCCATCATGACTGAAGGCGGTTTCGACCCTGCCTTGCTCGTTCAATCCTGGCCAAAACCCTCCAAGCCCCGGCAGATCGTCACCTTCGGCGCCGGATCGATCGTCGGCGACGCGCATTTCCCGGCCTACCGGAAGGCCGGCTTTCCGGTTGCCGGGCTTTATGATCCTGATCATACCAGGGCCGAAAAGCTGGCCAGCCAATGGGGCGTGACGGCCTTTGGGTCGGTCGAAGAAGCTGCTGCCGTCGAGGGCGCGATCTTCGACCTTGCCACCCCGCCGTCGCGTCATGCCGATGTGCTGAAGTCCTTGCCTGATGGCGCGGTGGCGCTGATCCAGAAGCCGATGGGCAGCAATCTTGCCGAGGCGACCGCGATCCTCGAGATCTGCCGCGCCCGGAAGCTGCACGCAGCGGTGAACTTCCAATTGCGCTTCGCGCCGATGATGCTGGCGCTCCAAGATGCCGTCGGCAAGGGCTGGCTCGGCGAGATCGTCGACTTCGATGCCTGGCTGGCGCTGGCGACACCGTGGCAGCTTTGGGAATTCCTGCTCAAGGCGCCGCGCGTCGAGATCGCCATGCATTCGATCCACTATCTCGACCTGATCAGGCAATTGCTCGGCGACCCCAAGGGCGTGCACGCTAAGACGCTCGGCCATCCCAATCATGCCGTGGCGCAGACGCGCACCAGCGCCATTCTCGACTATGGCAACACCATGCGCTGCGCGCTGTCGATCAACCACGACCACAAGTTCGGCCGCCGGCACCAAGCCTGCGAGTTCCGCATCTGCGGCACCGAGGGAGCTGCCTATCTCAAGTTGGGTCTCAACCTCGATTATCCCACAGGTGAGCCGGATGTGCTGGAAATCTATCCGAAAGGCGGGACGGACTGGATCGCAGTGCCCTTGGCCGGCGAGTGGTTTCCCGACGCCTTCGTCGGCCGCATGGCCAATGTCCAGCGTTTTGCCACCGGAGAAGATGCTACGCTGATCAGCCCGGTCGAGGACGCGTGGAGCACGATGGCGCTGGTCGAGGCGGCGTATCAGTCGAGTGCGGCACCGGCGACGCCGATTGCGGAAAGACCCTGATGGAACGGATTCAGTATTTCGAAGACTATGAGATTGGCGCGTCGCGCCTGACCAGCGGCCGCACCATCACCGAGACCGACTTCATCGTCCATGCCGGCCACACCGGCGATTTCTTCCCGCACCACATGGACGCCGAGTTCATGAAGACGACGCCATTCGGCCAGCGCATCGCGCACGGCACGCTGGTGTTCTCGGTCGGCATCGGGCTGACGGCAACCGTCATCAATCCTGTTGCCTTTTCCTATGGCTATGACCGGCTGCGCTTCATCAAGCCGGTGTTCATCGGCGACACGATCCGGACGCGCACGACAATTACGGCCAGGGAAGACGACCCGAAGAGGCCGGGGGCGGGACGGGTGATCGAACGCTGCGAGGTGATCAACCAGCGCGGCGAAGTGGTGCTGGCGGCCGACCACATCTACATCGTCGAACGCAGGCCGGCGCAGGGCTGAAGCCCATCGCATGCCCATGAGCCACGCCGTCAGGATTCTCGCGACAGGCCATCTTCCCTGATCGCGCGGACCAGCGTCTCGCTTCCTTCGCGAAGATGCTGCCTCAGAATGCTTATGGCCCTGTCGCCGTCGCGCCGCCGGCAGGCGGCCAGCAGCTCGCGATGCTCCGTCTGCGAGCGGCTGCGATAGTCCAGGTTCGACAGCAGGATGCGGACGTAGCGATCGGCGGCATTGTGGTGCGCCTCGATCAGGCCGAGCAATCGATGGTTGCCACAGGCATCGTAGAGAGCCAGATGAAAGGCACGGTTCAGCGCACCCCATCGGCCGACATTGCGCTCCGCGTCGATCTGGTCGAGCACCTGTTCGGCCTCGTCGAACTTCGCGCCGGAGAGGCTGGGTACCGAAAGCCGGAGCGCCTCGCTTTCGAGCAGCTCGCGTAGCGCGTAGATTTCACTGATCTCGGCGCCGTCCATCCGGGCGACCTGCGCGCCTTTTGTGGGATGAATGGAAACAATACCTTCGGCTTCCAATTGGCGAAGGGCGTCACGAATTGGCATGCGGCTGAAGCCAAACTGCTCGGCCAATTCATCCTGGCGCAGCGGCGTGCCCGCCCTGATGGTTCCACTGGCAATCGCTTCGCGCAGGACATTGGCGACCTGTTCGGCCACGGTCCGCGGCCCCTGCATCACGCTTTCCGCAAATCCTCGCAATCGATGCTCCCCGTTTTCACACAGCATCGAGCCTAATTGAAAAACCCATGCGGATATAGGTATGCCCGTATACACACTGCCCGCGCCAAGCAGACTTCCTCCGCAAGACGCCACCCGCCTCCGCAAGGCAACGTCCCGATTCGCGCATATGAGACGATCGTCTGAAGCACTGAAGGCGCGGCTCGCCCAGCCCTGCGGGCTTTCAGCCAGTCTGCGGCAGGTCAAGCGCGGAGCGCATCCGCCCGACACCACGCTTGTAGAGCATCGCGCCTTGAGCTGGGGCGAGCAGATCAGCATGCGGCGTGAAGTCGGCAACGCACTTGTTGAAGGCGATCTCGCCACACCCGGGAACCAGGCAGTCGAGCTTTCCCTTCGGACACTGACTGAACTTGCAGAGCCGGCCCAGATATCTGTCGCTGCCGGGTTCGATCAGAAAAACGTCTAGCTGGTGATCGGCAACGCTGATCCCTGTTCCCTTCTCAAACGCCTCACGCAGGGCAAGAGCGGCGGCGCGACGCAGTTCGCCTAGACGAGCCTGCGAGTCAAGCCAAAGCGCCAGGTCGAGATCGCTACATTCATGCCAGACCTCGATCCGAGCGCGCCGGAATTCGCTGAAGCGCGGCACCTCTTTCCAAAGCGGCTTCGCGACAGAGCCGATAACGGCCACCGCCCCCACCTCTCGAAAACGCGTCCAAGCATCGGTGACGACATCCGCCGCCGCGCGGAACTGCTGCTGGCGTTCCAGCATGTAGCGATTTTGCTCGTCAATCGCCGCGCGCCGCATGTCAGGCCAACAGTTTCATGAAATTGCGCTTGCGGCCGAAGCGGTCTTTCACATCCGCCAGATACGCGGCATGTTCGGACGCGCCGCGCAGGCCGGCCATACGGCCGATCAGGGTTGACGCTTCTGCATAGGCGCCGTTACCGCCAAACTGGGCCAGTTGGTTTACGCGTTCCGCATAGATCTTCAGTGCCTCGCGCGGATGCGTGGCTTCACTGACCTGCGCGAGCTTTTCCTTCAGTCCTTCGGAAGCGCCATGTGCGCGCGTGTTCGCCCACGCCAGATCAAACTGCTTCTCCTCAATCAAGATGCTGATGAGCAGATCGGCCGGATAATGCCAGGCGGACGGCTTCTCGCGCGCTAGCCTGGACTGGAGGCGCTTGATTACTCGATCGCGCGTCGCCGTGCCCGTCTTGCACAGCCGTTGATACAGTCCGAAGCTCGGTGCCTTCTCGAATGCGCGCCACAGATGCGCTTCGGCGTCCGCATCGCGACCGGCCGTGGTCAGCAGGTCGACTACAAAGGAAATGAGCCGCTCGTCGGGTCGATCATCCTCGAACACCCACAGGCCGTCCTCGGCCCTGCGCAAAGCCTCTTCGGCGCGACCGTGCGAGAGGCAGAATTTGGCGACTTGCAGATAGGCTTGCTGTGAGGACAGATGCTTGGCGCGAAGGGCGATGCGTGCCTCGAGGTCGCCATCGCGGTCAGCAAAGAAGTCGAGGATTTCCTGCAGCCTGAAATGGTCGCCGGACAGTCCGTGACCTATCCGATTCTTGCCGGCGGTTGCGGGCAGTTCATTCCAGGCTTCGTTGGCCAGGCGACGGTATTCGGCCAATCCTTCCTCGCCGAGGATATCGCCATAGCGCTCAGCCGCGCCACCGAAGGTGTCGTAGCCACCATTCATCTCGCGCGCGAACAGGTCACGCGCCAGGGACAAGGGTTCGCAAGGCGCCTCCGAGACAGCGTTGCAGTGAATTTCGCATGCCCGGTCGAGAAGTGGGGCGCAATGGCCATCGGAATCGTCCACGACCTCGATGGCAGCCTCGATCCGATCGATGGCTCGCATAGCGAGCCGTATAACGATGCCCGCATGCTTGCTCGAGACCGAGGCGATCACATCGAGCGCCTCGTCCACACCTTGGGCCCAGTCGGGCGCCTCGCGGTAATCTATGAAGCCATTCGTGGCGGTTGCGCCGTCGATCATCTTGCCGAGACGCGCCTCGATGGCCGCCTCGTCGCCGTCTTGCGTAGTCAGCGTGGCCATTTCCAGCCTACGCAACAGGATAGGATCGCGCTCGACGACATCCATGATCATATCGACAAGCGCCGCCTTGTTCTTGCCTTCCAGATGTTCGCGTATACGCGTGAACACATCGATGCTTTGCGCTTCCGTGTCGCTGCCCATCGCGTTTGCCGCCAGCGCCGTCGCCACCAAATGCTTGCAATAGCCCCAGTCGCCGAAGGCGCGGCAGGAACACGAACCGTCGACCGACTCGCCACGCCCCGTCAGTTCAACACGGTAGTCCTCCGTGCCGGCAACCTGCGCCAGCACGCGCTTGGGCCCAACGGTCAGCAGTTGCACCAGCCCGTCACGCCAGTAGGCCTCGCCGCGCGAGTACACCTTGGTGCCGACAAGATCGCGCAGGGCATCGACATCGAAACGGGGTCGGCTGTTCTTGCGGTTCATAGTGGCGGCTGGAGCCTCGAGTCAGCCGAGATGAGACGCAGGGCTTCGTCCAACGTAACGGTCGCATGCAGCCGCCCACATGCTCCGGTGTGCCTGTGCCACATGAGGTCGAACCGGGTCTCGGCGAGATGCTCCTCCACATGATCGAGCCGGGCGAAGGGAGCGTTGAATTCTTCACCGTCATCCGAACGGTAGCGCGCTGAGAAACCGTATTTGCTTCCTCGCCACTTGCCGAAAATGTCTAGCGGATGGTCGAGCCGATTCGGCTGGCCGTGGATGAACCGAGGCTTCAGAACCTCGGCGATGAAACGCTCGCAAGTGGCAGCCATGGCCAGCTTCTCGTCAGCCGAAGGCTTCTTAACCCACACCATCGCGTTTTCCCGTTTCGCCAGCGCGATCATTTCCCACTATCCGCCGCCAAGAGCGCTGTGGGGCTGCCCTCAGCCATACGGTATCGCCGTTCATGATAATCGACCGATCCGGCGAGGCAATCCTTTTTGAACGCAGAATGCATCTGGCATCATTTGCGAGAATTACCCGATCGAACATGACCGCTGACCTGCACGCCGTCCTCGGCACGCAGGTACAGGAAGCCGGGGACGGACAGCAACGGGATGACCGCGGTCAGCAGGAACACCTGGTGGAAGCGTTCCGCTGTCACGATGTGGGTTTCTCCTGCGACAAGGCCCAGCACCATGGCGGCGATCGAAACGCCCAGGGAAACGCTGAGTTGCTGCAGGACGCCGCCGAGACTGGTGGCGCGGCTGAGCTTGTCGGCCGGCAGGTCGGCGTAGGAAAGCGTGTTGGAGGTCATGAACTGCGCCGACCGGATGACCCCGAAGACAAAGGCGTAAAGGCCGATCATCCAGTGCGGCGTATCGGCTTCGATCAAGGCGAAGCCCCCGACAGCGGCGGAACCAACCACCGCGCTGCCGATCAGCACGACATTGAAACCGAAGCGCCGCAACAGCGGCGACAGCAGCGGCCGAATGAGCAAGGCGCCGAAGCTGCCGACGAATGTCAGCGAGCCCGAGGTGACCGGGCTCATGCCAAAGCCGACCTGCAGCATCAGCGGCAACAGGAAAGGCACGCCATTGAGGCCAACGCGGCACAGGCCGCCTGCGAGCGTACCGACCCAGAACGAGCGAAATCGAAACAGTGTCAGATCGACTGCCGGTGCAACGACGCGGCGCGCATAGCGCCCGAAGGCGAGCAGCAGCAGGATCGCCGCGGCCAACACCAACGCTGTCGCCGAAACGGAGATGATTGGCCTACCGATGCTTTCCAGTCCGAACTGCAGCAGCGCGACTCCGCATCCGACCATCAGGAACCCGGCAAAGTCGAAGCGTTGCACCGCTTCCTCGCGGAAATCGTCGACGAAGCGCAGCGCCGCCAGAATGCCGAGGCAACCGAATGGCACGTTGACATAGAATATCCAGCGCCATGAGGCATAAGTGGTCAACAGGCCGCCGAGCAGCGGCCCGATCACAGGCCCCATGATGGCGGGCAAGGTCGTGTAGGTCATGGCGGTGATCAGCCCGCTGCGTGGGAAGCTGCGCAGCAGGATCAGCCGCCCGACCGGCGTCATCATGGCGCCGCCCAGCCCCTGCAGGGCGCGCATCGCCAGCAGCATGCCGAAACTGTTGGCCATGCCGCACAGCGCCGAGCCGAGGGTGAAGGTGAAAAGCGCCAGCGCGAACACTTTTCGCGCACCGAACCTGTCGGCGAACCAGCCGCTGACGGGAATGAATACGGCCAGCGTCAGAATGTAGGTGGTGATCGCCAGGTTCAGCCTGACGGGCGTCGTGTCGAGACTGCGTGCGATGGCGGGGATCGCGGTGGTGATGATGGTGGAATCGAGCTGCTCCATCAGAAAGGCGATGGCGACGATGATTGGGATGATCAATCTCAGCCTCGGGTCGCGCTCGGTGGCAAATTGAGGCTGTTCCAATTCTATTGCCAATTCCGTCATGCAAGCGGCTGCTCTATTCCAGGTGGCGCGTCCGCGTTCAAAGGCAAGGTCGCCTTCCGTGCGGCAAGCCAGCCGAGGCCCGATCACACGGCCTGTCTTATGGTCCGACAAGCAGGCAAGCGGTAGTCATTTCCTCTTTGATGGAAGTCAACAAATTTTGACTGCCGACCCCTTCGAGAGGAGATCGGCAGGACAGCGCATTGGGAGTCCGAACTGCCGTCGCCAGGCACATTTGCGTTTCAGCGGACGCCCGTCCCGATTTCGTGAAGGAACGTGTCAGGTAAGAGGCCGTCTTACCGCCGCCATGAGCGCTTGCGTCTTGACGGCACAGCGAGATTGAGCCACTTGTCGACTAGTATACAAGTGGTGAGGCCATGCTTGAAGTTCTCGTTCGCGCACCGCAGTCGCTGGAAGTCCGGCAGGGCGCCATGCCAGAGCCCGGCACTGGCGAAGTCGTCGTTCATGTCAGCCGTGCCGGCATCTGCGGCTCCGACATTCACATATTGCACGGCTCCAATCCGTTCGCCGTCTATCCGCGCATCATCGGCCATGAATTCGCCGGCACCGTAACAGCGCTCGGACGCAATGTGACCGGCATAGCGGTGGGAGACCGCGTGGTGGTCGATCCCGTGGTGTCGTGCGGCCACTGCTATCCCTGCCGGGTCGGCCGCTCCAATGTCTGCGCCAACCTCGAAGTGATGGGCGTTCACCGCGACGGCGGTTTTCGCGCCTTCGTGGCGGTGCCGGCGGCAAATGTCATACCGGTTCCAAGGGATATGCCGTTTGGGCTGGCGGCACTGGCCGAGCCGTTTTCCATCGCCGCCAATGTGCTTGATCGTACCGGTTGCGGACCCGAGGACACGGCGCTGATCTATGGCGCCGGCACGGTCGGCGTCACTGTCCTGCAGGTCGCCAAGCTCAAGGGCGCACGCTGCATCGTTGCCGATATCGACGAAGCCCGCCTGGAGCGAGCGCTCCGCTTCGGCGCCGACAGGGTGATTCACTCCGTGCGCGATCCCGTGCCGGCCGCGGTGCGCGGTGAAAATGACGGTCTTGGCCCGACGCTGGTCATTGACGGCGCCGGCATTCCCGCACTTCTTGACGAGGCTTGCCGGCTGGCCAGCCCGGCGGGCCGCATCGGCCTGCTCGGCTTTTCGGACGCCCCATCCAACCTCAGCCAGCAGGAAGTGGTGCGCAAGGAACTGACCATCGTCGGCTCGCGCCTGAACCGCCGGCTGTTGCCGCGCGTCGTCGAATGGCTGGCCGACAAGCGGCTCGATCCGCAAGGCATGATCACACAGGTCTTCGCGGCGACGGAGGCGCGCGCCGCCTTCGACCTGATCGAGAAGGAACCTCAGCGCACGCTCAAGGTCCAGCTGGATTTCTCTTGAGCCGGTTTAGCCCTCGACCAGCGCGATGGCGCGCAGCGGTGATCCGGTGCCGCCTTCGATCGCCAGCGGCAAGCTGATCAGGAAGCACCGAGGCGGCAAGTCACCAAGCCGTGCGAAATTCTCGCCGATCAGGATGCCGGCTGAAAGCAACGTATTGTGCGCCGGGAAATCCTCGCTGCCGAAACAATCGATCGACAGGCAGTCCGAACCGACGATGCGCGCACCGCGCTCGACCAGCAATTCGCTTGCTTGTCGCGACAGGCCGGGCCAGTCGGCGAGAAACGCGGCCGGATCGTCCCAGAACCGGTCCCAGCCGAAACGGAAGAACACGGCGTCGCCCTGCCGTACGCAGCCCTGTTCGGCCTCGAAAGCGAAGATAGAACCCGGCTCAACCGCCTGCCGGGGCGCGCAGTCCCGCGCATCGATCGTCACCATGCGGCCGAAGAAACGCTCGACCGGAATGTCCGAGATGGCAGCACCGCCGCGGATGAAATGGACCGGCGCGTCGAAATGCGTGCCGGTGTGCTCGCTCATAGCCAACGCATGGTTGCAGGCGACGTCGCCGCGGTCATAGGATTCCACCATCTCCTGGCAGTAATGCGGGTGCGTCGGCCACACCGGCATGCCGGGCTTCATCGGATGCGTCAGGTCGACGAAGGAAACTGCCTTTGTTTCGAACAGCCCGGCGAGCGTATCGGTGGCGGGTGTCATCTGACGCGAGGCCTCGGCACGAGAGCGACGATCAGGATGATCAGCACGCCGGTCAAAAGGAAGCGCACGCCTGCCTGGATGCCAAAGGTGTTGAGCATGGTGGACATCAGGTTGAAGAACAGCGCAGCCCCCCATATGCCTACCGCGTTGGCCTGTCCACCGGCGACGCTGGTGCCGCCAAGCACCACCACGGCGATCGATTCCATCAGATAGGCGTCACCCATGTTGAGTGCTGCCCCGCCGCTGAAGCCGGCAAGCAGGAAGCCGGCGAGCGCTGCCGCCGTGCCGCACAGCATATAGGCAATCAACCGCACCCGGGCGACGTTGATGCCGGCGAGCCGCGCCGCCGGTTCGCTCTGGCCGGTGGCCAGCAATTGCCGGCCCCAGACCGTGCGTTTGAGGACGACCATGGCGACCAGCGTCAGCACCATCACCGCGATCGGCATGAATTGGACACCGCCAAGGTTCATCAAGGTAAACCGGGAAAGGCCGGCCGGCGGCTTCAGTGTCGCCTGGCCGCCGAGATTAAAGGCAAGCGACTGGAAGACGAAGCTCCAGGCGAGCGTTGCGATGATCGGCGGCAGCCTGAGCGCGACGATGGCAAGGAAGTTAGCGGCACCCGCGACGGCGCCGACGGCAAGTGCTGCAAGCAGGCCAGGCAGCAGCATGCCGTCGGACCCTTGCATGACCGTTATCGATACATAGGCGGCCAGCGTCAGCACGGATGGCACGGACAGGTCGATATTGCCCGGCCCGGAGGCGACGACGAACATCTGCCCGGTTCCCACCACAACGCTGAAGGCACCGAAGGCGAGCGCCCCCGAGAGCGTGGCGCCGGCGCTGTCGATACCGGAATAGGCTGATGTCACCACCCACATTGCGAGCGCCACGATGAAGCCGTAGGTCCACGGCGCGAGGCTCAATCTTCGGGTCATCGCGCCCGCTCCGACAAAAGCACGCGCCCGGCCAGCACGAGAAACAGGATAACGCCCTGGGCACCAATCTGCCATGTCGGCGGCACCTGCAGGAAAGACAAAAGCGAGCCCGCGAGCGACAGCGTCAGAGCGCCGACCACCGTGCCGACCGGCGAGACGACGCCACCGGTGAAAGCGCCACCGCCGAGGATCACCGCGCCGACGCCGAGCAGCGTATAGGCCGGCGCGACATTGGCGTCGCCCGATGTGGTGAGGCCGGTCAGCGTCAGCCCGGCCAGACAGGCGAGCAGGCCGGCGGCGGCATAGACAGCGACGCGGATGCCGACAACGGACCAGCCGGCGCGCTGGACGGCGCGCGGATTGCCGCCTGCGCCGCGCAACACCACGCCATAGGAGGAGCGTGAGATGACGAGATGGCCGGCAAGCGCCGCCAGTGCCGCCAGCCAGATCGACAGCGGCATCAAAGGCGGCTGCCAGCTCATGAAGGCGGCAAGCCATGCGGGTGCCGAGCCACCCGGTGCCGGCAACAGGATGACGGCGATGCCTAGCCAGATGAAGGACATGCCCAGCGTCACGATGATCGAGGGCAATTGCCGAGCATGAATAAGCAGGCCTAAACCGGCATAGGCGGCGATCAGGACCAGGTAGCACAGCGCCGCAATTGCCGGCGCATCCCCGAGATAGAGCGCCGTGATGCAGGTGATCAGCCCGACAAAGGCGCCGTTCGACAGGTCGATGTCGCCCAGCATGATCACCATCATCTGCGCCAGTGCGGCAAAGACCAGCGGCACCGAGAGCTTGAACAGCAGATGGAAGCCGAAATAGCTCATCGCCGCCGGGCGGATGCTGAAGATGATGGCCAGCATGACCAGCAGCGCGATTGCCGGCAGGCCGACCTGCATCGCATTGAGCAAGGCCGAGCGCGGATTGGAAGGAGAACGGGCCGGAACTCGGGCAGGCGCGTCAGACATGGTCGCCTCCGAACGACGCCTGCAGGATACGGCCGGTCTCGATGGCCTCGCCTTCCAACCTGGTCACGGCGCGGCCCTCGCGGAAGACATAGATGCGCTCGCAATTGGTCAGCTCTTCGAGTTCGGTTGTGTACCAGACGAAGGCGCGTCCGTTCTCGGCTTCCGCGCGGATCAGCCGGTAGACCTCCTGCTTGGTGCCGACATCGACGCCGCGCATCGGATCGTCGAGGAAGATCACCTCGGCGTCCGACGACAGCGCGCGGGCGAACAGCACCTTCTGCTGGTTGCCGCCGGACAGCGACAGGATCGGCGTGTCGATCGAAGGCGCCTTGACGTTGAGCCTGTTCGACCAGGTCTCGGCCAGCTTGCGGGCGGCGGCGCCTGAAATCATGCCGCCCCGCGTCAGTGCATTCAGGCTGCGGATGGTCAGATTGTCGGCGATAGACCACAGCGAAAACACGCCTTCCGAGCCGCGGTCGCCGGCGACATAGGCACCCGGCAAGGCCTCGCGTTGCCGGCGCGAGGCATAAAACATCGCGCGCAGCCGCTCGCGCTGGCCGTGGCCGTCGAGCCCGGCGAAGCCGATGACCTCACCCTTGCCGACGTCGATGGTCAGATCTGTGGTGTCGCGACCCGCATGCCGGATAACCGGAGCTTGCACCGAGGCCACCTTGCCGGCCGTGCGCTCACGCGGCCGTTCGATGCTTCCCATCAACTCGACCAGCGCGGCGCGTGACAGGCCGGCGGTCGGCCGCTCGGCGACGACCTTGCCGTCGACCATGACGACGGTGCGGTCGCAGACGGCGAGGATCTCGTTGAGGCGATGGGTGATCAGGATGCAGGCGATGCCACGCCCTGCGGCACGACGAATGTGGGCGAGCAGTTGTTCCGTCGCCTCATGGCCGAGCGCCGAGGTCGGCTCATCGAGAATGACGGCGCGCAATTTGATGCTGGTCTGCGTGAAGGCGCGGGCGATCTCGACCATCTGTCGCTCGCCGATCGGCAGGTCGGCGACCTTCCTGTCGAGATCGATGCCGTGGCCAGGGAAGATCTCGTCCAGCACCGGACCAATCACCTGGCGCGCGCGCCGCCGCCAGCCCAACCCACGCAAGGACCTGTGCACGATGCGGGTGTTTTCCGCCGACGTCAAATTGGCGCAGAGCGACAGTTCCTGGAAGATACAGCGCAGACCGGCCTGCTGGGCACTGGCCGCACTCCAGGCACCGATCTCACGTCCGCCGAGGCGAAAGCTGCCGCTGCTGCGCTCGATGGTGCCGGCCAGCACGTTCATCAGCGTCGACTTGCCGGCGCCGTTGTGACCGACAAGGCCAACGACCTCGCCGGGTTTGAGATGAAAATCCACGCCGCCCAGGGCATGCACGGCATCATAGTGCTTGCGGACATCGCGCACCTCGATGAGGAGGCCGTCGGCATTGACCGTCTCTGCTGCGTCCCTTTTGGGCGACGTGGGATCGTTCATCATTCGGCCATGCTGCTCATTTCGGCGCGGGAACGCCCGGCAGTGGCTCCTTCTTCACGTTGGCGTCGATGATCTTGGCCACCAGCTCCTGCGGGTATTCGGCATTGACCACGCCGCCTGCGGGAACCGTCTTCAGCCAGGCGTCGAGGTCAGGCTGATTGATCTGCAGGAGCGGCACCTCGACGAATTTCGGCACCTGCTTGCCGGCCAGGATCTGCTGCGCGACCCAGAACGCGACCTGCGAGACGCTGGGCGTGGCGCCCAGCGAGAAGGTTTCGTAGCCGCCGGCATCATGCTCCTGCTTCCACAGCGCCAATTCGTCCTGGCGGTTGCCCATGATGATGATCGGCAGCGGCCGGCTGGCGGCCTTGAATGCCTGCGCCGCGCCATAGCCGTCGCCGCCCTGCGTCAGCACCGCATCGACCTGAGGCAACGACGGCAGGATGCCCGACACTTCCTTTTGTGCCACGGTGGCCGTCCACTGACCATAGACCTCGCCGACAGCCTTGTAGCTGGCGTGCGCCTTCATCGCTTTCTCGACGCCCTCATGCAGGCGCTTGTCGAAACCGTCGCCGGCCATACCGCGGATCTCGAGGATGTTGGCCGGCTTGTCGCCGAGCTTGCTGGAGATGAAATCCAGTTCGGCCTTGGCATAGGAATCGAGGTTGTAGTCGACGACATAGGCGCAAGGCTCGGTGACGCCGCTGGCGAAGGCGACGACCGTGATACCGGCATTGCAGGCATCCTTGATGGCGCCATTGAGTGCGGTGTCGGAGCCGGCAAGGACGATGATCGCATCGTAGCCCTGCAGGATCAGGTTCTCGATCTGGCTCGCCTGTTCGGTCACCGAATTGTTCGAGCTGACGACGGCTGTTGCGGCGATCTGCTTGTCGGCCACGGCCTTGGCGCCCATTTCCTCGAAGCTCTTGATCATCACCTGGCGGAAGGAATTGCCGGCGTAGGAATTGCTGAAGGCGATCTTCTTGGCCGAAGTGTCGCCCTTGGCGACGCCTTCATAGGCGCGCGCGTCCAGCGCTGCAAAGCTGGTGCAGCCGAGCATGGCTGCAATGAATAAGGCTGTGGTCTTGCTCATTGTTGTTCTCCTCCGGTTGAAAGTCATAGCGTCCTCCCGACGATCCTTTCGAACGGAAAATGTCAGCCCAGCCCGAGATCAGGCACGGCATCGTTCAAATGGTCGGCGAAATTAGTGTTGGGCAGCAGCGGATACCAGCCCGGACGGCCGGGATCGCGGTCGTAGGCATAGCCGCCCAGCGAGCGATAGAGTTCGGCATAGGTGGCGAGTTTGTCACGATCGAGTTCGACGCCGAGGCCCGGTGCCTCCGGCACCGCGATCGCACCATTCTCGTAGAGCATCTTGCCGCCGACGATGATGTCGTCGGCAAGGTGGTGATAATGCGCGTCGGCGGTGAAGACGAGGTTGGGCAGCACTGCGCCAAGATGCAGCATGGTGGCGAGCTGGATGCCGAGTTCGCCAGAGGAATGCACCGCAATACCGAGACCGAACGTGTCGCAGATCTGCGCCGCGCGCACGCAGGCGCGGATGCCGCCCCAGAAGGTGGTGTCGAGCAGGATCACGTCAACCGCAGGGTCGCGCACATTGGTGGCGAGCTGTTCGAAATCGATGACGATGGTGTTGGTGGCCAGCGGGATGGAGAGCTTCTCGCGCAAGCGGCGCATGCCGGCCAGGCCCCAGGTCGGGTCCTCGAAATAGTCGTTCCTGAGATCGGAGATGGCTTGGCCGAAACGCAGCGCCTCTTCGACCGACAGGGCTGCGTTCGGATCGTAGCGCAGCGTATCGGCAGGAAATTCGGCGGCGAGCGCCCTGAAACATTCCAACTCATAGTCGGGGTGAAACACGCCGGCCTTGAGCTTGTGGGCGTGAAAACCATGTTCGGCCTTGAGCGCGCGGGCATGCTCGAGCAATTGATCGATGGTGCGGACTTCGCCCTTGCCGCTGCGGCGGTCGGCATAACGGAAGAACAGATAGGAGGCGAAGCCGATCCGGTCGCGCACGCGCCCGCCAAGCAATTGGTAGACCGGCACGCCGAGCTTCTTGCCGATGATGTCGAGACAGGCGAATTCCAGCGCTGCGTGCAGCTGCGTGCGGTTGTTGTAGAGCGACGCCGTCGGATTGCAGATGGCGTAGCGCATCCGGTTGAGATCGAAAGGGTCATGGCCGACCAGGTAGGATTTCAGGCCGGCGAAAGCGAGTTCGGCGCCGGCGCCACCACCGCCCATCTCGCCGAGCCCAACAATGCCTTCGTCGGTCTCGACCTCGACCACGGTGCGGACAAAGCGTCCCCAATGCGTACCGTTGCTGTGCCGCAATGCTGCTTCCAGCGGAACGGTGATGGTGGTCGCCTTGATGTCCGTGATCTTCATGCCGGCTCCTCTCCCCTAGCCTGCTGGCGTCATACACACTACCATGGTAGTATGTCAACACAGCTTCAATCCTGCTTGCCGCTTGAGTTGGGACGTGCGCGGTGTCATGACCGGAGCAGTGCAGCGCCATTCACAGCAACGGATTCGTCATGGGGACCAAGCTTTCGGGGGCGACCAGATTTTCAGGCAGTGCTGCCAGGCTGAAAACCGCCGGTCAGCGCGAACCCTCGCGGGTGCTGGAGCCGGTCAACAATCGCATGCCGATCTCACCGCAGATCTACGAGCGCCTGCGCCGCGCCATCACGACGCTGGCGATGTTGCCGTCGGAAGCGCTCAGCGAACAGGACCTAGCCCAGCAGCTCGGTGTCAGCCGGACACCCGTGCGCGAGGCGCTGATCCGGCTTGCCGATGAAGGGCTGATCGACATCCTGCCGCAACGCGGCAGCTTCGTCGCGCCGATCCGGCTAAGTGACGTCGAGGAAGCGCAGTTCATTCGCGAGGCACTCGAGGTCTCCGTCGTGCAGAAGCTGGCCGGACACGGTTCGAGCGCCTTCATCGCGGCAGGCAGGGTGAATCTTGCCCAGCAGGCCAAGGCAGTGGCCGAGGGCGACCGCGAGCTGTTTCTTGAGCTCGACGAGGGCTTCCATCGTAGCCTTTGCGAAGAGGCCGGCCTGCCCAAGAGCTGGCGGGTGATCCAAGTGGTCAAGCTGCAGATGGACCGTGTGCGCTATCTGAGCCTGCCCGAGCCGGGTCACCTCGAAACGCTGCTCGCTCAGCATGTGGCGATCTTCGAGGCCGTGGAGACCGGCGAGGCAAAGCAGGCAGGCGCGCGTATGGCGGCGCATCTGCGCGAAGTGCTGCGCACGGTGCAACGGCTCAACGTGGCTCGCCCGGACCTGTTTGGCCAATGATCCGTTGACCGCTCATTGGGATGCCTGCGCGAAGGCCTGATCCGCGTATGCTACGGGCGCTTCGCTTGTCTGGCGTCAGCTGCCGAAGCGGGGCTCCGCAACGCCTTTGACGCCAAGGCCCGTGATGGCGAACAGGCTGCCGCGCAAAACGCCGTCGCCGGGAAAACGCGGCAACGGCGGCTTGGCCATCGAGGTGACGTAAAGGATATCTAGCTTCGGTCCGCCGAACATGACGCTGGTGATCTTCTTGACCGGCATGTCGATGATGCGATCGATGCTGCCATCGGGCGCATAGCGCACCAGTCTTCCGTCATAGACCAGCGCATTCCACAGATAGCCCTCGGCATCGACGGTCGAGCCGTCCGCCGCACCGCCCCGGCTGGTGTCGACGCGCACGAAGGTACGCCTGTTGGTGGCGGCACCGGTGGCGATGTCGTAGTCGTAGGCCCATATCTCGCCGGTCCAGGTGTCGGCGAAATAGAAGGTGCGGTCGTCGGGGCTCCAGCATGGACCGTTGGAACAGATGATGCCGGAATCGATCCGGGTGACGGAGAAATCCGGATCCAGCCTGTATAGACCGCCGGACGGCCCCTCTTCCATCGTGTCCATCGAGCCGGCGAAGAAGCGGCCGCGCCGGTCGACCTTGCCGTCGTTGAGCCGGTTCATTGGCCTGTCCGGCTCGGGATCGTGGATCAGCGTCACATCGCCGGAGGCGAAATCGAGCAGATGGAAACCGCGCTGCAGCGACACCACGGCGCCGCTACCGTCCTTGCGTAGCGCCATTGAGCCGATCTTCATCGGCACGTCCCATGACCGGATCTCGCGTCCGTCGGCGGTCGCCCGAAACACGCGCCCGTCGAAGCTGTCGATCCAGTAGAGTCGTTCCTGTTCGACGTCCCACAGCGGTCCTTCGCCCAGTGTGGTCTTCACGTCCACCACGACTTCGATCTTCATGCCGTCCTCCTCGGAATTGGCGCCACGCAACGATTTAGAAAGCGACCTTGTCGCCGCCCTTCAATGACAGGATTTCGCGCGCCTCGTCGGGCGTCGCCACCTCCATGCCGAGCCCCTCGATGATCTTGCGTGCCAGCAAGACCTGTTCGGCGTTCGATTTGGCAAGCTTGCCCTTGCCCGCCCAGAGACTGTCCTCCAGCCCGACGCGGATGTTGCCGCCAAGTGCGGCCGATTGCGCGGCGATGCGCAGCTGGCTGGCGCCGGCGCCGAGGACCGACCAGCGGAACTGGTCGCCGAACAGCCGGTCGGCGGTGCGCTTCATATGGGCGACGTCTTCCGGGTGCGTGCCGATGCCGCCAAGCAGCCCGAACACCGACTGCACGAAGAAAGGCGGCTTCACCAGCCCGCGGTCGGCGAAGTGCGAGAGGTTGTAGAGATGGGCGATGTCGTAGCACTCGAACTCGAAGCGCGTGCCGTTGTCGTAGCAGGTCGCCAGAATGTACTCGATGTCCTTGAACGAGTTGCGAAAGACGAGGTCGCGGGTCGCTTCCAGATGCGGCTTTTCCCAGTCGAACTTGAAGGTCTCGTATTTGTCGGCGAGGTGATAGAGCCCGAAATTGATCGAGCCCATGTTGAGCGAGGCGACTTCCGGTTTGAACTTGGCGGCCGGGCGCACGCGCTCCTCGACCTTCATGTACGGGCTGCCACCGGTGGTGATGTTGATGGCGGCGTTGGTGCCTTGCTTGACGCGCGGCAGGAAGCGAGCGAAGGCCTCCGGCGTCTGGTCGGGCTTGCCGGTTTCCGGATCTCGCGCATGCAGATGCAGGATTGCGGCACCGGCTTCGGCAGCCGCGATCGCCTCAGAAGCGATCTGGTCAGGCGTGATCGGCAGATAGGGCGACATGGTCGGCGTGTGGATGGCGCCCGTCACCGCGCAGGTGATGATGACCTTGCCCCTGGTCTGCGCAGCACTTGGCTTGCGGCTCGTTTCGATCATTGTCCGTACTCCTGGTCCGATTTTTTCTTGTGTGCCGCCAGCGCCATCAGCCGACGATCGCGCCATACCTGCCGTTCGCCGAGGTTTTCGCGTGGCAGGCGCTCGCGGCGGTCGGCTTCGACGGTTTTCATCACCTCGCCCGCCCAGTCGACGCGCCGCAGCATCTGCGGGAAAATGTTCGAATAGATCGACTGATAACGCTCGACATAGTCGCGCACGCCGCCAGGTGCATTGAGATCGATGGTCTCGAACGGACCCATGAACGACCAGCGCAGCGCCAGTCCGTCACGGATACCGATATCGACATCCTCGACGCTGGCGTAGCCGTCGGCGACAAGCCGGAAAGCCTCCTCAAGCAATGCGCCTTGCAGGCGGTTCATGATGAAGCCGTCGAGCTCGCGCTTCATCACCAGGGGCGCATGACCGGCGTCGATGAGGAAGGCGCAGGTTCTCTCGACCGTCTCGGCGGACGTCCATGGCGCCGGCACGATTTCGGCCGCCGGAATGAGATAGGGCGGATTGATCGGGTGCACGACCAGACAGCGATGCCGTCCTTGCAGATGGTCGGTGAATTTCGACGGCAACAGCGCCGAGGTGGAACTGGCGATGACTGTCCGCGGATCGGCAAGCGTGTCGATCAGCGAGAATACCTCCCGCTTCACCTCGAGGTTTTCAGGCGTGTTCTCCTGGATATGGACCGCACCCGCCAGCGCCTTTGCCAGCTCCGCGACAATGGTGATCCGGCCAAGCACAGTGTCGACGGACTGACCGCGCAGCAGGTCGTTTGCGGCAAGGTCACCGAGCACGCCGGCAATGTAGTCGCGGGCGCCGCCGGTCGCAGCGGGCGACTGATCCCACATCCGCACGTCATGGCCGGCACGGGCAAAGCTGATTGCCCAGGCCCGCCCGATAAACCCGCTTCCGACGATCGCGACATTAGCCATGGCTTGTTCCTCAAAGTGTTTCGACGTTGCCGTCGACGCCGAGCGACTGGCCGGAAATGTTGATCCCCGCATCGGAGAGCAGGAAGGCGACCATCGACGCCACATCATAGGGGCTGGTCATGCGGCGCAGCGAGATGTTCTGCAGATAGCGTCCGGTCATCTCCTCGTGGCTGATACCGACCTGCTTGGCGCGCGCCGAGATAACACCTTCGATGCGGGGCCCCTCGATGATGCCGGGCAGGATGGCGTTGACCCTGATGGCGTGCGGCCCGAGCTCCTTGGCGAGACTCTGCGTGAAACCGATGACACCGAACTTGGCCGCCGAATAGGGTGTGCGGAAGGCGTAGCCATGGCGGCCGGCGGCAGACGACATCGAGACGATCGAACCACCGCCCGCCGCCTTGATCAGCGGCACGGCGCGACGGGCGCACAGAAACTGGCCGGTCAGGCAGATGTCGATACAGCGCCGCCAATCGGAAGGGTCGATCTCGTCGACACCGCCGGTCGGCCCGGCAATGCCGGCATTGTTGATCAACGCATCGAGCCCGCCGAGTTTTTTCTCGACCGCCTCGAACAGGCGGTCGACGTCCTCGTCGCGCGAGACATCGGCCTTGACCGCAGCGACAAGGTCGATCTTGCCGGGAGCAGCGGCCAACGCCTCGTCGGAAACATCGCAGACGACGATGCGAGCGCCGAGGCGTGACAGCGTGTCGGCTATGGCAAACCCGATGCCGCCGGCGCCCGCCGTGACCAGCACGCGCTGGCCTTTCAGCCCGGTCAGAAATTCGTCCGCCGATGCCGGCGCCCTTGTGCTCATGGTCCTGTCCTTTTCATTGCAGCCGCCGTTCGCGCAACGCCATGACGGCGCCCAGAACGACCAGTCCGTAAAGAATTGCCCTCGTGGCATAGGGAAGCGTGGTGCCGGCGAGCAGCATCTGCAGTGCCGTCAGCAACAACACGCCGCCGAGCATGCCGAGATAGTGGCCGCGTCCGCCGGTGATCAGCGCGCCGCCGACCACCACCACGGCGATCGACGGCAACAGATAGTCGTCGCCCATGCCAAGGCTTGCCTGACCCGAAAAGCCGGTCAGCATGATGCCGACAACAGCCGCGCAGACGGCCGAAAGCATATAGACCAGGATCAGCGTGCGCTCGACGCCGATGCCCGACAAGCGCGCCGCGCGCAGCCCATTGCCGATGCCGTAGACGCGTCGTCCGAACGGCGTGCGGCCAAGCAGCAGTACCGCCGCGACGACAAAGACGACCATCAGCAGGACGATTGGGGTCAGCAGGCCGGCAAGCTTGGCCGTCATGACCCAGCGCAGCATCGGCGAGGAAAACCCGGCCGGCGTTCCCTGCGAATAGAGCAGCGCACAGCCTTGCAGAATGCCGTTGGTGGCAAGCGTCATGACGATCGGCGATATGCCGAGATAGACGATGCCGAAACCATTGGCGAAGCCGATGGCGCAAGCCATCACCAGAACGACCGGCAAGGCGTAGACAAGGGCCGCGTCGGAGCCGTTGACCATGCCGGCCAGGATGATGCCGGAGATGCCGATCGTCCACGGCACGGAGAGATCGAGGCCGCCGGTCAGGATGACGGTTCCCTGCCCGAGCGCTAGGACGGCGAGGAAGGACGACAGCACCAGCAGCGAATTCCAGTAACCCGGATTGAGGATGGCGCGGCCGAGCCAGACCTGCGTGACGACCACGATGAGCAACAGGCAGACATAGGCGGGCAGCGCATAGCGCAACGTTTCCGCGTTGCGTAGATGGAAGGCAGGGCGCGGCGATGCCGGACTGCGCTGGGCATGGGCTGGTTCGGCGGTCTTGAGACGCCGGTCCACGCGCTCGAGTTGCGAGGGCAGTATGCCGGCGCGCCAGGCGGCGAGCCGGGCACGCGCGGCGCGCAACTGCACGGCAAGCACCGATGCGTGCGAGATGGAGCCGGCAAGTGCTGCCAGCACCAGAATGGTGCCTTCGGCGATGGTCGCATAATAGGCCGATACGTTGAGCACCAGTAGGATGTTCACCACGATCATCAGGATAAAGGCGCCAAAGACAGAGCCCACCGGGCCGCCCTGCCCGCCGCCGAGGCGCGTGCCGCCGACGACGACCGCCGCGAACATCGACAACAGCAGCGGATTGCCGACCAGCGGATCACCGCTGCCGGTCTGGGCGCTGATGAAGACGCCGGCAAGGCCATAGCAGCCGCCGGCGATGACATAGACGGCAAAGCGCACCAGCACGACATTGATGCCGACGGAAGCGGCCGACTCCGCATCGCTGCCGACCGCATAAAGTGCTGTGCCGAAGCGGGTTCCCTTCAGCCAGAACCAGGCGAGCAGGACGACGCCGATCCCCACCAGCGGCATCGGCAGCCAGCCGGCGATCGCGTCGCCAAGATAGAAGGTACCGAGATCGGGCGACACGAAGCCGCCGGGCTTGTCCATCACCAGCAGCGTCACGCCTTGCAGGATGAACATGGTCGACAGCGTCACCACGATGGGCTGCATGCGCAGCACAGCGATGAAGAAGCCGTTGAAGGCGCCCACGGCCATGCCGACGCCGATGCCGACGGCGGTCCACAAGATGATGCTGGCGCCTGGCGCCATTGGGTCCATGCTCGATGCCAGCACGGCATTGACCAGCGATATCACCGCGCCTGCGGACAGGTCGAAGCCGCCCGACAGGATGACGATGGTCTGGCCGATCGCCGCGAGCGCCGAGGTGGCGCCGCCGCTCGACAGGAACGACACGTCGAAATATGTCAACGGCCCGGCGCTGATCCAGTCGACAACGAAGAGCAGGATCGCCAGGACGGCCGCGGCGATCAGCGCGCCGCGATTGCGCATCAGCGCACGGCGCAGTCCGACGCCGCCGGTAGCGGGGGATGAGGCTGCTGCGCTGCTCATGCGGCGGCTTCCCCGGCATGCCCGAGCGCCGGGCGCATGATGGCCGGTTCGGTGATGGCGTCGCCTTCGAGTTCGGCGGCGATGCGCCCATCGTAGAGAACCAGGACCCGGTCGCATTGATGGACGAGTTCGGGAATCTCGGTCGAGTGCAGCAGGATCGAACCGCCCGAAGCCACGTAGTTTCGCATCATCACATAAAGCTCGTGCTTGGTGCCGACGTCGATGCCTCGGGTGGGATCGAACAACAGCAGGATGCGGCTCTGCGCCACCAGCCATTTGGCGATGGCGATTTTCTGCTGGTTGCCCCCGGAAAACGCACCGGCCCGCGTCCAAAGCGCGCGGCGGTCGACCTCGACAGTGGCGAATGCCGCCTCGACGGAGCGGGTCTCGGCTTGCCCGTCGACAAGACCTAGCCGTGTGAAGCGCGATATCACGGGCAGAGTGGCGTTCTGGCTGCCCGACAGTTTCAGGAACAGGCCTTCGGATTTGCGGTCTTCCGGCACCAGGCCGATGGCCATGTTGGGGCGCAAAGCATCGGCCGGCGAACCGAGCCAGACCTTGCGGCCGTCGACGAGGATGTGGCCGCGGGTGATTTCGGCCATGCCGAAGCAGGCCAGGAATAGGTCCTGCTGGCCCATGCCCTGCAACCCCGCGACGCCGAGGATTTCGCCCTTGCGCAGATCGAAGCCAGCGCCGTCGAGCTTGCGCCCGACCTTGAGATCGCGCACGCCCAGAACCGGCGGGCCGAAGGCCTGGGCGCTGTCCGGCTTGGGCGGGAAGGTCTGCTCGATGCTGCGGCCGATGATCTTTTCGATGACGTCGCCATCCGAGACATCGGCAACCGGCGCGGTGACGATGTGGCGGCCGTTTCTCAGGATCGTCAACGTCTCGCAGAAGGCACGGACCTCGCGCATGCGATGGGTGATGAAAACGATGGTGGTGCCGGCCGCCTTCAGCCTGGCGATGATGTCGCCCAGCCAGTCGACGTCGCGGCCGGCGAGCGTCGAGGTCGGTTCGTCGAGCAAAAGGATGCGCGGCTTGCGGTAGACGGCACGCGCGATCTCGATCTTCTGGCGCACCGAAAGCTCGAGCTCACTCACCTCGGCATCGAGATCGACGGAAAAACCGAGATCTTCGATATGGCGGCGGACGGCCTTGCGGGCGGCACCGCGGCGGATCAGGCCGGAGATGCCGACGGGGGCGTAAGGCAGCATCATGTTGTCGAGGACGGAGAGGTCACGCACCAGGGTCATCTCCTGGAATGCTGTCTGCATACCGAGCGCATGTGCTGCGCGCGGTGCGCCGCAAGCGATCTCCTTGCCGAAGACACGGACATGGCCTTGGCTCGGCCGGACCAGTCCGGACAGCAGCTTCACCAGTGTCGACTTGCCCGCTCCGTTTTCACCGAGCAGGGCATGGACGCTGCCGGGCGCGATCGCAAACGACACGCCGTCCAGCGCGACGGTCGGGCCGAACGCCTTGCTGATACCGTCGATCTCGATGGCGGGGAGCTCGGAATGTTCTGTCATTGTCCTCGATCGCCGGGCTTGGCATGGATTGACGATGCACGGACAACAGTCCGTGCATCGTCACACGCGCCTTGGGAGGCTTAGTTCTCCGGTTGTCCGACGAGGGCAGCATTAAGGCCGACCTCGGGTGTCTGGTCCGAGAAGATCGAGGCAAACCAGCCCGGATTGGAGACCAGCGACGGCTTGAAGGCGTTGCAGCCGGCCTTCATCTCCGCCCATGTGCCTTCGTCGCACAGCTTGATCGTCTCATTGGTGACGAGCGGCAGCGGCAGGATGGTGGTCTTCGGCACGTCCTTGCCTTCGATCGCCTCGACGGCAAGCTTCAGCGCCAGCGCACCCGAATAAGGCGGCGAGGCGTAGGAAATGCGTTGTGCGCCGGCCGGCGCGTAAGGGGCGGCCGCACCTTCGACTTCGGTGCCCTCCGGCAGCATCTGGATGCGGCCGCCATTGGAACCTTCGCCGGCGCAAGGCAGGAGTTCGCTTGTCTTCTTGCCGGCCTCGAGCTGCATCGAGTTGGCGGTGAAGCAGCCGACCTGCATCCACAGCCCGTTGATGTCGTCCCAATTGCGGGTGGCCAGGATTTTCGAAAGTTCGGTGCGGGCGACCGCCTGGCTCCACATGCCGACAGCCTCGCCGACGATCTTGATATCAGGATATTTGGCGAAGACTTCCTTGGCGGCTTTTGTCCGCTGATCGTCGACGGATGTTCCCGGGACACCCGTGATGGCGATGATGTTGCCCTTGCCGTTGAGCTTCTTGACCAGCCATTCGGCGGTCACCCTGCCGGCTTCCAGCTGGTCGATGTGGACGTTGTAGGCACAAGGCTCGGTGATCTCGGCGTCGTAGGCAAAGACCTTCACGCCCTTGTCGCAGGCATTCTTGACGACCTGGTTGAGCGCGGTCGGCGAGATCGGATATACGACGATGGCCTCGGCGCCGCTTTGCACCATTGCGTTGATCTGCTGAATCTGGCGTTGCGCGTTGGGGCCAGCGACCTGGACCTGCAGGTCGACCTTGTCGGCCAGGCTCTTGTGAGCGGCCATGGCCTTGACCATGTTGGCCGCCTCCGCTTGCCAATCATTGCCTATGTAGCTCATGCTGAGAAAGATCTTGTGCTTCTCGGCTGCCTGCGCGGCGGACAGGCCGAAGGCGCATGCAGCCATCCCAGCCAGCAGCGCGAGCCGCCGGACTTTCGATCCGATACCCATGTGAAACTCCTCCCAAACAGAACGACCGAATGCCTCCCAAGGGCACAAAACGTAACCTTTGCCATTCGATGCCAGCGACCGTAACATGATTTGATCAAATATCAATGATGAAATCGTTTATATCAAAACGGCTATGTCAGCCGCTTGACGTGGCACCACGAACCTTGCATTCCGACACAAGCAATAGTGTCGCCCTTGGGCGGGAAGGTTGACCGGAGATGGCTGGATCGGCGTTCAGGAAGCCTGGTGTCGAGATCATTCCACTGTCCAAGGAAACTCTGCAGGACCGGGTCTATAATCAGGTCACCGAACTGATCCTCGACGGCAGCATCGTACCGGGCGAGATGGT
Organism: Mesorhizobium sp. M0227; assembly: GCF_040321855.1. Lineage (NCBI taxonomy): Bacteria > Pseudomonadati > Pseudomonadota > Alphaproteobacteria > Hyphomicrobiales > Phyllobacteriaceae > Mesorhizobium > Mesorhizobium sp. M0227. The sequence continues at coordinate 359,517 of NZ_JAMYSJ010000001.1, read as the reverse complement.
CACGGTTCAGAGCCTCGCCGACGCCTTTGGCGTCAGCCCGATGCCGGTCAGGGAAGCGCTGCGGCGCCTGACGGCAGCCAACGCGCTGACCGTGGTATCCGGGCGCTCCATTGGTATTCCGGCGCTCAGCCGCGAGCGGCTCACCGATTTGCGCAATGTACGTTTTGAGATAGAGGCCATCGCCGCCGGCTGGGCCTCACAGAACCGGAGTGATGCGGATCTTGCGATTTTCGCGCGCGATCTGGACTCGCTGGAACGCGCGAATGGCGCGGACGACGTAAAGGCCTATCTGAGGGCGAATTACACCTTCCACTTCGCAATCTACCGAGCAGCAGGATCCGAAACCCTGCTCAAGATCATCAAGGACCTATGGCTGCAGATCAGCCCCTATTTCAATATGCTGCATGGGTCCTACTCGACCGCGAACACATACCATCAACAGATGTTTGCGGCCCTGCGCGACCGGGACGAGCAGGCAGTTCAGGCGGCGGTTCGCGGCGATATCGATGCGGCTTTCGACATGCTGGTCGACCTTTTGAAGTAGCGCCCGGCCCCACCTCCAACCCCCAACAGATGCCTCCTATTTCTAGGGATGGCAGAGCAGCGCCCATGCGCACTCAGCGGGCAAGCGCGGGCTTCTTCTGGTGATCTAGAAATCGTATCCAGAGCGCGCCATCCATGGTTCTCGTGCTGGAGCTTGCCGTCGGCAGCCGATGACGCGGCGCACGCATCGCATGGTCATTATCAGATTGCCAAAATCTGGTAGCGTGATTATACCAGTTGATCAGTTGACGACGGGCGATGCCGTCGGCGAAGAACAGGAGTGGTGACCAGATGACAACGATTGCGCTGTTCGGGGCTGGCGGAAAAATGGGCTACCGCCTGTCGACCAACTTTCGCGGGTCGCCCTACACGATACGCCATGTCGAGGTCAGCGATGCCGGCCGCGAACGGCTGAAGACCGGACTGGGTTTCGATACGGTCAGTGCCGACGAGGCGCTCAAGGACGCCGATGTGGTGATCCTGGCCGTTCCCGACACGCATATCGGCAAGGTAGCGGCCAGCATCGAGAGCAAGCTGGTATCAGGCACGATGGTGGTGGTGCTAGACGCGGCAGCACCCTTCGCCGGCCATCTGCCGAAGCGGCCGGACCTCACCTATTTCGTCACCCACCCCTGCCATCCGCCGATCTTCAATGACGAGACGGACATGGCCGCGAAGAAGGACTATTTCGGCGGCGTGAAGGCCAAGCAGCATATGGTCAGCGCCCTGATGCAGGGGCCGGAAGAGGACTACGCCAAGGGCGAGGCGATCGCGAAGATCATATGGGCGCCGGTGATGCGTTCGCACCGCGTCAGCGTCGAACAGATGGCGCTGCTCGAGCCTGGCCTTTCGGAGACGGTGTGCGCCTCGTTGTTGGTGGTGATGAAGGAAGCCGTCGACGAAGTCGTGGCGCGCGGTGTCGACAAGCAGGCGGCGCTCGACTTCCTGCTCGGCCATATGAACGTGCTCGGCGCCGTCATCTTCGGCGAGACCAAGGGCGTTTTCTCGGACGCCTGCAACAAGGCGATCGAGTTCGGCAAGCCGGTGCTGATGCGTGACGACTGGAAGCGGGTGTTCGAACCGGAAGAGATCGCCGCCAGCATTCAGCGGATCACCTGAGAGAAGACAGGTGCTTGACGCAGCACCTCGAGGGCCCGGCCTGTCATTGCCGACCCTCGGTTTTGGTAGCTCATCAGGTACATGTCACCTGAATTAGTGGTTGACTCATCATACCAGTTGGCTTAGCTGTTCATGGCTCGGATCGACAGGGTTTCGCAGGGAGTTCGAAGCCTGGCGAGTGGAGGATGGCTGGGGAGCAACGATCCGCCTGGGGTAAGCCGGCAACGGTTTTTTGACCCAAGCGATCCGCGGCCCGCGCTGCCTGACGAGTTCGGATGCAGACGAAGCCATTGGCCGATCAAGGCAATTTTCAAACGGGAGGACTTCATGAAACTCACACGCAGAATGACGCTTGCGGCTTTCGCCGGCATGCTGGCGCTTGGCACGGCCGTGCCCGCCTACGCGGCGGATCTCATCGCCATCATCACGCCCTCGCACGACAATCCGTTCTTCAAGGCGGAAGCCGTCGGCGCCGAAGCCAAGGCCAAGGAACTCGGCTATGAGGCGCTGGTGCTGGTCCATGACGACGACGCCAACAAGCAGTCCGAGTTGATCGACACCGCAATCGGCCGCGGCGCCAAGGCGATCATCCTCGACAATGCCGGCGCCGACGCCACCGTCGCCGCCGTGCAAAAGGCCAAGGACGCAGGGATTCCGTCCTTCCTGATCGACCGCGAGATCAACGCCACCGGCGTCGCCGTGGCGCAGATCGTCTCCAACAACTACCAGGGTGCCCAGCTCGGCGCGCAGGAGTTCGTCAAACTGATGGGCGAGAAGGGCAATTTCGTCGAACTGGTCGGCAAGGAATCCGACACCAATGCCGGCATTCGTTCCAAGGGTTATCACGACGTCATCGATGACTATCCGGACCTGAAGATGGTTGCCCAGCAGTCGGCCAACTGGAGCCAGACGGAAGCCTATTCCAAGATGGAATCGATCCTGCAGGCCAACCCCGACATCAAGGGCGTGATCTCCGGCAACGACACGATGGCGATGGGCGCCTATGCGGCACTTGCCGCGGCGAACCGCAAGGACGTCATCGTCGTCGGCTTCGACGGATCGAACGACGTGCGCGACTCCATCACCGCCGGCGGTGTCAAGGCAACCGTGCTGCAGCCGGCCTTCGCGCAGGCGCAGATGGCGGTCGAGCAGGCCAACGACTTCATCAAGAACAAGAAGTCGCCGGCCAAGGAAAAGCAGTTGATGGACTGCGTTCTGATCAATGGCGACAATGCCGCCAAGCTGGAGACCTTCGCGCTGACGAACTGAGTCAGCGTGATTTCAATAGCGAGGGGCGAACATCGGTTTTCGCCCCTTGCCGCCATTTTCCGTGGGCCGCCCACGATGCTGAACGACAGGCCGCCATGCTGAACACCAAGCCGAACTGGCCGATCCTTACCGTGATGGTCGGCATCAGCCTGACCGCCTGCAAGATCCTGCCTACGAAATCGGAAGCCGGAGACAACGCTCCCGCCTTCAATCCAGACAAGATGGTCGAAGAGACATGGGCGGCAAAGGTCGTGCCCTATCTCCAGCAGAAAGCCGGACCGTTTGCGCAGGTTCACACCCTGGCGACAACCGATCCATCGGCTGCCGGCGCCAAATACGGCAATCCGAACAAGCAGGCGAATTCGCCTTGGACTTTCGCGGTTCGCCTGGAAGGCAAGATCGTCGCGGCCAACACGCAGTCGCGGGCGGCAACCGTCGACGTCGATGTCGACGGCGACGGCAAGGCCGATGCACGGGTGCAGATCGGACCGGCGGTGCGCGGCACCGCGCTGCGCGACAGCCTGGACTTCATCCAGTTCAACGACTTCACCAACCAGATCGACTTCGCCCAGTTCGGCAAGGCGTTCAACAGCTACACCGACAAGACGGTGCTGTCCAAGCTGCCGCGCGAGGCGCTGGAAGGCCGCAGTGCCAAAGTGCTGGGCGCCTATACGCTGGGGAGCGGCCAGGACCTGCCGCTGGTGACGCCGGCGGAGGCAGAGATCGGGCCGAAGCCATGAGCGCGACAGCAGAGCGCGAAATCATCCTGAAGCTGGAGGACGTCTCCAAGGTCTATTCTGGCACCGTTGCGGTCAAGCGCGCCAATTTCGAGGTGCGCAAGGGCGCGGTCAACGTGCTGGTCGGTGAAAACGGCGCCGGCAAGTCGACGCTGATGAAGATCATCGCCGGTGTGGAACGGCCGACCGCCGGCCGCATCCTGCTGGAAGGCGAAGAGGTTTCCTTCTCGTCATCCGGTGATGCGGTGAACCGTGGCATCGGCATGGTGTTCCAGGAGTTGAACCTGTTCGGCAACATGAGCGTCGCCGAGAATATTTTCGCCACCCGGGAGATCACCAACCGCTTCGGCAAGATCGACCGCAAGGAACAGGAGCGCCGTGCGGCTGAATTTCTGGAACGCCTGCAAGCCGGCATACGGCCCGACATGCTGGTCGAGGATTTGCGCATCGGCCAGCAGCAGTTGGTCGAGATCGCCAAGGCGGTTTCGCTCGATGCGCGAATCCTGATCATGGACGAGCCGACCTCGGCGCTGAGCGCTGCGGAGGTCGAGATCCTGTTCAAGGTGATCGCCGACCTCAAGGCGCGCGGCGTGGCCATCGTCTACATCTCGCACCGGCTGGAAGAGCTGATCCGCATCGGCGACTACATCACCGTGCTGCGCGACGGCCGCATCACCGGCCAGGAGGAGATGAAGAACGTCGACACGCAATGGATCGTTCGCCAGATGATCGGTTCCGACGCCAAGGATTTCGCCAAGGCTGACGGCCATCTTCCGGGCGAGGAGATCTTTCGAGCCGAGGACATCTGCCTGCCGCGCGCTATCGGCGGGCTTGCCGTCGACCATGTCTCGCTGTCGCTGCGCGCCGGCGAGATCCTCGGCATCTACGGCCTGATGGGCGCCGGTCGCAGCGAATTGTTCGACTGCATCATGGGCCGCCACGGCCATTCGACAGGCGCGATCTTCATTGGCGGTAAAAAGGTCAAGGAGCGCGACACGACGCGGCGCATCCGGCGTGGCCTGGCATTGATCCCCGAGGATCGCCAGCGCGAAGGGCTGGTGTCGATCCTCTCGGTCGCCAGCAATCTGACGCTAGCCAGCCTGTCGCGATTTGCCCGCCTGTTCCATATCCGTGGCGCCGACGAAAGGCAGGCGGTGACGCAGATGGTGCGGGAACTGGCGATCAAGGTCGCCGACCCGGCGCAGGAAGTGTCTTCGCTGTCGGGCGGCAACCAGCAGAAGGTGGTGATCGGCAAGGCGCTGCTCACCGAACCCAAGGTGCTGCTAATGGACGAACCCAGCCGAGGCATCGATGTCGGCGCCAAGGCAGACGTCTTCCGCACCATGCGCAAACTGTCCCGCGACGGATTGGGGATTTTGTTCGCCACCTCCGACCTCGATGAGGTGATGGCGCTGTCCGACCGCATCGCGGTGATGAGCAACGGAAAACTGACCGGCATGTTCGACCGTGCCGAGGCGACGGAGGCGGCACTCGTCGCTGCTTCGGCGCTTGGCCACGGACCGGTCCCACACACGGAGAGCACCGCCCATGACTGACATCCCAGCCAAGGCGGCCGCTCATTCCGCTTCCAGCGGCTCCGTGCTGTTGACGCTGATGAAGCTCAGGACCTTCATCGCGCTTATCGCCGTGCTGATCTTCTTCTCGATCGCGGCGCCGAATTTCCTGTCGACCGCCAATCTGATCCTGATGTCGAAGCACGTGGCGCTGAACGCGTTCCTGGCGATGGGCATGACCTTCGTCATCATCACCGGCGGCATCGACCTTTCGGTCGGCTCGATCGTCGGCCTGTGCGGCATGGTGGCCGGCTATCTCGTGCTCAATGGCATCGACCTGCAGATCGGCTACACCATCTATTTCAACGTCTTCGAGATCGCGCTGATCACGCTTGCCGTCGGCATATTGATCGGCGCCGTCAACGGCTTGCTGATCACCCGGCTGAACGTCGCGCCGTTCATCGCCACGCTTGGCGTGCTCTATGTCGCGCGCGGCCTGGCGCTGCTGTCGTCGGATGGCCGCACCTTTCCCAACCTCGTCGGCAAGCCGGAGCTTGGCACCACCGGTTTCGGTTTCCTCGGTGCAGGCCGGCTGCTTGGCCTGCCGGTGGCGATCTGGATCCTGATCGTCGTTGCACTGGGAGCCGCCTATCTCGCCAAATACACACCGCTCGGCCGCCATATCTTCGCCGTCGGCGGCAATGAACGGGCGTCGCGGATTTCGGGCGTCCGTGTCAACATGGTGAAGATGTTCGTCTATATGTTCTCCGGTTTCTGCGCGGCGATCGTCGGCCTGATCATCTCGTCCGAGCTGATGGCCTCGCATCCGGCAACAGGCGAAAGTTTCGAGCTCAACGCCATTGCGGCGGCGGTGCTCGGCGGTACCTCGATGTCGGGCGGGCGCGGCACGATCGGCGGCACCATCGTCGGCGCCTTCGTCATCGGCATTCTTTCGGACGGGTTGGTGATGATGGGTGTGAGTTCGTTCTGGCAAATGGTGATCAAGGGTCTCGTCATCATCGTCGCCGTTGTCGTCGACCAGGCACAACGCCGGCTTCAACAGCGCGTCACCTTGATGCAGATGGCGAAGGCGGGTTGAGCATGGCGGAGTTGCGTGGAGCGCTGATCGGCTGCGGCTTCTTTGCCGTCAACCAGATGCACGCCTGGCGCGGCATTGCGGGCGCTTCGATCGTTGCTATCTGCGACCGTGACCCGGAACGGCTCAAGATCGTCGGCGACCAGTTCGGCATAGCGAAGCGCTATACCGATGCGGCGGAACTTTTTGCCGGCGAAAGCCTGGACTTCGTCGACATCGCCACCACCGCGCCCAGCCATCGTCCGCTTGTCGAAATGGCGGCCGCTCATCGCGTTCCGGTGATCTGCCAAAAGCCGTTCGCGCCGACGCTCGCCGACGCCAAGGCAATGGTCGGGGCATGCGCGGAAGCCGGCGTGCCGCTGATGGTGCATGAGAATTTTCGCTGGCAGTCGCCGATCCAGGCGGTGCGCGCCGTGCTCGACAGCGGCGAGATCGGCACGTCTTTCTTCGGGCGCATCTCCTTCCGCTCCGGCTATGACGTGTTTTCCGGCCAGCCCTATCTAGCGACGGGAAAGCGCTTCATCATCGAGGACCTCGGCATCCATATCCTCGATATCGCCCGCTTCCTGCTCGGCGACGTCTCGACCATCACGTCGCGAACCGCCCGCGTCAATCCTAGGATCGCGGGCGAGGATGTGGCGACGATGCTTCTGGACCACAAGAGCGGCGCGACCTCCGTGGTCGACTGCAGCTATGCGACGAAGCTTGCCACCGAGCCGTTTCCCGAGACGCTGATCGAGATCGACGGCAGCGACGGAACGATCCGGCTGGCGCAGGGATACCGGCTCACCGTCACCGGCAAGAACGGCACGGTCGTCACCGACGTCTCGCCGCCGCTGCTGCCATGGGCGTCGCGGCCCTGGCATAACATTCAGGAAAGCGTCGTCGCCATCCAGCAGCATTGGGTAGACTGCCTGGCGAAGGGAATCGAACCGGCGACCTCGGGCGCCGACAATCTCAAGACGTTCGCACTGGTCGAGGCGGCTTACACCGGTGCCGCGAGCCGGCAACCGGTGCAGCTCGACGCCTTGCTTAAATGACCGCCGACGCATTCCTGCTCTACGGAACGCATGCCGTCGAGGCCGAACCAATCAGGCTACGCGCAGGCGCGCTCAGCGCCGACTTCGTCAACGGCAATCTGCGCACCATCCGGCATGGCGGCACCGAGGTGCTGCGCGCCATCGCCTATATCGTGCGTGACCGCGACTGGGGCACCTATGAGCCAAATTTGACGGACCTGATCATCAACCAGGCGGCCGACGCTTTTTCGGTCAGCTATTCGGCAAGCTGCCTGGCCCCCGATGGAAGCCGGCTCGGCTTCCGCGCCACCATCAAAGGCTCTGCCGATAGCCATCTGGCCTTCGAGGTCAGCGCCCTTCCCGAAAGCGATTTCGAAACCAACCGCTGCGGCTTCTGCATCCTGCATCCTATCGCCGACCTCGCCGGCAGCCCGGTCAAGGTCGAGCATACGGACGGCAGCGTGGAGGCGACAAAGCTTCCCGAACTGATAGACCCCTGGCAGCCTTTCAAGGATATCCGCGCCATCACCCATCAGGTTCGGCCTGGCGTCACCGCCGAATGCCGGATGGAAGGCGATACTTTCGAAATGGAGGACCAGCGCAACTGGTCTGACGCATCCTACAAGACCTATGTGCGGCCGCTGGCGCTGCCATGGCCGTATGTGCTGCCTGCCGGCCAAACCCTGCGCCAGACGATCAGCCTGCGCATCGCAGGTGAAGGCAAAGCACCGGCTGCCACCGTGACCAGCGAACCGGTCCGCGTTGGACTCGGCGAGGTCGGGCCAAGGCTGCCCGATGTCGGCGTGGTCATCTATCCCGAGGATGTCGAGACGGCGCTGGCGAACCTCTCCACGCTGGCGGCACTCGGCCCACAACAGCTGCTGTTTCACTACGATCCGACGCGTGGCCACGGGCTCGACGCCTTGCGCGCTTTCGCCCGACTGGCAACTGCCTACGCAGCCGAAACGACCCTCGAATGCGTTGTTGCCTGCGCTGGCGATCTTGACGCCGAGCTGTCAGGCGTCGCCGACCTGGTGCGCCGGGCCGGACTGAAACTCTCGGTCATTGCCGTGTCGCCTTCGGTCGACCGGCAGTCGACGCCTCCGGGCAGCGCGTGGCCGGACTGCCCGACGCTCGAAGACGTCTTTGCGGCTGCGCGGCGCGCCTTTCCCGATATCCGCCTCGGTGGCGGTATGTTCAGCTATTTCACGGAACTCAACCGCAAGCGCGTGCCAGCGGCCCAGCTCGATTTCGTCACCCATTGCACCTGTCCGATCGTGCACGCCGCCGACGACCTGAGCATCATGCAATCGCTGGAGGCGCTGCCTTTCATCACCCAATCGGCACGGGCGATCTTCGGGGCAAAATCCTACCGGATCGGTCCGTCGACGATTGCCATGCGGCAAAACCCCTATGGCGGCGCGACCAAGCCCAATCCCGGGGGACAGCGCATCGCCATGGCCGACCGAGACCCGCGCCATGCCGGCCTGTTCGCAGCAGCATGGACGATCGGCTATGCAGCACGCGTCGCGCCCGCCGGACTGGAACAGCTCACGCTCTCCAGCTTCACCGGACCGTTCGGCGTGTTGGCGTCATCCGGAGAACCCATTGCGGCAGGATCGCCCCGGCCACTCTTCGGGGCTATCAAGGGGCTTTGCGAACTGGCCGGCCTTACGCAGGTGGCGGCAAGGACGAGCGATGAAACCAAGGTGCTGGCGTTGGCCGGACGCTCGGCCTCGGACGAGACGGTCGTGTGGCTGGCAAACCTGACGGCGGACGACGTGCCGGTCGACATTTCAGCTTTTGGCCGCGGCCATCTCGTGATGACGCCTTACGCGATCACCCGGCTCGGCTGAAGCTACTTTTCGGAGTTCATCACATAGAGCGCGCGCGAGCGTTCGAGATGCTTGATCATCGCCTTCTCGGCGCCATCCGCATCCTTTTTCTCGATGCGGCCGATGATCTCTTCGTGCTCGGTTAGCGTGAACTTTTCCTTGCCGGTCCAGATCAGCATTTCGGTGTGGTATTCCTTCAGCCAGCCGAGCATCGCCTCACTAACGGCGACATAGATCGGATTGCCTGAGATCGCGGCGATCTGGGTATGGAATTTCATGTCGGCGGAGATGAAGGCTTCGGAATCGCCACGGAAGCCGCGCTGTTCGGCAACGGTGGCCCTGAGGCGCTGCACATCCTCGGCGGTGGTCTTTTCGGCGGCTTCCCTGACCATGCCGCGCTCGAAGAAGATGCGCGCGGTCTTCAGGTGCTCAAGCGTGTCCTTCGATGACGACAGGATGATCTTGGCGGCGCCATCGACCTGCTTGATGATCGACTTTGCCGTGAGCTGCAGCACCTTGGCGCGCTCGCCATGCGAGATCGCGACCAGGCCCATATTGCTCAGCGCCTGCATCGCCTCGCGAATCGCCGGCCTGCCGACCTCGAAGCGCTCCATCAGTTCGCGCTCCGACGGCATGTCGTCACCCGGCATCAATTCGCCGCTGGTGATCAGGCGCTTCAGCCGCAAGAAGACCTCGTCGGAAAGCTTGCGCCGGACAATCGGTTCCGAACGGTTCATCGTCGCGAATCACTCCCTTGAGCCGGCCCTATCTAACACTGCCGCCACATTTCCCGGAAATTGCCGCCTGTCGATCTGCCTAAAACTTCTAGCCGGATATGCCTTGCAATACTTATGTACTCATTATACCAGATTTAGAACACCGGTGAACCTTTTTCGAACGCCTCGGCTTAAGACAGCAGACCATGATCACCCTCACCTATCGCATCGAAACGCCTGGAAGCATCGAAGCGCTGGCCGCCAAGATCGCCAGCGACCAGTCGACCGGCACCTTCGTCGCGCTGCCCGGCGAGACCGAAGAGCTGAAGGCCCGGGTGGCGGCGCGCGTGCTGGCGATCCGGCCTCTGCCCGATGCCGAGCGGCCGTCACTTCCCGATGACGGCAGCGGGCCGTTCAAACGCGCCGATGTCGACATCGCCTTTCCGTTCGATGCCATCGGCACCGACCTTTCGGCGCTGATGACCATCGCCATCGGCGGCACCTATTCGATCAAGGGTCTCACCGGGATCCGCGTCGTCGACATGAAGCTGCCGGAGGATTTTCGCGGCGCGCATCCCGGCCCACAGTTCGGTGTCGCCGGCAGCCGCCGACTGACCGGTGTGACGGACCGCCCGATCATCGGCACCATCGTCAAGCCGGCGCTCGGGCTGCGGCCGCACGAGACGGCGGCAATGGTGGCGGAACTGATCGCCGCCGGCGTCGATTTCATCAAGGATGACGAGAAGCTGATGAGCCCGGCCTATTCGCCGCTGTCGGAGCGGGTGAAGGCAATTATGCCGCTGATCCTCGACCATAAGCAGAAGACCGGCAAGAAAGTGATGTATGCCTTCGGCATTTCGCATGCCGACCCGGATGAGATGATGCGCAACCACGATCTGGTGGCGAAGGCCGGCGGCAATTGCGCTGTTGTCAACATCAATTCGATCGGGCTCAGTGGCATGGCGTTCCTGAGGAAGCGCTCCAGTCTGGTGCTGCATGCTCACCGCAACGGCTGGGACATCCTCACCCGGCACCCCGGGCTAGGTATGGGCTTCAAGGTCTGGCAGCAATTCTGGCGACTGCTCGGCGTCGACCAATTCCAGATCAACGGCATCGCCTCGAAATATTGGGAGCCGGATGACTCCTTCGTCGAGTCGTTCAAGGCGGTGACGACGCCGATCTTCTCACCTGAGGACTGCGCCTTGCCGGTCGCCGGCTCCGGCCAGTGGGGCGGGCAGGCGCCCGAGACATATGCGCGGACCGGCCGGACCGTCGATCTTCTCTATCTCTGCGGCGGTGGCATCGTCAGCCATCCGGACGGGCCGGGCGCCGGCGTGCGTGCCGTGCAGCAAGCCTGGCAGGCGGCGGTCGACGGCATTCCGCTTGCCGACTTCGCCCTGAACCACCCTGAACTGGCGCGGTCGATCGAAAAATTCGGCGACGGCAAGGCAGCCTGAAGCCATGCAGAACCTGCTTCTCAGCTATTATGGCGACGACCTGACCGGCTCGACCGATGTCATGGAGGCGCTTGAGCTCGGCGGCGTGCCGACCGTGCTGTTCATGCGCCAGCCGGACGATGCCTTGCTTTCGCGATTTGCCCATTGCCGGGCGATCGGCCTCGCCGGCACCAGCCGCAGCGAGACGCCGCAGTGGATGGACATGCATCTGCGCGATGCCTTTGCCTGGCTGAAGACACTCAACGCCGCGATCTGCCACTACAAGGTTTGCTCGACCTTCGATTCCAGCCCAACGGTCGGCAGCATCGGCCGGGCCATCGAGGTCGGCCGCTCGGTGTTCGCGCAGGATAGTGTGCCGCTGCTGGTCGGCGCGCCGCAGCTCAAGCGCTACACCGCCTTCGGCCATCTATTCGCCGCCTATCGCGACCAATATTTCCGCATCGATCGCCACCCTGTGATGAGCCGCCATCCGACGACGCCGATGGATGAGGCCGATCTCCTGATCCATCTGTCGCGGCAGACGGCGCTGAGCTCCGGGCTGATCGACCTTGCAACGCTGCAGTCCGCGTCGCGATCGGCCGCGTTCGATCGCCTGACCGGAAACGGCACCCCCATCGTGCTTCTCGATGTCGACAATCTGGAAACGCAGGCTCTGGCCGGCAAGGAGATCTGGCGCGTTCGCAAGCCAGGCGGTTCTTTTGTCGTCGGCTCGTCCGGGGTCGAGTATGCATTGCTGGCCGAATGGGCGTCGAATGACATTGTCGGCGCTGGACAAGGTTTTACGCCGCCGGGCGCAGCCGAGCGGATAGCCGTCGTGTCGGGCAGTTGTTCGCCGACCACCGAGCGGCAGATCCGGCATGCCCTGACCGACGGTTTCGACGGCATCGAGGTCGATCCCGTCGAGCTGGTTTCGGAGTCTTCGCAGCAGGCGATCGCGCGCGCAACGGCAAGCGGCCGTGCCAGTCTGCAAGCCGGGCGCAGCGTCATCCTCTACACCGCGCTTGGCCCCGATGCCGACAGGGGCGCCGAAATCGACCGGCAGGAAGGCGCCCGCCACAGGCTTGGCCGCGGCCTTGGAGAAATCCTTCGCAGCCTGACGATCGAACAGAATTTGCGGCGCGTGGTCATTGCCGGCGGCGACACGTCGAGCCACGCACTCGGCGAGATGGGTGTCGATGCCCTGACAATTCGCATGCCGCTGCCCGCTTCGCCTGGCTCGCCGCTCTGCGTTGCCCACTCGCGCGTCAAGGCGATCGACGGCTTGGAGGTCGCGCTCAAGGGCGGCCAGGTCGGAACCGATCGCTATTTCTCAGCCATCCGCGACGGCCTCGGCACTTGAACCAGCCGACACCTGGATTTCAGGAGCCGCTGTGCGAGAGCACTTCAACACGCGAAATGCGCCTTGCCGGGTGGAAATCCCGGTAACACCCGGTACTATCTGCGAAAATGCCGAAATCGGGAGGACGTCGGGTGCAGACCAAGAAGATCATCAACGATGGCAACCGCGCCGTTGACGAGATGCTGGAAGGCATCCTGGCAGCGCATCCCCGCCATCTCAAAAGCGTGGACGGCAGTCCACGCTCCATCATCGCCCGCGACGGACCGCGCCAGGGCAAGGTGGGCCTCGTGATTGGCGGCGGTTCGGGCCACGAGCCGAGCTTTCTCGGCTTTGTCGGCAAGGGATTGGCTGACGCTGCGGCCATCGGCAATGTCTTTGCCTCGCCGCCGCCGGACCCGATCCTCGAATGCGCCAAGGCAGTCAGCGGCGGCGCCGGCGTGCTCTTCATGTACGGCAATTATGCCGGCGACGTGATGAATTTCGACATGGCGGCCGAGATGGCCGCCATGGACGACATCGAGGTGCGCACGGTGCTGAGCACCGACGACGTCGCCTCGGCACCGCGCGACCAGCGGCACAAGAGGCGCGGCGTCGCCGGCAATTTCTTCATCTTCAAGGCGGCCGGCGCCGCCTGCGACCGGATGTTGTCCTTCGACGAATGCGAGCGCGTCGCCGGCAAGGCCAACGACCATACCTTCACCATGGGCGTGGCGCTGTCGCCCTGTTCGCTGCCGCAGACCCGCCGGCCGAATTTCGAGATCGGCCCGGACGAGATGGAGATCGGCATGGGCATCCACGGCGAGCCCGGCATCGCGCCCGAAAAGTTGAAAACAGCCGACGAGATCACCGACGAGATGCTGGACAGGATTCTCGACGAGATGGCGCCGGCGCGCGGCGACAAGGTCGCGGTGCTCGTCAATTCGCTGGGCTCGACGCCGCTGATGGAACTCTACATCATGAACCGGCGCGTGAAGCAGAGGCTCGATGAGATCGGTGTGTCCATACACGCAAGCTGGGTCGGCAATTACTGCACCTCGCTCGAAATGGCCGGGGCCTCGATCACTCTGCATCGGCTGGACGGCGAGTTGCAGACGATGCTGGACCACCCCTGCGACTGCGCCATGTTTCGCGCCGGCTAAACCCACTTCTGTGGCAAGGACTAAGACATGACGACAATCGACACCGCCCGCCTTGTCGCGATGTTCGCGGCGATCGCAACCGCCATGTCGGCCGACAGGGACCGACTATGCGCGCTTGACGGAGTTATCGGCGACGCCGACCACGGCATCGCGATGGAGCTTGGATTTTCCGCGGCACGCGATGCAGTCGCCGCACTGGACACCGAGGCCACTGATCCGACCACCTTGCTGAGCACGGCGGCAAAGTCGTTCCTGAATGCGGTTGGCGCCTCCTCCGGTCCGCTCTATGCGACCGCGTTCATGCGCGCCGCGGCAGCCGTCAAGGGCAAGACGACGCTCGACGACGCGGACGTGGTCACTCTGTTCCAGGCGATGGCCAAAGGCATTCAGGATCGCGGCAAGGCCGAGCCAGGCGAAAAGACGATGATCGATGCATGGGCGCCGGCTGCGCAGGCGGCGGGCGAAGCGCTGACCTCCGGCAAGGATCTGGCGGGCAGTCTCGAAGCTGCTGCACAAGCGGCAAACGCCGGCGCGGAGGCGACCAAGTCGATGGTCGCCACCAAGGGCCGGGCATCGCGCCTCGGCGAACGCTCGCTTGGCCACATGGACCCGGGCGCCGCCTCCGCCGTGACCGTGATCGAGGCGATGCGGGTCGCCTTGACCAGTTAACTCAGCAGCAGGCCCTCGCGTCAGCGCTTGGCGTCGAGCTTGTCGATGGCCTGCACGTTTGTGGCGGAGGGGCCATTCGGATCGAACTCCGAGGCCAACCATGCGTCGGCGATCGATTTCGCCAGTTCGGGACCGATGACGCGGGCGCCCATGGTGATGATCTGGGCGTTATTGGACTTGGCGGCGCGCTCAGCGGAATAGGTGTCGTGGGTCAATGCGGCGCGAATGCCCGGGACCTTGTTGGCGGAGATGCTGACGCCGATGCCGGTGCCGCAAAACAGGATGGCCCGGTCGTAATTGCCGTCGAGAATTTCGTGGCCGACCGAGGCGGCGATATCGGCGTAGAATCCGGCCTGGCTTAGGTCGACGACCTGCAGTTCCGGCTTGGTGGCGAGATGCTTGGCGATGACGTCGAGCAACGGCTTGCCGGCGCTGTCGGCTCCGAGTGCGATCTTCATGATGATGAGCTCCTTTGCTTGGTCTTTTAGCGGTCAGCGCGCGATGGCGGCCGACGCCTTTTTCAGAATGTCGATATAGCCTTCCGCTTGCCACGCCGAGCGGCCGATGAACAGGCCATCGATATGCGGCTGGCCGATGAGTTCGGCCGCGTTGCCGGGATTGACGCTGCCGCCGTAAAGCACAGGCGGGGCAGCCGGCAGCCGGTCGGCGGCAACCTGCTTGATCAGCGCCTGCTGCCTGTCGGCATAGTCGGCGCTGGCGGGAATGCCCTTCTCGCCGATCGCCCAGACGGGCTCGTAGGCAAAGAGGATTTCAGCCTTCAGTTGATCGCCGCTCAGCTCTTGCAGCGCGCCGAGAACCTGTGCCGTCAACACCGCCTCGGCGCGGCCTGATTCACGCTCAGCCAGCGTCTCGCCGACGCAAATCAGCGGCACGAACCCGTGCCTGACAGCGGCCGCCGTTTTCAGTCCCACAGTCGCGTCCGTTTCGCCGAAATGCTCGCGACGCTCGCTATGGCCGAGTTCGATCACATCCAGCCCACAGTCTTTCAGCATCACTGGCGAGATCTCTCCCGTCCAGGCACCGGCGTCGGCCCAATGCATGTTCTGGGCGCCGACTTTCACGCGGGTGTTGGCCAGCGCCGCTTTGACCTGGCGCGCGGCGGTGAACGGCGGAATGACGAAAGGCTGTATCGCCTGATCGAAGTCAGGCACGAAGGCCGCCAACGCATCGGCGAACTGCAGCGCCTCGGCAAGCGTCTTGTTCATCTTCCAGCTCGTGCCGACCCAATATGGGGTCATTCTTTTCTCCTTCAACGCGCGTTTTTCCTGGCCACCATCGGTGCCGGCGTCTAGCCAGCATTTCACTCAAGCCCGAGGCTTGAGACTGTCGCGGCCACTGTCGATGTAAGGCGCCCAGAAATCCACCGACTCGCGGATCATCTCGATAACCTGATGGTCGACTGGTTCCCTCTCCCTGAAGGAAAGTTCAAGGCAAATTTCATTGTCGGTTCCACCGCCCTGCCTAACCGCGTCCAGCAACTTCTGCGGCACTATGCGGCCATCCTTGTTGTAGGCGGCCGTGAACGGCCAGTGCCCGCCCTTATTCATCGACGACTGCTTGATGTGGATGATCGGCGATTGCAAGGGAAACGCTTTCGCCCAGGCATAGGGATCGGTGTCGGCAGGGTTGGGCGAAGTGACGTCGCCATGGTCGATGTCGACCATCATATGCATCGGTATGGGCAGCTTCGCCGCATCGATAGCGCTTTGAAGCGTGACGCAGCTTTCGATCGTGTGGCCGAACTCGCGGCCGACCGACATCGGTTCCCAGAACAGGTATGTCAGACCCGCCGCCTTGGCGTGCTCGGCCACCTCGCGCCAGCATTCGAACGCGATGTCCAGCAGTGCCGCCCGCCGTTGCGGATCGTCAAAATCCTTGTAGGTGAAGATGGCGAACTGCGTGCCCATTCCCGATGCGCCGAGTTCGGCGGAAATGTCGGCGAAGGTCTTGAACCAGTCGACATAATAGCGCCGGACATCCGCATCCGGGTGGCCGAAATGGTTGAGCCGGCCATAGGGTCCTGTCATGCCGGAGGTGATCCTGACGCCGGTCCGCGAAAGCGCGCTGTTGAACAGGCGCAGGAATTTGGCGATCGTTGCCGCCGGCCAGCCCGGATTGACGAATTCATGCGTCAGCTGCACGTCGCGGATTCCGATGCCATAGGCAATCGCGTCAATCAGATCGTCTGGATCGGCGAAGCGATTGACCAGCGGATTGGTGTTGAGGGAAAGCGTGAAGGCCATCAGTCTGCCGTCGCCATGATGTTACCGAACCAGTCTTCGAAAAATTTGCGCTCGGCCGCATCGAGATGCAGGCCATGTTTGGTGCGGCGTTCCAGTATATCGGCTGATGTGCCGGCCCATTCGGTCTCGACCAGGAACCTTGCCTCCCGCTCATACAGGTCGGGACCGAAGCGGCGGCCGAGATCGGCTTCGCGCTGTGCGCCGGCGAGCAATTGCCTGGCACGGGTGCCGTAGCTTCGAGCGTAGTGCTTCACCAGCGACGGGCTGAGCCATGAAAACTCGGAATGCAGATCGCTCAGGAACTGCTCGAAGTCCGCATTGGGCAGGTCGCCTCCCGGCAAGGGGATTTTGGCCGTCCAGGCTTTCTTCATCATCGGAAAAAACGGCTGGATCTTTTCCAGCGCATGTTCCGACAGCTTGCGGAAGGTGGTGATCTTGCCGCCGAACACCGACAGCAGCGGCGCGTTGCCATTGGAGGCGTCGAGTTCGAAAATATAGTCGCGCGTCACCGCGCTTGGATTGTCGGCATTGTCGTCATAGAGCGGACGCACGCCTGAGAAACTATGGACCACGTCCTGTGGCGTCAACTGTCGCTTGAAATAGCGATTGACCACCTTGATCAGATAGTCGACTTCGCTTGCCTCGGCCGCCACTTCCTCGGGCCTGCCTTCGTAGGGAATGTCGGTCGTGCCGATCAGCGCCAGATCGTTCTCGTACGGGTTGACGAAGATCACCCGCTTGTCGTTGTTCTGAATGAGATAGGCCTGCCGCCCCTCCCAGAATTTGGGCACGACGATATGGCTACCCTTTACAAGCCGAACATTGCGCGTGGAATTCTGGCCGGCGACGCGGCTGACAATGTCGTTGACCCAGGGGCCTGCCGCGTTGATCAGCGCCCGCGCCCGGACCTTCGTCACCGCACCCGTGCGACCATCCTGCATGTCGATCGACCACAGTCCGTTTTCGCGGCGGGCCGCGACACAGGCGGTGCGCGTGAGCACTCTGGCACCGCGCTGCCTGGCATCCAGGGCGTTGAGCAGCACCAAGCGCGCGTCGTCGACCCAGCAGTCGGAATATGCGAAACCGCGCTTGAATTTGTCCTTGATCGGCGCCCCTTCGGGCGCTGTCCTGAGGTTCAGCGTTCGCGTCCCCGGCAGTCGTTTGCGGCCGCCAAGGTGGTCGTAGAGAAACAGCCCGAGCCGGACCAGCCATGCCGGCCTGTCTTGCGGGCTGTGCGGAAGAACGAAGCGCATCGGCCAGATGATGTGCGGCGCCGCCTCGAGTAGCACCTCGCGTTCGATCAGTGCTTCGCGAACCAGCCGGAATTCATAATATTCGAGGTAGCGCAGGCCGCCATGCACCAGCTTGCCGGAGCGCGAGCTCGTGCCTTGCGCGAGATCGTCCTTTTCGCACAGGATGACGGACAGCCCGCGACCTGCCGCATCACGCGCTATGCCGGCTCCATTGACGCCGCCGCCGATCACGAAGAGATCGACGACATCTGTTGTATTGCTCAAGATCTTGCTCCTGTGCGGTGCGCCATGCCCTTCCACACCGGCCGAAGCGCCTGACGCGCTGCAACGAAGGAAGGGAAGAGGGCATCGTAGGTATGCGAAAGCGCCTCGTCATAGGCATCGCAGTCGCCGAGAAGCGGCGTCACCCATTCGGCGGCGCAGTCTTCCATCGAGCCATAGACGCCGAGGCCGACGGCCGCCATCATCGCGGCGCCTGCCGCGCCGGCTTCCTGGCGACTGCTGGTGCGCACCTGCGCCCGGGTCGCCGCCGCGATGATGCGGCGTAGGGAGGGGCTGCGCGCGGCGCCGCCCGACAGGCGGATCTCGCTCGGCACGGCGCCCATCGCCTGGTAGCAATCGCGTGCGGCGAAGGCCAGTCCCTCGAGGACGCCGCGTGCCAGATCGCCAAAGCCGTGCTTGACCGAAAGGCCGATGAAGCCAGCGCGTGCGTCAGGATCGACGAACGGTCCTCTTTCACCGGCCAGCGATATATAGGGCTGGTAGATCAGCGAACCAGGCTCCGATGCTTCCACCCAAGCGTCGAGGGCCTTCAGCAACTCGTCATGAGAAGGCTTGCCGCCAGCCGTCGCGAGCACGTCGCGCGCAAGGCCAAGCACCCAGTCTATGTTGAGCGTCGCCGCCATGTTGGATTGCAATTGTGCAAAGGCGCCTGGAATAGGCATGGCGATCGTGTAGCCGGAGCCATCGTCGTTCAGCACGACATCGTCGGGAGTGGCGGCAAAGCGTGTGTGTATGCCGGTCGAGCCAATGACCGTGCAGCCGACATTGCCCGAGGGATCATAGAGGCCGGCTCCGAGCGCCGTCATGACCATATCGACGTAGCCGAGCACCACCGGCGTGCCTTCGAGCAGGCCAGTCTCTGCCGCCGCCGATCGCGACAGCGGATGATGGTCGGTAGTGCCTTCGAGCATGGGAGGCAGCAGGCGGCGATGCATCGTCAGATCCAGGATGTCGAGGGCTTCGTCGGAATAGGTGCGCGACCGAAAATCGCCGAAGGTGAAGGTTCCCTCGGAAGGATCCGTGGCGCGTTCACCCGTCATCTTGAAGTAGAGCCAATCCTTGCAATGCAGTGCGGTCGCCGCCCGCTCCAGCATGTCGGGATGGTTCTTTTTCATGAAGGCAAGCTGGGCGCCTTGCTGGCAGGAATTCAGCCCCGTGCCGGTCAGCTCGAACCGCCTGCGATCCCGGGGATCGGCGCGCATCTCGTCCACCAGATGTCCGGCGCGGGCATCGAGCCACAGCCAGGCGCGCGAGACAGGCAAGCCGTCGCCATCGATCAGCCAGGTTCCGTCGCCCTGCCCGGTGATGGCCACCGCTGCGGTTCGTTGCACGAGGTCGGGAACCCTGGCCGCGAGATCGCGAACGGTCCGCGCCATGTCGCGCCAGGTCTGGTCGAGGTCCTGCTCGGCGCCGCCGCCTTCCAGCGTGACGAAGCTGTTGGGCACCGACGTCATGGCGAGCTGCCGCCCGGACAGGTCGAAAGCGATCGATTTGATCACCGACGTTCCCGCGTCGATGCCGATCAGCAGGTCTTTCATGCCGCAAATTCCGGTTGGTTGCGAAGGCAGTTCACGAGGGCAGTCATTTCGTAGAAGAGGCAGGGGGTGTCCGCGAAACACCCCCTGTACAGGTATTACTCAGACAGCACGAAGGGTGCGGTGTACTTGTCGACATTGTCCTTGGTGATGAGAAGGCAATCGAACAGCTGCTTCTCGGTCGCTGCACCGGTGGCACCTGTCTTGATAAACGAGTCCGCCTGCTGCACGGCCTTGGCCGAGAAGATGGCGACCGGCTGCAGCACGGTGTACTGCAGTTCGCCGGACTTGATCGCCGCAACCGCATCCGGGGAGCCGTCGAAGCCACCGACCTTGATGCCGGCGAGCTTGCCGGCTTCCTTCAGCGCCGCAACCGCGCCAAGCGCCATCTCGTCATTGCCGCTGATCACGGCGATGATGTCGGGATTGGCCTGCAGCATGCTCTGCATCTTGTCGTGGCCCTGGGTACGATCCCAATTGGCGACCTGCGAAGCAGCCTTTTCGAGATCCGGGTACTGGCTCAGCACAGTCGCGTACCCGTTCGAGCGCGTAGCGGCGTTGTTGTCAGACGGGGCGCCGAGCAGTTCGACATATTTGCCCTTTTCGCCGACGGCCTGCACCCACTGCTGGGCACCGAGAGCAGCACCCTGCGCGTTGTTGGAAACGAGCTGACCCTTGGCGAGGCCTTCCTGATTGATCTCGGCATTGACGAGGAACACCGGGATGTTGGCTGCAATCGCCTTCTTCACCGCACCGACAGAGCCGTCAGCGTTGGCCGGATCGAGGATGATCGCCACCGACTTGTTGGTGATGGCGGTGTCGATCAAATTGCTTTCGGTATTGGTATCGCCCTTGTGGGCGCCGACATTGGCCGTATAGCCAAGCTTCTCGGCCTCGGCCTTGGCGACGTTGCCCTCAGTCAGCCAGTAGGGGTTGGCCGGATCGTTGACGATGATCGAGATCAGGCCCGCGGCTGACGCGGCGGCCGTGAACCCGACGACCATCGCGGCGGCGAGCAGACTTTTCAGCATGGTTTTCATGTACATTCCTCCAATGATTACGCGGTGTTGCTGCCAGTTCACCTGGCAGTCTTCCCTTGGGCAGGATTGGCCGGTTCGGCCTTCCCCCGTTTCTGAGAAGTCGGTTGGCCACCTGACGCGCTTGGGAGCTTGCTACGGCGGCGATACTGAACGGCATTGAGGAGCACGGCGAGCACGATGACCGCGCCCGTGAACACTGTCTGCCAGTAGGATGAGATGCCGATGATCACCAGACCGTCGGACAGGAAGCCGATGACGAAGGCCCCAAGCAGGGTTCCGCGGATGTTGCCGCGCCCGCCGGTCAGTGCCGCGCCGCCGATGACGACGGCCGCGATGGCCGTCAGTTCGTAGGTGGTGCCGGCGGTCGGTCCAGCCGACGTCAACTGCGAGGACAGGATCAGGCCGGCGATGGCGGCACAGATGCCCGACAGCACATAGACGGAAATCTGCACCGTCTTGACCGGAACGCCGGAGAGTTCGGCCGCGCGCTCGTTGCCGCCCGAGGCGTAGAGCCAGCGCCCGAAAGCGGTGCGGTTCAAGACGATGCTGCCAATGAGCGCGATGACCACGAGAACCACGACGCCCGTCGGCACGCCGAACAAGCGGTTGAAGCCAAGCGCATCGAAGCCGGTGTTTCCGAGCTCCGGCTTGCCGCCGAGATTGTTATAGGTCAGGCCGCTGGTCATCAGCAGTGCCAGGCCACGCGCCATGTACATGACGCCGAGCGTGGCGACGAAAGCCGGAACCTTGAAGCGCGCGATGAGCACGCCGTTGATCAGTCCGACGACGGCGCCGAGCATGCAGGCCAACACCGCGACCACCCAGACCGGCGGATAGAGAACGACACCCAGCCAGGTCAGCGTCACGCCTTGCATCAGGAACCCGGCAACGACGCCGGCCAAGCCCAGCGTCGACCCCACCGACAGGTCGATACCGCCATTGAGGATGACGAGCAGCATGCCGATCGCGAGGATTCCGAAGATGGCGACATGCGAGGCCATGGTCAGGAAATTCGCCACCGAGAGATAGTAGGGCGACAGGATCGAGAACACGACGATGATGACGATCAGGGCAAAGAAAGCGCGACCCTCGAGCAGCAGCTTGGCGAGATCGAAGCCTTCGCCGCCCGCGCTTGGACTGGACTGTTTTCTGGCCTGGCTGACGTCGGTCATTGGTCTGGGCTCCGAAATTCTGGTGATCAGGCGACCACGGCTTCGCCAGAGGCGGCCATGATCTGCTCTTTGGTGGCGTTGGCGCCGAATTCAGCTGAAATCCTGCCACGCCGCATGACGACGATGCGGTGGGCAATGCTGAGGCATTCGTTGACCTCAGAGGTCGAGAAGACGACCGCAAGCCCTTGCGCGGCGCGTTCGCTCAGCAAGCGGAAGACCTCGGCCTTGGCGCCGACATCGATGCCACGGCTCGGTTCGTCGAGAAGGATGACTTTTGGGTTGGTCGTCAGCATCTTGCCGATGACGACCTTCTGCTGATTGCCGCCCGACAGCGATCCGATCATGGCATTGCCGCCTGCGGTCTTGACGGTCACCTTGCGGATCGAGTCTTCGACCAGCTCTCGCTCTCTCGAACGGGACAGAAACAGCCCCTTGGCGAACGCTTCGATGCTGGCGAGCGAGAGATTGCGGCCGACGGTCATCGTTTGCACCAGCCCGTCGCGCTGGCGGTCCTCGGGGACCAGCACAAGCCCTCTGGAGATGCGCTGCGCAATGCTCAGTCCGGAAACGTCCTCGCCTTCCAGAAGCGCGCGTCCGCCCGCCATCGGCACCCGTCCGGCGACGGCTTCCAGCAATTCCGTGCGCCCGGCGCCCATCAACCCGTAGATGCAGATGATCTCGCCTGCCCGGACGTCCAGCGACAAGTGGTCGACGACGGAATAGCCTGAGCCCGAAGTGTCGAGGACGCTGACATCCTCGATCGAAAGGGCGACCTCGCCGAACGCATGGCCGGTCGGCGGCGAGCCGAGATCGAAATTCTCGCCGACCATGTTGCGCACGATCCACTCGAGATCGATATCCCTGGCTTCGGCCGTTGCCGTTATCGCGCCGTCGCGCAAGACAACGGCGTAGTCGGTGATCTGCAGCGCCTCTTCGAGGTGATGCGATATGTAGACGATGGAGACGCCGCGGCTGGTCAGGTCGCGGATCACCTTGAACAGCACCTCCACCTCTGTTGCGCTGAGCGCCGAGGTCGGTTCGTCCATGATGAGGATGCGGGAGTCGACCGACAGTGCCCGTGCGATCTCGACGATCTGCTGCTGGCCCAGGCGCAGATCCTCGACCAGCGTCATCGGGTCAATATCCTCTTCGAGGTCGGCCATCAGGGCGCGCGCCTGGCGCGACTCCTCGGCGAAGTCGAGACCGGTCCTGGTGCGCAGTTCGCGCCCCATGAAGATGTTGTCGCGAACGCTGAGGTTCGGCGCCAGGCTGAGTTCCTGGTGGATGATCGAGATGCCGCGATCGCGTGCGTCGGAGGACGAGGAAAAGCTGACGAGGTTGCCGTCGAGCACGATGTCGCCGGATGTCGGCGTGACCACACCGGACAGGATCTTCATCAGCGTCGACTTGCCGGCGCCGTTCTCGCCGAACAGCGTGGTGACCTTGCCGCGATGGATGTCGAAATTGACGCCCTTGAGTGCATGGACGCCGCCATACGACATGACGATGTTGCGCGCCGAAAGCACGGCGTCACCAGTCGCGGGTCCGGTGTCGGCAGTCAGATTCATTTGACGTCCAGCCTCACGGGAGTGACGAGCCAGCTCTTCGGATTGACCAGCTTGAACGCGCCGACCACCGATATCGTCTTGCCGGTCAAGGCGCTCGTATCGAGCTTTGCCAAGACTTCCTTCTTCATCTCGTTGTTCAGCGCCGAGCCGGCGTCCTGATACTCGATCTGGTTGGTGAACTGGCCGAATGTGATCTTGCCGGTGGCGTCGCGCAGCTCCGTTCCGTTGATCGCCGGCCCGGTCTGCACGCGGATCATCAGCGTATCCGGCACGCCCTCGACGGCGACCTTGTAGATGCCCGATTTTCCTTCGCCGACGACGCCGCTGAACTTGACGGAAATGACAGGCCCGACACCCGCAGGCACGCCGTATTCCTTCTCTGCCGTCGCCCTGTCCTTGGCGATCGCCGTCGCCACCGTCACCGCGTCTGCGGCACGCGCTTCGACATCGGCCTGCACCTTGGGAAACTCCGACTTGCCGTAGTCGGCCGCGGAAAAGACGGCGCTGCGGACATCGCCGGCAGAGCCGATCCTGACCACGTTGGTGTCGAGCGCCATGGCGCCGAGCAGGACGACAACCGCAGCGCCGGCAAGTACCCGACGCAAGCCGGGCGAAGCCGGCCTGGTTGGTGCGGTGGCAGCCTTCGCACTCATGACGCAACCGCCGGCAAAGCTGATCTGCGCTTGTCACGCATTTGACGATCCTCCGTTCACATGGCGCTTGGCACCATTGGATTGGTTCTGTTCGACAAGGGCACGGGCAGTGCTTTCATCGGTGATCAGGCCGCTCAGGTAACGGCTTTCGAGCACCGCCTTGATGGCACGCACTTTGATCTTGCCGCCGGCGACGGCGACGATCCTGCGGCCTTTCAACTGGCCCCGCGGAAGCGCCAGAATTCTTTCCGAAAGCGCTGTTTCCACCGGGCGCCCCTTATCATCGAAGAAGTGGGCGAGCAGCTCGCCGACGCCGCCATCGCGTTTGACCTCATCGATTTCGGAATGCTCGATCATACCGGTGGCGACCAGCGAGGCTTCCCGCTCGGCGGTCCCTATCCCGACGAACATCAGGTCGGACCGGCTTGCCAGATCGAAGACGTCGCTGATGCCGCGCTGGCCAAGCAGCACCTCACGGTCCTCGGCGGTGTTGGCGACGAAAGGCACCGGCATCACATAGGCCTGCGCGCCAGTCCGCTCGGCCAGACGATGCATGACGTCGTGCGGGTTGGCCGCGAATTTGCGCGTCACGCCGCCAAGCAGCGAGACGAAACGGATATGGGCGGCGGCTGTGCGCGTCAGATACTCGACACTTGCGGCAAGGGTACGGCCATGGCCGACGCCGATCAGCATATCCTCGCCGCGATCGATCTCCCGCTTCAGAAACTGAGCGCCAGCGATGCCAAGCGCCTTCAGCGGCAATTCGTCCTGATCGAGATCAGGAACGACCTCACAATAGTCGAGCCCGTAAGCATCGATCAGCTGCTGCTCGAGGTCGATGCATTCGCCGACGTCGCCGTCGATGATCACTCTGACAAGGCCATCCTGGGTGGCCCGTGTGATGAGCCGATGCGCCTTGAGGCTGGTCAGGCCGAGCCGCTTGGCCACCTGGGCCTGTGTGAGCCCCCCGGCATAGTGAAGCCAGGCCGCGCGCGTGGCGAGGCTGGACTCATGGTCGCGGTTAGCGGTTCCGCCGGATTTCAAGCCATCTCCTCCCCAGGATGATATTATTATCTCTGTGTGCAAAAATTTTCACATCCCGGCATCGCTGTCAATCCCTCGTCGAGTTTGGCGCATTCGCATGCGGGGAATTCACAGTCTCGCTTCTTCCCGAAACGCCGGTCTGCCGGCGTTTCGGCAGGCAATATCGACCCATTAGGAGGTACGCATGTTATCCGATCATACGACTGTGTTAATTTAACGTCAATCTGTGTTATCTCTTACCGGAACCAGCAGTATTGCACAGCCATTGGCCATACAATTTTTCATTAACTATTTGTTTTTAATGTGTAATACCTGGTATCAGCAAATTCCCAATCTGCCTGTGAGTTGGGCGATTTTGCGCATGCGGAGCTTCCGTGGGCAACCAACCGGATTGCCTTGGGAAGAGCAGCGGCGACGGAGTGATCAGTCCAGCCGCATCAGGTTCCGGCCCTTGAGTTCCACAATTGCGGCCTTGACTTCCTCTGCAAGACGCCCGGCGCTCCAGCCCAGAGCCCGTCCGGTAATCGCGGCAATCTGCTGCAGATCCCGGCCTGTCAGAGAACCTGATATCGCCAGGGTGCTGCGGCGCATGACGATATCAGCCAGATGTTCGACGAACTCGTTGCGAACGATGTAATCAATTTCCGACCGGCTGTAGCTTGCTGAATCCGGCAGTCGATGCTCGTCATCCGGCCCATGCGTGGCGACCTGCGTGGCTCTGGTGCCATATCGCGACAGCAGCTCATCGAGACGTCGTTCCTCAGCGCCCGTCTCCGAGTGAGCCTGCGCTAGCCAATTTGCTCGCGCTGCGGCATCGGCAGGAAAATCCTTGCCGCCGCCGATCGGCATGGCTTGCGTTGATACCTTGCGGCTGCGCTGCAGACGACCGAGCACGGTGTCGGCGACTTCCTCGGCAAAGCCACGAAAGGTTGTCCATTTGCCGCCGACCAGCGAGATGACCGCGAAGGGTCTGCTGGGAGCTGGCTCGGCGACCGGCGCCGAGTGATCGCGGCTGATCAAGCCGGGCAGCGATGCATCCGAGGCTGGCAGCGGCCTGATGCCGCTATAAGCATAGACGATCTGGTCGTGCTCGAACGCCATCCCCGGCAGTAGCGTCCGCACGCTGTCGAGCAGGTATTCGACTTCGTCAGGCTCGCAGCGCACCTCGTCGGGATTGTCGGCCTTGATGTCGGTGGAGCCGACCAGCGCCAGGCCGAGATAGTCATAGACAAGGCAGATGCGGCCGTCATCAGCTTCGAAATAAAGCATGCGCCCGGCAAGGCCTTTGACCAGTTCGTCGTGCTTCAACAGGATGTGCGAGCCCTTGGTGCCGCCGATCATCTTCGACGGCGCGCCAAGCAGATCGTTGACGGCATCGATCCAGGGACCGGCGGCATTGACCACCAGCTTCGGCCGCACCGAAAAGACCGCGCCGTTTTCCGGCTGGAAGGTCAGCACGCCATTGGCGGACTTCACCAGCGCCGTGTAGTTCGCGCTGGCCGAGGCCGCGTTTGACTGCAGCCCATCGAGGATCAGTTCGAGCACCAGCCTTTCGGGGCGGCTTATCTTGGCGTCGTAGTAGGTGCCGGTAGCGACGATCGAGGGATTGAGTGCTGGCATCTCACTGAGCGCCTGCCGCCGCCCGACCATGCGGTGGCGCGGCATGACCTGGTTTCGCGAGCCATAGAAATCATAGATCATCAAGCCGATCTTGATCAGGATGGCGCCGCGGCTACGCGGCGCGCTGGTCGAGCCGAACAGCGTCCGCAGCGCCGCCAGCATGCCCTTGCTCCAGGAGAAGATCGGGATGACGGTCGGCAGCGGGCTGACATAGTGCGGCGCGTTTTTCAGAAGCAAATTGCGTTCGAGCGTCGACTGCGCCACCAGCCCGAACTCGCCGGTTTCGAGATATTTCAGACCGCCATGAATGAGCCGCGATGGCGCGGCGCTGGTGCCGGAGCCGAAATCCGCCTTGTCGACGATCAGGCAGTTCACGCCCTGCGCGCACAGGTCGCGAAACAGCCCTGCTCCGTTGATGCCGGCGCCAAGGATGACGACGTCGACCTCGCCGGTCCCGGCCATGGCGGCCAAACCCCCGGCGGGGTTTTCCGTACGTGTTCCTTCGCTTGAGCTCATGGCGCTTTCGTCTTGACGATGCGCAGCTTCACGCCGGCCCGTTCTAGGGCTTGCGCCCGCACATCGCCCAGGCCTTCGGTTGCCAGTACGACGTCGAAGCTGGTCAGATCGTCGAAGACGTGCAGTGCGATCCTGTCGAACTTGGCATGGTCGATCAGAAGGATGCGCTTGACCGATGCGGCCATCATCGCCTGCTTGACCCGCACGACATTGGGATCCTGGATGAAGGCCGTGGTTCCGGTGATGGCCGAAGCCGAACAGATCAGCACATTGGCGCGCAGCTGCGCCACGGCGTTCTCGCAGACGATGCCGATATAGGCGTTGTAGGTGTTGTGGTACTGGCCGCCGAGACAGATGAAGTCGAGTTCGTCGACATTGGTCAGCAGTGCAGCCGTCGCCACTGAGTTGGTGATGACGGTCAGCGGCTTGACGTCGAGCAGCAGCGTGGCGACGGCGTTTGCCGTCGAGGAATCGTCCAGCATCACCACCTGGCCGGCTTCGACATAATCGAGTGCTGCTCGCGCCAGCGCATCCTTCTCGGCCCGGTTGACCGTCACCCGGTAGCGAAAGGCGCTTTCGTAGAGGCCGGAAGGCTGAACCGTCACCGCACCGTGCAGTTTGCGCAGCACGCCCTGCTGCGCCAGCCGGTCGATGTGCCTATGGATGGTCATGCGCGATACGCCGAAATGCTCGACGAGATCGTCGATGCGCACCTGGCCGAGCTTGATCACATAGTCGGCGATCTCTTCGCGCCGTTCGTCGGCCTTGATCATGCGCTTACCCCAATGTCTTGCCGCGCCAGCTTCTCGATCTCCGGCCAATGCGGTTCCAGCGCACCGGCAATGCGGCCATAGAGGGAAAAACGCTCGTTGAACACAGCACTTGAGGCCGGCACAGGCTCGTATTGGCGTGCCGTCATGCCGACCTGTCTGGCGCCTTGTTGCGGCGTCGCGAAGATGCCAACCGCGGCACCCGCGCAAAGGGCAGCGCCAAAGGCCGCGGCCTCGTCGGCCGAGGTGACGGTGACCGGGGCGTTCAGCACATCGGCAAACATCTGGACGAAGGCCGGATTGCGCGAGCCGCCGCCGGTGAGGCGGATTTTGCTGATGGCAAAGCCCTCGCGCAAGGCTTCGACATGGGTGCGATGATTGAAAGCAATGCCCTCCAGAACCGCCTTGAGCATATCGCCGCGATTGTGCCAGCCATGAAGGCCGACAAAGCTGCCGCTGGCGACGTCGCCAAAGGGGGAGCCGAACAGATAGGGATGAAACAGGATGGTCGAGGGCTTCTTCAGCGCCGCGTCGATCTCCGCGGCCAGCAAGTCGTGGACGGAGCCTCCATCGGCACCTGTCTTGTCCTGCTCAGAACGGCAGAACGTGTCCAGAAACCAGTCGTAGTTTGCGGTCGAGGCGGGCGAGATCGCCATGTTGTTCCAACGGCCTGCGTCGATGGCGTTGCGGCAGAACCAGCGCGGGTCGACGCGCGGCTCTGACGAAACGACTTCGTTGATGGAATAGGTCCCGGCGACGATGGCGAGCACGCCCTCCTCATGGCCGCCCATACCAAGCGCCGAGGCGGTCACGTCATGCAGCCCGCACGCGACCGGTGTTCCCACGGCAAGGCCGGTCATTTCGGCGGCCTCGGCGATAACGTGACCGACGATTTCAGCCGAATGCGCCACCGGCGGCAGCGCGTCAAATAGATCGTCCAGTCCGAAGATGCGCATCGCTTCCGGCGCGAAAGCTTGCGTGCGGAAATCCGTGAATGAGGTGCTGGCCTCGGTACGGTCGGTACCGATCGTGCCCGACAGGCAAAAGCGCAGCCAGTCCTTGCAGGCCAGTATATGCCCGATGCGCCCATAGCGGTCGGGTTGGTTCTTCCTGATCCAGGCCAGCAGCGCCGACGGCGCGGACACGTGCGGCGTCTGGCCCGTGCGCGCCAAGGCGTCTTCGAAGACCCGATCCGCCGACCATCGTTCGACAATCTCGCCGGCGCGGCTGTCGAGCGACAGGATTCCGGGGCCTAGCGGCCGACGATCTTTGTCGAGCAAATAGAGACCGTCGCCATGCGCGGTTGCCGCCACCGCCCTGATGTCGTCCGCCGGGCGGCCGGACAGCGCGATCGCCTCCTTGATCGCGTCGGCGGTCGCTTGCCAGAGGCCGGCCATGTCGCGCTCCACCCACCGCGCATGGGGCATCGACTGCGGCACCCGCCGGCGCGCCACGGACAACTGCGTGCCATCGGCGTCGAAGATCACCGCCTTGGTGACCGTGAGACCGTTATCGATTCCGAGCAGACTGGGCATGGGCGCCGCCGCTTTCAGCAACTGGTGAAGGGCGCTGCAAGGCTAACCTGCAGGTTGGGATAGGGATGACAGACATGACGACAATCAACGAGCAACGGTGATACAAAAGCGACGCATCCGACGCGGTAAACAGACCATAATAGCATGTTAAGTTAACGTCAACATGTGAGATATTTTTGCGGAAAAGTCTGACGTCATCTGCGACAAAAATTGCCATCCACTCGTACCGCATCCGATGCGGGACGAAGTTCCGGCCAATGCCCAACTGACCGGATGACCCTCAACCCTGCGCGGCGAGCCAGGAGCGCGGTACGACTGACGCCGAACGCGCTTCGACTGGCTTTGCAAGTCCCGTGCGCAACGACCGGACAACCCGCGCTTCGGCGCCGTTCAAAGAAAACGCGACGACTCAAGAAGCTCAGCCACCCCGTCCAGTTCCTTGTGCAGGCGATGCCAGCGACGGTCGAGATAAACAAGCGAATGCGCCCCCGGGGGGACCTCGTCCGGCTGCACCTCGCCGTCAAGGAGTTCGGCCGCGACCAGCGTCGCGCCCTCGATCGGCAGGATGCCGAGCCGACGGGCGCGGAACCAGGTCGAAACGCCGGTATAGCGCGGTTCGCCCGTAGGCAGCCGCGCCCAGGCGCCTCCCGGCGGGAAACGTTCCGCGCCGCTCGACGCGCAGAGCTGCGCCAGGTCGATATCGGTGAAGCGCAGCAGGTGGATCACCATGGTCTCGGCCCGTAGCAAGGGCTCTGACGAAGTCGATTTCATCGACAGCGAGAAAGCGACGACCGGCGGCGCAGCACTTACCGAGATCAGCGAGGATACGGTCATCGCCACCGGTCTGTCGCCGGGATCGGCCGTGATCACGGCAACACCGGCCGGATGGTGGCGAAAGGCTTCGCGGAAGGCGTTGGTCATCGGATGCGGGAAGCTCATCGACGTCTCTCTTCTGCAGCGTGAATAAGGGCCGGACGGCGTCCGCCGTCCGGCCCTTGCGGACTACTTCTTCTCGATCAGGTCGTAGAACTGCCAGGTGCGATCGCTCCACAGGCCGCCGATGTCGCGACCGGCCGAGGTGACGATCGACGGCGCGATCGTGAAATGGTTGGCCGCCACCATCATCTCGCGGAAGGTGCGCTGGATCACGCCGGCGCGCAGCGACGCGCCGCCGCCGGCGCGGTAGGCGAAGTTGCAGATATCGACGCCAACCTCGTGAATCTCGGATTTGGCCAGATGGACAAGGCTGATCTGCCGCGTCGATACGCTGTTGCCGGCTTCGACCGTCGCCTCGATGTCGCGCCAGACTTCGAAGACAAAGGCGCGGGCAGCGCGATAGCGGGCTTCGGCGCGGCCATAGTCGTGCCAGAACTTCTCGCTCTCGCCGATCAGCCCAGCGCGGCCTGACTTCGTGCGGGCGAACTTGGCGATCTCGTCCAGCATCCGCCGCCCAGTGCCGAGAGCCCAACCGGTATGCCCGATTGCGGCGAGGCCGACGACACCGAGACTGAAGAACTCCTTCTGACGCAGCGGCGGTGCGGTCAGGATCGGGAAAACGAGATCGTCGGCGATGAAGACGTCCTCGGCCGCATAGTCGATGCTGCCGGTGCCACCGAGGCCCAGAACGTCCCAATTGCCGAGCTGCTTGTGCTGAGAGATCGGGGCATGGGCGCACATGATGATCAAGTTGCCCTTCTCGTCCTTGGCGGGCTTGCCGGTGCCGTCGTCGACAAAGGCGGCACTGTGGCTGTAGGTGGCGTGGCTGAAGCCGCTGCCATAGCTCCACTTGCCATTCAGCCGGTAGCCGCCATCGACTTTCTTCAGCATACCGAGCGGCGCGCCCTGCCCCGAGAACCGGTTTTCGGTGCCCGGCGCGAAAAGCCGCTCGACTGCGCTGTCCGGCAGAAAGGCAGCCGACATCGCACCGATGCAGCAATGCACCATGGAAACCCAACCAGCCGCCCCGGAGTGCCAGGTGATCGCCGCCAGCAGTTCGAGACCCTGGGTGGGTCGCAGCTGCGCACCGCCGAGGCTCTCCGCGGCGAAGATATGCGACATGCGCAGCGGCTTCAGCAGCTCGAACGTGGCCGCAGTCAGTTCGCCATTCTCCTCATCGGTGGTGGCGTTGGCTTCCAGGGCCGGCCCGATCTCCGCGATCTTGCTGAGCAAGTCGCGATAGTCGGTGGTCGTCCCCCACGAGCCGTGCTTGATGGGTTTGTTCATTGTCTTCTCCTCCTTTTCAAATGCGGTCAGCCGGCGAGGAAATCGCCGATCTTCCTGAGTGTTTCGGGTTTCTCCAGCATGACGAAATGGCCGGCATCCTCGACCAGGATCAGGCGTGCGTCGGGCAGGGCTTCGACGAAGAGCGGCGCCTGGCCAGCTGGCAGCAGACGGTCCCTGGTGCCCCAGACGACCAGCGTCGGATTGGCGATGCGCGCCAGGAAGCGCCGCAGGTTCGGATGGCCCATGCCGAACGGCGCCAGCAACCGGCCGAGCGTCTCTCCTTCGCGGGCGCGATCGGCGCCGAAGGCCTCCGCAAAGGCGGGATCCGAGCCGTCCGGGAAATAGCGCAGCGCCACCGAGACGTCATGCGCCAGATAGGCCGGCAGCTCCTGCGGCGCGACCGCGCCCAGATCGGTGGCCGGATGCGCGGGGTCGTTGAGCCCTGCCGGCGCGATCAGCACCACCTTGTCGAAACGCTCGCGCGCAAGGCCGGCGAGCTCCGTCGCCATCCAGCCGCCCATGGAAAAGCCGATGAGATGAGGCTTCTCCGGCAGGTTCAGAACATCGAGCAGGTTCAGGTAGTGCAGAACCATGTCGGACATCCCGGTCACATGCGGCGCAGCGCCCGAAAAGCCGAAGCCCGGATGGCTCGCGCAAAGCACGCGGAAACGGTCGGCGAGGCCTTCGGCGAAGTCGAAACCTTCAAGCGTCGAGGCGCCGTGCAGGAACAGCACGGGCTTGCCCTGACCGATGGCCTTCACCACCGTTTTCGTGCCACCGACATCGTATTCGAGCGTTTCGAATTGAACGGCCATATTCACTCTCCTCAAACAAGGTCCGGCTGGATCAGCACTTTGCATTGCGTGGTGCGGCGGCGAAGGCTCTCGAATATCTGCGGAACCGGCGAGAGGTCGATCCGATCGGTGATCAGCGCCTGCGGTGCGAAAGGTCCGCCGCGCAGCGCATCGAGGGCGACGCCGAATTCGTTGCGCTGATGGAAGAAGACCGAGAAGAGCAGGTTCACTTCCTTGGTCAGCGCGACGAACGGATCCCATTCGTCGCCGCCGATACACAGGCCGACGCCGACCACCGTGCCCTGCAACCGGACCGCCTTGACCGCTGCGTCGATGAGGCCGCGCTTGCCGACGCATTCGAAGACGATATCGGTTGCACCGCCGCAGAGATCGGCAAGGTTCTCCGCCAGCCTGTTGCCCGATAGCGCGAAACCGGTCGCGCCAAGCGCAAGCGCACGGTCACGCTGATGGCTGTGGATATCGGCCACGACCACACACGACGCTCCCAGCCGCCGCGCCCAGAAGGCGACGAGCAGGCCGATCGGCCCGGCGCCCAGGATGGCGACCCGGTCTCCCGGTTTCATACCCGAGCGGATGATGCAATGCAGCGCGACCGAGAGCGGTTCGGCCAGCGCGCCATCCTCCAGCGCAACGTCGTCGGGCAAGACATGGCACTGGCGCGCGGCGACGGCCGCGTATTGCGCATAGCCGCCACCAATCAGCACCATGTCGGGACAGCGGCCTGGATCGCCGCGCCTGCAGGCCTGGCAGTGCCCGCAGCCGTGCATCGGCACGACGGCCACACGCTCACCGATCCGAAGGCTCGCCACCCGTGATCCCAGCGCGATGATGTCGCCGGCGAATTCATGGCCAAGAACGAAACCTCCACCGATGCCGAAAGGCACCGGATCCTCGGTGATATGCAGGTCGCTGCCGCAGATGCCGCAGGCTGCGATGCGCAAGACGACCTCATCCGGCGCCGGCGTCGGATCCGGCACCGTGCCGATCCGCAGCGGACTGCCGACCGTATCGAAGATGGCTGCTTTCATAAAAACCCTCCCTCTCAGCGGTTCGGATCGACGAGCCTGCGTCGGATCGGGAACCATGGCGCATCCCACCGTTTCGAGATCAGGCCCCAGATGCCGGTGCGGGCGTAGAGCGCCACCAGCAGCGTCATCAGGCCGAGGACGACGAAATAGCTCGCGCCGTATTCACCGAACCAGCGGTCCGCGATGAAGAAAATCAGGGATCCGATCAGAACGCCCTCGATGGACCCTATCCCGCCGACCATGACGATGAAGATCGCGACGTTCGCCCACATCGGATCAAAGGCCGAACCCGGGGTGATGCGCAGTTGCGCCATGAAATAGATGGCGCCCGCAAGGCCGCAGCCGACCGCCGACGCGACGTAGATCAGGAAGCGCAGCTTGACGACATTCACGCCCTGGCTCGCGGCCGCGACCGGATTGTCGCGCATGGCGATCAGCGCAAGGCCGAAGCGCGAGCGAAGCAGCCAATAGCTGCCGCCCAGCGTGACGAGCAGCATCCCCGCGCAGAGCAGCGACATGGCGACATTCCGCTCGAAGGCCGAATAGTCCTTCATCACGCGAAGCGACATCCCCGCGCCGGAATTGACGAGCGGGAGATTCGAGGCGGCCAGCCGGAATACCTCGGCCACCACCCATGTGCCGATCGAAAAATAGGGGCCATCCAGGCGATGCAGCAGCAGGTAGATCGGCACGGCCAGCGCGGCCGGCGCCAGCAGCGAAAGGAAGACCGCCACAAACGGATTGATGCCGTAAGTCTGCGCCAGCACGAAAAGCGCATAGCCGGCAGCACCCATGAAGGCGTGCTGGCCCACCGAGACGAGGCCGGCATAGCCGGCTAGCAGGTTCCACATCTGCGCGACGGCGATGTAGCAGCACAGCACCAGAATCGACCGGATCGTGCCGGTCGAGGCCCACCACGGCATGGCGGCGACACCGATCAGCGCCAGCACAGCCAGCGTCATCGCGATGCGACCGGACCGGGTCTGGCGCTGGACCAGGACCTCAGGCACCTCGGTTGCCACATAGGGGATCGCACTCATGACAATGCCTTTCCAAACAGGCCCTGCGGGCGGGTCGCCAGCACGATCAGGAAGACGATGTGTCCGGCGAGCACGCCGAAGCCCGGATCGATGCGGAAGCCGACGGCCTGCGAGATGCCGAGGACCATCGAGCCGGCGAAGGCGCCCCATACCGTCCCCATGCCGCCGATGATCACCGCTTCGAAGGCGTAGATCAGTTGGGCAGGTCCGTCGGCCGGCGCGACGGTCGACCGCAACGCCTGGAAGACGGCTGCAAAACCGAGGATGCCGACCGCTGCCGCTGTCGCCATCGCATAGACGGCGCGCGGATTGATGCCGGTCATTGCCGCTGCCTCGACATCCGCCGACGCGGCGCGGAGCGCCCGGCCGAAGCGCGTGCGCTTCAGCGTCAGGTCGAGGCCTCCTGTCAACCCCGTGGCGACGGCCAGCACGATCAGCGGCAGGAGGCCGACATAGATACCGCCGATCTCGATGGATTGACTCTCGATTCCATGGCCGGGCAACGATCGGCTGTTCGCGGACCATATCTGCAGCATCAGGTTCTGCAGCGCGATCGACAGTCCGAAGGTCGCGATCAGCGAGGGCAGCGGATCGCTCCCTACCACCCGGTTCAGCACGGCCTTCTGCAGCACCCAGCCCATCAGCACCGCGAGCGGCACCAGTACGATCAGCACAGGCAGCGGCCCCAGACCCCAGGCCGTGGCGATCGAGATGCCGATCAGCGACAAAAGGATCACAAGATCGCCATGGCTGATGTTGACGATCCGCATGACGCCGAACATGAGCGCCATGCCGAGCGCATACTGGGCATACATGCCGCCCAGCAGGATCCCTTGCACCAAGGCGTCAAACCACTCCATGGCCTGCTCCAAAATAGGCTTTGCCGATTTGTTCGCGCGTGATTTCGGCGGACCTGCCGGTCAGGGTCACGCGCCCCTCGAGCATGCAGTAGAGGCGGTCCGAGGCGGACCGGGCGAGGCCGACATCCTGTTCGACCACGATCATCGCCGTTCCCGTGGCGCGGATTTCGGGCAAGGCGGCATAGATCTCGCGGATCACCTTCGGCGCAAGACCAAGGCTGATCTCGTCGCAGAGCAGCACGCGCGGCTGGCAGAGCAGCGCGCGGCCGATCGCCACCATCTGTTGCTGCCCGCCCGAGAGGCTCTGGACCTGCGTGCGGGCCTTCTCCTTGAGGATCGGGAACAGCTGATGCAACCGCGGCAGCGTCCATCCGCCCTTGGCGCCTATGCGCGCGGCCTGGTCGATGGCGACGCGCAGATTGTCCTCGACCGACATGCCGGTGAAGAGCCGGCGGCCCTCCGGCACGATGGCGACACCCTTCTGCACCATGCGGTCGGTGGTGGTGCCGCCAACGGCCTCCCCGTGCAGCAGCACCATCTCGCGCCGGACCGGGAGCAGGCCCATGATCGAACGCAGGAGTGTAGATTTTCCTGCCCCGTTGGCGCCGATCAAGGCCACGGCCTCACCCTGGTGCAGCTCGATGTCGACGCCGTAGAGCGCCTGGAAATCGCCATAGCGGGCCAATAGCCCGTGGGTGGAAAGAACGGCCGTCATGCCTCGATCCCCATGTAGACGCGTTGGACCTCGGGCAGCGCAATCACTTCGGCGGGCACGCCTTCAGCGATCTTCTCGCCGAAGTTCAGCACCAACAACCGGTCGGCCACCGCCAGCAGCGCGTGCAACACATGCTCGATCCACACGATGGTGATGCCACGGTCGCGGATGCGGCGCACCAGCGCTACCAGCGCCTTCGATTCATCGTCGGTCAGCCCACCCGCGATCTCGTCCAGCAGCAGCAGCTTCGGATCCGACGCCAGCGCGCGCGCCAACTCCAGCCGCTTGCGATCGAGCAGAGTGAGAGCGCCGGCCGAGACATTGGCCTTGTCGGAGAGCTCGCAATCGCGCAGGACCTGGGCGCAGAAAGCATAGCTCTGCTTCTCGGACCGGCCGCCCCCTAAAGCGGCGGCGACCAGCAGGTTTTCGAAGGTGGTCATGCCGGAATAGGGACGCGGGATCTGATAGGTCCGCCCGATCCCCATCTGGCAACGCCGGAAGGGCGGCTCGCCGCGAAGCGCGGTGTCGCCGAGCTGGATCTCGCCGCCGGACGTCTTCAAATCGCCGCTGATCATGTTGAACAGCGTCGTTTTGCCCGCGCCATTCGGGCCTAGGATGCCCAGGACCTCGCCCCTATGCACGTCGAAACTCACGTCATGCAGGACGCGGACAGCGCCGAAGGACTTCGACACGCCGTGCGCTTTCAGCAGGATTTCCCTACCCATAACTCTGCCCGCGTTCCCGCTCATGTCACCAGGCGATCGGCTGGATAGCCTGCTGCGGCGCGAAGAGCTGATTGACCGTGTTGTCGACGATCTTCAGGTCATAAGGCCATTTCTCACCCTTCACCCACTGGCCGCCGAAGATCGGCGTCTTGCAGATGTTCTTGTGGGGCGAGCCGTCGAACTTGATATGACCGACCAGCGTCTGCAGATCGGTAGCGACCAGAGCGTCACGATTGGCCGCACGGTCGAGCGGATTGGAAGAGCGCTTCAGGATGTCGAGCGCGACCTCGAGCAAGGCATGCGAATAGCCCAGCGGCTGCGTCCACTGGCGCTTCGAATCGGCCTCCCATTGGCTGGCGATGTCGCTGCTGATCTGCCCGGTCAGCGACGACTTGAACGGGAAGGCCGGGGTCCACCAGACCTCCGAGGACATGCCGTTGCCAAGCGGCCCCATCGCCTCGACACCGCCCGGGAACAGGAGCGCCGCCGCCACCGTGACCGCCTTCGGCTTGAAGCCCTGCTGGTTGCACTGGGTGACGAACGTCTTCAGATCGTCGGGATAGGTGATGCCGCCGATGATCTCGCAGCCCTGCTTCTTGAACTCGGCGATCTGCGCGGAGAAATCATTGGTGCGCGGCTGGAAATAACCGGGCACCACGACCTCGTAGCCGGCCTTGCGGGTCGGCGCCGGCAGGCCATATTCGTCGTTGCCCCAGGTCTCGCCGTCGATGTTCTGGGGAAACAGCATCCCGACCTTCTTGTTGGTCTCCAGATGGTTCCAGAGTCCGACGAAGGTGTTCAGCGCCTCGTCGAGGCCCCAGAAGAAATGATAGGTCCAGTCGAAGGTCTGCTTGCCGCCGCCGCGCGGCATGATCACCGCTTGCCAGGGAGCGCCGGAGGAAATGCAGGGCGTTTCATAAAGCTCGGCCTGCTCGGCCGCGGGCAGGATCGTGTCGGTGGTCGAGGCCGGCACGAGCAGATGAACCTCGTCGTTCAGGATCAGATTGCCGGCGATTTCCGATGCCTTGTTCGGATTGGACTGGCTGTCGCGATCGAGGATCTCGATCTCGTAAGTATTGCCGTCGGCGCATTGCAGCTGGCCGCCGAGCAGGGCGCGGATCTTCTGCAATGTGTAGCCATCCGTTTCACCAAAAAGGGCGAGCGGTCCGGTCGTGGGGCTGAGGTAGCCCAGCTTGATCTTCCCCGCCGTCGCGGCGCGCACATAGGCCGGCATGCCCAGCGTGCTGGCGGCAACGCCGGCTCCAATCCCCTTCAGCACGCTTCGACGGCTGGGCCGCAAGCCCGATTTCACCAGTCTGTTGTAGTAGCTCATCGTCGGTTCCTCCCTGGGTTAAGTTTCTCCGGCCCACGGGACCGGTCTCAGTTCAAAGCGTGTTCAGGTCATCCGCAGCAGCGAGCCGCCATCGATGACGATCAGCGAGCCCGTCACGTAGGAAGCGGCAGGCGACGCCAGATAAAGCGCCAGGCCCTTGATCTCTTCCGGGTCGCCGATCCGACCGAGCAGCGACTGGGCCTCGAAGGCCTCGCGGTCCGCCGGATTGCGCAGCCGACCGCCGGCGATGTTGGTGATGAACGGTCCGGGCAGGATGGCATTGATGCGGATGTTGTAGGCGCCAAGCTCCATCGCCATGTGGCGAACGAGATGGTTCACCGCGGCCTTGGCGGGCATGTAGGGCGTGCCCACGATGCTCTCGTTGATCAGCGATGCAATGGACGACGTGACGATGATCTGGCCGCCGCCATTCGGCTTCATGTGCCGGACGGCATGTTTGATCGTGGTGTAGACCGAGGTCAGGTTGATCTCGATCACCTTGTCCCAGTGCTCGTCGGGCAGGTTCTCGATGGCGCCCTCGGGGTTCCTTTCGCCCGTCGGGGTGTTGAAGCCCGGTCCGGCATCAATCCCGGCATTGGCGAACACCACGTCGATCGAGCCCGCTTTCCCGGCCACCTTGTCGAAGGCTGCGGCCATGGCCGCACGGTCGCCGACGTCGACGGCCTCGCCCCAGACATCGCCACCCGCCGCCTTGATCGCCGTCACGGTCTTCTCCAGCCCCGTTGGGTTCAGGTCGAAGATGCAGACTTTTGCCCCATGCTCGGCCATGATCTCGGCATAGGCCTGTCCGATGCCGCTGGCGCCGCCGGTGACGATCACCGACTTGCCCCTGACATCGAACATCTTCTCAAGTGCAGCCATCAGTTTCCTCCCTTGCGCGACAGCACGAAATCGAACTCCACGTCGTAGAACGGGGACGCAACCTCGACCCTGGCGGCAGCTTCGGCGTCCTCGACCTTGCGGAATTCGGCGAGCAGGCTCTTCTTCACGCCGAAGACGGCATCTGAATCGATGTACGGGTCGTCCGGGTCGAAGATGTGCGTGGTCAGCGCTTCGAAGCCCTCGGCCTCGACGATGTAGTGGAGATGCGCCGGACGATTGGGGTGACGCCCCAGCGCGCCCAGCAGCTTGCCGACTGGGCCATCATCCGGGATCGGGTAGTATTTGGGCTTCACGCCCCGAAACCAGTAGCGCCCGTCCGTGCCGGTGCGAAAGACGCCGCGCAAGTTGAAGTCGGGCTGGATGCCCTTCTGCTGCACGTCGTAGAAGCCCTCGTCATTGGCCTGCCAGACGTCGATCTTGGCGCCTGCGATCGGGTTGCCCTCGGTATCGAGGATGCGGCCATGCACGAACATGGGCTCGCCCTTCTGGTCGAGGCAGATGTTGGAGCCCATCGGCAGCTCGGGGGCGTCGGCGACGTGGAAGGGTCCCAGCACCGTCGATTCCGAGGCGCCCGACGGCTTGCGGTTGTTGATCGCATCGACCAGCATCGAGATACCGAGAACATCCGACAACAGGATGTATTCCTGCCGCCACTCGTTGCAGATCTGGCCTGTCCGCGTCAGGAACATGATCGCGCCGAACCATTCCTCCTGTGTCGGCTCGATCTCTTTCACCGCCTCGTGCAGCTTGCGGGTGATGACCTCCATCACCTCTTTGAGCCGCTCGTCCTTGGCGTTCCTGTTCCGCGCCACCACGACCTCGGCCGAGTTCGCTTCGGTGAAATAGCCGGATTCGTGTTCGTCGATCATGCGATCCTCCTCAGCGCGCCAGAACGGATTTGAAGATCCGGCGCAGTTCGGCCGCCGGCTCGGCCGCCAGCGTTTCGGAGCGCCAGGCGACGTGGTGGTCGGGACGGACGATCAGGCAGCCGGTGTCGCGGATCTCCCGTGCGCCGGCCCAGTCGCCGGTATGATCCTCGATCGCGCGGCGCGGGCCGATCACATGGCTGCGGATCGGCAGACCGAGCTCCGCGCCCACCGTCTCCGCCGCGGCGACCCACGCCTCTCCGCCAATGCCGGTCAACAGCGTGAACTCGCCATGCCCGCAAAGATCGAGCGTCGAGACCTTCCTGCCCGAGCGCTCGAAGACCCAGACATGCGGCAAGCGCGCGCCCGGCCAGGTTGTCGGCGCATAGTGCAGCTCGCGATCCTTCTCGAAGGCCGGCTCGCGCTGGCCGTCGGTCACCACCGCGCCCGAGGCATAGCGCTGGTTCATCTCGACGCCATGGGCGTCGAACTCGTACTTCTTGAAGGCGATGGCCTTGCGGAGCGCCTCGCGCTGCGCTTCGGCGACGGGCGTCGCATCGGCGCGAGCCTCCATGTTCCTCTGGATCTTGTCGTGATCCACGCCGCCGTCCATGCCGAGCGCCTCGAAGATCGGTCCGAATTCGGCGATGGACTGGTTCGCCCGTGTCACGATCTGGCGCGCGATCGGTGCGCGCTCGGCCGAGAAGCTGTCCAGAAGCCCGACCCCCGCCTGCCCCTTGATGACCTTGGCAAGCTTCCAGGCGAGGTTGAACCCGTCCTGGATCGATGTGTTCGAGCCGAGCCCGTTCGAGGGCGGATGCCGGTGCGCGGCATCGCCCATGATAAACACCCGCCCCTTCTGCATGTGCGTGGCGAAGCAGTTGTTCACGGTCCAGGTGTTCGCGCCCAGGAGCTCGATCTCGAGCGCGGGATCTCCGACCAGTTGACGCGCGACGCTGGTGGCCAGTTCCGGCGTCACGTCCGGCGGCGGCTGGTTGATGTCGTAGCCCCAGACGATCAGCCACTCGGTCCACGGCCTCACCATGCGAACCAGACCCATGCCGATGCCGCCGACATCGGCGCCGGGCTGCATGACCCAGTAGAGGACGCTCGGTCGGTGGGCGACATACTTCGAGAGATCGGCCCTGAACAGGATGTTCATCGACCCGCCGACGCCCATCTTGCCCTCGAGCGGCAGGCCCAGATGCTCGGCCACCAGCGAGTTGCCGCCGTCGGCACCGACGAAGAACTTCGACCGCACGGTGAAATCCTTGCCCGACAGCCGATCGCGGCAGGTCGTGGTCACGCCGTCCCCGTCCTGGACATGGCTGACATATTCCGTGCTCATGCGTGCTTGCGTCCCGTGGGCACACGCCGACTTGAACAGGATCGGCTCCATGAAGGTCTGCGGCAGATCGTTCATGAGGCAGGGCGACGACAGGAGATGTTCGGCCTTCGAGAGCGGGTGGATGCCCCAGCTCTTCATGCGGCCGATCTCCTCGCCGGCCAGGCTTTCGCAGAACACGTTCTCGCCCATCAGCTCCTGCGGCGAGGCGTGCATCATGGCCTCTGCCTCGACATCCGGACCGAGGTCGCGCAGCACTTCCATCGTGCGCTGGTTGGTGATGTGGGCACGCGGCGTGTTCGACAACCAGCGATAGCGATTGACGATCATGTTGGCGACGCCGTAGCTGGACAGCAGCGCGGCGGTGGCCGAGCCGGCTGGGCCAGTGCCGACGATCAGCACGTCGGTTTCGATATCCGCCATCAAATTCCTCCCTTGATCTTCGGACCGGTCAGCCTGCGGCGGACCGGAAACAGGTGCAGGCCCTTGCGGGACGCAATCAGCCCCCACAGCCCCTTTGGCGCAAAAAGCATCACGACGACGGCGATGAGGCCGAGCGTCATCAAGTACCAGCTGCCGTAATCGGCCAGCGCCGAGCGCAGCGCGAAGAAGACCAGCACACCGAGGATCGGCCCCTCGATGGTGCCGATGCCGCCGATGACGACAATGAAGATGACGTTGGCGGTCCAGTCGGTGACGGCAAAGGCCGCGCTCGGCGAGATGCGGGCCGTCTGCAGGAAGATCAGCGCGCCGGTCAGCCCGGTGGCGGCCGCGGCGATCAGAAAGACCGCCCATCTGAGCCGGCCGGTATCGACGCCCACCGATTGCGCCGCGTCGACATTGTCGCGCACGGCCGCCAGCGCCAGCCCGAGGCGACTGCGCAGCAGCCAATAAATGCCTCCCGTCACGGCCACGAGCAGCGCCAAAGCCAGCCAGTAGGCCATAACATCGCGTGCCGCGGCCTCGCGGACCCCGAACAGCGCCCGGACCGCATCGGTGCCCAGGATACTGCTCGTCGCCTCGCGCGGCAGCGAGGTGCCGGTGCCGCCACCGAGCGCCTTCCACTGCGCGACCAGCAGTCGCGTCACTTCGGCGATCACCCAGGTGCCGATGGCGAAATAGGCGCCCTGCAAACGGAACGCGAAGAAGGCCGTCGGAACCGCCAGCACCAGAGCGG
This sequence comes from Mesorhizobium sp. M0227, assembly GCF_040321855.1. Taxonomy (NCBI): domain Bacteria; kingdom Pseudomonadati; phylum Pseudomonadota; class Alphaproteobacteria; order Hyphomicrobiales; family Phyllobacteriaceae; genus Mesorhizobium; species Mesorhizobium sp. M0227. Next base: position 316,783 of record NZ_JAMYSJ010000001.1, on the reverse strand, counting down.
CAAGGCCGCCCAGCGGGATCGCCAGGACCGGATTCCAGCCGAGCAGGATCACGCCGGCGAACATCGCATAGGCGCCGATGCCAACGAAAGCCTGCTGGCCCACCGACACCAGGCCGCCATAGCCCGCCAGCAGGTTCCATATCTGCGCCAGCGTCAGCATGGTGAGGATGAAGAAGAGATCCTGTATGACGCCACGCGAGGCCACGGCAGGCAGCGCGAGCGCGGCGACGATGAAGATCGGCACGATGATCGCGGTCACGGTTCCGGCGCGGGTGCGGGTTGTCAGTCGATACATGCCGCCCTCAATCCACTGCGCGCGGAAAAAGCCCGCGCGGCTTGAGCAGCATCACGGCCAGGAAGGCGATGTGGCCGGCCAGGATCTGCCATTCCGGATTCAGCGCGGCGCCAAACGTCTGCGCCACGCCGATGATGATCCCGCCGGCAAGCGTTCCCCACAGGCTGCCGAGGCCGCCGATGATCACCGCCTCGAAGGCATAGATCAGCCGCGCCGGCCCGATCGAGGGGTCGAAGTTCGCGCGCATGCCGAGATAGAGCGCCGCCAGCGTCACCACGACCATTGCGATCCCGGTGGCGATCGCGAAAATCCGCTTCGGCTCTATCCCCATCAGCCCCGCCGTCACGGCGTCGTCCGAGGTGGCGCGGAAGGCACGGCCGAGGGCGGTGTGGTAGAAGAGCCCGTTCAGGGCAATGATCATCACGATCGCCGACGCAAAGGTCATCAATGGCATGATCCCCACCGTGACCAGCCCGAGATCGAGCGATGCCCCCTCCAACGCGCCCACCGGGATGCGGCGGCTGTCGGCGGAAAAGAGCTCGAGCAGCCCGTTCTGCAGGGCAACCGACAGGCCGAACGTGACGAGAAGCGGCGGCAGGATGTCCTTGCCCAGCACGCGGTTCAGTATGACTGTCTGTAGCAGCCAGCCGAGCGCGAACATCACCGGCATGGCGATCAGGGCAGCGATCCATGGCGACAGGCCGAGCAGCGTGACGCCCATCAACACCAGATAGGCGGCAAGAATGATGAGGTCGCCATGGGCGAGGTTCACCAGCCGCATGATGCCGAAGACGAGGCTCAACCCCGCTGCGAACAAGGCATAGAGCCCGCCCAGCAGAATCCCCTGCACGAGGGTGTCCAGCCAGATCATCGCCGCGCCACCTCGATCACGCCATAAGAGCACTGCGCGAGCAAATGACGGAGCCTCGGTTGCCGCGTCATGCCGCCACTCCGAAATAGGCGGAATGGGTGTCTTCGCGCGTGACCTCGGCCGCCCTGGCGGCCAGCGTGACGCGGCCCTCCATCATGCAGTAGACGCGATCGGCCACCGCCAGCGCCTTGCCGATATCCTGCTCCACCAGCACGATCGCGGCGCCTCCTTCGCGGATCTTGGGAAGGGCTGCGTAGATATCGCGGATGACGACCGGCGCCAGGCCTAGGCTGATCTCGTCGCAGAGCAGTAATTCGGGGTTCGACATCAGCGCCCGGCCGATCGCCACCATCTGCTGCTGGCCGCCCGAGAGCGCTGTGCCGGGGCTCTTGCGCCGCTCGCGCAGGATCGGAAAAAGGTCATAGACGGCGTCGAGGCTCCACGGCCCCGGCACCTTGCGCGCCTGCCCGCCGACCAGCAGATTTTCCTCGACGGTCAGCGAGGGGAACAGCCGGCGTCCTTCCGGCACCATGGCGATGCCGCGCTTCATGATCTCGGCCGAAGACAGCGCGCCGATCGGCTCGCCCCGGTGCAGCACCATGCCGGGCTCATTGCCGATCACGCCCGTGATCGAGCGCATCAGCGTGGATTTTCCGGCGCCGTTGGCGCCGATGATCGCCACGCATTCGCCCACCGCGACAGTGATATCCACACCGAACAGCGCCCGGAACTGGCCGTAATTCGCGGTGAGGCCGCGCGTTTCCAGCATCAGACCTCGAGCCCCAGATAGATTTCGCGAACCGCCTTCGAGGCCATGATCTCATCAGGCGCACCGATCCCGATCACACGCCCGAAATCCAGCACGAGAAGCCGCTCTACCACCGAATTCAGGGCGTGCAGCACATGCTCGATCCAGATGATTGTCGTGCCCCTGGCATGGATCGCCTTGATCGTCGCGACCAGGGCCTTGCATTCGCCCTCCGTCAGACCGCCGGCGATCTCGTCCAGAAGCAGAAGCTCAGGGCCTGTCGCCAGGGCGCGGGCGAGTTCGAGGCGCTTGCGGTCGAGAAGGCTCAGCGAGCCGGCCACGAAATTGGCCTTCCTGAGAAGCTCCGTCTCCTCGAGGATACCAGCGCAATCGTCGACCATCTCGGCCTCGCGTCCGCCGCGGCCGAAGGCGGCAGCGGTCAAGAGATTTTCGAACACGGTCAGCCCCTCGAAAGGCTGCGGAATCTGGAAGCTGCGGCCAACGCCCATGCGCGCCCGCTCCATCGCCGGAGCACGGGTCACGTCGCGGCCGAGCAATTCGATGCGACCCTCATTTGCAAACAGATTGCCGGTGATCAGGTTGAAGAGCGTCGATTTTCCGGCGCCGTTCGGGCCGATAATGCCCAGCGCTTCGCCGCGCGGCACGCTGACGGTCACGGAATCCGCAACCTTCAAGGCGCCGAAGGACTTCGAAACGTTTTCCAGCCTGAGTATCATCACTGTCATCCTTGGGTCGCGCCGAACGAGGGCGGCGGTATCAGCCGCCCTCGGCAGCGTCAGGCCAGGGCTTCCATCTTGCCGGCGGTGGGTATCTGGGAGGCGCCGGCGTTTTCGACGATCACCAGATCGAAGCCGCCACTGGCCTTCTTGCGCCACTGCCCGCCAACGAGCGGCGTCTTGCAGACGTTCTTCGCGGCGAAAGGTGGCAATCCCGCACCGCTCCAGGCCACCTTGCCCACTACCGTCGTCATGTCGGTGGCCGCTATCGCCGCCGCGATCGCCTCGGCATTGGTTGGATCCGACACGCGGCCCATGACATTGGCCGCCACCTCGAACAGCGAATGGACAAAACCGATCGGCTGGGTCCAGGGACGGCCGGTCTTGGCGGTGAAATCCGCAGCGAGTTCGGCCGAACTCTCGCCCGTCAGCGACGATTTGAACGGATGCGAGGCCGACCACCAGACCTCGGACGAGAGGTTGTGGCCGGCGTCGCCGAGCGTCTCGACCGATTGCGGGAAAAGGATCGCCTTGGCCACCGTCACCGCCTTGGGCTTGAAGCCCTGCTGGCGGGCCTGGTTCCAGAAGGTGGTGAAGTCGGGCGGAATGACCACCCCGGTAACGATCTCGGCATTGGCGGCTTTGAAGGCGTTGACCTGCGCGGTGAAATCGTCCGAAAGGTTCTGATAGCGGCCAGGATCGGCAAGGCTGAAGCCGGCGGCGTCGAGGCCGGGCTTCAACCCATTCTTCGGGTCGCCCCAGGCATTGCCGTCGGCATCGTTGGGGAACAGCCCGCCCACCTTGCCGTTGGTGGAAAGCTGCTTCCACATGCCGGTGTAGACGGCGATGATGTCTTCGAGACCCCAGAAATAATGATAGGCGAAGTTGAAAGGCTTCCACGAGGCCGGATCGGCCGGACTGCCCTGCTGGCCGATGAACCAGGGCTGCCACGGCGCCATCGTCGAGATGACCGGCACGCCCTCCGCCTCGCAGGTGGTGGCCACTGGGTTGGTGTTCTCGGGCGTCGAGCCGACGAGCATCAGGTTGATCTCGTCATCGACGATCAGGCTCTTCGCCACCTCGGCCGCGCGATTGGGGTTCGACTGGCTGTCCTTGACGATGACCTCGAAGTTCTTGCCTGCCTCGGAAGCGAGGAAGGCCTTGATGTTGTAGGCATCGCTCTCCGCGAAGCCGGCAAGCGGCCCGGTCTGCGGCGAAACATAGCCCAGGCGGATCTTGGCGCCTTGCGCGATGGCCGGCGTCGCCAGGCGCGAACCGGCCAGCGCCAGGCCTGTCGCCGCCGAGGCTTTCAGTAGGCTACGTCTTGTGATCATGTGTAGTTCCTCCCTCTTGTTTTATTCTCAAGCCCCCGGACGGCGTCCCTCCCACGCCGCCTGAAGGAGTTCCCTTATCGATCCTGGATCGATTGGCCTCGGATTCGCATAGGCATTCTTGACCGCGATCGCCGCCGCGCGGTCGAGATCGGCCTCCTCGATGCCGATCGCCTTCAGGCTCAGCGGGGAGCCGACCGACTGTGCGAAATCCCAGAGCCCGCCGCCCGCCGAGCCACCACCGAATGCCCCAGTGATCGGACGCAACAGATCAGGCACCGCCGTTTCGTTGAAGGCGGTCGTGTACGGCAGCAGGATGGCGTGGGTCTCGGCATGCGGCGCATCGAACGAGCCGCCGAAGACATGCGCCAGCTTGTGATGCAGCGCCATCGAGACATAGCCGAGCGCGGTCGAGCAGCACCAGGCCGCATAGAGCGCCTGCGTCCGCGCCGCGCGATCCTGCGGGTCGCGGATCAGCCTTGGAATGCCGTCCTTGAAGGCAATCATGGCATCCCTGCACATGAGCACGATCACCGGGTTGCGATCGGGGGCATACAAGGCCTCCATCGCATGAGCGATCGCGTTCATCGCCGAGGTGACGGTGAGACTTACCGGCAGGCTCAGTGTCAGATCGACGTCGTAGATCACCGTCTCGGGGCGAATGTCCGGCGAGCGGCGGGTAGTCTTCTCGCCGGCCGCCGTCTCGCCGAGGATGTCGGTCATTTCCGAGCCGGCATAGGTGGTGGGAATGACCACCTGGTCGGCGCCCGTGCGCACGGCAATGGCCTTGCCGAGCCCGGTGGTCGAGCCGCCGCCGAGGCTGACGACCGCCGAAGCGCCGCTGCCGCGGAAGGCACCGACGGCCTTTTCCGTGACCTCGACAGGGGTATGCATGACCGCGCCGGCAAAGATCCCGGCGGCGAGGCCACCAAGGCTTACGGCCAGTCTTTCCGCATCGCCCATCTGATGCGGTGTCGAAAGCACCATCACCTTGTCATGGCCGAGCCGCCGGACTTCCTCTTCGACGCGAGCTATGGTGCCGGCACCGAAGACCACCCGTGTCGTCAGGCCCGGAAAGGTGAAGCTGTCCATCATCGCGCCGCCTCCATGCGCGGGCCGCGCCCGGCCGCGAGGTCGTCGAGGATCGTGCCCAGCATGACGATCTCGGCGTCCGAGACCTCATGGCCCCGTCCCGGGAAGAGATCGGCCCGCAGGCTCGCGCCAATGCGGCCCAGCGACTGCGCGGCATCGGCAAACGCCGAGACTGGTATCCAGGGATCGGCATCGCCGCCGGAAAGATAGATCGGCATTCCGGCCGGCGCGGCCTCGGATCTTTCGTCCGCCGGAACGCCGACACGGCAGCCCGTGAAGGCCGCCAAAGCATCCGGCGGCGGCAGCCCCGCGCAGAGGTATTCGATCGACAGACACGCCCCTTGCGAGAAGCCCGCGAGAAGAAGCGGCAGTCCGGGCAGTTCGGCCCGCGCCGCGACCATTGCGGCCGCAAGGTGGTCGAGCGCGTCGGAAAGCTGCGCCCGGGCGACCGGCGTCAACGGGTCGACGGCACGCGCCTCCCACCACATGCCGTGTGGTGCACGCGGCAGGATAAAGGCCACGGCGGTTGCGGAAAGCCGCGACAGCACATGGGACTGCATCTCTTCGGGCGATTGGCCACGGCCGTGGACGAAGACGCAGATCGCCTTCGCCTCCGGGCCTCTTGGCCCAAGCCGGAGCGGACCGCTGCCTGAACTCACGTGAAGTCCGCCTCTTCCAGGCCGACCTGCAATTCGCTCTCACGATCTTTGAACCACGGCGGGAAGACCAGCGTCTTGCCGATCTGGCCCGGAGGCTCGTCCTTGGCCCAGCCTTCCGGCGTGGTCCAGGCAATTTCGAACAGCGCGCCGCCGGGCGAGCGGACATAGCAGGACTTGAAGTAGTTGCGGTCCTTCTGCTCCGATATATCCGTGAAGCCGAGACCCTCGATATGAGCGCGCAGTTTCAGCTGGTTCTCTTCGTCGCCGGTGTTGAGGGCGAGGTGGTGGATCGTACCGCCCGCCAGCGTCCAGGTGCCCTGCGGGCTGTCGCGGTCGACAATGACCTCCACGCGCTGAGCGACGCCGGTCGCGTCGGGCACGCGGAACACCAGTCCCTCATGGTCGTCAGCCTCTTTCTCCAGCGGCAACGCGATGGTCAGGAAGTCGTCCATCGCAGTGCGGTCCATCACCGCCACCACGGCGCCGTATATTCCCTTGATGCCGTGCGCCTTGCCGATGCCCTGCGCCTCGTTGGTGATCGGCGCGCGCGTATCCCTGTCGCTTTCCACCAGCTCGTGCGGAATGCCGCAGGGATGTGCGAAAGCCGCACGGTCGGCGCCAAAACGAGTGATCTTGATGGCCTCGATGCCGCGCGCGTTCAACCGGTCGACCCAGAAATCCGCGGCCCCCTTGGGAATCGACTGCATGATGGTGCGCGACTGGTTGGACCCGCGGCGGCCATAGACGCCTGGCTTGCGGAACGGGAAGGTGGTGATGATCGTCGAGGCATCGCCGTTGGGCGAGCCGTAATAGAGGTGATAGACAGGGATGACGCCGTCGAACAAGACGGTGCGCTTCACCGAATGCAGGCCCAGTGCCTTGGTATAGAAATCAAAATCTTCCTGAGCGCTGTCGGTCGAGAGCGTCAAATGGTGGTAGCCGCTGACACGTGCCATCGGTCATCTCCTCCCAGAGGTTTCGGTTTCGCCCCGCCGCTGTGGACAGAGCACGAGGTTGAGGTCGAGCGCGTGCTTCCGTTTTCCTCCGTTGGGCGGCAGCGCGCGGAACTCGGCCATGAGTTCGGGTTTGACCCCGAAGATGGCATCCCGGCCGATCGCAGGGTCCGACCGGTCGAAGATGTGGGTCGTCAGCGTCTCGAAGCCCTCCGCCGAGACGCGAAAATGGATATGGGCCGGCCGCTCGAGGCCAAGGCCAAGCGCCGACATCAATTGACCGACCGGTCCGTCCGATGGCAGCGTGTAGCCCTTCGGCTTCACCGTCACGAAGACGAAGCGTCCCTGCGGATCGGTGCGGAACCGTCCACGCAAATTGAATTCCGGCTGCCTGTCGGGTTCCTGGTTCTCGTAGAGACCCTCGGCATTGGCCTGCCAGATCTCGACCATCGCATCGCCGATCGCATCGCCGTCGAGCGCGACGATCCGGCCCGCAACCTCCAGCGGCTCGCCCTTGTGATCGCGCGAGATGTTCGCGCCGAGCGGCATCACCGGCACGTCGGCCCGGTAGAAGGGGCCGGCCAGGGTGTTTGGGGTCGCCCCAACAGGGCGCGGGCTGTTCTGATCCTCGATCAGCGACGACACGCCCAGGACGTCGGCGAACAGCACCCATTCCTGGCGCCGCGCATCGGCGTAGTGGCCAACCTCGGTCAGAAAATCGATCGCCTGACGGAACTCCTCGCCCGAGGGTCGCAGCTCGACGATCAGCGCGTGCAAACCGTCGACGGCTGCCTGCGCCGCCGCCGCCAGGCGGGACTGGCCCATTGCCGTCAGGCGCCGTGAGAATTCCTCGGCCTGCGTCGAGATCGCCTTGGGGAATTCATCTCGCTTCGGGTCGTGCTGGCCGTGCATTCCGCCGGGGCCTCCCTTCCCCTTGCCAAGCGGGATAGCACGGCCCGACGCGATGCTTGATGAGATGTGGCGTCCCTTGTATAGCGTTTTGCTATGAAGCTGAACGAGCGCCACCTCATGCAGCTCGCCGCGGTGCTGGATGCCGGCGGCGTGTCGGAAGGAGCCGCTATGCTGGGCCTGACCCAGCCGGCGGTCAGTCGATCGCTGGCCATGCTGGAGGCGCGGGTGGGCGAGCCGCTTTTCCTCAAGGGTCGCCGGCCGCTGCAGGCGACACCGCTCGGCTTCCAGTTGGCGGCGCAGGGCCGCACGATCATCACCGCGTCGCGCAAGGCGTCGGATGCGGTCCAGGGCTTCATGAAAGGCACGAAGGGCGTCGTCCGTGTCGGCGGCGTGCCCTTCTTCATGGATGCGATGATCAGCCGGATGATCGGAGAATTCCAGAAGCTCGAACCCGAGGTCACCGTTCAGCAAAGCTATATGAACCTGCCCGAGATGGTCGCGGCGCTGGAGAGCAACCAGATCGATCTCGGGATCGTGCCGATCGGCGTGCTCGACCTGGGACCCGGCTTCGAATTCACCGAAATCCTGCCCGGACGCAACGTCGTGGCTTGCCGGCCCGACCATCCCCTGCTGCGAAATCGCCGCCTCAGGGCGCATGACCTGACCAGCTTTCCCTGGGTAGCCCCCCTACCCGGCTCTCCGCTGATGTCGGACCTGCAGATGATCCTGATGAGCATCGGCATGTCGGACCTCAACGTCCGCTATTCGGGAGGCTCGCTGATGAGCGTGATCAACTTCCTTGCCGAAACCGATGCGCTGGCGGTGCTGCCATTCTCCGTGGTCTTCGCGCAGCGCAAGGAAAACCGGGTGACGGTGCTGCCCTATGAAATTCCGCAGCCCAGCCGCTCACTCGGCATCCTGCGCCGGGTCAGCGGACCGCGCTCGCCGGCGGCAGAGCGCTTCGCCGGCCACGTCACGACCGCCTTCGAGAATCTGAAGCACATCATCAAACGGCACGAGAATGCCGTCGTCTGGGGGCGGTAATCCAGCCGACATGGCACCCCTTACAGTTCCAAGAGCCAGGAGCGGACGTTTGGAGCAGCGAGACGATCGGGCGTCCATTGGCCAGTCTCGTTTTTCCCGAACGGGATCCCGATTTGAGGAGCTGAAGGGCACGCCGGTGAGCGCCAGGATCAGCGAAGCTGGTTCATGGCGCCTATTCAGCATCGCCAGCAATGAAGTGCGGCTCTCCCACCCCATTCCGTGCAGGAATGGAACTCCCGTGCCTGTATTCGGTTGGGTACAAAGCCGGCGTCCCACACGCGCAGACAAGGGTGCGCTGAGGTGACAGATGCTCGACGACGAAGAGACCGAAGGTTTGTAAGTGCGAATATCGATCTTGGTTGAGCCTCCTATCACCGGTTTGCCTTCACCTCACGGCGAGGGTAACTCCGCGCGACCAGATCAGCTAATGTCCTCCAAGACCCCGGGCGTCATCTACGACATCAAGGGTCTGTTCCCCAGGCATGTTACGGATGGGCGCTTCTGATGAGGGTTCTGGTCACCGGCGCGGCCGGCTTCATAGGGTATCACGTAGCCAAGCGGCTGCTGGAGCGCGGCGACGAGGTCGTCGGCATCGACAACGTCAACGACTACTACGATCCGCAGATCAAGGAGGCGAGGCTGCGGCTGCTGGACGAGGCGAGCCGCAAGACCAATGCCGGCTATCATTTCATCCGCGGCAATCTCGCCGACAAGAGCGTGGTCGACGCCTGCTTTGCCGACCATGCATTCGACCGGGTGATCCATCTCGCCGCCCAGGCCGGGGTTCGCTACAGCCTGGAAAACCCGCATGCCTATGTCGAAAGCAACATCATCGCCTACACCAACATGCTGGAGGCCTGCCGCAACAGCGCCGTCGCGCACCTGACCTATGCCAGCACGTCGAGCGTCTACGGCGCCAACACCGACATGCCGTTTTCCGAACATCGTCCGGCCGACCATCCGCTGCAGTTCTACGCCGCGACCAAGCGCGCCAACGAGCTGATGGCGCACAGCTACAGCCATCTGTTCCGATTGCCGACGACCGGGCTTCGCTTCTTCACGGTGTATGGTCCCTGGGGTCGCCCGGACATGGCGCTGTTCCTGTTCACCAGGAACATCCTGGCCGGCGAGCCGATCAAGCTGTTCAACAACGGCAATCACACGCGCGACTTCACCTATGTCGATGACATCGCCGAAGGCGTGATCCGCGCCAGCGACAGCCCGGCCACGGGCAATGCCGCCTGGGACTCCAGCCGTCCCGATCCGGCCACAAGCAGCGCCCCCTGGCGCATCTTCAACATCGGCAACAACAACCCGGTGAAGCTGACCGCCTATGTCGAGGCGCTGGAAAACGCGCTGGGCCGCAAAGCCATCGTCGAACTCTTGCCGCTGCAGCCCGGCGACGTGCCCGATACCTTCGCCGACACCTCGGCGCTGGAGCAGGCGGTCGGCTACCGCCCGACGACGACAGTGACCGAAGGGGTGGGGCGGTTCGTCGAGTGGTACCAGGCATATTTTGGACGGGGATAGAAAAGTCTTTGCAAGATCACGGCTGGCAAACTCGCCTCAGGCCACCGTCCAGTGATGCTCGATGGCTGCGCAAGCTCCTGCCAGCACGACGCCCACGGGGATTGGCCGCCCCCGCAATTCGCACCACAGCAACATTGATCTTTGATGGGTAATGTTGCGGTTCCGCTCGCCCGCCATCCGCCATTCGCGTTCGTTCATTTCATTGGGCAAAAAACTACCGACAGCGGACAAACTGCCTCGCTATTCGAATGATGCGGTAGCGGCACATAACGCGCATGTTTCCTCCAGCCGGAGGCGCTTCATCCCCGCGCCGCCGGTTAGGCTCGACGGCCGCCCGCCCCCAAAAAGCCGTCGGGCCGCCAGAAATCCCGATATCCTACTCGCCTCGCCTCCTCGCCATCACTGCGTAAACGCCTTGGACATCTGATCCGCAAAGGGTTTCAACAGATAAGACCAGACATTGCGTTCATCGGTGCGGATATGAACCTCGGCGGGCATACCTGGCCTCAGCACCTTCGCTTCGGTCAGGCAATTCGATTTGCTTTCGACCTTGATCCGCGCCGAGAAATAGGAAAGCTGACGTTGCGGATCTTTAATCAGATCTGCCGAGATGTGTTTCACTGACCCTTGGCAGACCGGAGTGGTTCCCACGTCGAACGCCGGAAAACGGATCGATACCGGCTGCCCTGGCCGGACGTCGTCGACCCGCGACGGAGGGATCAGCGCGTCCACCACAAGATCGTCGGCATCAGGCACGATGGTCATGAGCATCTCGCCAGGCGCGATAACGCCGCCGACGGTATGGACAGCCGATTCCTGTATTGTTCCGGACTGCGGCGCGCGGATCGTTGTCTTGGTCAATTCATCCTGGGCCACAATCCTCCGTTCGTTGAGTTCGGTCTGCTTGGCTTCCGTCTCGCGGAGTTCGGTCGTCACGTCAGTGCGCCTTTGGTCATCCAGCTGCAGCATCTGCAACCCCGTTTCGCTAATGCGCGCCTGCGCTTCAGCTACTGCGGCAGCGAGGCGCCCCGATTCTCCCCTGGCCCGGGTGGCATCCAGCCTGATGTTGCTCACCCTCTCCTTGGAGACGAGTTTTTTGGCGTAGAGGGAATCAACGTCGGCGAAATCCTTATTCAGCAGAGCAACCGATTCATCCACCGCGCTCTGTTGCGCTTTGAGGCCGTCGATCTGACGTTCAAGTTGCTGGGATTGGCTTCTCAACTGTGCCTTCTGTCCAGCCAAAGCCGAAGCGCGCGTTTCAAAGAGCGCGCGCTCGCCATTGACGAGCGCAGCCAGCTCCGGCTGGTTCATTCGCGCCTTCAGGCCGACCGGCAGTTGCATTTCCGCTAGGCCCGTTCGCTCAGCCTCCAGCCGAGCGAGCCGGACGGTCGCGCGATCGAGATCCTCACTGATGATTTGCAGGTTCGCGCGAGTCAGCGTGTCATCCAGTCTGACCAGCACGTCGCCGGCTCGTACATGATCTCCGTCCTGCGCGAAGATCCCGCCCACTGTGCCTCCGGTTTGATGCTGGACCTTCTTGACGTTGGTTTCCACCACCACGGTGGCCGGTGCAACCACAGCGCCGGCGATGTTGGTCAACCCCAGCCACAGGCCGCCGCCAAGGACCAGCAGACCTGTAATCACCAAACCGAATATCAGGTTGGCCCGTATACCGTCCGACAGATCTGGCGCGCTCACGGCAGCCCGTTTGCTGCCACGAAGGGTCCGAGCATACGATGAGAAAGCGACGAATGTTTCGAGCAGAGCTTCATGCATGTCCGGCAACACCCGGTATCGGCGCCAAAGAAGATGGCCGAGGTGAAACAGGCGGTGAAGGTCGGAGCACGTTCGCCAAGACCTGCTCGCGCGAGCCAAAGGCATGAACCGTCCCATTCGACATAACCAGCACCTGATCGATATTCGCGAGTGCCGAAGGACGATGCGCAACGACAATGACGATGCCCCCGCGCTGACGCACTGTCCGTATGGCGCCGGCCAGGGCAGCGTCTCCGTCCACGTCGAGGTTCGAGTTCGGTTCGTCGAGCACGACAAGAAACGGCTCGCCATAAAGTGCTCGGGCGAGACCCACGAGTTGCCTCTGCCCTGCCGACAGGGCCGCTCCGCCCTCGCCTATGCGGGTCTGAAATCCCTGAGGGAATTGCATTATCATTTTCTCGACGCCGGCTGCTCTTGCCGCCGCAAGGACGCCTTTTGGATCCGTCTTGCCTCGGAACCTCGAAATGTTGTCTGCTACCGTGCCGTCAAACAACTCCACATCCTGCGGCATGTAGCCGATATGGGCGCCGAGCTGTTCCGAGTTCCATTGATCGAGAGAGGCGCCGTCCAATCTCACCGAGCCATGGAGCGGCTTCCACACTCCGACCAACGAACGCACCAAAGTTGTCTTGCCGGAACCGCTTGGGCCGATTACGGCCATCCCAGCGCCTCTCGACAGATGGAAGCTCACATTCACCACGGTTGGCTTTGGCAAGCCGGGCGGCGCAATGGTCAATTGCTCGACCGCAAACCGCGCCTGCGGCCGAGGCAACTCCATTGGCTCGTCCTGGCGGCCGAATGCCGCCATGACCGCTGCCAGCTCGGAATAGCTGCGCCGGGCCGACAGAAAGCCTCTCCAGTTTGCGATCGCAGCATCCACCGGGGCCAAGGCGCGGCCAAGCAAAATGGAAGATGCGATGATCACCCCAGGTGAAGCCTCGCCGCCGATCACCAGGTAAGCGCCGAGACCGAGAACACAGGACTGCAACGCCATCCGCAGGGCCTTCGACAGCGAACTGGCGCCACCAACGACGTCAGAGAGACGTTCCTGCTGGGCGAGATAGGCTCGGCTGACGTCGCTCCAGCGTCGAGCCAGTCGACCAGACAGCCCCATTGCGTGAACGACTTCGGCGTTGCGCCGGCCGGAATCGGCAAGCGCCCGCTGCGACAGCAGCTCCTCCGAGGCACGCGCGGCGGGGCCTCGGCTAAACACTTCCGCGATCGCTGTTAAGAGGACCACAGCGATCGCGCCGACCGTCGCCAGCAGGCCGAGCGAAGGATGGAGCAAATAAATGATCAGCAGATAAAAGGGGATCCACGGGGCGTCGAAGATGACCGTCGGTCCCGTTCCGGAGAGAAAGCCGCGCAGTCGGTCAAGATCGTGCAAAGGCTGCAGACGGTCCGCATCACGCCCTGCCTTGAGCGGCAGGGACAGGGAGATGGAGAACACCTTTTGCTGCAAATTCCTATAGAGACGGCTGCCGATGCGGACCAACACGCGAAGCCGCACGAAATCCAGAAGCCCATGGACCGCATACAGACCCAGCATGCCGATCGTGAACCCCACCAGGGTGGGAACGCTCTGCGACGGCAGAACGCGATCGTAAATCTGCAACATATAGACCGAACCGGTCAGAGCGAGAATGTTTATCACTGCCGAGAACAGCGCCACGCCAAGCAGCCCAGGCATGCAGGCGAGAATGGCGGAACGTAGCTCGGGAGAACCAGCCCCCGATGTTTTCATGACCAGCGGTCGTTCGCGCGACACTGCCGCGCCGTTACTTCCGTAAGTTGTGATGGCTCAAACCTTTCTTGATGCGCATAGCAGCCGCTATCCGTCGCCCCCCTTATTACGCTCTGCTTACATACGTCGACTTTGAGGAAAATGCAGCGGATTCGTGGCATGAACCGGCGAAACGCGGCCGCCGACGTCTCCCTGTCTGGGGATAACTTCACGAAAAATGACGATTTTCGCTAAAGGAACTGGTCAGAACGGAGCCGGCAAAAGAGGCGTATGTCCTTGCTCCCAAACACTTTCAAAGGTGCCACAGTCGGCTGAGCAAAATACCTGCTACTGAGCAACAACTTAGATCAATCAAACATTCTATCTCGCTGTGTTTCGTATTTGATTTCATCCTAATGTAGCAATCACCTAAGCAGACGCGGGGCATAAATCGAATCAACCAAAGGATCATTGGATGACACTCCATTATGCGTCCGGTGGATCAGCCACCGAAGTCGCAACCGCCGGGTTCAACCTGGTCGATGTTCAATATCTCTCGCAGGTCAATGCTTTGCCGGACGGCATGAAAGGCCTCGTCTATCTCGGCGCGCATGACGGCGTCACCTCCTCCTTCATTGAAAAAGTTACACCATTTCTGAACAACCCGAAGGTGTTCGGATTTTTCCTGATGGACGAGCCAGATCCCACCGGCCGGTGGGGCACATATGCAACTGCCGAAAACCTGAAAGCGGAATCGGATTGGATCCATTCCCATTTTCCGGGCGCCAAGACCTTCGTCACCATGATGAATATGGGGTCTCCTACAAATCCGGATTTTTCCAACACCTATAATCCGGCCAATACAGGCATCGACTATTACGGGTTGGACCCGTACCCGGTGCGCGATGACGTGAGCACGGTCGACTACAACATGATCGACAGGGCCGTGGGCGCGGCAGTGAAGTCCGGCATCCCGATCGACAAGATCATTCCGGTCTACCAGACTTTTGGCGGTGGCAACTGGACGACCGACACGGGCGGGAAGCATCAGATGCCAACGACGGAACAGATGCAAACGATGATAGATCATTGGGCAGCACTGGTTCCGTCGCCTGCCTTCGATTATGCCTATGCCTGGGGCTCGCAGAACGGAGACACAGCTCTGGAGAATTCGCCGGCACTGCAGGCCTTCTTCCAGCAGCACAACCTCCAAAGCACCGGTGGCTCTGCCGCCCCTCCAGCAAGCGATCCGATCGATACCCCGACCACGCCGCCAAGCGACGCCGGCGCCCCTGCTCCCGCCGCGCCGGCCTCGTCGGACAGCGATCATATATTCCATGGCACGCGCGGCGCAGACGTTTTTCACGCGACCACGGGCAATGACAAATATCTCGTCAACAATGCCCATGACAAGGTGATGGAAGCGCCAAGCGGCGGGGTCGACAAGGTCGTGGCCTCGGTGAGTTACGCTCTTACGGCGGGCTCACATATCGAGCAGCTCTCCACCGCCAGTTCGGGTGGCAGGGCGTCCATCAACCTGACCGGCAACGAATTCGGTCAAGCCATCTATGGGAATGGCGGCGCCAACAAGATCAATGGTGGCGGTGGCGCCGACAAGATGACCGGCTATGGCGGCAATGACACCTATTACGTCGACAATGCCCACGACAAGGTGGTGGAGCAGAGAGGAAGCGGCGCCGATAAGGTTCTTGCCTCGGTGAGCTTCGCTCTTTCGGCTGGCTCGCATATCGAGCAACTCGCAACCACCAAGGCATCCAGCAAGGCCGCCATCAATCTGACCGGCAACGAATTCGGACAGACCATTCAAGGCAATGCCGGTAGCAACAAGATCGACGGCGGCGGCGGAGCCGATACGTTGAGCGGGCGTGGGGGCAGAGATGCCTTCGTGTTCAGTACCGCCCTTGGTGCTGGAAACGTCGACAAGATCACTGATTTCAACAAAGCCCAGGACAAAATCCACCTCGATCATTCCATCTTTGCCGGTCTCGATCAGGGGGGCCTCTCGTCGGACGCTTTCTTTGCCGGCAAAGCCGCGCATGACAGTTCCGATCACATTATCTACAACAGTTCGACGGGAGCTCTTTCTTTCGACAGCGACGGCGTCGGAGGCGCAAACCAGATCCATTTCGCGAGCCTCTCTCCGCATCTGTCGATTACCGCATCGTCTTTTCTGGTCACCTGAACCAGCCCAGCGAAGAAACGCTTTAAGAAGTCGGCGAGGCCCTTGGACCTCGCCGACAGATGTTCCGGATGTGTGGACCAACAGCTGACGTGCGGGTTCCGTCCTGAAGACCGGGCGACGCAGGCCGAGGGCCGGCTTGACGGCCCAGCGCAACCACGCGTCAAAAACTTTTTGCCATCAGCGAGCCGCGGAGCTCAGGCACCACGCCGCCGCAATTGGACACTCGAAAACCTTGGACAACCAAGGTGATGCAGACCAGCCACTCGTACCGGCTCAGGCGAACACCGCGCTCATCCCGCAAGACACGAGTCACATGAACGCTCCGGCAATCGCGAGGGAATCTCGCCTCGCTGGTCGCTACCCTTCCAAACATCACGGGTGTCATTCAAACGGACGAGGACAGGCACCTGGTGTCCCCCTAGCGTGCACTCGGGCGGCATGCGCTCAGAGGTGATGAAACCGGGCCATGGCAGCATGAGAGCCAATCGGCCATGTGCGCTTGGGAGAGGCAGATGAACCCGCACCTGGTCTGCGTAGGAGGCGAGGATCACGCCTTGAGAGTTCCCTTCCTCATCGCGCTGCGAGAGAAAGGCTTTCGCGTTACGGCGGTCTCGAGCGGTTCTCCCGTACCGTTTTTACGGCATGACATTTCGCATCACAGGTTCTCCTTCGACCGCTTTGCAAGCGGAGGCGGGGAATGGCGCACCCTCGGAACGATGCGCCGCTTGATGCAGGAGCTTCAGCCTGACATCATCCAGAGCTTCGACACCAAGCCAAATCTGTTAACGCCCCTTTCGGTACGGGGAACTGTTCCGGTCATTCGCACCATCAACGGACTGGGGTGGACGTTCTCATCGCTGGAGCCTCGAGCCCTGGCGTTGCGTCCGGTCTATTGCGCACTACAATGGCTTGCGTCTTCCTGGACGGCTGCGACCGTATTCCAAAATAGCGACGACCAACTGTTCTTCGAGCGCTTTCGGCTGATCGGTCGCGGAAGTTCGCGACTGATACGCAGTTCCGGAATCGATGTCGACGCGTTCGCAACGGTGCGCCATCTCGGGTCCTCAGCAACGAAGATGCGAAAGGACCTCGGCCTTCAGTCCGCCGAAGTGGTGATCTTCGTCGGCCGTTTGACGCGCCAGAAAGGCGTGGCGACCCTTCTCAATGCGATCCCTCGCATCCTGTCCGCAAGGCCCGCGGCACGGTTTGTGCTCGTCGGCCCACGAGAATCCGAAGGCTCATTCGCAATCGACAAGTCGGAGCTTGATCGGCATGCACCTCATGTGCTGGCCTTGGGTCCACGACGCGATGTCGCCGATCTCCTTGGCATGGCCGATGTATTCGCCTTTCCCACTCAGTATCGCGAGGGGGTTCCGCGTGTATTGCTCGAGGCGGGGCTGGCGGGACTGCCCATCGTGGCCTCAAGGATGCCAGGCTGCAGCGACGTCGTCGAAGACGGATGGAACGGCTACCTGGTTGCGCCGCATGATGCCGAAGCCCTCGCCTCGCGAACAATAGACTTGCTGTCCGACCGCGCGGCGGCCAAGGCGATGGGCGCCCGTTCTGTTGAACTTGTCCGGAGGCGATTTGCCCTGCCACTGGTGGTCGACCAGTACTGCGACCTTTACGACAACACACTCCGCGCGGGGCACATGCGACCGCTCCCTGCCGTTGGGCTTGGAGGCGGCCTCGCAAATCACCGAGGCGGGGCACATCAATGATCCGGGACGCCTTGCTCGCCCTGGGGGTTGCTATGTCCTATGCGACGCAACTAGGCGTTCCGGGATTGCCGCTCGGCTACGGCGAATTGTTCATCGCGATCTGGATCGTGCTGGCGATTGGACGAATACTCGCTGGCGGTCGTCTCCAGCTCACACCCGCTTTTGTCCAACTGGCGAGCTTCTGGCTGCTCCTGTCGCTCGCTTTGGGGATCGGCACGATCGTCGGTTACCTGACCACCGTTCTTTATCTGACCGGGTTTGTACATGACATTATGGCATATGTGTTGCTGGCAAGCTTTACGTGCCTGGCCGCGGCGGAGCCGGACGCCGATCGGCATCTGCGCCGCAGCGCATGGTACGTGGTCGCGTTTGCCAATGGAGCCTTTGTGATACAGCTTGGCTTGGCTTATGGTGCGATCCACCAATCCGGCGTCGATCCCTGGTATTGGGACCGGTTCCGCGGCTGGTCAGAGAACCCGAACCAACTCGCGCTCTATTGCGCGCTCTTTGGCCCGCTGGCTTTGCATCTTGCCACGACCACGCGCAACCCATGGGCTCGTTTGCTAGCATTCTCATGCCTGCTCCTGACGTTCTATGTCGGCCGACTGACGAAGAGCGACACCTATCTCTATACCAGCATCCTGAGCTGCCTCATCTTCATCGGATTGCGGCTTCGTGCATGGATAGCAACGAGCGGCCGCGCCAGCATGCCCCGCCTGGCGGCAATTATGCTGTTGGCAGGCTCCTTCCCTCTAGCGCTTGCAATGACGCCGTACGCGCTCACCGAAGAGACCAGCGTCGCCAATTTTGCGAAGAGCCTTACCAAAGACGAAGGCGGGGAAGCGACCGTCGAAACGTTCGAACTCCGGCTTTATCTGTGGCAGGAGGCTGTGGAAAAAGGATTGAAATCCGGGTCCCTGGGACTGGGCCCTGGCCCCCACCTCGAGCGGCCTCCCGTGGCCGACCGTCAATTTCTACAGCGACCTTTCGAGGCGCATAACACCGTTCTCGACCTTTACCTGCAGGGCGGATTGCTTGCCGTGATGGCGTTGGTCTGGATCGTGGGCGCCGCCATGTCCTCCGCCTGGCGAGCGGGATTCGACGCCCTGCTGGTGCTCGGGGGATCGACGATAATCTTCAGCATGCCTCACCTGATCATCCGCCACCCGATCGTGTGGTTTTCGCTGGCTTTCTGCCTCGTTGCCGGAAATCCGACCGCACTTCGGCGGCAGCTTGCTGAACCGAGGGTGGCCTAATGTGTGGGATCGCGGGAATTCTATTGGCTTCGGACGCTCTGGACATAAAGCCGCTTGGAGCGATCGGGCGGATGACTGCATCGCTGCGTCACCGGGGGCCGGATGGCGAGGGGCTCTGGATCGACCGCGAAGCTGGAATCGCACTGGGCCACAGGCGGTTGGCAATTGTCGACCTGTCAGCCGCCGGGCACCAGCCGATGCATTCCGCCAGCGGTCGGTACGTGATCACCTTCAACGGTGAGATATACAATTTTCGCGATTTGCGTAGCGAACTCGAGTGTGCGGGCCAAACCTTTCAAGGTGCTAGCGACACCGAAGTGATGCTCTGCGCAATCGAGCATTGGGGGCTTGAGGCCGCCCTCAATCGCTTTGCCGGTATGTTCGTCTTCGCATTGTGGGATCTCAAGACAAGAACCCTGCATCTGGCCCGCGACAGAATGGGCAAAAAGCCCCTCTATGTCGCATCGACCCGAGATGCGCTGGTTTTCGCGTCTGAGCTGAAGGCGATCAATTGCTTTCCGGGCTTTTCTCCTGACCTTGATCTTGATGCCGCCGCGGCAATGCTTTCGACGGGATGGGTGCCGGACCATCGCTGTATCTGGCGAAGCGTGTTCAAACTGCCGCCTGGTTCTGTCCTTTCCGTCACGGCGGCGAATTTTGCCGAAGACCGCAGCGCGGACCGTCTTTCCCGATGCGTTCACCGCTGGTGGTCGCTGGCTGCCGTCGCTGCCGATGGGCGACGGAATCCCGCCATCGGCACCGACGAAGATCTGGTTGACGAACTGGACAACCGGCTTCGGCTGGCTGTGCGGGAACGTATGATCGCCGACGTGCCTCTGGGCGGCTTCCTGTCGGGCGGGATCGACAGCTCAGCCGTGATCGCCTTGATGCAGGCCCAATCCTGCAAGCCGGTTCGCAGCTTCACGATCTCGTTCGGAGAGGGCGGCTTTGATGAAGCTCCATACGCAGCGGCCGTTGCCCGTCATCTGGGTACCGACCACTCCGAACTTCACCTCTCGCCAAGCGCCGCACGTGACGTCATTCCCGAGTTGCCCCAGGTCTGGGATGAACCCTTCGCCGATGAATCACAAATACCGACCTTGCTCGTTGCCAGGCTCGCTCGTCAGCACGTCACCGTAGCGCTGTCGGGCGACGGTGGTGACGAATGCTTCGCAGGATACGGCCGCCACTTTATGGCGGAGCGGCTGAAACGGCACCTGCGCCTGCCCCGACAACTGCGCCGAACCTTGGCGGCAGGGGCAGGGTTTTTCGCACGCGCCGGACGTGACGATGCCGTTGGCAAACTGCCGCTCTCTGCGAGCGCGAGGCATTTTATCCGGAGCGACCGAATGGAACGCCTCGCCCGGCTGCTCACGGCATCGAACGAAGACGAATTGTTTCAGCGGCTGGCGCGGCCACAAGCTGAAAACCTTGGATATCAGCGGCCGACCGAACCAACCCACGGCTACGGCGGTCCGCCGCTTGACGACCTGCTCTCCCGTCTTCTGTACGATGACATGGCGGGCTACTTGCCTGGCGATATCTTGGTGAAGCTGGACCGTGCCACCATGGCCAACAGCCTTGAGGGTCGGTGTCCTCTGCTTGACCACCGCGTTGTCGAATTCTCCTGGCGGCTGCCATCCAACATGAAAGTTCGTGATGGCGCCGGCAAATGGATCCTTCGCCAATTGCTACGCCGCTATCTCCCGCAGCACCTGATCGAGCGTCCGAAACAAGGCTTCGATGTCCCTATCGCTGCATGGCTGCGGGGTCCGCTGCGCAACTGGGCCACCGATCTTCTCGCCGACATGCGAACCGAAAGCAGTGACGTATTGGACACCGCGAAGATCGACGCCTGCTGGCGCGATCACATTGATGGCCATAACCGCTCGCGCGAATTGTGGTCCGCGTTGATGTTCCAGGCCTGGCGGAGCAAGGCCAATCGGCAAGCACAGCAAACCGGCCCAACTCATGAACGCGACCTGGCAGGAGTGTAAGATGGTAGGTTCCGCAATCAGCCCGATCCAGCTGCCACGGGTCAATCAACTACCAGCACCGGTTCTCGAAGGCAGAGTGCCCGTGCGGTCATTGCGTGAGTATGTCGAGCCGCCCACCGCGTCGCGCCAACTCTTCGTGATTCTGGCAAGGAGAAAATGGTCTATTGTTGCCTTCGCTGTGTTGGGCGGCTTGTTGGCGGGGTTGCTGGGAAGCCTTCGACCAGTTCTCTACGAGTCAACAACCCAGCTTATCGTCGACGCCCCCTCGCGCGGTTCACTGCCCGTCGGCGCCCCGTCTTCGCAGGACCTCGTTGATTCAAGCATAGATGACCACATCACGATGTTATCGTCGCAAGATCACCTGCGCCGCGTCATGGCGGCACTGCGCAAGACAGGTGCGGCGGAAACCGGACAGGACAATTCCGCGAGCAGGAATTCCCGGCTTGAACCGTCTGCCACCCCTCCCCCAAGGACACGCTCACTTGCCGGCGGTCTACTGGACTGGCTGTGGCCAGGGGCGGACCAGGTAGCCAACGGTCCACAAGCCGAGGATGCCTCCGAGTTGAGAGCTTTGCGGCGAGGCATGCGGGTCGGGCAGGAGCTGCGATCGAGAGTAATCTCCGTCGCTTTTGCCGATGACAGCCCCGCGCGGGCGGCGCTCGTGGCCAACACATTCGCTCAGGTTTATGTCGACTCCCTAGCGAAGAAAAGGCAGGCATCCGACCAGCAAGAGCTCGATGCGATCACCGCCAGTTTGCCCGGGCTGCAAAATGATCTGCAGGCAGCGGCAGACCGCCTTGAGAAATATCGGCTGAGCCACGGAGCCATCGACCAAGGCTCGGCGGACAATGCAGCCAGGGAACGGGCCGACCTCAGCCAGCAATTGTCGATGTCAAAGGCGGACCTCGCCGCTGTGGAATCTCGGCTTCGATACGTCCAGGGGCTTCGAGAGCATGGGGCCTCTCTCACCGCCTTGGCCGAAGCTATTGGCGCGCCTGAACTTGCCGACCTTGCGGCTCGACAGGCTCTCGCGCCGGCAGACCAGGAACTCAGAGCCACGACGCAAAGCAAGATCGAACAAGGCGTCGACAAGATTGCTGCCGATGCAAACATTTTCCGTGCACAGATCGCCGCTCTTGAAAGCCGAAAGAACATCCTGGATGCGGTCATGGCCGACACCGCCAGCCGGCTTTCCGGTTTGCGGGCTCTCGAGCCGCAGGTCAGCCTGCTGACCCAGCGATATAACGAACTCCTTGGTCGACAACAGGATTTGACGCGGCGTATCGGAGTTCCCTCAGCTGGAATTTCCATCCTGTCCGCTGCTTGGCCGCCGACTATCCCGCAGACCTTGCCAGCCATCTTCCTTGTTCCCCCTGGGATGATCCTATTCGCCATTCTGGGGGCGATGTACGTCACGATGCGCAATCATTTCGACCGGACTTTCCGTGGCGAGGCCGAGGCAGAAGCGGTGCTCAAGGTTCCCTGTGTGGGGCAGATTCCCGAAGCAGGCGGAATGCATGCCAAACAACTGCGAAACCTCGTGCTGGGGGAGCGCAGGTCCGCATATAGCCGCGCCGTGACGTCGTTGCTGATTGCGGCGGCACCAAATGCGCTAAGGGCTCGTTCGTCGTACACGGCGCTTGTCACCTCCAGCGTGCCGCAGGATGGCGGGACCGAGCTCGCGTGGAGCCTGGCGCTCGCCGGCACGCGACTGGGCGGTCGAGTTCTGTTGGTCGATCTTGAACGCAAGGGCGTTCAGCTCACGCTCGAGTTCCTGCACCAGTTCAGCGAACGCAAGAACCGCCATTCCTTCGCTGACTATGTTTGCAATCGCTGCGACCTGGAAGGTGCCGTTGCCAGGCTGCATGAAATCGGGATCGACGTAATGACCGCCGCTCCGTCGGACGACCTGCTGGCGCTGCTATCATGCGAGGACGGAGGCAAAGTGATGGCGGATCTGCACGCGACCTATCGCATCGTGATCATAAACCTGCCGTCGGCGCTGGGGCAGCCGGAAGCCAAATTTCTGCCAGGATGGGCGGACGTGGTTCTTTTCGCCATCCGGTGGAGGAAAACGCCACGCACCCTCGCTCGCGGGGTGCTGGAACTCCTTCAGGGCAACGGTTCTCTTGCGATACCTGTTGGCAGTGTCCTCACGCGAGTGAATCTGAAAAAACATGCCGGATATCGGCTCGAGGACAGCGCTGACCTCTTGCGCGAGCAAATAGCATGACGGCCACAGGCTCGTCCTTGGGCTACGGACGATCCTGGGGCGGTTCATCCAGGGAGCGGCCAGGACGATTCACGGTGCAGCCTGTCAGCAGAGCGCGTCATTCAGGTGAATGATGGCAAGGTCCGGTGTGCATCGTAGGCTGCGGCAATCCCCGATATTTGCCTCCCTCGGAAGCGCGAACCGATGGCACCAAGCGACCTTCTGAGACCCAAGACGGTTCCTGCGGCAGGCACAGCCATCATCGTTGTTCGGCCGAGCCCGATCGGCTCGATCATTCGTGCAGCAAGCGGAGTGTCGGCAATGGCGATTGTCGGCCAGCTCACCCTTCTTGCCGCAATCCCGGTTTTGGCGCGGCTCTATTCGCCGGCCGATTTCGGCATCTTTACGATTTATCTGTCGATCGTGAACATACTCGCCGGGGTCGCGGCATTGCGCTTCGAGGCTTCGCTCTATGGGGTCAAGGGGAACGCGCAGGCCTATGTGACGGTCAAGCTTATTCTCTTGGCTGTGTTCGTGACGACCGTCCTGGCCTTTTCGGCCGGACAGATGCTGTCGAACCTTGCTCCCAATCGCCTCGGCTCGCTCGCCTGGCTCATTCCGATTGGAATGGGAGGCGCAGGTCTGGTCGAAGCCATGAACTGCTGGAGTCTGCGTGCCGGGCTTTTGCGCGATTTTGCTCTCGGGCGCCTGATCCTGCCGGCAAGCATGGCTGCACTGCAATTGGCTTTCGGCATCGCCGAACTCGGCGGTGAAGCGATGATCCATGCCCATATTTTAAGCCAGTTCGTCTTCATCGGGGTGATCGGCTATCGGGTGATGAGTTGGGAGGATTTGCGTGGCATCGCCTGGGCACCTTGGCGTGCGGTATTGGAAAAGGCTCGGCGGGAATACAAATTTCCTCTGTTCGATATTCCCGCAACGCTCGCGAGCATAGCAATCAACAATCTTCCAGCAGTCCTTGTCGGCGGGCTGTTCGGCACCGCATTTGCCGGATATTTGGGCGTGGCCGCGCGGCTGGTCACCGGTCCGGTGACGCTGATCGCCACACCGCTCAGCAATGTTTTTGTCGCCGAAGCAAACCGGAACAGCAATCGTGGACACCTGCTTGGTGTGGCGCGCGGGCTTCTCCTGCTGGCCGCCGCCTTTACCGCGGTGCCGATCTTGCTGCTCGGCCTCGCCGCGCCCTATGTGGTCGTTCCGCTTCTGGGCGAGCCTTGGATGCCCACTGCGGAAATCATGACCGCACTGGCGCTGATGGGCGCGGCACAGGCGTTGTCGACTCCGCTCAGCGACGTTCCCGCTCTGTTACGGCGGCAAGGAACAAGACTGGTCATCGACCTCGCACGGGCGGTTCTCGTGTTTGGCCCGCTGCTCGCCGGCGCCCAGGCGGGCTGGCAGCCAGTCACCGTCATCTATTTCATGGCCGCCGGCGGCGCGTCGGGTTTCGCTCTGAAAATGGCAGCATCACTGTATCTGTTGACCCACGACCCTCAACCAGCAGGCGCTGCAACGTGCATCCAACATGAATGTCTCGAGGAAAAAACACCATGAATTCGTCGTCGGTTGACAACCTTCAAGCGGCAGTTGCGGTCACCCAGCATGACCGGGCCGATCTCTCGTGGTCACGCCCTTTTATCTCGGTCGGGATACCAACCTTTCGTCGACCGGATACGATCCGCAGGGCGATCGACAGCGTCTTGGGCCAGGATTACTCCGATTGGGAGTTGGTCGTGAGCGACGACGAGGGGCCGGAGGGCGAGACCTGGGCTATCGTGACCGACTACGCACGGAGCGAACCTCGCATCCGCATCATCGAAAACAGTCGAGGTCGCGGTCAGGTGGAGAACACCAACAACGCTATGCTGGCTTGCTCCGGACGATGGATCAAGTTGCTACATGACGATGACTGGCTTGCGCCAGGTGCACTCAGGACATTCGCCGAAATTGCCAAACAGTACCCCTCAGTCGCCTTCATGACGTCAGCCGCAAACATAATCGAGGACAAGCGAGTGCGATTTCGCCAAGTCCCCAAGCAGCAGGAACCGATCTCGCTTTATTCCAGCCAGCAGTGCCTGATGGACCTCTATCTGGTGCGCGCGACACGCTGCCTGGGGATTATTCCATCCACATTGTTGATCAACAGCGACGTCATTCGTGCCGGCTGCTTGATGCGCACGCACAAAGAGATTCCGGCCGGAGTGGATCAACTGTTCTTCGTGGATCTAGCCAGCCATGGGGACATGGTGGCGATAAGCGATCCGCTTACCTTTTACGATGCAACGAACCATCCAAGCATTACAACGTCAAAGAGTTTCCGCGAGGTCGACGAAGTGACCCTCGCCGTCAAACAGCTTAACTGGAATCTCATCAAGGACCGCAACCATCTCCCGCCTCCCGAGACATTGCTGCGGGCATTGCGGGTTGCTCGTATTCCCATGAGGTTCCACCAGCAGTCCTGGTTGACCACGTTCCTGGACGGGATTCAGATCTTCCGGCCTTCCGTCATGAAGGTGGCGGGCTGGCACGTGCTTAACCACGTGTTTGCAATCCGCCCAAGATTGGGCCGGGTGCGCACACGACGGCGGTAGGGTGAGGCTGGCGGACAAGCACGCCGGCAACAGATTGCGCGCGCACAAGCCTGTTGCGCGCGCGCATGGTACGGCCGTTACCTCACGGCAAGACGCATATGCGCCCAAGAAGAGCTACCAGTTCC
The DNA here is from genome assembly GCF_040321855.1 of Mesorhizobium sp. M0227. NCBI lineage: Bacteria > Pseudomonadati > Pseudomonadota > Alphaproteobacteria > Hyphomicrobiales > Phyllobacteriaceae > Mesorhizobium > Mesorhizobium sp. M0227. The sequence goes on along the minus strand of NZ_JAMYSJ010000001.1, from coordinate 290,989 downwards.
GCCTGGCGCCGTGTTTCGGTCTTGGCGAAGAGCGACGCCAGCTGTGACCTTATCGTGGTCCGGCTCAAGCGCCGCTTGCGGGCTATCTCCAAAGGGGCATCGCCCTGCGCCAAGCGCAGCGCGAGTTGCGTTTCGGCACTCGTCAGACCAAACATTCTTTGCAGCGTCTGGGGATTTGGCCCGGACCTGTTTTCACGATCCAGCAGCGCCACGATACTCGTCGCGTCAGGCGTTGCTATGCCCTTCTCGTTCAAAATCAAGGGCCTGTCGCCCATACCGCGGATCACCACCCATGAAAGCGTGCCAGGAAGAAAATTCCCCGGCACGTTTGCGATCAGCCGCCTCAGAGCAACCGACACCTTGCCGGCCGTATCAGCTGCCTCGCCCTCGCGCTCCAAGGTGTTTTGAGCGGCTGAATTCCACTCCATGACCTTCCTGTCGCTGTTCAGGATCAGATAGCCACACCCGATGCGATCAAGCATTCTCACAACAGATGCAAGGCTGCTCTGCTTTGGCTCGACAGCCACGCCGTCGAACCTTTGTGGTGCTTGGTGCCAGGCGGAACTATGGCCACCCTGCGTTCTCAAGGCCGAGACGGGCTTTCCCCCGAAACTTCCATATTGGCGACCAAGAATTCCATCATGCTGCCTACCAACCAGTGCCATTTTCTTACCTCCCGCAAAACGGCAACGCCTCCCTGTCAGGAGGTGCCTTAAACATGTCAGTCAGGTCGCTTGGAGAGTTGCGGTCCGATCCGCCCCCGACAACGGACAAAATGCGCGCTACAATCCCGGGGAACAATCCTGCGGTCGGACTAGTCTGTACGCTTTTCGGTCTAATCTCGACGGACTAGTCAGAAGGTTATAGTCTGGCACATGCGTTTGCATTCGCTCAGTTTGCATCCGAACAGCTCAGGCAAGTTGCTAACCCACCTTGCCTCGATGTCGCTCCTGGTCGCGACACTTGCGGTCGAGACAGCGCTGCCCGCCTCCATGGCATACGACATCGGCTTTTTTGAGTTTGTTCCCACCATTATTGCCATCTCATATCTCGAAGATCGCCTGATTGCCCTTGCGGCAACGTTTGTGATGGTGACTGTCGGCTTGTTGGCGCGGGATGTCCTTCACAATCCAACCGACGTCGACGTTTGGATTAGGGCCATCCTGCTGCTGGTTGCAGGGGGGATGATCGCCCTGACTTTCCACCGGCAGAGGCAGGACTACCGCACCCTTTTGCGGGTTGCAGAGGCTAGACTCGTGGCCTTGGAGGCGACCGAAAACAGTTATCGCTGGGCATTTGAACGTGCCGCTATCGGCTTTGCCAATATGAGCGAGAACGGAGAGTTGCAACGATCCAACAAACGTCTTTGTGAGATGACAGGGTATGCCGAGGAGGAGCTTTCTAGTTTGCCAGTCAGGGCACTCGTCCATCCTGACGACAACCACACTTTGGCGGAAGCATTGACTCGCCTCAAAGACACGACTTCGTTCGGCTCGGAGATCCGTCTCCTGAGAAAGGACGGCACGGTTTTGTGGACAAGATTGGCGCTGTCTTTGGCCGTGCCAGCTGATGCTCTCCCTCAAAGCATCTTTGTAATGGTGGACGACATATCGGGAGAGCGAACCGCCCGCGAGGCACTCCGGGCTCAGAAGGAATGGTTGGACCTGGCGCTGTCGTCCAGCCGGTTGGGAACATGGCGCATAGACTTCGAGAGCGGATCCGTGAACGGCTCGGCCGCGTTCTGGGAAATGATGGGACTGGCACCCGCGCCGAGCCGTCCGCTGCAGGAACTGGCTGCGGTCGTTCATCCAGCCGACTTGCCTAATTTGACGGCCCCGGGAGAGCTTGCATCCGGCGCCAACTATGACGCGGAGATCCGCATCAGGCGAGCTGGCGGACATATCCGCTGGATTGCTCTTCGCGGACGGGACGAATTGCGCGATGGTCGTGCACAGCGAATAGGAGTCGCCGCGGATGTCACCGATCGGCGCATAACCATTCTGCTGCGGGCTGCGGCGAAGAAGCGAGAGCGGGCCATGCTTGAACAGCGCCACAGGCTCAACAATCTGTTTCCGGTGATCACGGCGCTTGTGAATATGGTTAGTGCCCCCGACAACGATATCGCCCGCTATAAGCAGACACTGATCCAAAAAATCGGCGCACTCCAGGCGACGCATCTGCTTCTTTCACGCGATGGCAACCTGTCGGCGTCCTTGCGCGACCTCATCGTTCAGGAATTGCAGCCCTACATGGGGACGCACAACATCTCGATCAGTGGGCCCGAAGTAAAAATCGCAGAGGGTTCGGCTGAGAGCTTCGCAATGATCGTTCACGAGCTTACGACCAATTCCGTGAAGCATGGGGCTCTCGGCACTCCGGCAGGCCGGATCGAGGTCATGTGGCAATTCACAGCCCAGGAGCCCGGCGCCGACATCGTGTTTGAATGGTCGGAATCGGGAGAGCGCCGGGTCTCCACCTCGGCTCGGCGCGGTTTTGGGTCGTTGATCATTGGAGCCGACGGTGAGCCTATCGTGGGTCACTCTTCCAAGCTTGAGATGCTGGCTCACGGACTGAAATATTCGGTCCGGCTGCCGCCAAAAGCAATCGGCGCTAGTTGACGTCTCTGGCGGCCCATGTCTTCAGCAGAACCGCGGCCTCTGTCCGATTTCGTGCCCCAAGTTCGCGCAGGACGGCGGCGGCATGAATCTTCGTCGTCGCTTCTGCAATTTCAAGAGAGCGGGCAATCTCTTTGTTCGAGTAACCTTCGGCCATCAACCTGAGGACTTCCTTCTGTCTGGACGTAAGCCTGCCCAGATTGTTGACGCTGGTGGTCCTGTGGGGCATTCGCGTGGGAGCCTCGGATGGAAGGCGTACCGGCTCCTTGGACCTTTGTGAAAGAAGTGCCGGAACGTAAATACGGCCGGCCAGGATTTCCTTCACCGCCAGGACCACCTCCTCGTCCGTTTGGGACTTTACGATATAGCCATGAAGTCCAATCGAGAGGGCAGTTAGAATCTCGGCGCGTGAATCGGTCCCTGAAACAATTGCAAACCGTGTGTCGGGATGAGCCGGTAAGACGTCGCGAAGATCGTCCTGGCCGGACAGTCCTGGCATGTTCAGGTCGATGACGGCGAGATCAACGGGCGCCTGATCTTCAAGCAGGCTTATGACGGTATCAAAACACGCCGCTTCGAATATTTCCAAGTCTGGAATGCCGGCCATCAATGCCAGTCGCAGCCCACGACGATACAAGCCGTGATCATCGGCGATGATAATACGATACATGAACCACCCACCTTTTGGCAGCCCGCATGTGTCCCTAGCTGCCGAACCCTCCCTTTGGATGGACTGTACGGTGACCCAACACAGATCAGCCGCCCGCTGATCCCCCGTATGTCGACGCTCGTCGCCGCCCATCCGCACATTTCAACCTGCTAATATAGCTTACAATCGCACACATTTCAGGGCCAGATAGCAAAGTGTTTTTTTCGTACGAACGGTAGCGATGCCCTTCCGAGAAGGTCGTTACCGGCGCCGGACATGCGCACAGCAGTTGCCAATCGAGCGGCTACAGCTCCCAGCTCTGATTGACCGCCCTGCCGCGCCCATGCCCTGCCGGCTGGAATATTGAAATCAAAACGCCGGGAAAGTGCCATTCAAATGCACGACGACGCCTTCTCGGGCGCCACTTACCATCGCTGCACCCGGAGAGGCGAAACCAACACTGGCGTACCTTCCGGCCGGTGGGCTGGACCCATCACACCGCGACAGTCGTATCAATAGGAGGACGAGATGAAAGCGGTCATTCAGTGCGGTGGAATGGGAACACGCCTTCGGCCTTTCACATCCATCTTGCCCAAGCCTCTCATGCCGATCGGTGCTCGACCGGTTCTTGAATTGCTTTTGAAGTGGCTGCGACGGAACGGCATTCAGGAAGTCTACGTCACGACCGGCTATCTGGGGCACTTGATCCGCACCGTATGCGGAGACGGATCACAGTGGAATCTAAGGATACGCTATACCCAGGAGCTGGAACCTCTCGGCACTATCGGCCCGCTCTCCCTGATCAGGGAGGAACTGGACGAGCCGTTCATTGTTCTCAATGGGGACGTACTTACCGATCTCAGTCTCAGCCGGTTTGTGGCATCACACCGGACTCACACGGATCCAGTCACCATAGCCACCGCTTCCCGCGTCATCAAGATGGACTTCGGCGTCATCGACGAGATCGACAATACTGTTAAAGTATTTCGTGAAAAACCGACTCTATCTCATCTGGTAAGCATGGGTATATATTGCATGAACCCAGATGTTTTCCGTTTTATACCTGACGGTATCGCCTTCGGATTCGACGACCTCATGCTGCAGATGATGCAAAACGGCACGAATGTGCACGTCTACAAACATGATGGGCTTTGGCTGGATATCGGACGCGTTGAAGATTTTCAAAACGCACAAACCATTGCCTGGGAAGAGCAGTCCGCATCGATCGAGGTCTCGGCAGCGGCCGCTTGAGGGCCGAACGCTCGGCCGCGCCAACATGAGGAGGTCGTAATGCTCTTGGTCAGCGCTCCTATTCTTGGCTTTCCGGAAAAGGCGGCCCTGGCCAAAGTTGTCGACAGTGGGTGGCTGACGATGGGGGACCAGGTACGAGCCTTTGAAGAGGCCTTCGCGGCCGTGCATGATGCGGTCGATTGCGTCGCCGTCAGCTCTTGCACCGCCGCCCTGCATCTCATTCTCCATGCACTTGGGATCGGCCCTGGAGACGAAGTGCTGGTTCCCTCGCTGACCTTCGTGGCGACCGCGAATGCAGTGCTCTACGTAGGAGCAACACCGGTATTCGTCGACATAGAGTCGGCCGAAGTGCCACTGATGTCTCTAAGCGACGCGGAAGCCAAGTGCACCGGACGCACCAAGGCAGTCATTCTCGTCCATTTTGCCGGCTACCTCGCCGACCGGGAAGAATGGCAGAGATTTGCCCGTGTGCGAGGACTGCATATCGTCGAGGATGCCGCGCATGCTCCCGGCCTTAAGGAGGTGGGGACTTACGGTGCGGCCGCGGCCTTTAGCTTCTACGGCAACAAGAACATGACCACCGCGGAAGGCGGGGCCGTTATCGCCCGGGATGCACAGCTCCGTGAAGCGATCCGCCAGGCTCGCGGACATGGGATGACCAGTGGCACACATCAGCGGCTGAACAGCCGCACGCCGCAATACGACGTGACGATGCTCGGTTTCAATTATCGCATGGACGAATTGCGCGCCGCTATCGGCTTGGTCCAACTTCAGAACCTGCAGGAATGGAATGAAATCCGGCGCATATTGGTCGTCCTCTATCGGCGTCTGATCGCAGATTATTGCTCGGCTGTGACAGTCCCGTTCGGCAAACCGCGGACCTCGGCCTACCACATCATGCCTGTCCTCCTGCCGCATGACGTCGACCGGCAAACGGTAATCGACCATCTGCGAACGAAGGGTATACAGACCACAATCCACTATACGCCCGTGCACCAGATGACGCTTTATCGCCAGATGTTCACTGAAATCCATCTGCCGAAGACCGAGGACTTCGCGCAGCGGGAATTGACGATTCCACTACACCCGCAAATTACGGCAAGTGCGATCGAGTCGGTGGTTGTTGCGTTGGCCACGGCGATTGAAGGCAGCGGGCGGGCGGGAGCCGCGGCATGAACGCACTCGACGTGACGATGCATCGGCCCGCCGTAGCTGGCACCAGCCACGGAATTGCCAGACGCGCTATGGACATCATCCTCGCCGCAGTAGCGGGAATGGTACTCGCTCCACTGATGCTCCTGATTGCCGTTGCACTCTTTGTCGAGGGCGGTTGGCCCGTGCTTTTCGCACAGACGCGCCTGGGTGCCGGCGCAAAACCGTTTCGCATGTACAAGTTCCGCAAATTCAAGACGACAGCCGATCCTTTCGGCCTTGCGCTGACCATGAACGATGACAGCCGCATGACGCGGGTAGGCCGTTTTCTCGCGGCAACGAAACTTGATGAGCTGCCCCAACTGTGGAACGTTTTCACGGGGGACATGGCAATTGTCGGGCCGCGGCCGGAAAGCCTTGCCTTCGCCGATTGTTTCCGCGGCGGCAATGAAGCTGTCCTACAGTGGAAGCCTGGCCTGCTCGGCCCAACCCAGGTTCTCTTCCGTCACGAAGCCTGTTTTTACCCGCCCTCCCTTGATCCGCTCCTGTTTTATCGAGAGGTCCTGTTCCCGGCCAAGGCAACGATCGACCTCGCCTACTATCCGCGGCGCACCATTGCATCGGACCTCGTCTGGATAATGCGGGGCTTCAGGGCGGTTTTCGGCGTGTCCCTGCCTCCCGCGGCAAGTGGGTAGAGTTGGCAAGTGAGGAGAGTTTGGCATGAATGGATTGTTGTTCGTTCGCCAGTTTGACGGCTCACATGATCGAAGGAGTGCACGGTCGTGAACTATCACGGCAGGAAGGTCCTGGTCACGGGTGCGGATGGATTTATCGGATCCCACCTCACGGAAGCGCTGGTGCGCGAAGGTGCCGATGTCACGGCACTGGCCCTCTACAACTCGTTCGACAGCCATGGCTGGCTGGATGATTTGCCCGACCACGTTCGAAGCCAGTTGCAGTGCATTCGGGGGGACGTTCGTGACAGCGCCTTCATCAACCGGATCGTGCGCGGCCAGGCGGTGGTGTTTCATCTGGCTGCGCTGATTGCGATTCCCTATTCCTATGCGGCTGCCCAATCCTATGTGGAAACCAATGTGCTGGGTACCGTGAATGTCCTCGAAGCGGCACGCCACTGGGAAACCGAGCGCATTGTGCATACGTCCACAAGCGAGGTTTATGGCACCGCTCTGACCATGCCGATCCACGAATCCCACCCGTTGCAGGGACAATCCCCCTACTCCGCATCCAAGATCGGCGCGGACATGATGGCGGCGTCCTATGCCAGGTCCTTCGATGTGCCGGTGGTGATCCTGCGACCGTTCAATACATACGGGCCGCGCCAGAGCGAGCGGGCCATCGTGCCGACCATCATAAGGCAGGCTCTGGACGAGAACTGTTCGGCGATCATGGTCGGCGACACCAGCCCTATCCGCGACCTTACCTTTGTGGAAGACACTGCGGCGGCATTTGTGGCGGCAGGGGCGGCCAAGCTTGAATTTGGCCATGCCTACAATGCCGGCAGCCAGCGCGCCGCCAGTGTCTCGGACGTTTTGGAGTTGGTGCTCGAGTTGAGTGGCACCAGGAAACCGGTCCGCCGCGATGAAAGCCGGGTGCGGCCGCAGAACTCCGAGGTTCGTGCGTTGCTCGCCGATTCCTCAAACCTTGAAAGTAAAGTCGGATGGCGGGCACATACGAGCCTGCGTGATGGTCTGGAAAGGACCATCGAGTGGTGGCGCTCGCGCCTCAGCGAAGGCCGCGTCCGTCGTGAAATGAGCTATATGACATGACCTTTCCGCGGCTCATACCGGCTGTGCTGCTGATGGCCGCTCTGCTGGCGCTGCACACAGCCGGAAACCGGCCGAGCGGTGCGGCAGGCACGGAGCCGTCAATGGATCTGCCCGCTTACCTGAAACCTGTCACTGATCCGGCGACAGGGATCAGCTTTACTCGGATTACCCAGCCCGGAGCTCTTGGCAGCGGAATTGTCTGCGGCAAGATATATTGCAGTCACCGATACTCGAGCGCGCAAGCGTGGAATGCGGATCAGAGCCTCCTCGTCCTCATGAACGGCTGCAACGGCATGTGTTTCCTCGACGGGAAAACCTACCTCCCTTTGTTTCACCGCAACAAGTCGGGTGAGTGCGAATGGCGCCCTCGAAAGGCGGAGATGATGATCTGTGTCGACGGTCAAAAGATCTCGACTTGGGCTCCCCGCACCAATCGTGAGGACATAGTGTATGCCGCAACGAAATATCGGGATCTCGAATTCGGCCCGTCCAAGGGAAATCCTAGTCGTGACGGCAACCGCATTGCCGTACGCGCGACCCGCGATGATGGAGCTGCCGTCGTCTTCGCATACGACATCGACCGGCGTCTGAAATACCCGGACATCGATCTCGCCCAGGTTGCCGGAACGACCAGTTCCTGCACCATTTCTCCGCTTGGAGAAAACATCCTGTGTTTCCAAAACCTGGTCGACGGCACCGAGCAGCGAGCCATTTTCGCAGTCGACGGCACCCTGCGCCAGAGGTGGAAGGACCATCATCGGCCCGGCCATGGCGATTTGACTCTCGATGCGGATGGTAGCGAGATTTACGTCGGAACCAGCAAATCCGCTCCGGACGAATATCAGGTGATCAAGCGTCGGCTGTCCGATGGAAAGGTCACGTCGCTCACGAAGTACGGTGAGGCCGAGCATACGTCGCTGCGTGCTTTGGACAGGCCCGAATGGGCATTTATAAGTTACGGGGGCAATCCCGATGAGGTTCGGAGCCATCCAAACTGGGCGCCATACACGCGCGAAGTGATCGCGCTGCGTGTTGGCGGTCGTCAGGAGGTCCGACGCATCGTGCAGACGCGAAACGCTCCATTTGACTATTGGAGCGAGACACATGCCTCACCGTCCCCTGATGGGTCGCAAGTGATCTGGTCGAGCAATTGGGGGGTGCCTGGTGGGCCGGTCTACGAATTCGTCGCCCGTCTCGATTGGCCGCAGCAGCCGAGCTTGAATTAAAGGGAGATTGCCATCAATGGCCTTCGTTAGCCGAATTTTCTTTGCAGCGCTTGCCGGCTGCCTGGCCCTGGATATCGCAGCCGCGGCTGAAGCGCCGGTGGCCTACAAGCTTTCCCCCGGCGACACGGTAGAGATAGGAATTGCCTCCATAGCGGAACGAACGCAACGCGCGATTGTCCAGATGGATGGCTCGATCGCGCTGCCCGAGTTCGGGATGATCCCAGTTGGCGGGTTGACGCCGGCTGAATTGCAGACGCGCATGGAAGCGGTGCTGCCAACCAAGATCGTCCACCAGCGTCTGCCTGATGGACGGGAGCAAATGATCGTCATCAAGCCGAGCGACGTCACGGCCGTGATCGCGGAGTACCGGCCGATCTACGTGACTGGCGATGTGCTGACGCCAGGGCAGCAGGCTTACCGGCCACTCATGACAGTCCGGCAGGCGATTGCGGTCGCCGGCGGTTTCAGCCTTCTGCGGTCGCGGGCAAGCCAAAGCGGACCTGATCCCGTTGATCTGCGACGCGACTACGAGTCGATCTGGGGGGATTATATCAGGGACTACTTTCATGGCGCCCGTATCCGCGCCGAACTTCAGAACCAGGCAGAATTTGACATGCAGCCGCCGCAAGGTTCGCCCCTGTCGAATGCATTGATATCGGCGGTCGCGCAGGCGGAAGCGGAGGGTCTCAGAATTTCGCTGAACAATTTTCAACAGGAGCAAAGCTATCTCGACAAGACCGCCAAGGATGCCGAGGCTGAGGTCGAGGTTCTGCTCAAGCGCGAGCAGACGGAAGCGGCCGCGGTGAAACAGGATGAGGACGATCTGGCGCGGGTCACCAAATCGTTCGAATCGGGCAACCTGACCAACAGCAGGCTCGCCGACGTCAGACGTGCCGTGCTGATGTCGTCGAGCCGGGCGCTCGAGACGTCGGTCGAACTCATGAGAACGCGACGCCAGCAGGAAGACTTCGTCAGGCAGCAGGAACGCAATGAAAATCAACGAAGGATCGGCCTTCTGAACGAGTTGAGGGACACCGACCTTCGCCTCGCCGAGACCACTGCAAGGCTCCACGCAGCCAGCCAGAAGCTTCAGCCATCAGGGGCGTCCGCTCTTCCACTGCCGGTCGCCGGCGAAACCTTCCAGGCGCGGATCACAATAACCGGCGGGGCCGGCGACGCGTCTAGAAGTCGACCGGTCGACCAGGACACTGAGGTCGCGCCTGGAGACACGATCGAGGTGAGGTTCAGCAGCGACCTGCAGAGTGCGGCGATCCAGTAGCTACGCGGACGTGAACGTAGCCGGGAACGATGAGGCTGATGCCTCGCCTCACAGCATGAAGACATGGGCGACCTGAGAAATCGAGCATGGGAAAATCAAGAAAGCGGGTTTGTCGTGATTGGTGAAATAGATGTCGCCAGCGCCTACAGCACCGGCCGCACCGACTTCATGGGACTGAAGTTGGTTGTCGCGCCCGGCGTGCTCGTCCCTCGCCCGGAGACGGAATTGCTCGGCTGCACCGCCCTCAATGTGCTGCGTGAACTTAATCGGCCGGTCCCGCGTGTCGTCGACATGTGCTGCGGGGCAGGCAATCTCGCCTGCGCCATTGGATACAAGGTCCCCACCGCGCGCGTCTGGGCGAGCGATCTCACTGACAGCTGTGTAGAAACCACGTGCCGGAACGTCGCCCATCTTGGCCTGGCCGGACGCATTTCGGTGCTGCAGGGCGACCTGTTCAATTCCTTCTCGGGTCTGGAGCTCGAAGGCACGATCGATCTGGTCGTTTGCAACCCGCCTTACATCTCCGAGAAGCGGCTCGAAAACGACCGCGCGCATTTGATGGAACTTGAACCACGTGAGGCGTTCGCTGCCGGGCCCTACGGCCTGAGCATTCACATGCGGGTGATCAAGGAGGCGCGGCGCTATCTGCGGCAAGGTGGTATGCTGCTTTTCGAGGTCGGGCTTGGCCAGGACCGGCAGGTCATGAGTTTGGTTGAACGTTCCAAAGGCTACGAGAGCATTCGCACGGTTGCGAACAATGCTGGTGAAGCCAGGGTGGTTTGTGCACGAGCCAGAACGCCAGCGTGAGCCGCGCCATGGGTTTGCGCGCTCGGTTGGGAAGACGCCCTTATTACCATCGCCCGGCGATCAGTTTTCCTTGCTCACCACGTAACGTGCAATTCCCTGGATGGAATCGAAATTCTCAGGCAGAAGTTCACTGTCCTCGACAGTGATGCCGAATGTCTCCTCGACGAAGCCGATAACTTCAAGCACTCCAGTCGAGTCTATGATGCCCTGGTCGAGCAACGACGTTTCAACCTCCAGGGCACGCGGGTCGGCCACGTAGAAATTTGACGCCAGAAAGGCGCGTATCTGATCGCTGTAGGTGTCAATTCTGTTGTTCGTGCTCAGCATTGAATTGGCCTCCGATCCAAATGATTTCCAGGTATCGCTTTATGACAGCGCTATTTTCTTGAGCTTGCCCGTGTCCGTCATCGGTAGACTGGACACAATTTGGATGGACTTCGGAATCATGACGTTTTCCAACCGCTTCTGACATTCCATCCGCAGCTGCTTTTCGCCTATGATCGTTCCTTGCTCCATGACGACAAACGCTTTCACTGCTTGCCCCAGCAGGTCGTCGGGAACTCCGACAACCGCGGCTTCCCGTACTCCCGGGATTTCCATCAGCACGTTTTCGACTTCCCTAGGCGCCACCTTTTCTCCCCGCGATTTTATGATCTCATCGCTGCGGCCGACAAAATAGAGGTACCCTTCCTCGTCCATTCGGCAGTAGTCGCCGGTGTACAGAACCTGCTCGCCGGGCAAAGGGCCAGGCTTGAGCTTCCTCGCGGTAGCCTCCGGCTTACCCCAGTAGCCCTTCATGACCGTTGCTCCGCGGATGACCAACTGGCCGACGACATTGGGACCGACCTTTCGGTCATCCTCATCGACAATCCACATTTCGGTGTTCGGGATGGCGATCCCCACGCTCAACGGTTTTCGCGCAAGATCTTCCGGCGGAAGATAGGTGCAGCGTTTGCATTCGGTCAGGCCGTACATCGAATAGATCCGGGCATCGGCAAACAGTTCCTGGAGCAGGCGAATGTGCTTGAGCGGCAGTGCCGCAGCAGTGTTCGTGACATACCTTATGCTTGCAAAATCATTTGCCTTCAGCGTCTTGAGATCCGACAGCGCGGCAAAGATGGTCGGCACGCCGGGAAAGCCTGTAACTCTCTCCCTTTCGATGATCGCAAGTATCTGTGCGGGGAAGGCAAACGAGCGCTCGAGGACCAACCGCGCCCCGGTACGGAATGCCATTATCATCTGATAGAGGCCGTAATCGAAGGCCAGGGGCAAGACATTGAGGATCACGTCGTCTTCGCCAAGCTCGAGGTACGAGGCGATAGACGCGCAGGCTGCCATCATGTTCCTGTGTGTCAGCATCACGCCTTTGGGTTCGCCGGTCGAGCCCGACGTGTAGATGATGGCTGCGAGATCGATATCGATGCGGCGGCGGGCCGGCGCTTTGCCGTGGCCGGCAGCCGCCTCATCCCAGCGCACGGCATGCGGCAATCCCCGGAGCTCGGCGTCGTCCACCTGACCGGAGACGATGAGCCGCCGCAGCGACGGACAGTTACGCGCCGGCTCAGTAAAGATCGGCTGCAAATGTTTGTCGGTGATCAATGCCGCCGGCAGGCAATCGTTGAGCAAATACCCCAGCTTGTCGCTCTTGGTGAGCGGATTGACGACGCACACAACGGCGCTCGCCTTGAGAACCGCCCAGAAGCTGACCACGGTCTCGACGGTGTTGTCGGCGAAGATCATGACGCGGTCACCGGGGGCGACCCCGGACGTGACGAGATGATGGGCGACCGCGTTGGAACGTGTCTCAAGCTCATCATAGGCGAGCCGGTGCCCGCCGCACACCAGCGCCACCTTGTCGCCGAGCCGGCCGGCCGAATGGCTGAGGTAGTCGTGCAGCAGAGGGACGGCGCCATGCATCATACCAGCACCTCTTGCCTGTGCAGGTGATCGACATCTATCCTGAGGTCGACCGCACACCCGCTCGAAGGGCGGCTTGCGACAAACTGCTGATGGAGGAGCTGCGTCGACAGCACGCCGACCAACGCCATGTTGTCCGAGTTGGACAGATCCCCATCGCCGGTCTTGGCAGCGCATTTGTCCAGCAGGCGCGCGACCGAGTTCGGATCAAAGACATTCGCCGCGCGCAGGGCAGTCTCCGAGAGTGCTTCGCGGACATAGGCGGGTGCGCTATCGCCGATGAAGCAAAGTGCGTTGGGCGCCCGGTAGGGTTGCTTCTTGCGGGCCACGACTTCCGCGGGCACGATCGATTTCGCCACACGCTTCAGCACGTGTTTCTCATCCAGAATGCGCAGCTTGTAGTCGGCCGGTAGCGAATTCGCCAAGGCCACCAGCCTGTCGTCCAGGAACGGGAACCGCCCTTCGACGGAATGGGCCATCAGCATCCTGTCTCCCTGCGAGGAGAGCAGGTAGCCCGACATCAGCGTCCTGATCTCAAGATACTGGTCCTGCGCGAGAGGACCCCATCGTTGAAACTCTTCGGGCAGGCGGCAGAGCAGGTCCGCCACCACGTCGTGACGCGCCGTTTCGGCGTGCATGTCGGCCGAGAACAGCCGTTTGATGGCGCTGGTGGTGCGCCAGCGGGTATCATGCGCGAAGCCGGGCGCGCCAAATGCATGGATACCATGTCCAAAGAACTGGCGCGCCATCGCCTGCTGCTTGACCGGCGAGCGGCTCAGATAAGGGTAGAGGCGTTCCAGCAGTCGCGCGCGTCGGGCAGAGGCGGGCTGCCGCCCCCAGAAGCGGCGGACCTTGCCTTCCCGGAACAGGTCGTAGCCGGCGAACATCTCGTCGGCCCCTTCGCCGGTCAGCACGACCTTGATGCCATGTTCGCGCACCAGCCTCGAGAGAAGGAACAACGGCGCCGGCGCCGTCCTGAGAATCGGACGCTCGGCGTGACGGATCACATCTGGGAAGATGTCGGCGATGTCACCGCGCGAAACCATCACCTCGTGGTGTTCGCCGCCGCTCGCACTTGCAACCAGCCGCTGGTAACGGGTTTCATCATATTCGGCGTCAGCAAAACGCAACGAGAAAGTCTGGAACGGCGCGCCGGCGAAGCGCCTCCCGAGCATGGCGACAAGTGAGCTGTCGAGCCCGCCGGAAAGGTAGCAGCCGACCGGCACATCCGCCTTCACCATCCTAAGCGCCGTCGCGGCCCGCAAGGCGCCGCGCACTTCGTCCACCGCATCCTCCAGCGAGCCCCTGAAGGTGCCGTGGGCCGGGTCCTCGTTCTCGGGATAGCAAGGTTTCCAGAAAGCCTGCTCACGAACGCTGCCATTGTCGTAGATGCGGACATGGCCGGGGGTAAGTTCCTGTACTCCCTGAAATACGCCTTGCGGCGGTACGACGGTCCACAGCGTGAAAGTCTGGTCGACCCCCGCCGGATCGAAGGCCCGCGGTATCGCCGGGTCGGCTGCGAAGATGGCCTTAACTTCGCTGGCGAAATGCAGGCGGCCAGCGTGTTCGCACAAATGCAGCGGGCAGATGCCGAACCGATCGCGCGACAGGACGAGGCGGCCCGTCAGCGAGTCCCAGATGGCGAGTGCCCACTGCCCGTTCAGCCGCTCGAACGCGGCCACGCCCCAGGCGCGGTAGGCATGCACGACGACCTCCGTATCGCTGCGGGTGCGGAAACGATGTCCCAGGGCCATGAGTTGTTCACGTAGCTCGACGTAGTTGAAGATCTCGCCGTTGAACACGATCCAGGTGGTATCGCCTGTGTCGGCGAGAGGCTGCTGTCCGGTCGAGAGATCGATGACCGACAGGCGGGTATGCGCCAGCCCCGCTCGCCTGTCGCGGTAAAGGCCGCTTTCGTCCGGACCTCGATGGGAGAGCGCGGCTGCCATTCTCAGAAGCGCGGCTCGTGACGGAGGCTCCGCAGCCGCGTTCAGCGCCACAATTCCGGCGATGCCGCACATGGGTCAATCCCTGTCCATCGCAGCGGACAGCTGCGGCCGTGCGTGAAGGTAGCGTGCGGCGCGGCGTTTGCTGACGATATCCTTATAGACCTTCTCGACCTGCTCGGCCGTGAGGCCGGCGGCGGCGGCGACCGCGCCGGCCGAAATTCCGTGATTCATGCCGTAGAGGCACAAATCCATCAACTGATAGGGCAAGGCGAAGTAGAACTCCTCCTGGGTTTGCGCCATGGAAAACGTGTCCGTGGTCGGCGGCCTTGTTCGGACCTCCGTGTCAATCCCGAGATATTCCGCCAGCTGGTAAACCTGGGTCTTGTAGAGATGGACGATAGGCATCACATCGGCGACGCCGTCGCCCTGCTTGACGAAGAAGCCCTGGTCGTATTCGAGCCGGTTTGGCGTGCCTGCCACTGCATAGTTGAGGCGGTCCGCATGATAATATTCGGTCATCTTGCGAACCCGCTGCTTGTAGTTGGTAGCAGCGACGATCTGCAGGTAAGCCGCCGGCGACAGACGCACGGTGTCGATCTTTCCGTCCGGATCCTCGACCGTAAGGCGCGTGATATTGAGGCCGCTGCTCTCCAGCACCGATGCCATGACCAGCTTGCATTTCCAGCCTTCGCCATATCCAGGGACGGCAGTTCGGATGGCCTCGATCTGTCGGGCGTAGGCGCCAATGCCTTCGAGCGCCGGCTCGATATCTTCAAGGATGGTGTCGATGCCAAGCTGCCCAGCGACGCTGCGGCCAAGCCTCAACGAGTCGCCTGACGAATCGCGCTCCGGCATGAACAGGCCCAGTACCTTGTACTTTCCGAACGCCCGTGCGCACACCGTTGCGACGACCGAACTGTCGATGCCTCCGGAGAGCCCGACGACCACTCCGCGACGCCGTTGTGTGCCGAGAACCTGTTCGCGCAAAGTCTCGACGATGCGATCGATCTCCAGCCGGGCATCGAGCGCCAGCACATCGCTGCTGAATTCGCCGATCAGGTCGATGACACTGCCTCCTGTTTGCGTGACTCGATTGAAGAGTAGGTCTCGGTCACAGCGTTTTCGATGAGTGGGCGATTGACGGTCAGATGAGGCTCCACGACCATGTCGATGTGGGTGCCGGCGATCGGAATGACGTCCAGATGGACGAATGCCCGATCCCACCCGAGTGCAAGGGGCATTCCGGGCCGCGCGCAACGGAACAAGGTGCCGGTGATCGGCAGTATCGGCCTAGGTTCTGTCAGCCATTGGAAGAAGGCCCGCGCCCGCAGAACCTCCTGCAGTTCCAGTTTGGTTCTGAAGCTCGTCGGATTGAACTGACCCTCGGCATAGCGGTCGAGGAAGCCGGCAAGCCGGGATTCGCAGTGCATTTTGACCGCGACCTTGGCGAGCGCGCGACACGCCACCCGACTAGCCGATATACGATTGGTTCGGATCCGGTGAAATGTCCGGGTAATGGTCTCCCAACGCTTGCTGCGCTCGCCAACCAGGCTGGTATCCAGAATGCCCGTGAACGCTACCGCTCGCCCTTGATCAAGCAGACGCGCGGCAACCTCAAAAGCGACCGCTCCTCCGAGCGAGTGGCCAAGCAGGCGAACACAGCCGGTCGGCTGCACGCGGTTGATATGATCAATTGCAGCTTCGACCATTGCGGCGACAGTGTTCTGACCTTGCAGGATCATGCCCAGGGCCGGATATCTGATGGGAGACACCCTGGCGACCTTGCTTATTGCTGATGCGAACGAAGCAAGGCTCGGACCATAGCCGACCGACCCGGGGAAAAGGAAAAGCAGCGGAGGCTCGTGTTTCCAGGCGGGCGCGTGCTCTCCGCCTCCTTGAGCGGAAATGACCGCTGCAACCATCTCATCGAAGCTCATTCCAACCGTGAAGGCTTCCAATCCGAGCTCTTGCCCGATCGCGCTTTCGATTTCCATCACGCAATGCAGCAGCTTCAGCGAATCTCCCCCCGCTTCATCCCAGCACCCCAGTGCGACCCGCGTTTTAAGGACCTTGGTCCAGGCACGCCGTACGATCTGATGAGCAGGAACTTCATTTCCCGCATGGGCGATTTGCGGTGGGGGCGTTGTTTCCCGCACCGAAAGGTCGATTGCAGCCAGCATTGCCATATCGATCTTTCCGCTGGCCAGCCGCGGTATCTCGGCGCTTGCATGGAGCCGCAGCGGGCAAAGCGCCGGCGGCAATTTTGTCCTGGCAAGTTGGCGCAGCTCGTCGCAAAAACTGGCTCCCGCCCCGCCGTGCGGGACGGCGAACGCAACCAGTTCATTCGCCGGGGTGACGATAACCACGGCATCCTTCACCGACGGCGCGCCACGCAGAACCCGTTCGAGTTCGGCCGGCTCAACGCGCCGCCCATTGACCTTTATCTGGCGCCCTTTGCGACCGATGATCCGCAACAGGCCATCACTCCCAATTTGCACAAGATCGCCCGTTGCAAAGATACGAAGCGTCTGATCGGCGGGATCTATTTCAAACGGAACGACTGCCCCGTTTTCCCAATATCCGAGTGCGACATACGGGCTTCTGATCAACAGTTCTCCGATCTTGCCGGGCTGAACCGGGTAACCCTCTTCATCGACAATTGCGAAGCTGATTCCCGGAAGCAGCCAACCGACGGGAGCTGAGGAATCGAATTCCGGCCAATCGTGCGGCAAGAACCACTGCGACCCAGTCGTTTCCGTCGATGAATAGCCGATCTGCACCAGGCAAGTTGGCGGGACAGCCTTGCGCACCAGGCGGATGTCGGCCGAGGACACCTTCTCGCCTCCAATTCGGGCAACCCTGAGTGAACCAAAGGCGTCCGCAGGCTCATCCGCCAGGAGAGCGCGAAGCAATGCCGGCACCAGATACGTGATCGTCACGCATTCCGATTGCATGCGGCCGCGAACCGCGCGCAGGCCGACGGCTTCGACCTCCACAAGCTGCAACGTAGCACCCGTAAGAAGAGCAGCAAGGATTTCCCGGCAACCGGCGATGGTTGCCGGGCCGGTCAGGGGCAGGAAAACATCCTGCGCATTGATGTGGCAGGCGTCGACATATTGCTGCACTCGGCACAGCAAGCTCCGCTGGCTGTTGACAATCCCCTTGGGGCGGCCCGTGCTGCCGGAGGTATAAAGCACGATTGCCGGTGCATCGACAGAAACGGTACGGTGTTCAGCTGGACGAAGCGTTGCCTGCAACGATTGCGCTATCTCGATCCGGGCAACGTGCTGGGGCAGATCAAGGCCGTGGATGCCTTTGTCGCCAATTATGGCGGAGAGCCGCGCGTCGGCGACGATTTCGTTGATGCGCGAGTCCGGATCTCGCACGTTAAGCGGTACTGACGGTCGACCGGATGCCATGCTGGCCAGCATCGCAACGGTGTACCAGACCGAGTTGGCCTGAAGTATTCCAACCGCATTTCCATCGGGAACGACGGCTTCAATCCGGCTGGCCAAGGCCTCGACCGCCCGAAAAAGCTCGGAATAGGTCAGTCGGTTGGTGCCGTCGCTGGCGGCTAATTTTTCGGAATAATGCCCGGCGATTTCCCTCAGGTGATCAAAGACCGGAATGTCGACGAAGCCAGTTCCCATCCGTTGATGCAGACGTAGAACGGGCCCGCCCTCGTCAAGAGCATGATCGGGAACTTTTGACCATCGACAAGAGACCACCGGTTGGTAGTCAGTCTGCACCGTTCGAATCGCCCTCGAAGATTCTAAATGCGCCAGAGACATAAGGGCCCCACGCTAGGATTGTTGCCGCTTATCGCCCCGCGGCATGATCTTTTCATCAATCATTCGGATGATGCGCGAGGCGGTCTTGATCACTTGAATCGTTCGAAGTTGAATATGCCAGCCTGCGCCCGCTAAGGCTGCGGGGCTACCTTACCGAGGTGTCGGGCTGTGCGCTGCTGTCCGCTTCGCCGGCGCCTGAAACGAAGCAGTATGCGAATACTTCCCCTCCAAGCTCATCCGTGACACGAACCCAATTGTTTTCCCATGTCCGCAGGGTAACTTGGCGTCCTGTTGATATAGTCGCCGCCGTGAACGGGCTGGACGCATTGACATTACTCGCCGCAACTACGTCGTCCCCTTCCATTTGCTCTACCAGGTATGTTTGCATCACTGCTCCTGACTGCAGGGCATGGCCGGCTCAATTGCGTGTAGCTGGAGGCATGAACTCCAACCGCAAGGAACGGATTTCGTTCCATGCAACAGGCAACACTACCGCCGGCAGTCAGCGTTCAGACTGCCCCTGGCAGGACCATGGCCTAGCCGCTGAATGACTTGGTCAGGACTGAGCTATGCTTTGGCGGAGATGGACCCTCGCGTTGCGAAGCCCCATACTTCTGGAATAGTGCAATCTTGTCGGGATAAGTAATCCGGATTTCGCTGTGACACCCCTCGCAGCGATATTTGGATGCAACCTGAAACCAGCGCCCGGGTTTCAGCAAAGCCAATCCGCAACGTGGACATTTGAATGTCATTTCAAGAGGGCATAGATTCTGACACAGCGGCATTTCGCAACTTCCATAAGAGATATCTAATGTTAGGCAACGGCAGCCGGCCGGAATCGTTCCTAGACGCCGTTCTTTTCGTCAGGCCGATGACCAACCCGGACGTCAGGGACTATTCGTTATCCGCGATGCCATATTCACTGACGCAGGTCTGAACTGAGGCGCATCACGCTTTCATGGTGACGTCGCGCCTGAGCGCCGATCGAACGGCTGTCAGAAGGTTTTATGAGAACTTGTTCACCGGGCCTCGGCACCGAGCGTGATGGCCTCGGGGCGACGACGGGCCGCACGGTCGACGACACGACCTCTAATCCGGACGCTGAAACAACGCCGCGCGCCAGCATGTCGAACAGCACTGCCGCGATCAGTGAAACAAGAAGGACGAAAAGCGGCGTAACCAGGCGGCGATCCTTGAGCATCTCGCCTATATCGTTGTGCTCGGGAGCCGCGATCCCGACCGAATTTATGGATATGGAGGCGCTGTTGAAAGCAACCGACGCATCCCTTGGCGAAATGCGTCGGTTCCAGAAGCTTATGCGTGGCGGATTTCCGTTCCCAGCACCTTCAAACATTCGCGGATGAACGCAGCAAGCGCCGTCCAGCCTTTGGCAGAAACCATTGTCCCGTCCACATAGGCCTCGGTCGGCGACAGGTCGATATAGGTGCCACCCGCCAGTGTCACCTCAGGCTCGCAGGCGCCGAGTGCTGCGACCTTCTTGCCACGCACCACGCCGTCAACAGCGATCAGGATCTGCACACCGTGGCAGATGGTGAAGATCGGCTTCTTGGCCTCGTGGAAATGGCGCACGATCGCCTGCACGCGCTTGTCGGTGCGGATGTATTCCGGGCCGCGGCCGCCCGCGCAGTAGACGGCATGATATTGATCGAGCTGCCTCTCGGCTTCCGAGAAAGTCTTGTTGATCAGCGCATAGTGGCCGAGCTTTTCGGTGTAGGTCTGGTCGCCCTCGAAGTCGTGCAGCGAGGTCTTGATCAGATCTCCGGCGTTCTTGTCTGGGCATACCACGTGGATGGTGTGACCGACGGCTTCCATCGCTTGCTGGTAGACAAAGATTTCGTATTCTTCGGTGAACTCACCGGTCAGCATCAGTATCTTCTTGCCTGGCATGGCTCTTCCTCTCAGTGTTTGAGCTAGGCAAGGCGCAGACCGCGCCCTGCCTTTCGGTGAAATCGGATAGGGTTAGAATGGCGAGTCGGGGAAATAGTATTCCTTGGCGTTGGCTTGGGTGATCAACGGCGCGTCGAGCTTGACGGTGCCACGGACGGGTGCCTGGCCGATCAGGTTGGCGACGGTCATGTAGATCGCGGTCTTGATCATCGACGGCGGATATGGCGTCTCGACCGGCGTCATGGCGTCGCCGTCGATCACCTTCTTGACGATGTCCTTCATGCCGTTGCCACCGAGCGCCAGCTTGATATCGGTCCGGCCCGATTGCTTGACCGCTTCGAGCACGCCAAGCAGCATGTCGTCGTCATTGGCCCAGACCGCATCGATATGGGGGTACTTGGCCAAATAGTCCTGCATCAGCTTGAAGGCCTCGTCGCTGTTCCAATGCGCGTACTGGATGTCGAGGACTTTCAGGTTCGTACCCTTGATCGTGTCCTGGAAGCCCTTGATGCGCTCGTCGTCGATGACGGTCGGAATGCCGCGCAGCACAACGACGTCGCCCTTGCCGCCGAGCTTATCGATCATGAACTTGGCTGTGTTGGTGCCAACCGCGATATTGTCGCCGGCGAGGTAAAGATCCTGGACGGAGGCGTCAGTCAGACCGCGATCGACGACGGTGATGAACGTGCCCATGTCCTTGATAGCCTTGACCGGCTGAGTCAGCTCTTCCGAGCTGTAAGGCAGGATCACCAAAGCGTCCAACTTGCGGCTGGCCGACAGGTCCTCAAGCGCGCTGACCTGCTCCGCCGCGGACGGCGACGTCTTCACGACCACTTCGACGTTCGGGAACGCGGCGTTGATTTCCTTGGCCGCCGCCTGTGCGTGATAGACGATGCCCGCCGTCCAACCGTGGTCGGCTGCCGGTATCGACACCGCGATGACCTTCTTGTCTTGCGCCATGGCCTGACCGGCCAGCAGCAGCGCGCCAAGTGCCGCCGCCGCAATCCATTTTCTATCGAACATTGTCTTCTCCCTTGGACCTACAAGAACGTTAATCCGCGTGGTCCGGACGCGGCGCTATTTCGAATTCGAAAACCGCTGGATGAGCATGGCGATGATGATGATGACGCCCTGAACAGCGGCAACGAGGTATTCCGAGACGAAGTCCGACAGCACCATGAGGTTGGCGATGAGCTCCAGGATGACGGCGCCGGCGACCGTCCCCCACACATGGCCCTTGCCGCCGCGCAGCGCGGTGCCGCCAATCACCACGGCTGTGATGACCTGCAGTTCCCAAAGCTGTCCGGTCGTCGGCGTCGCGGCGCCCAGGCGCGGCACGTAGCAGATCGCGGCAATGGCCACGCAGACACCCTGGACGATATAGGCGACGGTCCGTGTCCTGATCACCGAGATGCCGGAATAGCGGGCGACATCCTCATTGGCGCCGACCGCCGCGCATTTACGGCCGTATTTCATTTTGTACAGGATGAAGGATGCGACCGCGGCGACGGCGACGGATATGAGGATTGGAACCGGGATGCCGGCAACCGTGCCGAAATAGACAGGCCGGTAGGCCTCGCGCAGCGACCGGTCGATCGGTATCGTGCCGCCGTCGGTCAGATAGGTTATCAGCGCCCGGAAAATCCCCATCGTGCCCAGCGTGGCGATAAATGGTTCGATCCTGCCGACCGTGACGATGAGGCCGTTGGCAAGCCCGCACAGCAGGCCGACCAGGATCGCCACCGCCATGCCGGCGGGAATAGCCCAGATACCGGCATGCGGCGCCACCGTGTTCATGAACATGATGGTGATGCCGGTGATGAAGGCGGCCATCGAGCCGACGGAAAGATCGAGCCCGCCGGACGAGATCACAAATGTCGCGCCGACCGCGATAATGGCGATGAAGGCGCTGCGGGTGATGACGTTGGCGAGATTGGTGGCGGACAGGAAATCGGGGTTGATGAGGTAACCCACGACCAGGAGGGCCGCCAGCGCAAGGAAGGGCCCGATGTCGGTCCAACTGACATTGAGATCCAGGGGGCGACGCCTGGGTGCGGATTCGGTCATGACAGCCATTCTGTGCCTCCCTTGGCTTTTGGCCCTGGCTTGGGGCCACTGGTCGCCAGTACCGCCACGTTGCTTTCGGTCATTTCGGCGCCGCTGACCTCGCCGGTGATGCGGCCTTCGCGCATCACCAGGATGCGGTCGCAGATGCCGATCAGTTCCTGCATCTCCGAAGAGATGACGATGCAGGCCTTGCCCTTGGCCACAAGCTCCTGGATGAAGGCATAGATCTGCGCCTTGTTGGCGATGTCGATGCCACGCGTGGGCTCGTCGATAATGACCACCGAAGGATCGGTCAGCAGCACCTTCGCCAGCAGCAGCTTCTGCTGATTGCCCCCGGAAAGCTGGCCCGCTTTGGCGCCGAGACTCTTCAGCCTGATGTCATATGCCTCCACGGCCTGTTCCAAGGCCTCCGCTTCGCGGCGCCGACCCATCGAGAGGCCCCGATGGAACACACCGAGCGCCGACAGCGTCAGGTTAGGCGCCAGGCGCTCCTGCAGCAGCAGTCCCTTGCCCTTGCGATCCTCGGTCAGGTAACCGACGCCGGCGTCGATCGCCGCGCGCGGCGATTGGAAATGGATCGACTTGCCCTCAAGTTCGACCTTGGCGGCCGCCGGGCGCAGGCCGATAATGCCCTCGAAGAGTTCGGTTCGACCTGCGCCGACCATGCCGGCGAACCCGAGGATCTCGCCTTTGTGGACCGTGAACGACACGTCCTCCGCATAGCCGGGAACGGAGGCGTTCCTCACGCTCAGCATCGGTACATCCGAAGGCGCTGAGGTCCTTTCAGGATAGAGGGCGGCCAGTTCGCGACCGACCATCATCCGCGCCATATCCATCTGGCTCAGCGTCTTGCCGGGATAGGTGCCGACCATCTTGCCGTCGCGCAGAACGGTCACCTTGTCGGCCACCCGTTGCACCTCGTCCAACCGGTGGCTGATATACAGCACGGCGGTGCCGTGAGCCTTCAGTCGCAGGACGATCTCCAGCAGGCGCTCGACCTCGCCACCGGTCAGAACGGCGGTCGGCTCGTCGAAGATAACCAATTTATAGTCGTCAAGCAGAGCGCGAGCGATCTGCACCATCTGCCGGTCTGCCAGCGAGACGTCGCGCACCAGTGCACTTGGCGAGACCACGCAACCGATCTGCGCCAGTTTCTCGGCCGCCAGCCGGCGCATGGTGCGGTCATCCACGACATGGCCGCGCGAAAGCTCTCGCCCGAGAAACAGATTATCGGTGACCGTGAGCCCCTCGGCGAGCAGGATCTCCTGATGGACCAAGGCGATACCGGCATCCTGTGCCTGGCTGGGCTTGGCAAATTTCACCGCGTGTCCGTTCATCGACAATGTGCCATGGCTTGGCTCGACATAGCCGGACAGCAGCCGCATCAACGTCGACTTGCCGGCACCGTTCTCGCCAATGATGGCGTGGACCTCACCGGGCAGGATGTCCAAAGTGACGTCCGACAACACCGTCACCGGGCCGTATTGCTTGGACAATTGCTGGGCGCGCAGCACCGGTTCGAGCGAACCATGCGCATTGCTGGACAACGTGCTCCCGCCCTCCCCGGCGATATTAGCGGCAATGGACATCCGTTCCGACCTCAATCGAATGCCGGGAGCAGGCGATCGCGCGAGTGCTCTATATGGATGCGCATCGCCTTTGCGGCGGCATCGGGATCGGCAGAGCCGAACGCGGCAAGAATCGCCTCATGTTCGTCAAGTGCCTCCTCGGTCACACGTGCATGAAACATCAGGCGGAAGATGTGGAAGTGCGTGTGCTGGTGGCCCAACGTCTCTCGGATGAGTTCGTTTTGAGAAAACTCCAAGATCTTGTCGTGGAAGATCGCATCCTGCCTGGCGAAGTTCGAATAGCGTACGCGATCATCCTTGCCGTCGCGGCGTGACATCACGCCGGCGGCTTCGAGCAACACATTGAACTTGGCCTCGTCCATCATTACGGCGGCCTTTGCGGCGCCATGCGGTTCGAGCAGCAGACGCATTTCGTACAATTCGTCGAAACGGCGCCGGGTGATCTGGGGTGCAGCACGATAACCGATCAAATGCGTCTTGAGGACGAGGCCTTCGCCTTCGAGCCGGCCAAGGGCTTCGCGGATCGGCGTGTGCGAGACGTTGAATTCCTTGACCAGGCTATCGACTGTAATACGTGAGCCTGGCGGGATTTTCAGCGCCATCAACTGCGCGAAGATGGCTTCATAGACATCTTCGACGAGACTGTTGGCGCGCTGGATGCGACCAACTCCAATGGTGGCGTCGCTTGGGTCGGGTAAGTTTGCGGTGTGCATATTTTGCCTCTTGACAGTCAGGACTGCTAACACGATGGTTCCGTCGATGCAATCCTATATCCTATACGATTTTAAAGCGGATATGTTTTAGGGGCGAGAGACACGCGCTTAGACCGTCCGATCCCAAGCCCAGTTCAATGCCTCCGTTTCCAGTCAG
This sequence comes from Mesorhizobium sp. M0227, assembly GCF_040321855.1. Lineage (NCBI taxonomy): Bacteria > Pseudomonadati > Pseudomonadota > Alphaproteobacteria > Hyphomicrobiales > Phyllobacteriaceae > Mesorhizobium > Mesorhizobium sp. M0227. The sequence continues at coordinate 266,132 of NZ_JAMYSJ010000001.1, read as the reverse complement.
CCGCCGTCAAAGGACCGATCATGACCCTCTTCGCCGCCCTGCGGTTGCCGCGTGAAATCCTGTTCGGGAAAGGGCAGCGCCATGTGCTGCCGACGGTCGCCGCCCGGTTCGGCCAACGTGCGCTGGTCTGCACCGATGAGCGTTTCGCGGGCACAACGGTATTCGTCGACATCATCAAGTCCCTTCAATCAGCCTCGATCGAAGTCCTTGTGCATGACCGCGTTCTGCCCGACGTGCCACGCGACACGGTCGGCATCTGTGTCGAGGAAGCGAAGGGGTTCAGACCGGACATGGTGATCGGCATCGGCGGCGGCAGCTGTCTCGATTTCGCCAAATGCACCACGCTGCTTCTCAGCCATGGCGGCAAGCTCCAGGACTATTACGGGGAGTTCAAGGTGCCGGGTCCGACGCTGCCGCTGATCGCCGTACCCACCACGGCCGGCACCGGCTCCGAGGTGACGCCGGTCGCGGTGATTTCCGACCCGGACCGGACGCTCAAGGTCGGCATATCGAGCCCTCACCTTATCGCCGCAGTCGCCCTGTGCGACCCCGAACTGACAATGACCTGCCCCCCTGGCCTGACCGCGATCGCCGGCGCTGACGCTTTGACCCATGCGATCGAGGCCTTCACCGCCATGCGGCGCGGTGAAGACCCCAATCTGCCGCAACAGCATGTCTTCATCGGCAAGACTGACCTGACCGACCATTTCGCGTTGCTCGCGATAAAACTGCTTGGCCGGAGTCTGGAGAAAGCCTGCAGCGACGGCGCCGATGCCGACGCGCGTGCCGATGTCATGATGGGCGCTCTGGCAGCGGGCTGCGCATTCGGCACTGCCGGCACGGCGGCGGCGCATGCCGTGCAATATCCGGCAGGCGCCCTCACCCACACCGCCCATGGTTTGGGCGTGGCGACAATGATGCCTTACGTAATGACCTATAACAGCCGCGTCGCCGCTGACGAGATGGCAGAGATCGGCGCGGCACTTGGCTTGGAGACGAAGGCGAGAACCACCGCCCAGATGGCAGCCGCCACAATCGAGGAGATCAGGCGATTGTTCGCGGCGATCGGCATTACGCCAACACTGGCGGATCTAGGCCTCCCTGCCGATAAGCTTGACTGGACCGCCGAGCAAGCGCTCGGCATCGACCGCCTGATCAAGAACAATCCGCGTGCCTTCGATCTCGGCACGATGCGACGCCTCGTTCAGGCTGCCCATGACGGCGACCTCGCCGCCTGCGTTATGTGAAAACGGAACAAAGCGATGAATTTGAACGCTCAGCAGCTCGACCAGGATGGCTATGACGTGCGCGGTTTTTCACACGGACTCTACATCGACGGTACTTGGCGACCGTCCTCCGACGGTCGGCTCATCGATGTTGTCGATCCCTCCTCCGGGGCGGTGATCGCGGCGGTTCCCGATGCGGCAGTCGAGGACGCCACCGCCGCCGTCGAGGCCGCGGCCAAAGCAGCTAAGGGATGGCGGGAGACGGCGCCGCGCAAACGCTCGGAAATCCTTCGGCGCTGTTTTGAGCTCATGGTCGAACGCTCCGAAACGCTTGCCATGCTGATTTCCCTGGAGAATGGCAAGGCGCTGCGCGACGCGCGCGGCGAGGTAGCCTATGCAGCCGAGTTCTTCCGTTGGAATGCTGAGGAAGCGGTCCGCATCACCGGCGAGTTCGGCACCGCGCCCTCCGGCAGCAATCGCATCGTGGTCGATTATGAGCCGATCGGAATTTGCGTGCTGATCACCCCGTGGAATTTTCCGGCCGCTATGGCGACCCGCAAGATCGCGCCGGCGCTGGCGGCAGGCTGCACTGTCGTCCTGAAGCCGGCAAGTGAAACACCGCTGACGGCCTATGCGCTGGCGGCACTCTACAGCGAAGCCGGCGTGCCTGCCGGTGTCGTCAACGTGCTGACCACGACCAGTCCCGGGCCGCTGACTTCGGCCATGCTCGCCGATCCGCGCGTCAGGAAGCTGTCCTTCACGGGGTCGACGGGCGTGGGCCGAACCTTGCTCGGCGAGGCTTCAAAGCATGTCATTTCCTGTTCGATGGAACTCGGCGGCAATGCCCCGTTTGTCGTCTTCGACGATGCCGATCTCGACGCCGCCCTCGACGGCGCGATGATCGCCAAGATGCGCAACGCCGGCGAAGCCTGCACCGCCGCCAATCGCCTCTACGTGCAATCAGGAATCCATGATGCTTTTGCCGACGGGCTCCGCAAGCGCATGGCGGCACTTAAGGTGGGGGCGGGTCCGAATGCCGACACCGAATGCGGGCCGATGATCACCAGAAAGGCTGTCGACAAGATCGACCGCCTGGTCAAGGACGCCGTGGGCCGGGGAGCCAAGGTGCTTTGCGGCGGGGCGATTTCGGAGGAAGAAGGATTCTTCTATCCGCCCACAGTGCTGTCCGATGTGCCGCCCGATGCGGAGATGGCGCACGAGGAGATTTTCGGCCCGGTGGCACCCATCACACGCTTCGACACCGAGGCCGAGGCGATCGCACATGCTAACAACACGGAATATGGCCTGGCCGCTTATATATACACACGCGATGTTGGACGCGGCATGCGGGTGGCGTCGGGGATCGAGGCCGGCATGATCGGTCTCAACCGAGGACTGATGTCGGATCCGGCCGCACCATTCGGAGGCGTCAAGCAGAGTGGCCTTGGCCGCGAAGGCGGCCAGCACCACGGCATCGCCGAGTTCATGGAGGCTAAATATATTGCCGTCACCTTCTGAACCGGCAGTCATGTCAAAGGACCCTTTCCGCACGCGCGACCATGTGGCCGATTTTGACGATATCGTGGCCGACATAGTGACTCGCAGCGCCGAAACCCGGGCGACCCTGCCGATATCGGCTGATATCGCCTATGGCGAGGGCGAGGCCGAGAGGTTGGACCTGTTCTTTCCGCCCGGCGCGCGCAGGGATCTTCCCGTGCACATCTTCATCCATGGCGGCTACTGGCGCATGTTCTCCAGGAGCGACTATTCTTATGTAGCAAACACAGTCACCAAAGCTGGGGCGATCGCGGTCATCGTCGACTATGCGCTGATGCCCGAGTTCAGGATGGCGGCAATCGTCGGCCAGGTCCGGCGTGCCAAACAATGGGTGCTGGACCATATCGTCGACCATGGCGGCGACCCTGCCCGGCTAAGCGTAAGTGGTCATTCGGCGGGTGCGCACCTGGCCACATTCCTGTTTGAAAAGACGCCAATGCCATCACGCATACGTGCGGCGCTGCTGCTAGGCGGCCTTTACGACCTCAAGCCCCTTCAGACGTCCTTCCTCCAGCCGCTAATCGGAATCACCGATGAGGAGGCAGCTGTCTTCACCCCAATGACGCGGTGGCATGACCCGGAGACGGCAGCGACCATTCTCGTCGGAGATCAGGAAACGTCACCTTTTCACCAGCAGGCCGCCGACTTCGGAAAGCGCTTGCGCGCGCAGGGGCACCTTGTCTGCGACCTCCGCCTGAATGACCGAAACCACATGAACAGCGTGCGTGATCTGGGCATCAGCGGCACACAATCTGGCGATTGCCTGATGGCGATGATCGAGGGAAACGGCCTATAGGACGGAAGCTGGGGAAAGCAGAGCCGCTTGACTGCCGGGCCAGACACTCCCGTCACTCAAGAAAGTACCGTCACGGGATCGCGGCACGCTACCGGCATCGGGCTGAGCTTTGCGGCAGGTGAAATCCGGCAGAGGACACAACCGACGATTCCTCATCCTCTTTCTCCACACTGCATGCGGGCGGAGCCGATCGACCATGCTCAGTCGGCATCATCACCGCGCGGGGCTATGTGCACCACTCTTTCTCCGAACAGCTGATGGGCCTCATCCGCACAAATTTGCGCGAACTGGCAAACTGAACATCGCGCCTTCGGACAGGCACCTTGCACGAGCGCCGAGAATGGTGCGTTGCGAACGCCGCCATTGGCAGTCCGGCCTCACCTGAATATCATCGCACGCTCAGTCGGTCTGGATCCAGATCGACTTGGTCTCCAGATATTCATGCAGATGTTCGATGCCGCCCTCGCGGCCGTAGCCGGACATCTTCATGCCGCCGAACGGCACCGCCGGGTCGATGGCGTGGTACATGTTGACCCACACCGAGCCGGCCTTGATGCGGCGGGCGAGCTTGTGGGCGGTGCCCAGATGACTGGTGAAAATGCCGGCGGCCAGGCCGTAGGGCGTCGCATTGGCCCGCGCAACGGCTTCGTCGAGCGTGTCGAACGGCATCGCCGAAATCACCGGACCGAAGATTTCTTCACGCGCGATGGTCATCTTGTCCGACACCGCGCCGAAGACAGTCGGCGCGATGAAATTGCCGCCGTCGTAGATCTCGCCGGTCAGTCGCGAGCCGCCCGCTATCAGTTCCGCGCCTTCGTCGCGGCCGGCCTTGATATAGCCCACCACCTTGCCGGCCTGCCTGGCATTGATGAGCGGGCCGATTTCGGTTTCCGCCTCGATGCCATGGCCGATGCGAAGCCTGCCGGCAAACTCGGCTACCCGGCGCACGAATTCGTCATGGATCTCGCGCGCCACGAACAGCCGCGATCCGGCGATGCAGATCTGGCCCGAATGAACGAACACCGCCATCGCGGCGACAGGAACCGCCTTGTCGATGTCGGCATCCCGGCAGACGATGATCGGCGATTTGCCGCCGAGTTCCAGGGAAACGCGCTTGAGGTTGGTCACGCTCGCCCGCGCGATGGCCTGGCCGGTCAGCGTCGAGCCGGTGAAGACGATCTTGTTGACGTCGGGATGTTCAGCGAGCCGCGCACCGGCCTCCGCCCCGGTGCCGGTGACGACGTTGACGACGCCGTCGGGAACGCCGGCTTCCTGCATCAGCCTGGCGATCAGCAGCGGCGTCAACGAGGCATCCTCCGAGGGCTTCAGCACGATCGTGCAGCCGGTGGCGAGCGCCGGCGCGATCTTCCAGATCGAAGCGGCGGTCGGAGCATTCCAGGGGATGATCGCGCCGACAACGCCCACCGGCTCGCGCCTTGTGAAGCTGACGATCTCGCCGGGGATCGAATTGTCTATGGATTCGCCATGCAGCGCGGTCGCCATGCCCGCATAGAAGCGCAGCATGCCGATGACGCGCCGCCGGTTGACGAGCGTGCGCGTGATCGGCAGCCCCATGTCGAGAGTGTCCGAAACGCTGAGCTCTTCCCAATGGGTCTCGAAGAGATCGGCGATGCGCAGAAGCACGCACTGCCGCTCATAGGGCGAGAATTTTGACCATGGCCCTTCGAAAGCCGTGCGCGCAGCGGCCACCGCCGCATCGACGTCGGCCGCCGAGCCACGCGGCACGGTGGCCAGCACTTCGCCAGTCGCTGGGTTGAACGCCTGCATCTCCTGGCCGGACTGTGCCGGAATCCACTTGCCGCCGACGAACATCGGCCGGAATTCGCCATGGTAGAGCGCCGTGGCCTTCGCCCGCGGGTCGAAATTCAGCGTCATCCCTTCCTCCTCACAATCCGTGGTGACTATGCCTCCCACGCCGGTCGACCTCAAACAAGGAAAGCTAAAAGGGCGTTCAGATAATCGGACTGTGCAATGTACCCGACTTCCCCGATGGTGGCGTCAATGGAGGAACAGATATGAGACTTGCTGGCAAGGTCGCCATCGTCGCTGGCGGCGGTTCGGGATTTGGCGAAGGCATCGTCAGGAAATTCGTCACCGAAGGTGCGCGGGCCGTGTTGATGGACCGGGATGAGGCCGCCGCGGCCCGCGTTGCTGCCGAAATCGGCGAAATGAGCGGCCAATCACTGGCGACCTCTCGACACTCGCAAGCTCGAAGCGGCGGCAGACCTGGCCCGCTCGGCCTTTGGCGGTCTCGACATACTGGTCAACAATGCCGGCGTGGCCCAGCCGCCCTGGCGCTCGAGACGATGGACGAAGAGATGTTCGACCGGATCGCCAACGGCGGCGTCTCGCCTCGCCCGAATTTGACTTGGTGCAATGCTTCAAGGGCTGGGCGATTGCCGCCACCCGGGCCATGGCCGTGGAACTCGCACCGTTCGGCATCCGCGTCGTCGCCACCATTCCAAGCCTGTGCCATAGCGCCTGCCTGACGGCAGGCGGTTAGCCGCCGCCGCCCATGGTCACGGACATGAAGGCCCGGAAGGCCGCCGCTGCCGGTTCGATTGATCTGTCACGCGACCAGGCCAGGCCGACATCCATAGTGGGGATGGGCTCGACAAGCCCGCGCACTTCGATGCGCTGCCCCTCCAAGGACCAGGGGCGGTAAACCATGTCGGACAGGACAGTGACCCCCATGCCGGCAGCCACGAGCGACCGCACGGCCTCGACCGAACTGGTGGTAAGGACGGCGCGGAGCGAAAGCCCCGCGGCATCCCAGTAACGGGCGGCCGTCGTACGTGCCTCGTCAACCGTCAGCATGACATAATCTTCCGCCGCCACATCGGTGAGGCTGATTTCCTGTCGCGCGAGCAGGTGATGATCAGCCGAAAGCCAGAGCCGGCGGTTCGACCGCATCAAGACCTCCTGCGCCAACTCCTTGGTGTGCTCCAGGTTCGACACCAGCATCACGGCCATGTCGATGTCCCCGCACATCAACCCGCTTTCGAGAGCGTCTCGGGGCAGTTCCAGCACCTCGACCTCGATCTCGGGATAGGTCTTTCGAAACCGGGCGTAGTGGCGCGACATGTAGTAGCCGACGACCGTGTAGGTCATGCCCAGCCGCAGCTTGCCCGCCAGGCCTTTCCTATCGCGCAACGGGCTTCGGACGGCGGCAGCGACGGCCCCGGTGATAACCCGCGCATGTTCAAGAAACCGCGCGCCCTCCATCGTCAATCTTACGCCAGCGTGGTTACGCTCCAAAAGCCGTACGCCCAGGTCAGCCTCAAGCGTCTTTATCGCCGCAGTGACCGCCGATTGCGAGATGTTGAGTTCCACCGCAGCATGACTGACCTGTCCGCTCTCGGCGGTCGCGATAAAATAATCAAGCTGTTTCAAGGTGATGGTCATGGTGCGCTCCGGCCCAGAACCATTATCTGTTTTTTTGATATGACAATCAATAAACTACTATTTCACAAACGCCTTCGCATGCGCAAAAAATGCTGCAACGCCGCAAAGACGGCAGCTTCGAGGGGTAACAATGCGATGGCGGTGACGCTAAACTGCGACATGGGCGAAAGCTTTGGCCTCTACAAGGTTGGCGATGATATGGGCATGATGCCCATCATCGACGTTGCCAATGTCGCCTGTGGTTTCCACGCTTCTGATCCGGATCACATGCACGCCGCCGTCCGCAGCGCCAAGGCGAGTGGCGTCAAGATCGGCGCCCATCCAGGCTTGCCCGACATTCAGGGTTTCGGCCGGCGCGAGATGCGGATGACCCGCGAAGAAGTCAGGAACACCATCATTTACCAGGTGGGAGCGCTTGCCGGCTTCCTCAAGGCCGAGGGTGTGGAACTCCACCACATCAAGCCGCATGGCAGCCTTTACTTCATGGCCATGCAGCAGGAGGCAATCGCCCATGGCGTGTGTGACGCGGCAGAGGTTTTCGGCGTACCCCTCTTCGGCATGACGGGCACCCTGCATGAGAAGATCTATCAAGAGCGCGGTATCCCATTCGTCGCCGAGTTCTATGCCGATCTCGACTACGATGCCTCCGGCAAGCTGATCTTGACACGCGTTCATGACGCCAAGGACCCCGCAGAGATGGCCGAGCGGTGCGTACGCGCCATCAGGGAGGGCGAGGGCACGGCAGAGGACGGCAGTTTCTTCCCCGTACGCTGCGATACCATCTGCGTGCATTCCGATACGCCGAACGCCATCGAAATAGCCAGGGCCGTGCGCACCGCAATCGCCCCCTGGCACTGAATTCGACCGAACCCGCCCGCGCGGGCGGTTCCAAATTAGTCTGTCCGCAGTTTTCCGGAGCTTTTTATGGCCCAGATTCTTTCACCTCTTCCTGGCACCTTCTATCGCAGCGCTTCGCCAGACCAGCCGCCCTACAAGGCGGATGGCGACGCGGTGTCCGCCGGAGACGTAATCGGTCTCATCGAAGTGATGAAGTCGTTCCACGAAGTGAGGGCCGAGACGGCCGGTACGAACATCCGCTTCATTGCCGACAATGAGGACCCCATCATGGCCGGCGCACCTATTGCGGATCTCGACTGATGCTGAAGAAGCTTCTGGTTGCCAACCGGGGCGAGATAGCGGTCAGGATCATCCGGGCCGCGCAAGATTTGGGGATCGCCACCGTGGCGGTGTATTCGGCCGCAGACGCCGAGTCGCTCCACGTCCAGCTTGCGGACGAAGCGGTCAACATCGGCCCACCAGCGGCAAAGAAGTCCTATCTCAATGTCGAAGCAATTCTGAAGGCTGCCCGCGACACCGGTTGCGACAGCGTTCATCCAGGCTATGGGTTCCTTGCCGAGAATGCCGCGTTTTCCGACGCGGTCACAGGCGCTGGATTGGTCTTCGTCGGCCCGTCGGGAGATGCGATCCGGATGATGGGAGACAAGGTCTCGGCGCGATCCGCCGCCGCCGCTGCAGGTGTCCCTGTGGTGCCTGGCTCGGCTGGCCGGGTCGAGGGCCTCAAGGCTGGCCACGAGGTGCTGACCGCAACCGGTTTTCCGGTGATGATCAAGGCGGCGGCAGGCGGCGGTGGGCGGGGCATCCGCATCGCCAACTCGCTCGCCGAGTTCGAACAAGCCTTTCCTCAAGCCGAAGCAGAAGCCCTCGCCGCCTTTGGCGACGGTGGCCTCTACATGGAAAAGGTGATCGGCAAGGCCCGCCATATCGAGGTGCAGGTGCTGGCAGACGGAAGCGATGCCATCCACTGCTACGAGCGGGAGTGCTCACTGCAGCGGCGACGCCAGAAGGTTTGGGAGGAGGCGCCGTCGCGCGCACTTTCAGACAGGCTGCGCGAGGAGCTCTGCGCTTCGGCGGTCGCTTTGGCCAAGGCGGTCAAATACTCTGGTGCCGGCACGGTAGAGTATCTTTATGACGATGAAGCAGATCGCTTTTACTTCATCGAGATGAACACCCGTATCCAGGTCGAGCACCCGGTCACCGAAGCGATCACCGGCATCGACCTCGTTGCGGAGATGCTTCGCATCGCCGGCGGCGAGAAGCTGCGGATCCGGCAAGGCGATGTCTCCGTCAAGGGGCATGCGATCGAAGTCCGGCTCAACGCCGAAGACCCGGCGAAGGAGTTCGCTCCATTCCCGGGGCTGGTGGCCGAGCTTCGCATTCCCGGCGGTCCGGGCGTACGCTTCGATTCGATGCTCTACCAAGGCTATCAGGTGCCGCCCTTTTATGATTCGCTGCTTGCCAAGCTGATCGTGCATGCAGAGACGCGCGAGGCGGCGATAGTGCGCCTGATCCGCGCGCTCAACGAGTTGAAGATCGGCGGGCTCAAGACCACCAAGCCGCTGTTTCTTGCGCTGGCCGCCGATCCGGCGGTGCGGGCGGGAGACGTGCATACCCGCTGGCTGGAAGGCTGGCTCATCGAAAACGCCGCAACATTGGCGGGTTAAGGAGGACCGATGTCGATACGATTCAACTTCGGCGGTGACGAACATATCTTCGGCGAGGTGTCCGAAGAAATGTCGCTCACCTCCTTCTTTACCGGCCTTTCGATGACGAACGCGGTGCGTACGGCAGGCATCCGAGGTGTCACCGAGATCTGCCCTGCCAACGCCAGCTTCCAGATTCGCTTCAACCCCGACATCGTCAAGCCGCAGGATTTGCTCAGCGAACTGAAGTCGATGGAAGAGGCGGCCTCGAAGGCGGACCCGGTGCTGAAGACCCGGATCATCGAACTGCCGGTTTATTTCCAGGATCCATGGACGCGTGAAACCTGCTTGCGCTTCCGCGAGCGCCATCAGGACCCGTCCTCCACCGATCTTGAATATTCGGCCCGCATCAACGGCTACGCCACGGTGGAAGAGTTTATCGCGGCCTATTCCGGCCAGCCCTGGTTCGTGTCCATGGTCGGCTTCGTCGCCGGACTGCCCTTCCTGTACCAGATGGTTGAGCGCAAGAAACAGATTCAGGCGCCGAAATACTTGCGTCCACGCACCGACACTCCCAAGCTCACCATTGGCCATGGCGGCTGCTTCGCAGCGATCTATTCAGTACGCGGCGCTGGCGGCTACCAGATGTATGGCATAACCCCGGCCCCGATCTACGACCCGACCAGGAAGGTGCGCTACCTCTCCGATGACATGTGCCTGTTCAAGCCAGGCGACATCGTCAAGTTCAAGGCCATTGGCCGCGATGACTACGACGCCACGCTGGAGGAAATTGAAGCCAATCGGTGGCAGCCGACGGTTCGCGAGTGCACCTTCAGCCTGAAGGACTTCAACAGCGATATTTACGGCACCAATGCAAAGCTGATGGAGCTTATCAATGGCCGTTAAGGTAATCTCTCCCGGCCTCTCCACTTCCGTGCAGGACCTTGGTCGACCAGGCCACTATCATGTCGGCATTCCCGAAGGCGGCGGCATGGACCGCTTTGCCACACGCATCGCAAACCTGCTTGTCGGCAACAATCCGGGTGCCGCGGTGCTCGAAGCCACCTTCATGGGCCCCGAACTCGAATTCACCCAATCCGCGGTCGTCGCCGTCACCGGCGGAGAACTCCCCCCCAAACTCAATGGCGAGGAGCGGCCGACCTGGGAAAGTTTTCCGGTGAAGGCCGGTGACCGGCTTTCCTTCGGCTTCCTCAAGGGCGGCGCGCGCGCTTATCTGGCCGTCTCCGGCGGCATCGACGTACCCGTGGTTCTCGGTTCGCGCTCGACTTACATTCTGGGCGCACTCGGCGGCCATCAGGGCCGCACGCTGAAGGCGGGTGATGAGCTTCCCCTCGGCGAAGGTTCCGGCAAAGCCGGTCTTTCACTGCCTGCAAATCTGCGCCGCGCGGGCAATAGTCCGGCGGAACTCAGAATGCTTCCCGGGATGTACTGGCATCGGATCACCGAGGCTGCCGGCAATCGGTTCTTTGAGGAAACCTGGAAGGTCGCGCCCGAAGCCGACCGCATCGGCTATCGCTTCCGGGGCGGGACGCCGCTGGAGTTCGTCGAGCGCGAGCAGCCTTTCGGTGCGGGCTCCGACCCCTCGAACATCGTCGATGCCTGCTATCCCTACGGATCCGTCCAGGTGCCGAGTGGCACGGAGCCGATCGTTCTTCACCGGGACGCGGTTTCGGGTGGCGGGTACATGATGCTGGGCGTGGTGATATCGGCCGACATGGACCTTATCGCCCAGCTCCAGCCGCACACCCCGGCGCGCTTCGTTCCGGTGACGCTGGAAGACGCGCTTGCCGCGCGAACCGAACAGCGCGCCGCGCTGGCGCGTGCTGAAGGACATCTGGCCGGCTGACGTCAGCCGGAAAAATGCCGGCGGAGGAGCCGGTGGCGAGGAGATCGGCCGGCCAAAACCGACCGTGCGTGGCGGAAGACAAAATCCGGTGCGCGAAACGACAAGACGACGCCGGGCAACGGCGTGAATTTGGCATCCGAGCAGTCCGCTAGAGACCGCCGGAACCGACAGGGGAAGACATTTGCAACGTGACTGGCCGCAAGGCCGGATGCTTCGCGCCTTTCCGTCGGTAGAAAGAAGGAAAGGGTCATGAGTCATCTGAGCGCGGAGAACGTCTCGGTATCGTTTGCGGGGCTGAAGGCCCTGTCATCGGTAGACCTCCAAATTACGCCCGGCCGCATTAGTGGCCTCATCGGCCCGAATGGCGCTGGCAAGACCACGCTCGTCAACGTGCTGACCGGCTTCCAGGCACCGACGGAAGGCACCATCAAGCTCGACGGCGCAGCACTCACGGGTCTCAAGCCGCATCAGGTCCGGCGGCGCGGCATCGCCCGCACCTTCCAGGGTGGGCGGCTCTTCCGCGACTTGCCTGTGCTGGACAATTTGGAGGTAACCGGCGTTGGCCTGGGAATGAGCCGGCGCGCTGCCATCGCCGAAGCGGAAGCGATGCTCGACTGGATAGGCATCGGTGCGCTGAGCACCCGCATCGCCGGAACGTTGCCATATACGGACGAGCGCCGCGTCGCCATTGGCCGCGCCCTGATGGGACGGCCCGCATACATCCTGCTCGACGAGCCCGCGGCTGGCATGAGCGCACTGGAGGCGCGGGAGCTTTCGGCCCTGATAAGACACATCGCCGCCGATCTCGGCTGTGGTGTCCTGCTCATCGAGCACAATGTCGGGCTGGTGCTCGGCCTCTGCCAGCATATCGTCGTGCTCGATTCCGGAGCGATCATCGAGGAAGGCCCGCCTGCCGCGATCCGCGACAGCGAGAAGGTGCGCCACGCCTATATGGGCACTGCCGCGAACACCGACCTGCCTGTGCTGGAGGCGATGGAATGAGCCTGCTCGCCCTTTCCGATATCACTATTCGCTATAGCCGTCTCACGGCGGTCCGAAATGTCTCCTTCTCCATGGCCGAGGGAGAAATCCTGTTCATCACCGGCCCGAACGGAGCCGGGAAGTCTTCGCTGCTGCGCGCGATCGCCGGTGTTACGCCGGTGGCGGGCGGCCGGATCGACCTTGCAGGTCATGAGATCACCGGCCAGGCGCCGGAAAACATCGCCCGGCTCGGATTCTCCATGGTGCCGGAGGGGCGCGATGTCTTCGGCTCGCTGACGACCGAAGAGAACCTCCTGGTCGGAACCGGCATGCACGCCCGCGAACGCGGCTGGCGCAGCCGAGCGGCCGACGAACTCGAAGCCGTCTACGCAACCTTCCCGATGCTGAAAGAGAGGCGGCACGGGCAGGCGGGATTGCTGTCCGGCGGGCAGCAGCAAATGCTGGTCATCGGACGCGCGCTGATGACCAATCCGCGGCTTGTAGCCATTGACGAGCCTTCGCTGGGCCTCGCCCCCAACATCAACGACCAGGTCTACGAGCGGCTGATCGCGCTGCGTGCGCAGCGCCAGCTCACGCTCCTGATCGTTGAGCAGAGCTCGGCCCGAGCGATGATGGTGGGCGGGAGGATGATCCTGATGCGTGGCGGACAGATCGTGCTCGATGGCGACGCGCGGACGCTCGGCAACGGCGAGGCGATCCAGGCTGCCTATTTCGGCTACGAGGACAATTGAGATGCTTCAGATCCTGTTCGACGCACTCTCGCTTGGCTCGCTGTACGCGCTCGGAGCGCTCGGCATCGCCCTCATCTTCGGCGTCATGCGGCTGGTGAACTTCGCGCATGGCGACGTCATCGCCTTCTGCGTCTTCGCGCTGCTCTGGCCGTCTACGGACGCAATGGCCATCGTCTTCGCCGGCCAATTGCCGTGGTACCTTCTGGTTCCCTTCGTCCTCCTCTGCGGGGCCGGGCTGTCGGTGCTGTGCGAAATCGTCGTCTTCAGGCGGTTCCGCCAGGCAAATCCGGCAACCATGATGATCGCCTCCTTCGCGCTCGGTTTCGTAATTCGCTACTTCCTGCTCATGCTGTTCTCCAGTCGGCCGAAATCGATTTCGCTGCTGCCCGAACTGTCCCAGCCGGTGGAGATCCTCGGTGCCCGGCTTCCCCTCCTCCAACTCATAACGATCGTGACTACGATGGTCATCCTGATCGGCCTGACATTGTTCCTGCGTCAAACTCGCTTCGGCCTGGAGATGCGGGCGGCGGCCGAGAACTTCTCGATGGCCCGCATGCTGGGTGTGCGTGCGAACCGGGTCATCATGGGTGCGTTCGCCCTCTCCGGCGCGTTGGCCGCCGCCATTGCGCTGATCTTTGGCGCCCAGACAGGCACGCTGGACATCCAGATGGGCGCCTCGATCATGTTGATGGCCTTCATCGCCACCGTCATTGGCGGCCTCGGCAGCCTCGGGGGAGCCGTGCTCGCCGGCTTCCTGCTGGGTGCCGCCTCGGTGATCATGCAGGTCATGCTGCCCATCGACGCCCGGCCATTCCGCGATGCCTTTGTCTATGGAGCGGTCATCCTCGTCCTCCTCTTCCGCCCGCAAGGGCTTATTGCCGCGCGCGGCACCAAGGAAAGGGTCTGATTTCATGGCTGTCGCCGCCTCCCTAGCCAACTCTACCGCTCCCGGTGCCGCGGCTGCCAAGCAAAAGCCCGCCCGCTTCGCACTTGCCCGCCGCACAATCCTGACGCCGGTCCTGCTTTCTCTGCTGCTGCTGGCCATCGCGCTGATCACGGTGATGACCGGATCGCGACCCTTCAACCAGACGGTGATCGACGTGTTCGTCCGTGTCATCCTCGTCGTGGGCCTATACATCTTTATCGGAAATTCAGGCGTTCTCAGCTTCGGGCATATCGGCTTCACCTGCCTTGGCGCCTATGCGGCCGCATGGCTCACCATCAATCCGATGATGAAACGCGGTTCGCTGCCGGGACTGCCCGAATGGCTGCTGGCGACCCGATTGCCTTACTGGCAATCGGCCGTGCTGGCGGCATTGTTCGCCGCCCTCGCCGCTCTCATCTTCGGGCGGGTGCTGATGCGATTATCGGGCATCGCAGCATCGATCGCGACCTTCGCGATGCTCGCCATGATCAACACAATTTATTCCAACTGGGAGAGCGTGACCGGAGCGACCTCGTCGGTCGTCGGCATTCCGATCGTGCGCGTGATCTGGCCGTATCTCATCGGCGCCGTGGTCGCAATCTTCATCGCCTGGGCGCACGCGATCTCCCGGTCTGGCCTAGCCCTTCGTGCTGCCCGCGACGAGCCCACCGCCGCCGCGGCTTCCGGTATCGACATTCCCAGGGAAAGACTGGTGGCGTTCGTCGTATCAGGCGCGGTGATGGGGCTGGGCGGTGCGCTGATGGCTCATTCCATCGGCGTGGTCACACCCGATACATTCTATCTCGGTCTCACCTTCATCACCCTTTCCATGCTCGTCGTCGGCGGCATGGGCAGCCTGTCGGGTGGTGTGGTGGGTGTCGTCCTGCTGTCCGCCCTCATCCAGGCGCTGCGTTGGCTGGAGGCAGGCGTATCGCTCGGCGAGTCCACGTTCGCCCTCCCGAAAGGGGTTCAGGAAATAGCCCTCGGCGTCATCATGATCGTGATCCTCGCGCTTCGCCCATCCGGACTCATGGGCAACCGCGAACTCACCTTACCTCGCAGCAGTCGCAACAAGTGACCGGCGGCACAAGCCCGACCGGAAAACAAAAAAGGAGACGTGCATGGCATACAAAATGAGAATTGTCGCAACCGCTCTGGCCTCGATGTCCATCGCATACCCGGCCCTGGCCGATGACAAGACTATCGTCATCGGCTTCGCCACTGCGGAGTCGGGCTTCATGGAAGCCTATGACAAGCCTGCCCAGGAGGCGGCTTTGATCCGCATCGACGAGATCAATGCGGCTGGCGGTCTGCTTGGAAAGCAGATCAAGGTCGTCAAGGCCGACACCAAGTCCGACCGGGCCGAAGGCGCCAAGGCTGGCCTCTCCGTGCTCGACCAGGGTGCGGATCTCGTGGTCGTGTCCTGCGACTACGACTTCGGATCGCCGGCTGCGCTCGCGGCCGAGGACGCAGGCCGTATCTCCTTCTTCCTGTGCGCGGAATCGGTCAAGGCCGGCATCCAGGGTGTCGGCCCGCACAGCTTCTCCGCGTCGGTGCTGGCGGCCGTGCAGGGAGCGACCATGGCCGAGTGGGCATTCAAGAAAAAGGGCGCAAAGGACTTCTACCGTCTGCTCGATACCTGGACGGCCTACAACAAGGGCATCTGCGACGGCTTCGACTGGATGATGCCGAAGCTCGAAGCCCAGGGCGCGAAGCTTGTCGGTGAAGACACCTTCAAGAACGAGGATGCCTCCATCGCCGCGCAGATCACCCGCATCAAGTCTCTGCCGAAGGAGCCGGATGCGATCATGCTTTGCACGATGATGCCGGGCGCCGTCTCGGCCATCAAGCAGCTTCGCGCCGCGGGTATCAATTCCATGATCCTGAATGGATCGGGCGTCGACGGTAGCTATTGGCTCTCGGCTGTGCCCGATCTGACGAACTTCTACGTCCCCGTTCAGGGATCGATCTATGGCGACGATCCCAATCCGGCCGTGCTGAAGTTCAATGCCACCTACAAGCAGAAGACAGGCGCCGATCCCTCGAGCCAGTATGTCTTTCCGGGTTACGTCATGGTCGACGTCTGGGCCAAGGCGGTGGAGCGTGCAGGCACGGCCGATGCCGACGCGGTCGTCGCGGAACTGGAAAAGATGAAGAATGAGCCGACACTGTTCGGGCCTCGTACCTTCACGCCGGAACTGCATCACCAGAACCAGACGCGGTACCTGATCGTCGAGACCAAGGCCGGCAAGCCGGGTGTTGTAGGCAACTGGACGATTTCCGAGCCGGTACCGATGGAAGCCTTGCTCAAGTAGGAGAAGATGGGCCGGGTAAGCCCGGCCCTTCATATGCGGAAGGCCCTGTTCCTTTGGGATGACCGGGCCTTTCGTCTTTTGAGGATATTGCCTTTGAGCAAAAAACGAGGGCGGCCCGTTTGGACCGCCCTTGTCGCCCGATGAATCCAGATTTTCGCTACCCTCGCGCTTTGCGGTAGGAATCCTTGAGCGCTATGAGCTCCCCCGAGAAAGCGAAGATATCGCAGCCGTCGACTTCGATTTGCTGCCCCGCTGCCGTGGTGCCGACGAAGCGCCATGATGAAAGCCCGGTGTCGCCCGTCACGATGTGCCGTCCCCTGATCCACGCGGCTTTCGGGAAGGCATCGAACAGCGCTGCATAGGCGACGCGCACTGCGTCACGCCCCACATGCTTGCGCCCTTCGGCATCGGGGCCGGCCGAGCCGTGGAAAGCGCAATTCTCAACCATGCAGTCCATCAGCGCGCCCACGTCGCGAGCGTTCCAGGCCGCGAGGAACCGGTCGAGCACGGCGAGCCGCCTGGCTGCGAGATCGCCAGCCTCAACGACCTCGACCTCGAGAAAGGCGAGCGGCGCATCGCCGGCATTGATGACATTGTGGGCCACACCCGTCCGCCGCGAGTAGGGCACCCCTTGAGTGAGAGCGGCTTGCGACTGCGCGCCGTCGGGGCCTTCGAGACCGAGCTTGCCGTCCGTAAGCGGCACGATGACGTAGTCATGGCCATGGATGTGCCAGCCGGTCTCGGCCCCGGTGGCAAAGCGCCATTCGGTGACCCGAAAGCGTTCGTCGTCGATATGGACGACCGGTTCGGCTTTCATGCGGGTCATTCAAGCCCCTCCTTGGCAACCGCACCGGTCAGGCGCTCAAGCGTCCGGCCCATGCGCGCCATGATTTCCTTCACATCGTCTTCTGTCGAGATCATCGGCGGACAGAGCGCGAGCTGGTCGCCGATGGCGCGGAAGATGAGGCCTTCCTCGTGGCCGATCCCTGCTGCGATACTCCCTGCGCGCCCAACCTTGGCGAAAGGGCGTTTCGTCGCCTTGTCTGCCACCAGCTCAACGGCGCCGATAAGACCGGTGCCCCGCGCTTCGCCGACAAGCGGGTGATCGGCGAATGAGCGGATGCCGGCCTGGAACGACGTCTCGAGACGGGCCGCGTTTCCGATCAAGTCCCGCTCCTCGAAGATGGCGAGGTTTTCGAGACCCACCGCCGTCGCGACCGGATGACCCGACGCCGTGAAGCCGTGGCCGAAATTGCCGATCGTTGCGGTGTTGTCGGCGATCGCCTGATAGATCGCATCGGAGAAAATGACGGCGGCAAGCGGCATGTAAGACGACGTGATTTGCTTGGAGACCGTCATGATATCAGGCGTGAAGCCGTATTTCTGAGCGCCGAAAGGCGTACCAAGCCGCCCGAAACCACAGATCACCTCGTCTGCTATCAGGATGATATCATTTGCCCGGCAGATTTTCTCCACGCCTTCCCAGTACCCGACCGGCGGCGGCAGAACGCCGCCGGCTGCCATGAGCGGCTCTCCTATAAAGGCTGCAATGGTGTCAGCCCCTTCTTCCGCGATCGCCGCTTCTAGCTCGGCGAGCAGACGCGCCGTGAAGGCGGCTTCGTCTTCGCCTTCCATGCCGAAGCGATAGAAGTGCGGGCAGGTCAAATGGCGAACGGGAATCGCCGGCAGATCGAAGTCGCGATGGTTGACCGGCAGGCCCGTCAGGCTGCCGGAGGCGACGGTGATGCCGTGATAGCCCTTGGTCCGTGCCAGGAATTTCTTCTTTTTTGGCCGGCCCAGCGCGTTGTTCATGAACCACATCATCTTGACGATGGTGTCGTTGGCTTCCGAGCCCGACGACGTGAAGAAGACACGCGTCAGGTTTTCCGGTGTCATCTCCACGAGTTTCTCAGCGAGCCGGATGGATGGCTCATGCGCCTTGGAGGAGAAGGTGTGGTAGTAGGGCAGCTTCAGCATTTGCTGGTAGGCAGCGTCGGCCAACCGCTTTTCCGAAAAGCCGACGCCCACCGACCACAGCCCGGCGAGCCCTTCGATGTATTCCTTGCCGCGTTCGTCATACACACGGATGCCGTCGCCGCGGCTGATGATCAGCGGCCCGGTTTCCTCGTGCTGACGCAGGTTTGTGTAGGGGTGCATGGAGGTGGCGATGTCGGCGGCGGCGAGAGAGTTGGAAAGCGCATCCATGGAAGTCCTCAGCGGCTTGGGGAAATGGTTCGGGAGGTGAGTGCGAGATAGTCCTCGATCCCATGCGTGGAGCTTTCACGATTCGGGAAATGAATCATGGCAGGCTGTTGGAATGGGTGTCGATGATCCGCCGCATCAGCGCGGCGACGTCGCGCGCATTCGGAGGATCGGAGTGGATGCAGACGGTGTCGAAGTCGACCGGGCGGATCGTACCGTCTGTCGTGACGAGTTCGTGTCGGGTAAGCGCCCCCACCATGCGGTGCTCGGCAAGCGTCAGGTCGATGGCCGACTGGACGCGCGGAATGATCAGGCTGCCGCCGGGAGCGTAGGCAAGATCGGGAAAGAACTCGCCCACGAAGGCAACGCCAAGTTCAACTGCTGCCGTCTCGTGACAGGTTCCCGCCATGCCGAAGAGAGGGACGCCGAACGGCTTGACCGCCGCGGCAATCGCCCGGGCAGTGTCCACGTCGTGCGCGGCCATGCCGTAGATGATGCCATGCGGCTTGACATGGCTGAGCTGCCCGCCCTCGGCGGCCAGCATTCCTGTCAGCGCACCGATTTGGTAGAGGAAGGCGGCTGTCAGTTCCTCGGGCTGAAGTTTCATCTCGCGCCGGCCGAACCCCTCGCGATCGGGAAGGGACGGATGCGCGCCAACCTGCTTTCCGTGCGAAAGCGCGAGCCGCACGGTCTTCAGCATCGTCCATGGATCGGAGGCGTGGAAGCCGCACGCGATGTTGGCGCAATCGATGTGAGGCATGATGCCGGCATCGTCGCCGAAACGCCAGTTGCCGTAACTTTCCCCCATGTCGCAGTTCAGGGTGACCATGGTTTGCTTGCCTCAGCCCAGAGTGTTCGACGCCCAGCCGTGGGCGATGTGGGGGAATTCCGGCGGCGGTTCGCGCTCGTGCAGCAGTCGAAGCACGCGCGGCGGCGTCAGTGGCAGCTGCCGCACCGGCTTGCCGATAGCGCGTGCCACAGCGCAGCCGATCGCCGCGCCCACGGCCAGGATCGGGACCTCGCCCGCGCCCTTGGTGCCTAGAGGCCCCATCGACGGTGCGCCCTCGTAGAGGTCGGCGGCGACCGGAACCACGTCCTGCGCCAGCGGCAGGCGATAGGTCTCGAAATCGTCCTGCGCGATGCGTCCGTCGGCGGTGATCGTCACCTCCTCATGCAGGGCGTAGCCGAGACCCTGCACGACACCACCCTGTATCTGGCCCATGACCGCGCGCGGGTTGAGTGCGCGGCCGACATCCTGCACCACGCGATAGGCCAGCACCTCGACATGACCGGTGTCCGGGTCAACCGCCACCTCGGCCTCGTGGACAACGAAGACGGGGATGTCGAGCGCATCGATGAAATGCCCCATCGCGCAGCCGGACATTGCCGGAGTGTTCTTGGCGGTAAAGGCTCCGCTTCCTGTGATCGGGCCGGTGGTGGCCTGCGCATGGGGGACGACGGCGGGGATCGACATGCCGGAACCGGGACGTCCCGTGATCTCGACACGACCGTCCCGCAGCACCAAGTCTTCCGGTCGGGTCTGCAGCATCTCGCCGGCGGTCCGCAGCAGCTTCTCCCGCACCTCTGCACAGGCGGCGATGCTCGCAGCACCAATGGACACGGTGGTGCGCCCACCGCCAACGCCGACATCGAGACCGGCGGCATCTGTATCAGCTTCGCGCACGATCACCTGGTCAGGAGCGAGGCCGAGTTGCCCGGCCACGATCTGCGGCAGGGATTGCATCATCGTGCCGGAACCAATCTCCACACCCGACGTGACCAGTGTTGCACTGCCGTCGGCGTTCAAATTCACCGTCGCCGCCGAAGGCCCGACGAAAACGAACCATGTGCCGACCGTGGTTGCAATACCATAGAGCCTGCCGTCGGCCTCGGCCTCTGACGTACCGGTACTGGCGCGCAGTGTCTCCATGCGATCGAGCATCGGACCCAGCACGTCGGCCTCGAAAACCTGGCCCGTGGCACCGAGATCACCATCTCCCAGGACATTTTTCTTCCGGAACTCCATCGGGTCGAAGCCTAGCGCATCACAGATTTCGTCGGTGTGTCGCTCCAAAGCGAATGTGTTGTAGACGCCGTTGCAAGCCCGGAAAGCACCGTTGGGTGGTGTGTTGGTGTATACGGCGCGGCTGACGAGCCGCGTTGCGCCAACCCTGTAATTGCCGCCCAGCGTGTGCGCCGTCATCGTCGTCAGAAAAACCTGTTCGCCTCCATACGCGCCGCAGTCCATCAGCACGACCGCCTCGCGCCCGGCGATGTATCCTTCGGCAGTGACAGCGGACCGGATGCGGATTTCCGCATTCTCGCGGCAGAGGCAGGTTGCCATCTCTTCCTGCCGGGTGTTTTCCAGGACCACCGTGCGCCCGGTCATCCGCGCCAGAAGTGCAGTGATAGGCTCGATGGATGCATCGAATTTCAGGCCGAACCCGCCGCCGACAGGGGGTACAGTGACCCGCACACGCCCGGGCGGAAGCTGCATGACCCTTCCGGTGACGTTGCGCACGGTCCAAGGCACCTGCGTCGAGGTCTGTATGTGAGCACGGCCGTCCTCCCAGGAGCCGATGGCAACGCGCGGTTCGAAGGGCACATGGCTCTGCCGGCCGACGGTAAAGCTGCTCTCGACAATGCGTATGTCGGGACGGGCGAAGGCCGCATCGACGTCACCGCGGCTGGATTTTGCCTCCCATGCGATGTTGCCGGCACGTGCACCGCCCTCGGTGATCACCTCGTAGCCGCGCCAGCCCTCGTGGACGAGACGGGCGCCGGGCTGGAGCGCGTCGGCCATGGTGAGCACCGGTGCCAGCGGCTCGACCTCGAGCATGATGGCGGCAAGTGCCGCCCGCGCCTGCTTCTCCGTCTCGGCGGCGACGACGGCGATTGGTTCACCGTGATAGCGGATCGTGTCGATGGCCAGGAGCGGATGGTCGGCAATGCCGATGCCGTAGAGCCCTGGCGCGTCGGCGCCGGTCGCCACCGCGCGCACGCCAGGGCAGCGAAGTGCCGCCGAAACGTCGAGCTTGCGGATACGCCCCGCGGGAACGGTCGACCGCAGCAGCACGGCATGCAACATGTCGGGGCGAACCCGGTCGTTGGTGTATTTCGTCCGCCCGCGCAGCTTGTCCTGCGCATCGCGGCGGGGAAGATTCATCACGGTGGCGGACAGCTCAGACATGTATGCCTCCCACCAACTGGCCAGCCTTCCGCGCTTGGTCAAGGCAGTCGGCCACGGCGTCGACGATCCGCTCATATCCCGTGCAGCGGCAGATGTTGCCGGCCATCGCGGCCTTGATTTCGGGACGGCTCGCATGCGGATTGTCACGCACGAACGCCGAAAGGCTCATGACCATTCCTGGAAAACACATGCCGCATTGCACGGCATCGACCGCCTCGAAATTGGCCTGGAGCGGGTGCAGCGCCTGGCTTCCGAAACTCAATCCCTCGATGGTCGTCACCGCGCATCCCTGGACCAGTCCAACCGGCTTTAGGCAGGACGGCACCGCTTCGTCGTCGACATGCACCGTGCACGCGCCGCAAAAGCCTTCGCGGCACACGGCTTTGGTCCCCGTCAGGAATCGTTCCTGCCGCAAGATGTCGACGAGCGGCGTCATCGGATCGCCATCAAAGCGGCAGTCCTCGCCATTCAGCTGGAATGTCACGGTCATGCCAGGCCCCCAGTCTTGAGAAGTGCGGCAACACCGCGCTTGACCAGCGGCGCAAGAACCTGGCGCCGGTACCAACCCTCCGCTTCCTTGCCGTCGCGGCCCTGAAAATCATTGTGCTCCAGCGCAAGCCCGGCGGCGCGTTCCGGATCGAACGCAGAGGCCGAGTCCGCCGCCATGGCCTGTTCGAGCGCCGTCCAGCGCCGCGCTACCGGCTCCACCGAGCCGACGGCGATGCGACATCGTTTGTCCTTGTCTACCGCAAGCGAGACGATGGCGACCGGATAGTCGCCGGCTTTCCGAAGCGGCAGGCGGATATGAGCACTTGCGACAAGGTCGCGGCGCAGATGAATTTTCGTTACAATCGCTTCGGCCAGCAGCGCATACCTGTCTTTGAGGAAATCCGAAATACCGAGGAGTTTTGGGCCTTCGAACGTCTCCAGCTCCATCGTCGCCTCACAAACGAGAAGCGCAGGGGCGAGGTCGGCGGCAGCAAAGTCGAGGGCACAAAGGTTGCCGCCCACGGTGGCGACCCTTCGGATGCCGGGATTGGCCGCATTCTCCGCCGCGGCAACCAGACCTTCGAAGCCCGCTGCCCCGTGCAACGCGCGGCCAACGACTGCGTGGGTAACGGCTGCGCCGATCACGACATGGTCCGAGCCGATTTCGACCTTGGACAAGGCCGGTATTCGGTGGAGGGCGACCACCGCCTCGGGAAGCTCGACCCCGCGCCGTGGATCACGCATCATCCAGGTGCCGCCGGCAAGCACAGCCGCACCTCGCCTGCGTGCGGCCAATGCCTCTTCAATCGTGCTGGCCGCGGTGAACGATCGTTCCACGCTTGTCGCCATCTGTCATACCCCTCGGAAGCAGCCAACTTTCGCGGCGCTGCAGCATTGTTGCTCCAGCTTTAGGCTCCTGTGAAATAGTAATTGTTTGAGTATCGTATCGAAAAAACAGATAACTCTGCGGCGTGCTCTTTGGCGCTCAGGCCCAGTGAACGACCGTGCGTTTCTCAAAGCTCTCACGGAACTGGGCGGTGGTTTTGGGGAGCAGTTCGCCAGTCTCCCAGTCGAGGATCACGGCATAGTGCCGAACCGCATCGAGCGTGTCGATCTCGCCGGAGCGGTATTTGCGCGCGACCTCCTCAGGATCCATGCGTGCCCAGTCCTTCCGTTTCGCCCGGATGTCGGCACGGCAGGCTTCGGTTGCCGTCCCGTCGATTTCGTACTGGCACAGGTCGCGGTCGATTTCGCGGATCACCACGCCGTAGTCAGTCTTGGCGCGCTCCAGAGACACGTAGTCGTCGATCACGTCCTCCATCACCTTGCGGGGCTCCCGCTGCAGTGGATCGCCGAAACCGCCACCGCCGGCCGTCGGACGAGCGAACTGGTCGCCTGTGTGGACGGAGTAATCGGAGAATACGGAGCCGAGCCAGATCTCGGTCTCTTCTCCGGCGCGCTTCATGGTCAAGCCGTGGGGCATCGACGGCAGGCCTCCTTCGACACCCCAGACGACAGCGCGCTCGCGGTCGCAAATATAGGACATGACGGCATTTTCAGCCTCAAGCAGCAACGAGGTCTTCTGCACGCCGACGCCGCCCCGCCATTTGCCAGGCCCGGCTGAATCCTGCTTGATCTGGAACTCGACCGTCCGAGTCGGATTCACCCGTTCGTTGCCTTCGTTCGGTTGCGACATCAACCCGGTTCCGAAGCAGGCGGTGGTGACATCGGCACCATCCTTGCCGTTGCGCCCGCCCCAACCGCCCGGCAGCCATTCGTAGAACATGAAGATCGGCTTTTCGGGTTTGCGCGCGTCCCGTCCCCCGGCCAGCAGATATTCGAGGTTGAAGGCGCAGGCGATAGCGCGTTCGGGCATGATCTTCGACCACATCTCGAAGATCGCGTTCATGATCTTTTCGAACGGCATCAGGAACCCGGTCACCGCCACCGGCCATTCCGCACTGACGATGCTGTTCTTTGGCGCAGTCACCTCGATCATCCGGTAAAATCCGCTGTTGAGCGGGAGGTCCGGAAAGAAGGTTTTCATGCCGGCGACCACGGCCGAGAAGGTCGCGCCCGGGGCGGAATTGTACATCGAGGCAATGGTCGAATGGCTTCCCGTAAAGTCGTAGTGGATCGTGTCGCCCTTGATCGTCATCTTGATGCGGATCGGGATCATGCCTTCGCCGGCACCGAGATCCCGGTCGATGTAGTCGACCGTCTCCCAAGTGCCGTCGGGCAGCTCCGCGAGACGCTTTCGCACGGCACGTTCGACGTAGTCCTGAACCTCCTCCATCCCGCGCATGACCTGGCCGCGTCCGTACTTCTTGACCAGCCGCAACAGTTCGCGCTCGGCGGCCTGCGTCGCCTGCGCCTGGGAATGGATGTCGCCAATGATCGACGCGGGATCGCGCGTGTTGGCCGCGATCATGTTGGCGACGTCGGAGCAGAAGCGGCCGCGCTGGAAAAGGCGCAACGGCGTGATCCGCAGGCCTTCGCGAAACATGTCGCGGGCGGTGACGTCGAAGGAACCCGGCACCGAGCCGCCGAGATCCGACCAGTGTCCGTTCGACTGGGAGAAGCCGATCAGTTTGTCTTCATCGAAGATCGGTCGGACGAGCCGAACATCGCTGAAATGCGTACCGCCGGCATAGGGATCGTTGATAGCGTAGACGTCACCGGGTGCCATATCGCCTTCGAAGACCCGGATCACCTCCTTGCATGTGTTGTGCAGTGTGCCGACATGGACCGCGATGTCGTAGTTGCCCTGGGCAACGGAGTTGCCATCGGCGTCGTGCAGGGCGTTCGAAAAGTCTCGGTTGTAGATGACGAAGGAATAGCAGGTGCGAAGCATCTGTTCTGCCATCTGGTCGACGGTGGTGATGAAGGAGTTTTTCAGCACCTCGAACGTTACCGGATCGAGGCCAGGGCTCGTTTCAATCAGCTTTGTCATGTCTCAGCCTTTCGTCACGATGAGAATGTTCAGGAAGTCGTCGACGGTGGCGCTCATTCCCGGCGGAACCACGGTGGTGGAATCGAACTGTTCGACGATGGCGGGTCCCGCAAAGGCAGCGCCGGCGCTGAGTTGGTCGCGTTCATAGACAGCCGCATCATGAGATACGCCGTCGAACCAGACGCCGCGGCGGCCGACCGGCTGTGGCTTGTGCGGCAAGACTTCATGCCGCGGCATCTCGGCTTTCGGTACGATGCCGATCGCCTTGACCGCGATGCGGAAGATCGACACCGGCGCCTCTTCGCGGCGGTAGTTGAACTCGCGTTCGTGCTCGTTGTGGAATGCCTCTATCAGCGAGCAGATGCTCTCGATCCGCGCCGGGGCTGACACCGCGAGTGAGCGCCACTGGCCCTGGTACATCATCTCGACCGTACGCTGCAGCGCCATGTCTTCGCGCGCCACGCCCTCATGGGTCAGGCGCTCAACCGCCTGTTCTTCCATCAGAACAAAGGCCGTCTGCATCTCGGCGGGCGAGACCGTCGAAGCATCGGCCATGAAGCTTTCGGAGAAATCATGCTGCACGTCGACGAGAAGGCAACCGAGCGCGGAGGTGACGCCAGGATTGGGCGGCACGATCACGGTTGGAATCGAAAGCTCCTTCGCCACGGCCGCTCCGTGCAAAGCGCCTGCACCGCCGAATGCGACGAGCGCAAAGTCTCGTGGGTCATAGCCCCGGCTGATGGAGAGAAGCCGGACGGCATTGCCCATATTGGCGTTGGCGACAGCGATGATCGCCTCGGCCGCTTGGTGGAGTTCCATGCTGAAGGGTGTCGCCACAGTCTCCTGCACCGCCTGGGCGGCCAGAGCGGGGTCGAGCGTGATCTTGCCGCCCGCAAGGCTGGTGCCGAGACGACCGAGCACGACATTGGCGTCGGTGTTGGTGGCGGTGCGGTTGCCATTCTTGTAACAGGCAGGGCCCGGAAACGCGCCGGCGGACTGCGGTCCGTTGCGCAAGCTGCCGCCCTCGTCCTGCCATGCCAACGAACCGCCGCCCGCGCCGATGGTCAGCACCTCGATGGAGGGGAAGCGGATCGGATATCCGAATTCGATGTACCAGTCTTTTGTGATGCGCGACTCCCCGTTCCATGCGAGCGAGACGTCGGTGCTGGTGCCGCCCATGTCGAAGCCGATCGAGTTCTGGAAGCCACAGAGATTTCCGATGAAGCGGCTTGCGATCGCACCGGCGGCAATGCCCGATCCTGCGAGCCGGGCTGAGAAATCCCTGACGCTTGCGGGTGTCATGACCCCGCCACCGCTGTGCAGCAACAGGAGATCTCGCTTGTATCCGGCCGCGGCAAGCTTTTCTCCGAGACGCGACACGTAGTCGACGACGACCGGGGCGCAGACGGCGTTGGCCATGGTGGTGGAAAAACGCTCGTGCTCGAAGATTTCCGGCATCACCTCCGAGGAGATCGAAACCGGCAGATCCGGCATGGCCTCCTTCAGAATCTCACGCATGCGGCGCTCATTGGCGCCGTTGACATAGGAGTTCATGAAGCAGACGGCGATGGACTTGACCTGCCGTTTGACGAGAATTTCCGCGACGCGGTGAGCGGCCTCTTCGTCCAGTGCTTCCAGGATCGTGCCCTCGGCACTGACCCGTTCCCGGACCGTCAGCCGGTCGCGGCGCGGGATATAGGGCTTGGCGACATCCTTGTAGGTGTCCCAGAGGTCTTCCTTGTTGGCGCGGCGGATCTCGACAACATCACGGAAACCCTCGGTGCAGACCATTGCGGTGCGTGGCAGGCGGCGGGTGATCAGCGCATTGGTGGCGACCGTCGTACCATGAGAGAACAGCGTCACCTCCGAAAGATCGATGCGGCCCTGCTCCACGCCATTCATGATCGCCTGCATGGGATCGTCAGGCGTGGAGGCGGTCTTCTCGATGCGGATCGCGCCGCTATCTTCGTCCATGATGCAAATGTCGGTGAAAGTCCCTCCGACATCGACGGCAACTCTTATTCTGCTCATGACAGTTCCTTCGCGGGATATTTGCGGGCAAGGCCCGGCTTTCGCCGCCCTTGCCGGGGCGGCGTCGCAATAGATTATGGGAATTGGCCCGGATTTCGCCGGGTCTAGTGCCGCTCTCTTGAGGTCGAAGCGCGGCCTGCCCGGTTCGCTGCTTCGCGACGGGTATCAGTCGGTGCGCAACCGAACCGCGTCCGGTAGTGCTTGCAGAATTGAGACTGGTCGGCAAAGCCCCAGCGGTAAGCAATCTCGGCAACGCTGCTGATGTTGGTCACCGACATCAGTTCCTCGGAGCAAAGCTCAAGCCGGGCGTCGCGGATGAAGCCGTTGATCGACTGGTTGCTGTCCTGAAAAAGAACCTGCAGGTAACGCAGGGAAATCCCGCAGGCATCGGCCACCGCCTGCGGGCCGAGGCCGGAATTCTTCAGATTGTCGCGAATATACTGCTCGGCACGATGCAAATGGCCGGCCCGGATCGACGAGATGCTGCTGTCCAGCACGCGATCGTCGCTCACGATCGACAGGCACAGCATTTCCAGGATGTGCCTGCCCATCATCTCACGAGCGACTTCAGTGATCTCATCGACATGGCCGATCGTGGTTCGCACCGTGTCAAGGAAGAGCGCGGCGACGCCTTGGGTTGCGTCGAAACTGAGCGCACTGAGCCGTTCGGCAGACCCGATCCGCGCCCGAACGCTCGACGACGGCACCTTCAGGACCCACAGCGCGTTTGGCTTACCGTGCCAGAATTCGTAAGGCGCATCTCCCCTCTCAACGAGGAAGCCCCCCGGACCGCAATTGACGGTCCTCGACCCTTGCGAGAAATTCACCTCCGACATCTCCGGGATGGTGATGAGCAGGCTGGCGTCACGTTCGTTGAGGAAGTGGCGGCGATGGCGGCGATAGCTTACGGCATCGCAGCGCATTTTAGACACGCTGACGAGCCCAAGCGAGAAGGTTTCCAGCGTGCCTGAAAATTCACGACGGTTCCGATACTCGGTGTCGAGCGGAAAATAGGCTTCGGTAACAGCGGCTTGCCAGGCATCACCGCCTGTGGGACCGCCGATCGTATCGACGACGTATTTCATTCCCCGACCTTTCTGGTTGGCCCCGGTTAGCCCGGTGTTTTTCTGAAGATTACAGGAATCCGCCGGCGCGTATTGGTCAAAAACGAATAAACTTATGTGGCCGTTTGGCCCAAGGGCCGGAGCTCGCGACGGTTTCAATTATCGTCACGGTCCTGGTGTGCAGTTGATCAAACCAGCCTTGGGCGCGCAAACCGCAAGCCAACTTGGAGCCATGCATTCTTCTCGCACACTCATTCAGGATAAGTTGGCCAGCGCCGGGATCGCCGCCATGTTCTGTGCCAGGCCGACGGTCACCGCCGCCCCGGCCAGTTCCTGCGCACCCTTCACCCCGAGGATCTTGAGCGCGATGTGGGCAGCGGACGCGTCTGGTGGCGCCGCCAACCAGACCGAGCGCCATCGGCATCTCGATCGTCCCCCGAGAAACCCTGTTTCGCCAAAAATGGTGACGATCCGCTCGGCTCCTCGGTCGTTTTGGCCCATGAGCCCAACCCTTCCACGCGCCGAAGCAACGCGCCGGCCTAGTCGGCCGCCGGGATAATCCGCCAAATCTTGTTGCCCACATCATCCGCGATCAGCAATGCGCCAGTTCGGTCGATGGCGACGCCAACCGGACGGCCGAATGCCTTGTCATCGTTGCTCAGAAATCCGGTGAGCACGTCCTGTGGCGGCCCCGACGGCTTGCCGTCGGCAAACGGCACGAAGATCACCTTGTAGCCGCTTCGCGGCATGCGATTCCATGAACCATGCTGGCCGACAAAGGCGCCATTCTTCATGTGCGGGCCGAACAGGTCGGCGGTGTTGAAGGTGAGCCCAAGCGACCCGGTGTGCGCCCCGAGTGCGTAGTCGGGCACGATCGCCTTGCCGACGAGGTCCGGACGTGGTGGCTGCGCCCTGACATCGATGTGTTGGCCGAAATAGCTGTGGGGCCAGCCGTAGAAGGCGCCATCCCTGACCGATGTCATGTAGTCGGGAACGAGGTCGCTGCCGATCTCGTCACGCTCGTTGACGACCGCCCAGAGTTCCCCGCTTTCAGGGCTCCAGGAGAGGCCGTTCGGGTTGCGCAGACCCGACGCAAAGAGCCGCGTCTGCCGCGTCGCGAGGTCGATTTCGTGCACGGCGGCGCGGCCTTCTTCCTCCTCCATGCCGTTTTCGCCGACATTGGAGTTGGAGCCCACGGTGGCATAGAGCTTCGTTCCGTCCGGACTGGCAATGACGTCCTTGGTCCAATGGTGATTGCGGCCGGCCGGAAGGTCGACGATCTTCTCGGACGGAGCAGTGATCTCGGTGGTGCCGTCGCGATAGGGGAAAGTGACGACCGCGTCGGCATTGGCGACATAGAGCTTGCCGTCGAGCAGCGTCATGCCGAAGGGCGAGAAGAGGCTGCTGAGGAGGGCTGTCCTGATCTCAGCCACGCCATCGCCGTTCTCGTCGCGTAACAGCGAGATACGGTTGGCGCTCCGCACCTCGGCGCCAGCCCGGCTCTGGAACAGGTTCATGAACCAGCCACGTATGGAAAAACCTTCGTCAGGTTTTGGCGGCGCGTTGCTTTCGGCGACCAGCACGTCGCCATTGGGCAGCACGTGCAGCCAGCGCGGATGGTCGAGGCCGCCAGCGAATTCGTTGACGGCGAAGCCTTGGGCGGCGACCGGCATCTTGCCTTGGGGCCAAGGGGTCGCCTCGGCAACGTGGACCGTGGGTATCCAGGTCGGATTGGGTTCGGCGAGCGTCGGGTTTGGACCGTAGGTCTGCTCGATCGGAAGAGTGGCCTGTTCGCGCGAGAAGAAGAACAAGCTCGCCCCCGCGATTACGACGAAGGCGACAATGACGAGTAAAACGCCGAGAATTTTTCGCATCAGATATTCCCGAGATTGGGACAGTGACGTAACGCCATCAGGGCGTTCCGGTTGCGGCGGCACGCGACATTTGCGCGAAATAGGCGGCCAGTGCGGCAATATCTTCGTCCGAGAGGTTTTTAGCAGCGTTGCGCATCAGATGGGCGAAGCGCGTGCCGCCGCGCTTTTCCTCGCGGAAAAGCTCGAGCTGGGTCGCAATGTATTTGGCGGGCTGTCCGGACAGTTCCGGATAGATGGGGTTGCGGTCCGGACGACCGTGGCAACCCAGGCATGCCGGAACGTCGCGCTCCGGGATGCCGCGTCGCGCGATCTCATCGGCACGCGCGATCCGGGCACGGTCCGGTTGCGTCGACGTTGCAGGCGCAGGCAGCGCGGAAAAATGCCGCGCGAGATCGGCGAGGAGTGCAGGGTCGACAGCGGTGACAGAAATTCCCATGACACCGCTCTGGCGGTGGCCGGCAGCGTAGGCTCTCAAACTTTCAAGAAGATAGGTTTCGCGCTGAGAGGCCAAGACGGGCGTTGCGGGGCTCCGGCCGAGCCCATCCGTGCCGTGGCAGCGGGTACAGTCGGCGAGTGCGCGCTCGAGGCCTTGTGTTTGGCCAGTCGACGGTTCGCTACTGCCATAAGCAAGGTCGCGCCACCGCGCCTCGTCCATCATCGGCAGTTCGCGCAGGAAGGCGACCATCGCCCAGACTTCATCGTCGCGCTGCTGCGTCGGCCAGGCCGGCATGCCGGTGAAGCGCACGCCGTGCTGGACGATGCGGAAGAGTTCGGCGTCCGTCCATTCGCCGACCTTGCCGACAAGGTCCGGCGGCTGCGGCAGCATCGCAAGGACGGCGGGCGAGCGCGGTTCCCCGGGCGCGCCGTGGCAGATGGCGCAGCCGCGCGCGAAATGGCCGGCAGCCGGCTGAATAGCGTAGCGCGGCAGCTCGTCCGGCACCTTGACCGTGAGTGCGTATGTCCGTACGGCCGAGCGCATGGCGAAGTGCAGGAACCACTCGGTCACCTTCCAGTGGCCGGTCGAGGCGCCAACGTTGAAGAAGCCGATCCAGGTCGCGAAAAGCACGGCGGCCGGCAAAATCGCCAGGCCTATCGCCAAGTGTTTCCAGTTGACGTGCATCAGCCGGCCAGCCTCTCGGTTTTGCCGCCTAGGAGCCTGGCAAGCAGGAAGACGCCTCCAGCGAGGTAAGCGGCAGCGCCGATCATCAACATGATGATGCCGCCGAGCGCCTGGTCCTGTCCCGCCCCGAGCACGAGGCCGAAGCACGTCACATCGCCGAGGCCATAGAGCGGTCGCGAGGCGAGCGAGAGCAGCGCGCCAAGCAACGTCATGTGGATGGAGGTCAGGAGCAACGCGAAGGCGCCGGCAGCGTCCCTAGCCGGCGCATCGGAATTGCGCGGCGCCACGCACGTCAGCCACAGGAACAGCCCGGCGCCAAGGAAGGACACCTGCTCGATCATGGTGGCGATGGTCGATGTCTCGGCCCACTGGCGCGCAGCCGGCGCATGCCAGCCCCAGACGACAATCAGTTCGACGAGAGAGGCGATAAGGGGAGCGGCGGTGGCCACGGAGCGTATCGTCCTGGCAATACCGATTGCGATCAGCGGCGCCGCGATCGCGACGACGCCCATGTGGGCAAGCATGTGGGCCGCGAACGAGCCACGCCACGCATTGAGCAGCGGTCCCGCCCAGACCAGCGCGAGGGTGACGAAGCCCAGCAACAGGCTTGCCGTCCTCATGAAGAGCATCCGTCGATGAAGAGCAGCGGCAGCGCCACGTAGAGCACGGCGACGAAGCTCAGGCCGCAAAGCAGCAGCGTGGCAAACCCCTGGAAGAGGTTGCGGTCCGTCGCTGTGGGATCGTCGTGCGGCGGATCGTTCGTGCCGAAGCCCCACTGCCTCCAGGCGAGCCACCCGGACAAGACGATCATCGCGAGTGCCGCCAGCGTCATAGCCACTATGCCAGCCTGGACGACAGCGAAACCGAGGTCACCGCGCTTTGCACACCAGATTGCGGCCAGTGCGTAACAGGCGAGGAAATGTCCGGCCCAGATCACGGGCGCGGTGAAGAGCGTCCAGAGCGTTTCGACCTCTTTGGGAATGATGCGCATCACCGTCTCACATCGCTTCAGGGAAAAGGCCGATGACGGCGAAGGTGATGACAGCGGTGATCGCCATAAAATGCCAGTAGAGCGCGACGTTGTGCAGTTCCATGTCGTGCTCCCGCGTCAGGCGACCGGCGAGGCTGCGCGCAAGGCAATAGAGCTGCATGACGGATCCGACCGCGGCATGAGCAAGCGCCCAGATGACGAGAATCCAGACGATCGCCGGATAGACATGCGCTGTCGGCTGCATGTCATGCTGCCAGGGTCCGGCAAAACCGGCTGCAGAGGCAGCAAGCGTCAGCAGAAACGCGGCAACAAGCGCAACGCGTGCGCCGTCGATCCACCCGCTTGCGTTCAGTCGGCGCGCACCAAGCATCGCGACCCATGCGGCGACGAAGAGAGACAGCGCGATCATCGGCCACCGCATACCGGGACCCGGCTGCCCCAGAGTGAAGTCGGGATGGATGGTCCAGTAGAAGAAATAGCCGAAGATGAGGCTGGCGAAGGCAGTTCCGTCGCCAACCATCGTAATGAACATCGCCCACCAGCCAACAGAATCCGGACCGGAGGCATAGAGCGGCAAGCGCAGTCCAAGGCCGACATCCTTGGTCTTCTTTTCCGGGGTTTCGCCGGTGCCGGTCCAGAGCCACCACAAAATGGCAGAGAGCGTGCCGATGCCCGACAATAGGGCGAGGATCCAGAGTTCGAAGGTGAGCGCGACGAAAACGCCGCCGAGCAATGCGGCCGAGATTATTGTGATCGTGGTTGATGTCGCCACGCGCTGGCACTGCAGCGGATGGGCGTCGAGCACCGAGGTGATGAGCGTCTCGCGGCGATTCTCCTTGGCACTGCGAAGATAATAGGCGCCCTCATTGACCTTTTGCATCAGATCCGCCTGGTCCCAAAGCGGATACCGGCTCTCGATGATCGGAATGGATCGAACGCCCCAGTTCTCCTCGGGCTCGTTCAGCCATTCGAGCGTGCCCGCCTTCCACGGATTCTGCTCGCTGCGGGGTTCGCGATGCTTCGGCCGTACAACATCGAAGACAACCACCAGCACCCCTGCCGCGAAAACATAGGCGCCGATCGTGGAGATGAGATTCAGCCAGTCCCAACCGATCCCCTCGGGGTAGGTGAAGACGCGGCGCGGCATCCCGCGCAGGCCGCTGAGATGCATCGGAAAGAAGGCGACGTTGAAGCCGGCAAACATCAGCCAGAAGGCGGTGCGCCCGAGACGGGGCGAGAGCATCCGCGCATTGATCAGCGGATAGTAATAGTAAACGCCGGCGACCAGCGGGAACAGCATTCCACCGATCAGCACGTAATGCAGATGTGCGACGATAAAATAGGTATCGTGCGCCTGCCAGTCGAACGGCACGAGCGCGACCATCACGCCGGTCAGCCCGCCGATGACGAAGATAGCGAGCCCGCCGGCGCCGAACAGCATCGGCACCGAGAAGATGACACGTCCGGCCAGCATGGTGGCGATGAAGACGAAGATCTGCACGCCGGTTGGAATCGCGACCGCTTCCGAGGCGGCCGAGAAGAATGCCAGCGAGATCTGCGGCAGGCCGGTCGCGAACATGTGGTGGACCCAGAGGCCGAACGATAGGAAGCCGGTGCCGACAGCGGCAAGCACGATCCAGGAATAGCCGACGATCGGACGTTGCGAAAAGGTTGGCACGATCATCGCTATCAGCGCGATGGCGGGCAAGAAGATGATGTAGACCTCGGGGTGCCCGAAGATCCAGAACAGGTGCTGCCACAGCAGTGGGTCGCCGCCCCGCGTCGGGTCGAAGAACGGCCAGTCGAACATGCGCTGCATCTCAAACAAGATGTCGCCGGCGATCAGCGGCGGAAAAGCGAATAGGATCATGCCCGCGACGATCAGCAGGTACCAGGCGAACAGTGGCATTAGGTTGATGCGCATGCCCGGCGCGCGGCACTTCATGATGCCGACGATCAGTTCGACCGCCGCAGCAATGGAGGCGACTTCGATAAAGGAGAGGCCCAGCAGCCAGATGTCGGCACCAATGCCGGAATATGCCTTGTCAGTGGCAAGAGGCGGATACATGAACCAGCCTGAAGAGGGAGCGGCGTCGAAGAAGATCGAACCGCAAACGAAGACACCGCCGATCAGAAAGCTCCAGAAGCCGAAGGCGCCGAGACGGGGAAATGGCAGTTCACGCGCACCGAGCATTGGCGGCAGCAGAAAGATGGCGACGGCCTCGAAGATGGGCACGGCAAACAGGAACATCATCACGGTGCCGTGCAGCGTGAAGGCCTGGTTATAGAAGTCGGCAGAGAGGAAATTGTTTCCCGGAACCGCGAGTTGCGTGCGCACAAGAAGCGCCAGCACGCCGCCAAACAGCATGAAGGCAAAGGCCGCACCCCCGTACCAGAGGCCAACCTGCGTATTGTTGACCGAAGTCCAGTAACGCCAGCCGATCGGCGTCTTCCAGACGAGGCGCAGCTGTTCTTCCTCGATCTTCTCTGCGGAGGGCAAGGCGTTTCGCTTTGATGCGGGCTTTGAGGGTTGTCATTCGAGCCCCTTCAGCCAGGAGGCGATTTCGGCGATGTCCTGTTGGGGCAACATGTTGAAGTCGGGCATCTTCGAACCCGGCTTGATCAAATGCGGATGGGCGATGAAGCTACGAACGGCCTCATCGTCGGTGGGCAAAACGCCGGCACCAATCGTTCCCCGCGAACCCATATGCGAGAGATCCGGGCCGACACCACCCTCAGCTTGTGTGCCCGCAACGCGGTGGCACGCGTCGCAGCCGTTGCGAAGGAATAT
The DNA here is from genome assembly GCF_040321855.1 of Mesorhizobium sp. M0227. NCBI lineage: Bacteria > Pseudomonadati > Pseudomonadota > Alphaproteobacteria > Hyphomicrobiales > Phyllobacteriaceae > Mesorhizobium > Mesorhizobium sp. M0227. The sequence goes on along the minus strand of NZ_JAMYSJ010000001.1, from coordinate 231,081 downwards.
GTCGCGTCCGGGCAAGGATGCGCCGGGCGAAGGGTTCGCCCGCACAGCCAGCCATTCCCGGAAGGCAGCGGGCTGCATGGCGACGGCCGTGAAGGTCATCAGCGCGTGCGAGGTCCCGCAATATTCCGCGCAAGGGCCGCGGTAGGTGCCAGGTTTGGTAGCCAGCAACGAGAGCCGATTCACGCGACCCGGGATCATGTCCATCTTGCCACCGAGCGCGGGAATCCAGAAGGAATGGATGACGTCGGTGCTTTTCAGCAAGAACTCGACGCGCTCGCCAACCGGCAGCCTGATCTCGTTGGCGGAAAGAATAGGAACTCCGCCGTCAGCCGGGTGGTAGGCGACCCGCCACCAGAATTGCTCACCGGTCACTTCGATCCTGAGACCATTGGCTTCGCCGGCTCGTGCGAAAGGTCTCAGTCCAGGCATCAACCAAAGCGCATAGCCTAGCAAGAGAAAGAGGAGTAGCGAAGGAATGGCTGCCCCGCCCCAGAAAATTAGCCGGCTTGCAATACGCTCGTCTATGGGAGTGCGCTCATGACGCGTCGCGTGGACCAGAAGACCGATGACCGTCAGCCAGATAAAACCGCCAGCAATGGCCATGAGCCAGAAAAGGTCAGCGATCTGGCGCGCTTCCTCTCCAGCCGGATCAAGCGCCGACTGGGCTCCCGAGCAGCTGGAACAGGTTCCCAAGCATAACCACAGCGCGAGCCAGCGCACCGCAGCGAGTTTCGTAATTCGGGCGCTTTTGCTTGGAACTGTTGACGAATCTATCCCTCCAATCGATGCCCTTGCTCACAAACGCGCCCGCAACCGAGTGGTTGCGCCAAAACTTCAGTTTAGCGGCAACGGCCAGTGCTCATGCAATCTATGCGCCGGCTTCGTCATTTGTCGCGCCGGTAGGCTTCGCCGAGCCGGCCGTCGATCTCGAACATCTCGATCCGGAACCCGCGCCTCCGGCGCGGTTGCAACGCCAGTCCTGTAAATGTCCGCAACGCCAAGGGGGCGGCTCAGCCATCCTCCCTGGCGACCAGTAGAAAAGGTTCGCGCTCCGGCGTCGTCACCGAAAAGCCCGAAGGGCCCACCGCGCTGAAAAAGCGATGGAACATGTCGATGAAGACACGCACGAAGAGTGGCTTTGCCGAACCGTACATGTCGGCGACGATCAGCGTCGGTGGCGGCAGTTCATCGAGGATTGGTCTTCGAACGATCCCCTCGCCATCGGCGGTGGCGCGGCCGATCGGCCGCATGTTGAGGACGGCCATGCCGAAGCCGGAGGCGACGGCCGAGCGCACCGTTTCGTAAGAGCGCGTGCGAAAGCGCACCTCCGGCCGTTTCGCCAGCACGTCGAACAGGGTCAGGAGATAGGTCGCCGTGTGCGGCAGGTCGAGCAGCACCAGCGGACGTGCCGCCAGTTCCGCCAGCCAGATGCCGTCGCGCGCGGCAAGGGGATCGTCTGCATTGAGCACGGCATGCGCCGGTACCTTGCAGATGCGGGTGACGCTGTCGATACCGATTGGACCGATATCGTAGAGAATGGCCAGATCGATCTGGCCGGCGACAAGCCGTTCCTGCAACTGGACCTGGTCGGCCTCGACAAGGTCGATCTCGACATCGCCGACGCTGTCGAGATAGCTGCGCAGCATCTCCGGCATGAACAGCGCGCCGAACGGCTCGAAGCAGCCGATGCGCAGGACCTTCGGCACGCGCCCGTTGAGGTCTCCGATCGACCGGTTGAACTCCGTTTCCGCCGCCAGCATGATGCGGGCGGCGGCGACGAAGCGTTGGCCGGCCGGCGTGATGGAGACGCCGCGCGCCGGCCGCCTGTCGAAAATGCGCGCCCCCATCCCGGCCTCGGCCAGAGTGATCGCCCCGAGGATGGAGGATTGCGAGATGTAGAGCGATCTGGAGGCCGCCAGCACGCTGCCAAGGCGGGCGACTTCGCAGACATAGCGCAACTGCCGAATGGTCAGATTCATGGCTCTTTGTTACATTAAATAGCGAATGTTCCCCACAACAATACATTTTATGGTGATGAAAAAACCCGCCAGATTGCCCGGGCTGACAAGGCTGCCGCAAGAGCGGCCATGAAGTGAGGGGTTCGAACTGCATGCCGAATGGGCTGTCTCCCATTGCCGACGCCGATGATCTATGCCGCCTGGCTGCTGCGGAGCTTAGCGCCGCCTACCGCGCTGAATCGCTGTCGCCCGTCGAGGTGACGCTGGCGGCGCTGGATCGCGCCGAAGCGATCAATCCGCTTTTCAACGCCTTCACCATGATCGACCGCAAGGGTGCGATCGAGGCCGCAGGTGCTTCCGAGAAACGATGGCGGGCAGGCGAGCCGCTGTCGGCGGCCGACGGCATACCGACGACGCTGAAGGACATCGTCTGGGTCGAGGGCTGGAGCGTGCGTTACGGCAGCAGGACGACGACTTCCGCCGCCTATGACAAGGATGCCCCCGCCGTTGCCCTGCTGCGCAGAGCCGGCGCCGTCTTCATCGGACAGACGACGACGCCCGAATTCGGCTGGAAGGCGATTACCGACAGCGGCCTCTGCGGCATCACGCGCAATCCCTGGAATGCGCAAAAGACCCCCGGCGGTTCCTCCGGCGGAGCGGCGGTGGCCGCCGCCACCGGCGCCGGCGTCTTCCATCTCGGTACCGATGGCGGGGGCTCGATCCGCATTCCGGCCTCGTTCACCGGCATCGCCGGATTGAAGCCGACCTTCGGCCGCGTGCCCGCCTATCCGTCCAGCGCGTTCGGAACCGTCGCCCATATCGGACCGATGGCGCGGACAGCACTCGATCTTTCCGTCATGGCCGGCGCCATGTCCGGCCGCGATATCAGCGACTGGCAGCAAGGCGTGGGAACGCTGGCGCCGCTTGGCCGGATCGAAGAAGTTTTGCGGGGCGCCCGGATCGGCTACTGGTCGAAGCCGCCTTCAGGAGCGCTGGATTCCGGGATCGCCGCCGTCGTCTCCCACGCCTTGACGTGTTTCGACGCCTTCGGCGCGACGGTCGAGCCGATTGACCTTCCCGGTGGCGATCTCCTCGATTTGTTCCAGCATCATTGGTTCACCGGCGCCGCGGCGCGGCTGGCGCTGGTTCCGCCGAGCGAACGGGCGGGCATCGATCCGGGCTTCCTGGAGATCGCGCAGGCTGGGGCGGCGTTCGACGTCCATACGCTCGTCGCCGCACAGTTGGAGCGCGCCGAATTCGGCGCCGCCATGGACCGGCTGCTAGACGACTATGATTTCATCGTTTCGCCGGGGGCATCGATTCCAGCCTTCGACGTTGGCCTTGAAGTGCCTCTGGGCAGCGGCCTCTCGCGATGGATCGAATGGGCGGCGTTCAGCTACCCGATCAATCTCAGCCAGCAACCGGCCTGCGTCATTCCTTGCGGCATGACCGAGGCGGGCCTGCCCGTCGGCTTCCAGATCATCGGCGCGCGCGGCGACGATGCCCGCGTGCTTTCGGCGGCAGCCGACCTGGAAGCCGCTTTCGTGCCCATGACCCACGCGTTTCGCCAGAAAGATCTGGTGTGAAAGATTTCGCATGAAGAAAAGACTCTAACCAACGCCAAAAGGGGAACTTTGCCATGATGAACAGACGTGCAATGCTGCAGGGCGTGGTCGGCGCGGGTGCGGCCGGTGCCGCGCTTCTTGCCGATATGAACACTGCGGCGATCGCCCAGGACACCAAGCCCATTCCGGTCGGCTCGGCCCTGCCGATGTCCGGCATCGCCGCCGCCGACGGCATCGAGTTCAAGAACGGTCTCGAACTTGCCGCCGAGGAGATCAATGCGGCGGGCGGCATTCTCGGCCGGCCTGTCGAGATCCACATCGAAGACACCAAGGAAATGGGCGCCGACCTCGTCAGCCAGTCGATGCAGCGCCTGATCGACCGCTTCGAGGCACCGGTCATCATCAATGGCTATAATCTCGGCACCAACATGATCGAGATGGACGTCGCCGCCGACAACGACGTCATCATGATGCACTACAACACGCTGATTTCGCACAATGAGAAGTTCAAGACCGACCCTGCCCGCTATTACAGCTCCTTCCAGGGCGATCCGCCGGAGTTCTGGTATGGACCGGGCTGCCTGAACTTCCTCAAGACGCTTGCCGCGGACAGCAAATGGAAGGCGCCCAACAAGAAGATCGCCATCATCCCGTCTGCCAACGAATATTCGATCGTCATCGCCAACGCGATCCGCGACAAGGCCGCCGAATACGGCTTCGAGGTCAGCCTGTTCGAGACCGTTCCGTTCCCGACCAACCAGTGGGGACCAACGCTGGCGAAACTCCGCCAGGACCCGCCGGCGGCGATCCTGGTCACGCACTTCCTGCCGCAGGACCTGGCGCAGTTCATGGTCCAGTTCCTCGCCGAGCCGATCAACAGCCTGATCTACATGCAGTACGGACCATCGCTGCCGGCTTTCCGCGAGATCGGCGGCGAGGCGGTCAACGGCGTCGTCTATTCGACGGTGATCGGCTGCCTGCCGGACGACTTCTCCAAGCCGTTCCGCGAGAGCTACCGGGCCAAATTCGGCCCGAACTCGGCCTACATCACGGGATCGCAGACCTATGACGGCCTGTGGATGTGGGCGCTTGCCGCGGCAATCGCCGGTGGTCCAGGCGAACCGATGGACAAGGCGCAGACCACCAAGGTGGCCAATGCGATGAAGCGCCTGGTCTATCGCGGGGTCAACGGCACCTACCGGGCCGATCCGGCCGGCCAATCGGCCTTCTGCTATCCGACGCAGGTGGCCGATCCGTCACTTGGCATGCCGCACCAGTTCCTGCAGCATCAGGATTACAAGACCGATCCGAAGCTGATCGCGCCGGCGCTCTATGCCACGGACAGCTTCATCCTGCCGCCATGGATCAAGTGACCGGACGCGGAAATGAAACCAACGACACCGGCCGGGCCCTTTGCCCGACCGGCTCCATTGGGTGAGAAATATGACTGAGGCCGCCGGTCCGATGCTGGTTTGTGACAGTGTGGTCAAACGGTTCGGCTCGCTGGCCGCCGTCGACGGCGTGTCGATGGTGGTCAATGCGGGCGAGATCGTTGGCATTGGTGGGCCAAACGGCGCCGGCAAGACAACCTTCTTCGACGTGGTGACCGGGATCACGCCGGCCAGTGGCGGCCGGGTGCATTTCGGCGACACCGACATTTCGGCGCTTCCGGCCGACCGCATCTGCCAACTCGGCATCGCCCGCACCTTCCAGCTCAATGCCGCCTTCGACAGCTTGACCGTTCGCGAAAACATCGAGATCGCCGCGTATTTCGGCCGGCAGCGGCGAAGGCTGGCCGGCTTCCGCCTCGGCGAGGATGTCCGGCAGGCAACGATCGAAGCGCTGGACTTCGTCGGGCTTGCGGCCAAGGCCGACGAGACCGTGGCGCGGCTGCCGGTGCTCGACCGCAAGCTGCTGATGATTGCCGGCGCCATCGCCACCCGGCCGAAAATGCTCTTCCTCGACGAGCCGGTGGGCGGGCTCAACGTCGCCGAGATCGACCAGATCATGGCGATGGTGCTGAAACTGCGCGACCAGGGACTGACGATCGTCCTGATCGAGCACGTCATGCGCTTTCTCCTGGCGCTCTCCAGCCGCGTGATCATCATGCACCATGGCAAGGTGATATTCGAAGGCCGGCCGGACAAGGTCGCCGAGGACCAGACCGTTGTCGAAACCTATCTCGGCCAGGGCACGCAGAAACGGCTGAAGAAATTCTTCGATGAGCAAGCCGCCATGACGAATCCGGCGGTGGGGGGAACGCCATGACGGGCGCAGCCGCAAAACCACCTGTCCTGCAACTCGACGGCATCGTCTGCGGCTATGACGGACTCGACGTGCTCAAGGGCATTTCGCTGACCGTTCACGCCGGTGAATTCATCACCGTCGTCGGCCCGAACGGCCATGGCAAGTCGACATTGCTCAAGACCATTTCCGGCCTGGTGCCGCTGCGCGGCGGTCAGATCAGCATCGACGGCCGGCGCCTGTCCGGCAAGCCGCATGAGACGGCGATGCTGGGCGTCGCCCACGTGCCGCAGGGCGATATGCTGTTCGCGCAGATGAGCGTGCTCGAAAACCTTTTGATGGGCGGCTATCTCGCGCCGGACAAGGCCGAGATCACGCGTCGGCTGGACGAGGTCTACGCGCTTCTGCCGAAGCTTGCCGACCGTCGCAACCAGATCGCCTCGAGCCTGTCGGGCGGCGAACGGCGCATGGTCGGCATAGGCCGCGGCCTGATGATGGGCGGGCGCATCCTTTTGATCGACGAGCCGTCGCTTGGCCTCGCGCCACTGATCATCGATCAGGTCTACGACGTCATTTCGCAACTGAGCAAGGCTGGCCGCACGATCCTGCTGGTGGAGGAGAACCCGGCCCGGGTCGAGGACCTCGCCGACCGCCTGCATCTGCTCGACGACGGCGCCATCGTCTGGTCAGGCAAGCCCCCCGAACTGATGGCGCGCGACGAACTCCTCGCAACCTACCTCGGAGGCTGACGCCATGACCGACGTTCTCTTGGCCATTCTCGTCGCCGGCTTCACCTCGGGCGCGCTCTATGCGCTGGCGACGGTCGGGCTGTCGCTGGTCTGGGGTTCGATGGGCATGCTCAACATGGCCCATGCGGCGATGCTGACGCTTGGCGGCTACGTCGCCTTCACGGTGATCACCTCGCTCGGCCTGCCGGTCGCGATCGGTTTCGCCGGTGCCATCGTCGCGGGTGCTTTGGCCGGCGCCATCCTCTATTTCGCGATCGTTCGCAATCTCCTGCAGAATGACAAATCGACATTCGAAGCCAACGTCATGATCGCCACGGTCGGCATCGGCATCGCCCTCGAGAATGCCATTCTCCTGACCTATGGCGGGCAGCCGCTGAAGCAGCCGGTTTCGATCGCCGGTGCCTTACGCCTGGGGCCGCTGACGCTGCCCTGGCAGAACCTTCTGATCATCGCGGTGGTGGTCGTGATGATGGTGGTCGTCTCGGCGGCGCTCGGCCGCACGCGGATGGGCCGTGCGATCCGGGCGACGGCGCAGAACCGCGACGCGGCGCAGCTCATGGGCGTCGCCGTCAACCGCGTCTACCTGCAGGTGCTGATGCTGTCGGGCGCGCTCGCCGGCATCTGCGGCGTCATGGTCTCGTCGATGACGCAATTGTCGCCGCCACTCGGCAACGACCCGATGCTGAAGGCCTTCATCATGTGCGTGGTCGCCGGTCTCGGCAATCTGCCGGGCGCCATCGCAGCAGCACTTGGGCTGGCGTTGCTCGAATCCTTCGTTCAGTACGCCTTGGGCGCCAGGTGGGGCTTTCCATCGCTGCTGTTCGTCGTCATTGCCGTGCTGATCTGGCGGCCGTCCGGCCTTTTCGGCCACGCCGAAATCCGGCGCATGTGAGGGGCATCATGACAGAGACACGCCCCATGTCCCGTTCCTCCATGTCTCGCTCGGCCAGGACTGATCTTGCCATCAGCCTGATGCTGATCGCGGCGGCGATCGCGCTGCCGTTCCTGGTCGACAGCCGCTACATCCTTGGCCAGATCGTGCTGGCGCTGTTCTATGCGACGATCGCCTCGCAGTGGAACCTCCTGTTCGGCTTCTCGGGCATCTTCTCGCTGGCGCAAATGGCGATCTTTGCGTTCGGCGGCTATGCGACGGCGATGCTCTGCTTCTATTTCGGCTGGAACGTCTGGGCAGCACTTGTGCCGGGCGCGCTGGGCTCCGTGCTGTTCTCGCTGGTCGTCGGCCTCGCCTGCCTTCGCCTGACCGGCGTCTATGTGGCGCTGCTGACGCTGGCGATCGCCCAGACGATGTATCTGCTGATCGTCACCGACACCGAATGTTTCGTCATGGTCGGCTCCGTCTGCCGCCAGTTCACCGGCGGCGCCGTCGGCTTTGCCCGCTTCGGCGACCTCGGCACCAGGGCCTTGCTCCGGGCGCAGTGGCTGGTCGGCAATTACGCCATCATCGCGGTGCTGTTCGCGCTCACCATGGTCTTCACCTACGCGATCGTCAAAAGCCCTATCGGCCTTGCCTTCCGGGCGCTGAAGGACAATCCGGGCTATGCGGTGGCCCGCGGCGTCAACCGCTTCCAGGCGCAGCTTCTGGTGTTCGGCATCTCCGCCTTCTTCACCGGGCTGGCCGGCGGTTTCTATGCCGCGCATTTCCAGGCGATCGGCCCCGGTGTGCTGTCGATGTCGCAACTTATGTTCATCATCGCCATCGTCGTGGTCGGCGGCGTCGGCACGTTCTGGGGACCGCTGGTCGGGACGGTGGTGCTGGTGCTGGCTGACGAATTGATGCGAGAGAGCGGCGAGTTCCGCACGCTCGGGCTCGGCCTGATCATCGCCCTGTCGGTGGTGTTGATGCCCAAGGGGCTGGTCGGCCGTTTTGGTGATCTCATCGACTGGCTCGGGCGCCGTCGCGCCAGCCCCGACAGCAAGCCGGCAGCAAGCAGCATTGTGCAAAGCCCGACCCCGGCCGGAAAGTGAGAGACTGACGATGTTCGATACGATCATAGTGGGCGCCGGCTCGGCCGGCTGCGTGCTGGCAAACCGGCTCAGCGCCGATCCTGCCCGCAAGGTGCTGCTGCTGGAGGCCGGGCGCGAGGCGCCGCTCGCCTCGGATGTGCCGTCGGACTGGCCGACCATGTTCAACACGCAAGTCGACTGGGGCTACTACACCGAGCCGCAGGCCGCCTGCCGCGGCAGGCGGGTGTTCTGGCCGCGCGGCAAGATGATCGGCGGCTCCGGCGCGCTGAACGCCATGATCTATATTCGCGGCCTGCCGTCCGACTATGATGGCTGGGCGGCGATGGGCTGCCCCGGCTGGGCGTGGGCTGACGTGCTGCCGGTGTTCAAGGCCAGTGAAAGCAATGCCGAACTCGGCAACGACCCGCTGCACGGCGCCGACGGGCCGCTGCATATCGGCAATGTCGGACATGTCGATCCCAACGAGCTTGCCTGGATCGAGGCCTGCAAGGCCGCAGGCTACAAGCAGAACCGCGATTTCAACGGCGTCGAGCAGGAAGGCGTCGGCCTGTTCCAGTTCACCATCAAGAATGGCGAACGTTGGGGCACCGGCAAGGCCTATCTGCGCCCGGCGCGGGAACGACCCAACCTGACCGTGAAAACCGGTGTGCTGGCGACGGGCCTGATCGTCGAGAAGGGCCGGGTCAAGGGCATCCGCTATCTCGTCAATGGCGAACCTGAGACCGCTTTCGCCGACAGCGAGGTGGTGCTGTCCTCGGGCTCGATCGGCAGTTGCCAGCTGATGCTGCTTTCGGGCATCGGGCCGGCCGACGAACTCGCCCAGGTCGGCGTTGCTCCCGTGCACGACCTCCCGGGCGTGGGCAAGGATCTGCAGGACCACATCAACATTCCGATCACCTTCTATACCAAGGACAAGATCGGCGTCGGCGCCTGGACCGACGAGACGCTGCAGCGCGACTTCGCGGAATGGCAGACATCGCGCAGCGGTCCGCGTTCCTCACCCTGGGTGGCGGCGGGCGGCTTCGTCAAGAGCCGGCCCGATATCGAGCCGGACCTGCAGCTTTACGGCGCCATCAGCCCGCATCGCGACTATGTTCGGTTCCTTTCGTCCAGACCCGGCATCACGCTGCACACCACGCTGCAGCGGCCAGACAGCCGCGGCGAGATTCGCCTGCGCTCGGCCAATCCAATCGAATATCCGGCGATCGACCCACGTTACTTCATCAGCGACGAGGATGGCTCGGACATCGCCACGCTGGTCGAAGGCATCCGCATCAGCCGGCGCATCGCGGCGCAGTCGCCGCTTGCCGAAATGCTCGTCGGCGAAATCACGCCGAGCGCCGAATGCGAGAGCGACGCCGAGATCGCCGACTATATACGCGGCCACTGCACGACGCTTTATCACCCGACCAGCACCTGCCGCATGGGTTCAGATGCGATGGCCGTCGTCGATCCCACGTCGATGAAGGTTCATGGGCTGGACGGGCTTTGCATCGCCGACGCCTCGGTCTTTCCGAAAATGGTGTCGGGCAACACCAACGCGCCGACGATCATGATCGCCGAACGCGCCGCGTCAATGATCCTGGCCGGCTAGGAAACAAAACATGACGACAGGCTGGAATTTCCACGAACTCTATCTCTGGCACGAGACCGGCAATGCCGCGCAGTTCTTTCAGCCGAGCCTGACCATCGAGCCGGGCGAGCATGCGGAGAATGCCGACACGAAACGCCGATTCCGCAATCTGATGGAGGTTTCAGGCCTGACCGAGAAACTGTATAAGATCGCCTCCGTCGCGGTGAGCGAGGATGACCTCGCCCTGTTTCACGACCGCGACTACATCAGCCGTATCAAGCTGCTCAGTGATGGGCGCGGCGGCGATGCGAGCTATCTCACCCCCTTCGGCCATGGCAGCTACGAAATCGCCTGTCTGGCCGCTGGCGGCACGGCAGCGGTGATGGATGCGGTGTTGAGCGGCGATGCCGACAATGGCTATGCGCTGGTACGACCGCCCGGCCATCATGCCGAGCGCGGGCAAGGCATGGGCTTTTGCCTGTTCGGCAACGTTCCGGTCGCTATCCTGAAGAACCGGGCCAAACATGGCTTCGAGCGGGTCGCCAGCGTCGACTGGGATGTTCATCACGGCAACGGCACCCAGTCCGCCTTCTATTCGGACCCGTCGGTACTGACCATCTCGATCCATCAGGACGGTCTTTATCCGGATGACAGCGGTCTTCACAAGGAACGCGGCGAGGGCAAGGGCGAAGGCTACAACATCAATGTACCGCTGCCGGCCGGCTGCGGCCACGGCGCTTACATGTCCGTCTTCGAACGCGTCGTGCTACCGGCGCTCAATCGCTACAAGCCTGATCTCATCGTCGTGCCGTCGGGCTTCGACGCCTCGGCGGCCGATCCGCTGGGGCGCATGATGCTGCATAGCGGTAGCTACCGCGACATGACGCGGATGCTGATGCAGGCGGCGGACGACCTCTGCGGCGGGCGCCTGATGATGTCGCATGAGGGCGGCTATTCGGCCTCCTACGTTCCCTATTGCGGCCTGGCGGTGATGGAGCAACTGTCCGGCATCAGGACGCATATCGACGACCCGTTCCTGCCGGTCTTCGAAAGCTATGCCGGCCAACCCTTGCAGCCACATCAGGCGGCCGCTGTTTCCAGGGCGGAGGAACTTTTGGGCGGCATCGCCTAGAATTCTGATTGCGGTCAGCCAATGAGGCGATCTCAAGACACACCGGCGCCCAATCTCACAAATGCGGACTTGCGCTGACGGTAGGACGTGCGGCTGATGCAGCGTCGATAGTGAATGAGATAAACCGCAAATCGTTGCTTTCTGCGAAAAACTACGCCGGAGCATTCCAGACTACGCTAACTCCTACTCCCACTCGATTGTTCCCGGCGGCTTCGACGTCACGTCGTAGACGACGCGGTTGATGCCGCGGACTTCGTTGATGATGCGGGTGGCGGCGGCGCCGAGGAAGGCCATGTCGTAGTGGTAGAAATCCGCCGTCATGCCGTCGACCGAGGTGACGGCACGCAGCGCGCAGACGAACTCGTAGGTGCGGCCATCGCCCATCACGCCGACCGTCTGCACCGGCAACAGCACGGCGAAGGCCTGCCAGATGGCGTCGTAGAGGCCGGCCTTGCGGATCTCGTCGAGATAGATGGCGTCGGCCTCGCGCAGGATCTCCAGCTTTTCGCGGGTGATGCCGCCGGGGCAACGGATGGCAAGACCCGGGCCTGGGAACGGGTGCCGGCCGATGAAGCTTTCGGGCAGGCCAAGCTCCTTGCCTAGCGCCCTGACCTCATCCTTGAACAGCTCGCGCAGCGGCTCGACAAGCTGCATGTTCATGCGCGCGGGCAGGCCGCCGACATTGTGGTGCGACTTGATCGTCACCGACGGGCCGCCGGTGAAGGAGACGCTTTCAATGACGTCGGGATAGAGCGTGCCCTGCGCCAGGAATTCGGCGCCGCCGAGTTTCTTGGCCTCTTCCTCGAACACCTCGATGAACAGCCGGCCGATGGTCTTGCGTTTTTTCTCCGGGTCCGACTCGCCCTCGAGGGCGTCGATGAAACGGTCCGACGCGTTCACCAGAATGAGCGGTAAATTGTAGTGTTCGCGGAACATCGCCACCACGCCCGCGGCCTCGTCCTTGCGCATCAGGCCGTGGTCGACAAGGATGCAGGTCAGCTGGTCGCCGACCGCTTCGTGGATCAACAGCGCCGCAACGGAGGAATCGACGCCGCCCGACAGCGCGCAGATGACCTTGCCCTTGCCGACCTGCTTGCGGATCGTCTCGACCGCGTGCTCGCGGTAGGCGCGCATGGTCCAGTCGCCCTCGATGCCGGCGATGTTGTGGACGAAGTTGCGCAGCAGCCGGGCGCCGTCGGGCGTATGCACCACCTCGGGGTGGAACATGATGCCGTACATCTTGCGCTCGATGCTGCCGAAGATGGCGAAGGGCGAGCCTTCCGACTTGCCGAACACTTCGAAGCCCTTGGGCAAGGAGATGACGCGGTCGCCATGGCTCATCCACACCTGGTGGCGCTGGCCGGGTGCCCACAGGCCCTCGAACAGCGGGCTGTCCTTTTGGATCTCGACGAAGGCGCGGCCGAACTCGCGATGGTCGGAGCTTTCGGCAACGCCGCCCATCTGCACGCACATGGCCATCTGGCCGTAACAGATGCCAAGCACCGGCATGCCGGAATCGAAGACGATCTGCGGCGCGCGCGGGCTGCCTATATCGCCGGTCGAAGCCGGACCGCCGGACAGAATGACGGCCTTCGGATTGATGCGCTTGAATGCCGCTTCGGCCGACTGGAACGGCACGATCTCGGAAAACACGCCGGCCTCGCGGATGCGGCGGGCGATGAGCTGGGTGAACTGGCTGCCGAAATCGACAATCAGGACGGTGTCGGGATGATTGGCTGTTTTCATGGCGAGCGTTTAGAGAAAGAAACGAGTCGGCGCAATGGGTTGCGTAGCCCGACTTTCAGGCTGGTCTGGCATCTTCATGGGATGGTTCCGTCCGAAGGGCGCCGTCGCCGATCGCCCGTTCGAGCCGCATGACGGCGTCCGCCAGCTTCTCGTCGATGACTTCAAGATATTCGGTCCAGTCGCCGACATGCCGCAGATCCGCCGCCCCGTCGGAAATGCCGCGCAGACCGATCAGCGGAATGTCGAACAGTTGGCAGGCGCGCAGGCAGGCGAAGGTCTCCATGTCGACCATGTCGGCGCTAACAGCATCATAGGCCGCGCCGGTGATGATCGCTGCGCCGGTCGACAGGGTCGCCTGCCTGATCTCCGGTATCTTGAAGGGCAATGGCACGGTTACCGGCAGGTCGAGGAAGGGTGTCGCACCCTTTTCGAAGCCGAGCGGCGAAGCGTCGATGTCACGGTAGCTGACCGAAACCGCCTGGTAGATCTCCGTCTGCTCCAGCGTCCGACTGCCGGCTGAGCCGAGCGAAACAACGAGATCCGGCAGTGCCTTTTGCGATTTCAGCCAGGAGAGTTCCGCACCCAGCCTGACGCCGGCCTCGACGGGACCGACACCGGTTATCAATGGCGTGAACAGTTGCTTGAGGTGCGGGCCGTATTCGGCCTGCGCCGCCATGACGAAGAGGACGTCCTTGCCCGATAGGCGCGACACTTTACCGGTCATGATGATTTGCTCCTCTCCGCCGGATCATCTGCTTATCTGCACCGCCGCTCGCCGGGACCCGCTGCCTCCGGCAGCTCCCGGCGTTCGTGGCCTTCCATCGTGCCACCGGCACGATGGATTCGCCTGCGGCGAACCGGCCACTCACCCTTCTATGCCATCACGCCCGACCACGGTCATCATGGTGCCGGTCATGGTGGCGATCAGCTTGGCCTCGCCGTCGGCGGCAAAGGCGTAGGCCTGGCCGTCGGCGACGATGATGGTGCGGCCCGGCTTGGTCACCGAGCCGCGGAACAGGAAGCGCTCGCCCCTGCCCGGCGCCAGGAGGTTGACCTTGAACTCGATGGTCAGCACGCCGGAATTTTCCGGCATCAGCGAAAAGGCGGCATAGCCGCAGGCCGAGTCCAGCGCCGTCCAAATGACGCCGGCATGGAGGAAGCCATGCTGCTGGGTGAGTGCCGCCGAATAGGGCATCTCGATCTCGATGATGCCGGGGGTCACCAGCGTCAGTTCGGCGCCGATCGTGGCCATCGCCTTCTGGCGCGCGAAGGAGGTCCTGACGCGATCCTCATAGTCCGGGGCGGGTACGATCTTTGCTGCCATTGCCGCTGCCTTCCTTTACGCGGATAAGCTTATTGCAGAGGCATGGGCGGCAGGCAAATGCTTTTGCTGCACTGCACAATCGACCTGGCCTGCCGGCCGGCGCCGCGCATCCGTCAGGATTCAGGCCGATCTGCGTAACGCACAGAGATAAAACCCATCGGTGCCGCTGAGCGCCGGCGACAGCGAGATGTCGCCTTTGGCGCCGATGCGTGCGGCTGCCTCATGGCCGAGAAAACGGCTGTCCCAGAGCTTGCGGTGGTCGACCGGGGCAAAACCGCTGTTACGGTCCCGAAAGGCCGCGATCTGCTCACCGTTTTCCTCATCAAACACCGAGCAGGTGACGTAGACCAGCAGGCCGCCCGGTTTGACATAGGCTTTGGCCGCATCGAGGATCGCCGACTGCTCGCCCTTGCGGGCATCGAGCTGTCTCTGCGTCAGCCGCCATTTGGCGTCGGGACGGCGGCGCCAGGTGCCGCTGCCGGTGCATGGGGCGTCGACCAGCACGATGTCCATGTGATTGCCGAGCGGCGCGAGTTCTGTGGGCTTGGTGACCACTTGCACATTGCGGTTTTCCGAACGACGGATGCGGTCGAAGATCGGCGCCAGCCGTGCTTTCTCCGCATCATGGGCAAAGATCTGGCCACGATTTTCCATCGAAGCCGACAGTGCCAGCGTCTTGCCGCCGGCGCCGGCGCAGAAATCCAGCACCTGCATGCCGGCTTCGGCCCCGGCAAGGGCGGCCGCGATCTGCGAGCCTTCGTCCTGGACCTCGAACCAGCCCTTCTGGAAAGCCGGCTCGGCCTGCACGTTCGGGTGCCGGCCGTCGCCGTCGATCGGCGGGATGCGGATGCCGTGTGGCGCGATTGCCGAGGGTTTCGCGCCGGTTCCCGTCAGTTCGGCCAGCACCTTGTCGCGATTGGCCTGCAAGGTGTTGACCCTGAGGTCGAGCGGCGGGCGCGTTGCCAGCGCCGCGCCCTCGTCGGCCCAGGTCGAGCCAAAGGCTCGCTCGAAAAGCGGCGCGCACCAGTCGGGAACATCCGCCCGCACCGCGTCCGGCGCGTCGGCGAGCCGATGGTCGGCGATGGCCTGAAGCTCGGCGGCGGTCAGCAGCGGCGGTCCGAACTTGTCGCCATCAAGCGCCTCGTTGAGCGACTGGGCCGTCTGGCCCCATTCGAGCAGCAGCGCGCCGAAGCCGATGGCGCGCGGCGTGTCCTGCCCCAGCAGCCAGCCGGCGGAACGCTTGTGGCGCAAGGCGTCATAGACGATGTTGCCGATCGCCGCACGGTCGCCGCCGCCGGCGAAGCGATGCGACAGGCCCCAATCCTTCAGCGCGTCCGCCACCGGCCGGTGGCGCCGGCCGATGTCTTCCAGCACTTCGATGGCCGCAGCCAGCCGTCCGCCCAATCGCATGGTCTTGTTCCGTCACGCAGAAAATTATTCCGGCCCTGCTCTAGAGCGCGCAACCGGCGCGCACAAGCAGGTCGGCCTGCACAACCGCTCTGCTTTCCAACTTTTCTGGTTGCGAATACTCTTCCGGTTGTGATTCGCGGCGCGCAAAAGGTGGACCGGCGGATCGACCTGAGGAGAGGGCAATGAAGACTTATCTGGCGGAAGTTCTAGGCACATTTCTATTGGTGTTCATCGGTACGGCTTCTGTGGTGACGGGCGGCTTCGGTGGCGCGCTGCCGCTCGGCCAGGAAGGCATCGGTCTGGCGTTCGGCATCGGCCTCATCGCGGCGGCCTATGCGATCGGCCCGATTTCGGGCGCGCATCTCAATCCGGCGGTGACGCTCGGCGTCTTCCTTGCCGGCCGGCTGCCGGCCAAAGACGTCATCCCCTACTGGATCGCGCAGGTCATCGGCGGCGTCCTTGCTTCGCTGGCGTTGTGGATCATCGTTTCCGGCCAGGTTGGCGGACACACGACCGGCTTCGGCGCCAATGGCTGGGATGTGACGAAATGGGGCGTCAGCTCGGCATTTCTGTGGGAAGTGATCGGCACCTTCACCTTCGTCACCGTGATCCTGGGTGTCACCGCTGAAAAGCACTCGACGGCGTTCGCCGGGCTGGTCATCGGCCTGACGCTGGCGGGGTTGCATTTCGCCATCATCCCGGTGACCGGCACGTCGCTCAATCCGGCCCGCTCGATCGGCCCGGCGCTGTTTTCGGGCACTGCCGCGATCGGCCAGCTCTGGCTGTTCATCGTCGCACCGTTGATCGGCGGCGCCATCGCCGGCGTGGTTGCGAAGGCGCGGGTGTTTGAGAAGGATTGAGCTTTGGAGGGTTGAATACGAAGGCGCGGGCCATGGCCCGCGCCTGAGTGATTGGCACGATAGACCCGCCAGGCCTCCCCAATCACGGCTTGGATAGGCGCGGCCTTAGATGGGAGCTTTGCGCCCCATCTCGGTCGTTGAGGTTAGTGTTGCCAAATGCCTGAGAGCCGACACCGCAGACAGTAGGCTGCAGGTGCGTGCGCGCGTAAGAACGGTGCTCTCAACGTGACACTGCTAAAAAAGGGCGGGACGAAACGCCAAGCGCATTGTTGTCAACGCGACAAATGACTGTCGCGAAGGAAGGTCGAGGCTCGCTGAGGTTCGGTGGGCGGGCGACCTAAATACGACTAACACAAGCTATCGAGCACGCCAGTTCTTTTTCCGTGAACGGCTTGCTGAGAACGTTCATCTCGCGAGCGCCCGGTAGTTCGGCATAGCCCGTCGCTATAATGACGGGGATTTTCGGCCACTTGGTTTTCATTGCGTCCGATAGCTGCAGGCCTGTCATCTTTGGCATCGCATGGTCCGTTATGACGAGGTCGAACGGCTGCTCCTCCAGCAGGTCAAGGGCTGCTGCGGCCGAATGCGCCTCGGTAACGGCATGCCCAAGATCCTCAAGCATCGCAGCGGTGTTCAACAGCACTAGAACGTCGTCATCCACTGCCAGAATCCGGAGAGAGGCAGCCTCGGCGGTTTTCGGGCTGAGGGGCTCCTGCTCCCGCGCGCGGTCTGATGTCGCGGCAGCCACTGGCAGCCACATTTCCGCAGTCGTGCCTGCTCCCTTGTGGCTGATGAGAACCAGGCGCCCGCCCATCTGTTCCGTCATCCCGTGCACCATCGACAGACCCAGTCCCGTCCCTTTGCCAACTCCTTTTGTGGTGAAGAACGGTTCTGTCGCGCGGGCAAGCGTATCCTCGTCCATTCCTTCGCCACTGTCCATTATTGAAAGGCAGACATATTCGCCTGGCGCCAAGCCAGCGCCATGCCTTTCACCAATCCGTTCCTGCCGGGCGGAAATCAAGATCGTTCCCCCGTCAGGCATGGCATCCCTGGCGTTAACGCATAGATTCAGCAATGCGAGTTCGATTTGGCTCTCATCAATCATGACCTGATTGAGGGAAAGGGGAAATTTTGTCTGTATACTCGCCCTTGAGCCTAGCGATCGCTCTAGCAACTCCTTCATTCCCTGTATCAAGCTAATTATGTCAACGGGTCTTGGATCGAGTTGCTGTCGCCGCGCAAAAGCCAGCATGCGCTGCGTCAACGAGGCACCCCGTTGCGCACCGAGCACGGCATTGTCGAGGAGACGCAACAGCTGTGGATCGTCGGGCAGCCGTTTGCGAAGGAGTTCAAGACTGCCCAAAACCGCCATCAGCAGATTGTTGAAGTCGTGAGCCACGCCGCCCGTCAGCTTGCCGATCGCATCCATTTTCTGTGAATGAAAAAGGGCCTCACGTGCCTGATCCAGTGACTCCTGCGCCTTCTTCCGCTCTGTGATGTCGCGGGTAATCTTCGCAAAACCCAGAAGCTCGCCATTGTCGTGCCGTATCGAGTCAATGACCACGTGGGACCAGAACGCGGTGCCATCCTTGCGGATGCGCAAACCTTCCCGCTCAACTCGACCCTCACGCGCGGCGGTCTCCAGGGCGCTTTGCGGACCGCCTCGCTCGCGATCCTCGGGCGTAAAGAATTGGGAAAAATGCTTCCCGATGATTTCGTTCGCCGAATAGCCTTTGATACGCTCGGCGCCTGAGTTCCAGCTCGTAATTATCCCTTGTGGATCGAGCATATAGATCGCGTAGTCCGTGACGCCTTGGACCAGACGTTGGAACTGCTCCTGGCTTTTGCGGAGTTCCTCCTCCGCTTTCTTTTGTTCGGTCAGATCACGGCTGACTTTGGCAAAGCCGGCCAGGTTGCCGCCTGGATCGCGGATGGGATCGATCACAATGTGAGCCCAGAAACGATTCCCGTCGCTTCGGACCTGCCAGCCTTCGCTCTCGAACTTGCCCTCACGGGCTGCTGTCTCCAGAGCACGCGCGGGCAGGCCGGAGTCCCGATCCTCCGGTGTGTAAAACCGGGAAAAATGCTGGCCAATGATCTCGCGGGAAGCATAGCCTTTGAATCGCTCGGCGCCCGCGTTCCAGCTCGTCACGATCCCGGAAGGATCCAGCATGTAGATCGCGTAATTGGTAACGGCCTGGACGAGAACGCGGTAGCGATCCTCATCGGCTGGATTGACGGTCCCTTGAA
Source organism: Mesorhizobium sp. M0227 (assembly GCF_040321855.1). NCBI lineage: Bacteria > Pseudomonadati > Pseudomonadota > Alphaproteobacteria > Hyphomicrobiales > Phyllobacteriaceae > Mesorhizobium > Mesorhizobium sp. M0227. The sequence goes on along the minus strand of NZ_JAMYSJ010000001.1, from coordinate 212,284 downwards.
TCATTCCCCCATCCATTTACTTCGCTGCAACGGGAGAAAACCGCCGCCGGCCCCTTATGGTTCCACGCTAAATCAAATGAACTGGTGCCGACGGACATGTGGTGGACCTCGCACCAGTGTGCATCCCAACTTCGTCCGCCATTTCAAGGAGATTTACTTGCCTCCCAGCAGCGCGCCGATTACTAGAATTAGCTCCAGAAAATCGATGTTTCCCTGGGCCAGGTGGCCAAGCGGTGCAACCGTTCTACATTATTGATGCCCAATGACGGGCTGACAGTTTCTGGTGGAGACTAGGGGCGGAATGGCCGAGCGAAAAAAGCAGCCCGTTGTAAGTTCCGGTATCGCCGGCTTGGACGAAATTCTTCGTGGTGGTCTGCCCGCTTCGAACTTTTATATCGTGCAGGGCGATCCCGGCGCAGGCAAAACCACGGCAGCCTTGCAGTTTCTGCGTGCCGGCGTGGCGGCCGGTGAACGCTGCATCTACGTCAGCCTTTCGCAAACCGCTTCCGAACTGCAGGCGATTGCCTCTTCACACGGCTGGACGCTCGATGGAATTCGCGTCGAAGAGCTTTCGGCCTCCGAAGCCGTGAGTGGCGCAGCCGATCAGACGATTTTCCAGACCGCCGACCTTCGCTTGGATGAGACGCGTAAGGCGATCGAACGCGCGATCGAAGAATACAAACCACACAGACTGGTGTACGACTCCTTGCTCGAAATCCGGCTGATCACCGGCGATACGCCAAGGTTTAGGCGGGAACTGATCGGCTTCAAAGCCTTCCTGGCCAGGCGGGGCATTGTGGCTGTTTTGCTCGATACCCAAACCAGTGGCGGCGATCACAATGGCGAGGAAATCGAGGGCATCGCCCACGGCGTCATCCGCCTTGATAAATCGCTCGAGGACTATGGTGCGGTGCGCCGGCGGATCGAAGTCAGCAAGATGCGTGGCGTGCCTTATGCCGACGGTTATCATGACATGGCCATTCGCGAGGGTGAAGGCGTCGTTGTGTTTCCAAGGATTGTGCCGGGCTCGCCTCCCGAGGTGACCAAGCCGCAACTGATCAAATCGGGAGTCGAGGCTCTCGACGAGATGTTTGGCGGCGGTCAGGAGTCAGGAACAATAACACTGGTTATCGGTCAGTCCGGAACCGGCAAGTCAACTATGTCGTCTCTTTACGCGACGGCTTCTCTCAAGCGAGGCGAGAGCGTTGCCCTCTTCCTGTTCGAGGAGCGGTTGGAGACCTTCTTTCGCCGCTCCGAAGGGCTCGGGATGGACCTGCGGCAGTTCCACAAGGATGGCCAACTGGTCATCTACGATTTTAGCCCGAACGAAATCTCGCCAGGCGAGTTCGGCCAGATCGTGCAGCAAGTCGTCAGCCGCAACAATACACGTGTGGTGGTGATTGACAGCTTCACGGGCTATCTGAATTCACTTCCCCACCGCGAAAAGGCGGTGCTCGACATCCAATCTCTCCTGAAACATCTCGCGCGTGCGGACGTGCTGACAATGCTCATCGTCGCGCAGCACGGATTGCTCGGGCAGAATGTCGGGATTGACGTCGATGTCAGCTTTCTCGGGGATACCGTGCTTCTACTTCGTATGGCCGAGCACGAGGGCCGGTTGAGGCGCAACATTACAGTCGTCAAAAAGCGCCACGGTCCGCACGACCTCGATGTCCGGGAACTCTTCATTGCAAGCTCCGGGGTTTCGGTCGTTGCCTACAATCCTCTGCCTGAGACGTGAGCGGCACCGATTCCAACGGTCTGGGAACGCTCGATTGGGTGCTCATTTTGGCGCCCTACCGCAAGGACGCTGCTTACACGACCTCCCTGCTGCAGGAGCGCGGTGTTCGGGCTCAAGCGGCCGACCCCGCGGATTTGAACAACCTGCTTGCGTTATCTCCCGGGGTGCTGGTCGTTACGCATGAAGCCTTGAACCCCACGGCCATCGCAACTGTTGCCAGTTTCCTTCAGCATCAGCCGAACTGGTCGGAAATACCCATCGTGATCCTACTCGACCGCGCGGCGCCCCAAGTGCGCGTCCAGGCCGCCCTGAACGCTGCCTGGCCACGCTCACGCCAGATTTTTTACCAACGTCCCGTGGCCGCGTTGGAACTGATCAGCGGGATACAGTCGGCACTCCTCACCAGAGCCCGCCAGCGCGACGTACGCGATTACCTTGAGCGGGAAACCGAGCTGCGCCTCGAACTCAATCATCGGGTAAAAAACATCCTCGCAACAGTCGTATCAATCTTTGACATGACACGGCGCGGCGCAACCTCGGCAGCCAGCCTGTCCGAAGACTTCAAGGGCCGCTTGAGAGCCTTGGCGGATGTTCATTCCGCTGTATTTGCGGCCGGCGGCGAGGCCGTACCTTTGACAGATGTCGTGAATTCGGTCCTCGCGCCGTACATTTCCAGCGGACAACACGGCATTACGATTCAGGGGCCCGAGGTGTTGCTTTCGCGCGAGGCCGGCGCGACGCTCGCTCTCTCGCTCCACGAGCTTGCAACGAATGCGATCAAATATGGCGGATTGTCCTATCCCGAAGGAAGGATAGATTTGGAATGGAAGATCGCTTCGAGTTCGGAACCAGTTCTGGCGCTGAGATGGACAGAATCGGGAGGACCGCCGGTCGTTCAGCCCTCGCGAGTAGGATACGGCACACGCTATATGCGCGCCGCCCTGACCAGCCTGTTTGGAGAGCCTCCTGATCTCGTCTTCGCATCGGATGGCCTGCGTTTCTCGATTCACGGACTACTCTCCCGCCTTAGCCCGCAATCAACCGAGTAGTGTAGCGGCACCTTGGCTGCTCACCCAAAAGCACGGCATCTCGAGAAACACCGAGGTTGCTATCAATTGAAGCTGGCTCAATGTCGACGTGGACGGCCCACCGGTGTTGGATGCCAATCGGGGTTCACAGTCGACGCCGGCCGTTGCCCAGCCGCAGCGCGAGCCAGCCCTCAAGCCGTCGTCTGCGTCACCAGCCCCAGCTCCTCGACCATCGCTTCGCGCATCAGGAACTTCAGCGGCTTGCCGGTCACCGTCATCGGCAATTCGGTGCGGAAGCGAAAACGCCATCTCAGGCAAGGGGCGGTCGTCTGCAGTTCGCTATCGACTTCCAGGCTGATGAACCCAAGCAGTCCGTTGGCGGCTGTCTCGTGCCGCATCTAATTGCCTGCCTGACCAATATTTTTCACGGTATAAATATAAGAAATAAATATGTAAGAAATACCACTATATGGACCGCACCCGTCAAGAATGTTGTTCTTTCAGTACTAAAACTTACGTTGCATATGAACAGCGCTAAAATCAAAAGCACTGTGTCAGTCGCCGGCAGCCCCAGGGTTAACCCTCTTCCCGTCAGCAGGCTGGCGGCTGCGACCGCCGGTATTGTCAAACCAATTGTGGCGCAAGCGGAACCCATCGCGACATTCAAGCCGCGTTGCAGCTCATTGTTGAGTGAAGCGCGAACCGCCGAAATGGCCTCCGGCATCAAAACCAGCCCGGCGATCAATGCCCCCACGATGCTGTCAGCCTGTGTCACCTGATAGGCAACGAGCGTATTTTCAACACTTGCGGCGACCTGCTCGGCAAGCATGACAATGCCAATCAGCCCGATCAAGAGCAGCAATGTGCCGGCAAAGACGCTTTCGTGAGGGGCAGTCCGCAGCGAAACGCCGTGGGCCTGCCCTTCGACAAAGTCTTCTCGGTGGCGGACAGTCTGCGCGAACACAAAACTTGCATAAAGCAGCACCGAAAGCACACTCACAAAGCCAAGTTGAGCTGCCGAAAATGTGCCCGGCCCCGTAGCTTGTGTGTAGGTCGGCAGAATAAGCGTCATGATGGTCAGCGCGATCAGAACCGCCAAATATGCGCTGGTCCCTTGTCGAACAATTGCCTGCTTGCGATGACGCCAGCCGCCAAGCGCAAGACACGTGCCGACGACGCCGGTGGATGCAATCATCACCGTTGAAAAGACGGACTCACGTGCAAGCGTAGGGTTGTTCTCTCCATGCAGCATCATGGAAACGATGATCGACACCTCGATTGCCGTCACGGCAAAAGTCAGCACCAATGTGCCGTAGGGCTCTCCTACACGCCGGGCCACCGACTCGGCGTGGTCGAGCACCACGAAAATGGTGGTGAACATGATCGCACTCGAAAGCGCTCCGACGAGTATCCTGGCGCTCAGCGAACCTTCGTCCGCCGACAGCCCGCCTGCCCTGACTGCAACAGCCATCACCAAGGCGGCCAAGGGCATCGCATAAGAAACCACCGATCGTTTGAAACCACTCATTCGAGCCCCTGTCGCTTCTGCGAACCTTGCCGAAAAACCATGTGGAGTGGAGCACCTTAGATAATATCGGGCAGGCCCGACGGCCGGCGTTCTCCCCCTCACAAACAACGCGCTCCAAATGATGCAGCAGGATCGCGACCTGAACGCACCCAGCGCCGCGGACAAATCGAAGCGCCGCCTTCGCTCACGCCGTCTTCTGCGTCACCAGCCCCAGTTCCTCCACCATCGCCTCGCGCATCAGGAACTTCTGCGGCTTGCCGGTCACCGTCATCGGCAATTCGGTGCGGAAGCGTATGTGGCGGGGGATCTTGTAATGGGCGATCTGGCCGGCGCAGAAGTTCTTGACCTCCTGCTCGGTGGCGATCTGGCCGGGCTTGAGCACGATCCAGGCGCACAGCTCCTCGCCATACTTGGCGTCGGGAATGCCGAACACCTGCACCTCCTTGACCTTTGGATGGCGGTAGAGGAATTCCTCGACCTCCCTGGGATAGACGTTCTCGCCACCGCGGATGACCATATCCTTGACCCGGCCGACGATGTTGCAATAACCCTCGGCATCGATGGTGGCGAGGTCGCCGGTGTGCATCCAGCCGTCGCTGTCGATCGCCTCGCGGGTCTTCTCCTCGTCGTCCCAGTAGCCCTTCATCACGGAATAGCCGCGCGTGCAAAGCTCACCCGGTACGCCGACCGCAACGGTAGCGCCATCGGCATCGACCGCCTTGACCTCGACATGGGGGTGGATGCGCCCGACGGTCGAGACGCGCTTTTCCAGCGGGTCGTCGACGCCGCTCTGGAACGAGACCGGGCTGGTCTCGGTCATGCCGTAGGCGATGGTCACCTCTTCCATATGCATCAGCGACACCACCTTCTTCATCACCTCGATTGGGCATGGCGAGCCGGCCATGATGCCGGTGCGCAGGCTGGAGAGATCGAAGGCGGAAAAATCCGGATGATCCAGCAGGGCGACGAACATGGTCGGCACGCCATAAAGCCCGGTGCAGCGTTCCTGAGCCACCGCCTTCAGTGTGGCGCCGGCGTCGAACCCTTCTCCCGGGAAAACCATGGTCGCGCCTTTCGAGACGCAACCCATCGTGCCCATCGACATGCCGAAGCAGTGATAGAGCGGCACCGGAATGCACAGCCGGTCGTCGGCGGTCAGCTTGATCGCCGAAGTGACGAAATTGCCGTTGTTGACGATGTTGCTGTGGGTCAGCGTCGCGCCCTTGGGGGCTCCCGTGGTGCCTGAGGTGAACTGGATGTTGATGGCCTCGCCCGGCTTCAGCTTCTCCGAGATGCGGTCGAGGCTGTCATGCTCGTCACGCCCGGCCATGGCCAGCACGTCGCCGAAATTGAACATGCCGGGCGAATTCTCGTCGCCCATGCGGATGACGATCTTCAGCGCCGGCAGTTTCTGTGCCTTGAGCTTGCCCGACGTGGCCTTGGCGATCTCGGGTGCCAGCGTCTCGATCATGCCGAGATAGTCTGACGTCTTGAACCTGGCAGCGGTGACCAGCGCCTTGCAGCCGACCTTGTTCAGCGCATAGTCGAGCTCGGTCAACCGATAGGCGGGGTTGATGTTGACCAGGATCAGGCCGATGCGGGCGGTGGCGAACTGCGTCACCAGCCATTCCCAGCGGTTGGGCGACCAGATGCCGACGCGATCGCCCTTTGCCAACCCCAGTGCCAGGAAGCCGGCAGCCAGCGCGTCCACCGTGTCCGACAGTTCGCTCCAGGTGAAGCGCTTGTCCTGGTCGACGAAAACGGCGGCGTCGAGCGTGCCGTATTTGCTGACGGTGTCGGAAAACAGCGCGGGGATGGTCTTGTCGAGCAACGGCACGCTGCGTTCGCCAGAGACATGCGCCCTGTTGTCAACGGGTGCGACGAAGACACCGCCAGCACGCGCGCCGCGTCCGCGCAAATTGCTGGCATTCTTCAACTCGTCGAGATTGACCGGCATCGCTCTCTCCTCCCGGGACTGGCCGAGCCTATCAGCCCGAGGGGGTGGTGAAAATCCCGCCGATGGTCGGGGCCGGGCAACGATACGGTCCACGACGCTTCGGGGCTCTTCGTTGGTTGACGAACATCAAAACGCAAAAACCCGCCTGGGCGGCGGGTCACTGGCGCAAATCAGCACCATAGGCAAAAATGTACCATAGCTGACTGCACCGGTCAAGGAAATAATTCCTATACAGGAAAAACCCTGGCGCAAAGTTACCGACACCGCAGGACGGACCGCCGTAGGGGTTTTGAAGCTGGGTTTGGAGCCCTGAGGGCAGCGGGCGAAGGCCCGCCGCTATCCGACCGCTGACGCCATCTTCGCCGCGATGTCGCGCAAGAGTGCCTCATCCGCCGCTGCCCGTGTCCTCTTCGACGCCACCAGACAGGCCTGCGAGCGCAGGACGAGGCCATCGCCGAGTATCTTGAGATGATTGGCGCGCAGCGTCGAGCCGGTGGTCGTGATGTCGACGATGACATCGGCCAGACCGGCCGCCGGCGCGCCTTCGGTAGCCCCTAGGCTCTCGACGATGCGATAAACCTGGATGCCGTGCTTCTGCGAGAAGAATTGCTGCGTCAGCCGCCAGTATTTGGTGGCGATGCGCAGCCGCCGGCCATGGCGCTGGCGAAAATCGGCGGCGACGTCGTCGAGATCGGCCATGGTGTCGACATCGAGCCATATGTCGGGCACGGCAACCACGACATCGGCATTGCCGAAGCCGAGACGGGCGACAATTTCGGCGCGGGTCTCCCAGTCGGCGAGGTTTTCACGCACCAAATCCTCGCCGGTGATGCCCAGATCGACGGCGCCCTGGCCGATCTCGCCTGATATTTCGGAAGCCGACAGGAACACCACTTCGACATCATCCAGACCCTCGACGCGGGCGTGGTATTTGCGCTCGTCACCGGGCAGGCTGACGGCGAGGCCGGCTTTGGCCAGTATTTGCAGCGCCTGCTCTTTCAGGCGGCCTTTCGACGGGATCGCCAGCGTGATCATGGCGCCGTCTCCCGCAATGCCTCGATGCGGTCGAGCCAGACCGAAAAGCCGACGCCGGGGATAGGCGTCTTCGCGCCAAGCAAGGTCAGCAGCCGGTCATAGCGGCCGCCGCCGACCAGCGGCCGGTCGCCATTGTCGGCCGCGATTTCGAAAACCAGGCCGGTGTAGTAATCGAGCGGGCGGCCGAAGGCGGCGTCGTAGCGGACTTTATCGGCCGGCAAGCCATGCGTTTCGATCGCCTTGGCGCGGGCAGCGAACTTTTCCAGCGCGACATCGAGCGACAGACCGGCGCCGGTGGCGAAGGACTCCAGCGCCTGGGTTGCGCCATCAAGCGGAACGTCGATCGCCAGAAAATCCTTCAGCGCGGAAAAGGCCTCGCTCGACAACCGAACGCTGCGCAATTCGGCTTTCTCGATCAGCCGCCGGGCAATGTCGGACGGCGCGCGTCCGGCGGACGCCGACAGGCCCGCCTCTTCCATGCCGCTGGCGATGTGAGCGGAAAGACCGTCCAGATCACCGTCGAGGACGAGAGCGGCGACCGGACCGGAGAGTTGGCCGTTGCGCGGCGGGTTGGCGAGATCGGCGAGTGCCGCCTCAAGCATCGGCGCCGAGCCGAACGCACGGGCAAGGCGCATGCGCCAGCCGCGCGGCAGGCCAAGGGCAGCCAGAACCGCCTCGAAAATGGTCTGGTCGCCGAGCGTGATGGCCAGCGCCTGACCAGGCAGCACCAGCGACAGCAGCGCATGCGCGTCCGCCACCGAGCGGGCATCGGCCCCAGCGGTATCGCGGTCGCCAAGATCCTCTATGCCGGCCTGGAAGAACTCGTTGCCGCCTTCGCGGCGCTGGCGAAACACCTCGCCCAGATAGGAATAACGGCGCGGCGTGCCGGCCTGCGAGCTTATGTGGTCGAGGCAGACCGGAATGGTGAATTCCGGCCGCAGGCACAATGTCTGCCCGGTTTCGCTTTCGGTCAGGAAGATACGGCGGCGTAGATCCTCGCCGGCCATGTCGAGGAACGGGTCGGCCGGCTGCAATATGGCGACTTCGACCGCATGCGTGTTGCGGGTGGCGAAGAGGTTGGTGATGTCGGTTGATATTGCGGGGTAGCGGGAGGTCATCGATCGGATGGGCGCGAGGCACCCCCCTCTGGCCTGCCGGCCATCTCCCCCGCAAGGGGGGAGATTGGCAGCTTCGAGCTTGGCGCGCCATCTTCAACACCGGAGATTGGCGAAAGCCTCGGCGGCATCCAATCTCCCCCCTTGCGGGGGAGATGGCCGGCAGGCCAGAGGGGGGTATTCAAGCGCCACCTTTCGCGCGATCAGCGGCCTGCGCCGCCAATATCTTCTTCACCTCACCAACCAGCTCGCTTTCCGCCACCGTCACCTGCGCCGGGCGCGCGGCGCGCCATTCGGCGTTGTCGGTGATTTCGGCCGACATGCGCGCGCCTTCGATCAGGTCTTTGATCTGCAGCTCGCCCTTGGCGCGCTCGTCGCCACCCTGGATGATTGCGACCGGGCAGCCGCGGCGGTCGGCATATTTGAGCTGCGCCTTCATGCCGGCGCCGCCGAGATACATTTCGGAGCGGATGCCGGCGGCACGCAGCTCCGAAACCATCTTCTGGTAGCGGCCGAGGCTGTCGGTGTCCTTGTCCATCACCAGCACGACGACAGGTGCGATCACATCCGAGGCGTCGAGCTTGCCGAGGTTCTTCAGCGCGGTCATCAACCTGGAGACGCCGATGGAAAAGCCGGTCGCCGGCACAGGCTCGCCGCGAAAACGCGAGACGAGGCCATCATAGCGGCCGCCGCCACCGACCGAGCCGAAGCGCACGATCTGGCCGTCTTCGTTGGGGATTTCGGCCAGAAGCTCGGCTTCGAAAACCGGGCCGGTGTAGTATTCGAGGCCGCGCACGACCGAGCGGTCCATGGCGATACGGTCCTCGCCATATCCTGCCGCCCTGACCAGCGCTTCAATCGTGGCGAGTTCGCCGACGCCTTCCTGGTAGATGGCATTCGAACTGACCATGGAATCCTGGCCTACCTGTGCATTCCTCGCTGTCGCGAGAAGGACTGCCTCGGCCTGCCCGTTATTCAACCCGGCGCCCTTGGCGAAGTCGCCTTCGCCTTCCTTGCCACCGTCCCAGCGGCCCGGGCCAAGCAAAAGCTTCACGCCTTCCGGCCCGAGCTTGTCCAGTTTGTCGATCGCGCGCAGCACCGTCAGCCTTCGTCCGGCATTCTCCTCGCCGCCAAGCCCGATCGCCTCCAGCACGCCATCCAGAACCTTGCGGTTGTTGACGCGAATGACGTAGTCGCCGCGCTTGATGCCGAGCGCTTCCATGACGTCGGCCATCATCATCGCCATTTCGGCGTCGGCGGCCACGCCCGGCGTACCGATCGTGTCGGCGTCGAACTGCATGAACTGGCGGAAGCGGCCGGGGCCTGGCTTCTCGTTGCGGAACACCCAGCCGGAGCGATAGCTGCGGTAAGGCTTGGGCAGGCGCTCGTAATTCTCGGCGACGAAACGGGCCGTCGGCGCCGTCAAATCATAGCGCAGCGACAGCCACTGGTCGTCGTCATCCTGGAAGGAGAACACGCCTTCGTTCGGCCGGTCCTGGTCGGGCAGGAATTTTCCAAGCGCATCGGTGTATTCGATCAGCGGCTGGTCAGCGGGCTCGAAACCGTAAAGCTCATAGACCGAGCGGATCGTCGCCATCATCTTCTCGACGGCGCGGATGTCCTCGGCGCTGCGGTCGGCAAAACCGCGCGGCAGTCGCGCTTTCGTCTTTTCCGATTTGTCGGCCATGAGTGAGCATCCGGTGTTTCGTGGCGTTGCGGGATAGGAAATTCCTATTCGGCAGCGCGCGTTTCCTAACTGATGCAGCCGGGAGCGGCAAGGGTCGGCACCCAGCACCACGCTCGAACCTCCGTGAAACAAAACCGCATCGAAAATGAAACAATCCCGACACGGGTGTGGCATCGTGCCGACACAATCGTCGCCCATAAGGCGGGGTAAATGAGGGCTCGGGGCCATGGTCAGCACAGCAAGATTTTACGCTATTGATGGCGAAGCCGGCGAATTGCCCGCGCGCTTGCGCCCGGCCGACATCCACGCTCCGAAAATGGTCAGCCAGGCTGCCGGCCCGTTCGAAGTGCCGGCCGACACCGGCAAAGGCCCATCCATGCGCGACGCGTTGATGACCGGCCTGCTGGTGATCTATCCGACCGTGGCCACGGTGGTGGCGATCGTCGCCGGCCTGGTGCTGGCCAGCGCCAACGGCACCTGAAATTACTCGCTTTACCGGAAGTAGAGGGGCTACTTCGGCCTTTTGAACGCCTTCCGCTGCTTCTCGACCTCTTTGCGGCAGATGCAGCCCTCGAGATGGTCGTTGACCAGGCCCATCGCCTGCATGAAGGCGTAGACAGTGGTCGGCCCCACGAAGCTCCAGCCGCGTTTCTTCAACTCCTTCGAAATCCGCACCGAGACCGCCGTGGTCGGGTTGGCGCGCAGATGGGCGAGATCGACGATCTGCGGCCGCTCCTCCTTGCCGGGTTCGAACTTCCAGAACCAGGCGGCCAGCGAGCCGAACTCGTCGGCCATTTCGCGGGCGCGCTTGGCGTTGTTGATGGTCGAGACGATCTTGCCGCGATGGCGGATGATGCCGGCATTGCCGAGCAGGCGCTCGACATCCTTGTCGGTGAAGGCGGCGACCTTGTCGAATTCGAAATTGGCGAAGGCTTCGCGAAAATTCTCCCGCTTGCGCAGAATGGTCAGCCACGACAGGCCAGACTGAAAGCCTTCGAGGCAGATCTTTTCGAACAGCCTGCGGTCGTCGGCCACAGGCCGGCCCCATTCATGATCGTGGTAGTGCAGATAGTCGGGCAGATTGCCGTGCCAGAAGCAGCGCGCGACACCATCGGGACCGGCGAGCAGTCCGGTGTTTTCCTTGTCCATAAGCCAAAATCCGTTCGTTAACGCGCTTTTGCGCGGCATTTACTGCGGCTTTACCAGATTCCTGAACCCGGCGGTAACCACATCAAAAGGTTTACCGACAGTTCCGCATTTTACGCATTCCGATTCATGTTTCGGTTGCTGCTTGCGCGCCAATGATCGCCGAACCGGGAGGACGTTTCCACCCGTTTTGTATCAGACGATCAAGGTGCGTTACGATGAAGACAGTTCTGTTTCCCGTGCTCGGCGCCGTGGCTGTGTTTGCCGCCGGCGTCACGCCCTCCACCGCCGGCGACCGCTATGCCGACAGGCCGCCGGTGATGGTGAGCCCCGACCTTTCGGCACCCTGGGTGCTGCAGCTTGGCCAGGCACCCGGCATCGTGCGCCAGAACCGCCAGGTCGTCCAGCAACAGCGGCGCCTGCGCCTGGCGCAGCCCGACCGAGTGCAGACTGCGGCGGTGCAGCCGCCGGCCAAGCGCATGGTCGCGCGTCCTCAGATCAACCCGATCTACCTGCCGCAGGAAGTCGACTATGACGGAGGCCAGAAGCCGGGCACGATCGTCATCGACACCACGCAGAATTTCCTCTTCCTGGTCGAGAAGAACGGCAAGGCAAGGCGCTATGGCGTCGGCACCGGCAAGCCGGGCTTCGAATGGTCGGGTACGCACAAGATCACCAACAAGCGCGAATGGCCGGACTGGCGCCCGCCGGCGCAGATGATCAAGCGTGAAGCCGCCAAGGGCCGCTATTTGCCGACCTATCTTGCCGGCGGCACGGAGAACCCGCTTGGCGCCCGCGCGCTCTACCTCGGCACGACCGAGTACCGCATCCACGGCACCAACCAGCCGTGGACGATCGGCGGTGCGGTGTCATCGGGCTGCATCCGCATGCGCAACGAGGACGTCGTCGACCTCTATGAACGGGTCAATGTCGGAACCACGGTCGAGGTGATATAGTAGGTCCTGCGAATCACCTGGCCGGCAAAGCAGTCCGCTTTTCGAGGCCAGTTTAGGGACAACGGGGGACGGGCCGTATGGGGATGCGGCCGGTCAGGAAGGGCAGCACGGGAAACCGCGCTGCCCTTTCCGTTTTGAGCAGAAATCGAGGGCAGAAGGTCACCCACGCGTCGCGCAACGGGCATAGCGGTTCGCTTTCATGCTGCCCTTTGCCGCATTCTTTTGCTATCTCGGTGGCTAGTTCCACAAAAGAGTTCACCCATGCCCCTGTCCGAAGACAGCCGTTATCTCAAGGGCGGCCCGGTCGCCCAGCGCATCATCGCCGCCGTTCGCGAGGACGCCGCGATCGCCAAAGCCGAGGGCTTTCCCCCCAAGCTGATCTCGATCACCGTCGGCGACACCGATGCGGTGGATGTTTATGTGCGCAACCAGCGCGCCAAGGCTGAGCTCGCCGGCATCGATTTCGAGGAACGGCGCTTTCCCGCCACCATCACGGCAGGCGAGTTGGAAGCGGCCATTCACGGCCTGAACGCCGATCCGCGCGTTACCGGCATCATCATCCAGCGGCCGGTCCCAGTGCATATCCCTATCAGGACGCTGCAGGCGGCGGTGCATCCGCTCAAGGATGTCGAAGGCATGCATCCGGCCTCGATCGGCAACATCGTCTACAACCAGCTCGATCTCGCGCCTTGCACGGCGGCGGCCTCGGTCGAACTGCTCAAGGAAACCGGCCTCGACCTCAAGGGACTGGAAGTCGTCATCGTCGGCCATTCGGAAATCGTCGGCAAGCCGATCGCCTTCCTGTTGATGAGCGAAGGCGCGACGGTGACCGTGTGCCACCACATGACGCGGTCGGTCGCCGCCCATGCGCGACGTGCCGATGCGCTGTTCGTCGCCGTTGGCAAGCCGCGGCTGATCAAGGCCGACATGGTCAAGCCGGGTGCGGCCGTCATCGACATCGGCATCAATTCCGAAATCGGCCCCGACGGCTCAAGCCGCATCGTCGGCGACGTCGACACCGAAAGCGTGCGCGAGGTCGCCTCCTGGATCACCCCGGTGCCGGGCGGCGTCGGCCCGATTACGGTCGCCATCCTGCTGCGCAACACCATGGTGGCGCTCAGCCGCCAGCGTGCGCTTTATGAGGCGACCTACGGTACGGCGGACAGGCTCGCGGCGGAGTAAGCGCGGCGCCCTACTCCGCGGCGATGAGGTTCTCTCCCCGAACGCCTTCCGGCATCGGTCCGCCATAGGCCCAGTCGAGCAGTTTTATCGTGTGCACCACCGGCAGCTTGGCGGCGGAAGCGATCTGGGTGATGCAGCCGATGTTGCCGGTGGCGACGATCGAAGCCCCCGTCGCCTCGATGTTTGTCACCTTGCGGTCGCGCAGTTTGGCCGAGATTTCGGACTGCAGGATGTTGTAGGTGCCGGCCGAACCGCAGCACAAATGCCCTTCGCGCGGCTCGCGCACGATGAAGCCGGCCTTGGCCAGCAGCTCCTTCGGCTGGCGGGTGATCTTCTGGCCGTGCTGCATCGAACAGGCCGAGTGATAGGCGACGACCGTGCCCGGCTTGCGCACCGGTTCAGGCAGGTCGAAGGTCGAGAGATATTCGGTAATGTCCATGGCCAGCGCCGAAACGCGCGCCGCCTTGTCGGCATAGGCCGGGTCGAGCCGCAACATGAAGCCGTAATCCTTGATCGTCGTGCCGCAGCCGGACGCGGTGATGACGATAGCATCGAGCCCACCCTGGTCGATCGCCCACGTCCAGGCGTTGACATTTTGTCTCGCCGAGGCAAGGGCGGCTTGCTCGCGCCCCATATGATGCACCAGCGCGCCGCAGCAGCCTTCGCCCGGTGGCACCACGACCTCGACGCCGAGCCGCGTCAGCAGCGAAATCGTCGTCTCGTTGATGGCGGGATCGAGCACCGATTGCGCACAGCCGGTGAGGATGGCGACGCGGCCTCTTTTGCTCCCCTGCCCGGCATGGATGCCAGGTGAAGCTATCGACGATGCTGTCGGGATCGAGGCCGGCGCCAGCTTGAGCATCGCACTGAGCGGTTTCAGCGCCGGAACCTTGTCGAACAAGCCTATGAAGGGCTTGCCCAGCTTCGCCAGCTTGAGCGCCGCGCGAAAACGCTGGGGGTAGGGCAGCACGAAGGCCAGCATGGCGCGGGTCAGGCGGTCGAGCAGCGGCCGCTTGTAGGTCTCCTGGATATGGGCGCGGGCATGGTCGACCAGATGCATGTAGTTGACGCCCGACGGGCAGGTGGTCATGCAGGCAAGGCACGACAGGCAGCGATCGATATGGGTGACGATCTCCTTGTCGGCCGGACGGCCGTTCTCCAGCATGTCCTTGATCAGGTAGATGCGCCCGCGCGGTGAATCGAGCTCGTTGCCAAGCGTCACATAGGTCGGGCAGGTAGCGGTGCAGAAGCCGCAATGCACGCATTTGCGCAGGATCTTTTCCGATTCCGCGACATGCGGATCGGCAAGCTGGGCAAGCGAAAAATTGGTCTGCATCGCTGATGTCCTAGGCCATTCGGCCGGGATTGAGGATATTCTTCGGGTCGAATTCCTGTTTCAGGCGCGCCGCTAGTGCGGCAAGCGCCGGCGGCTGCGGCTCGAACACCGGCACAGCAGCACGATGCGAAGGTGCGGCACGCACCAGCGTCGCATGGCCGCCGCCATGTTTCCTCGACAGCCCGCGCAGCAAAGCAGCTTCCGGATCGCCCTCTTCCATGCGCAGCCACACCAGCCCGCCCTGCCAGTCATAGAAGGCGCTGACGGCGGCCTGCATGCGCAGCGTCAGGACCATCTGGTGGCCCTCGCCCGGCGTCATCGACACGCGCCAGACCGGTTTCTCGCCGTTGTCGGCGAAAGGCCTGCAATCGCGCACATCGCGCCAGATCAGCCGTGAAGCCTCACCGGCAATCTCCTGCAGCGGCCCGGCCTTGCCGAGCAGCGTTTTCAGCGCGGTGATGCGGTAGGCGACTGACGGGCCAAAACCCTCGACACGCAGCAGCGTGGCAGCGTCGCTGCCGAGCGCGCTGCCAGCGACCCGTGCAGCGATGCGCTCCGGCAGGTGCGCGGCACTCGACACTTCCGCGCTTGAACCGAGCGCCAGGGCCATGGCGGCGGCAGCGGCATCGTCGAGCAAGCCACGGATGGCGAGCGTGACTTCGGTCTCGGCGGCCGGCAGCACCTTGAAGGTGACGTCGGTGAAGGCGGCCAGCGTGCCCCAGCTGTTGGCCATCAGCTTGGACATGTCATAGCCGGTGACGTTCTTGACCACGCGACCGCCCGACTTGAAGGCCTCGCCGCGCCCGGACACCACATTGATGCCCAGGATATGATCGCGCGCCGCGCCCGCCTTCAGCCGGCGCGGCCCGGAGAGGTTTGCGGCGAGCACGCCGCCGATTGTGCCTTTGCCAGCTTCGCCGCCGAGCAGTGGGCCGTAGTCCATCGGCTCGAAGGCAAGCTGCTGGCCGTTTTCCGCCAGCAGCTTTTCGATCTCGGCCAGCGGTGTGCCGGCTTTTGCCGACAGCACCAGTTCAGCCGGTTCATAGAGCGTGACGCCAGAGAGTTTCGACAAGTCGAGCGTGTGTTCGGTTTGCAGCGGCCGGCCGATGCCACGCTTGGAGCCGTGGCCGAGGATTTCCAGCGGCGAGCCTTCCGCCGCTGCCCAGGCGACGGTGGAGGGGACTTCGGATGAGGTGGTCGGGGTGAAGGTGGTCATGAGATCGACGCCCCATCGACAGATGCGGAGGCGTCGCGATCCTTCACACCCCCCTCTGTCCTGCCGGACATCTCCCCCGCAAGGGGGGAGATCGGCAACTTCAACGTCGCATCTGTCTTCCAACGCCGGCAGTTGGCGAAAGCCGCGATGATAGCCAATCTCCCCCCTTGCGGGGGAGATGTCCGGCAGGACAGAGGGGGGTGTTCAAGCGCCGACATGTCCACTCAAAACCTCGGAATGTCCGGGAACGGCAGTTTGCCGCCGGAAATGTGCATCCGCCCAAGCTCGGCGCATCGCCGCAGCTGCGGGAACACTTTTCCCGGGTTGAGCAGATGGTTGGGATCGAAGGCACATTTGACCCGCATCTGCTGGTCGAGATCGATCTGGGTGAACATTTCCGGCATCAAGTCGCGTTTTTCCACGCCCACACCGTGTTCGCCGGTCAAGACGCCGCCGACCTTGACGCAGAGCCGCAATATGTCGGCGCCGAAGCTTTCGGCCTTGTCGAGTTCGCCCGGTACGTTGGCATCGTAGAGGATCAGCGGATGCAGATTGCCGTCGCCGGCATGAAAGACATTGGCGACGCCGAGACCGTATTTTTCCGACAGCTCGCGCATGCCGGCGAGCACGCGCGGCAGCTCCTTGCGCGGGATGGTGCCGTCCATGCAGTAGTAATCGGGCGAGATGCGGCCGACCGCCGGAAACGCCGCCTTGCGGCCGGCCCAGAAGCTCAGCCGTTCCTGTTCGGACTGCGAAATGCGGCAGGTGGTCGAGCCGTTCTTGTAGGCGATCGCCTCGACCAGCCCGATCAGATGATCGACCTCGACGCCGGGGCCGTCGAGCTCGACGATCAGCAGCGCCTCGACATCGAGGGGATAGCCGGCATGAACGAAATCTTCCGCCGCATGGATCGCCGGCCGGTCCATCATCTCCATGCCGCCCGGGATGATGCCGGCGCCGATGATGTCGGCGACGCACTGGCCGCCCTGCTCGCTGGTCGGGAAGCCGATCAGCAGTGCACGTGCCGTCTCCGGTTTCTTCAGGATGCGTACGGTAACCTCGGTGACGACGCCGAGCAGCCCTTCGGAGCCGGTCATGACGCCGAGCAGGTCGTAGCCTTCCGCATCAAGGTGACTGCCCCCCAGCCGCACCACTTCGCCATTCATCAGCACCATCTCGATGCCGAGCACATTGTTGGCGGTTAGGCCGTATTTCAGGCAGTGCACGCCGCCGGAATTCTCCGCGACATTGCCGCCGATCGAGCAGGCGATCTGGGAGGATGGATCGGGGGCGTAGTAAAAGCCCTCCTGCTCGACGGCGGTGGTGATGCCGAGATTGGTGACGCCCGGCTGGGCAACGACGACGCGATTGGGGAAATCGATCCCGAGGATGCGGTTGAAGCGGCTCATGACCAAAAGCACCGCGTCCTCGAGCGGCAGCGCGCCGCCCGACAGCGAGGTGCCGGAGCCGCGCGGCACGACGCGGATGTTGCGGTCGTTGCAGTATTTCAGCACGCGCGAAACCTGCGCCACCGTTTGCGGCAGCACGACAACCAGCGGCAGCTGCCGATAGGCGGTCAGGCCGTCGCTCTCGAAGGCGCGCATGGAATTGGCGGCGTCGACGACGCCCTCACCCGGCACGATGATGCGCATGTCGGCGACGATCTCGTCGCGCCGGCGCATCGTGGCGTCGTCTGGTTTCGGCATGGCCAAGCCGGACATCAGCAGCCTCATTTCGCTTGACTGGTCAAAATCTTTTACCAGTGAAGCGCGTTGGGTGCAAATCCTGTGGCGGCGGGAATCCGCTTCAAGGCTGAGGCAAGCTTCCTCAGCGGCAATCTGCCGCTCTCTCACCCTCCCCTTGTGGGGAGGGTCGCGAACGAAGCGAGCGGGGTGGGGGTCCGCGCGGCGCTCTACGAGGACCACCACCCCGTCTCACGATCTTCGCTTCGCTGCGATCATGAGCCGACCCTCCCCACAAGGGGAGGGTGAGCAGATCTATTCGCCGGGCGGCTTGCCGGGCTCGGAATGCATCCGGCGCACACGGCGTACGCCCCACGAGACCAGCAGGATGGCGACAGGCACCGAAGCAGCGGTAACGATCTCCGGCGCGAAGGCATGGCCGAAGATCGAGGCGCCCTTGGCGACATAGCCGACAAGGCCGACCACATAATAGGAGACGGCGGCGACCGAGAGCCCCTCGACGGTCTGCTGCAGGCGCAGTTGCAGGCGGGCGCGGTTGTTCATCGAGGCAAGCAGGTCGCGGTTCTGCTTCTCGACCTCGACATCGACCCAGGTGCGCAGCAGCGTCGTGGCGCGGGTCAGTTTTCGCGACAGATTTTCCTGCCGCTCCTCGACCGAGCGGCAGGTGCGCATTGCGGGTGCCACACGGCGCTGCAGGAACCCGCGCCATGTGTCATAACCGGGCACAGCCTCTTCCTCGAGCGCCTCCAGCCGTTCGCCGACGATGCCGTCATAAGCGCGGCTGGCGCCGAAGCGGTAAAGGCTCGATGCCGCGTCCGCCTCCAGCTCCGCCGCAAGTTCGGTCAGATCGGCCAGCAAGGTCTGGCTGTCGCGTGTCCCGGCGACCTTCATCTCCAGCGTGGTCTGCGCCAGCCGGTCTTCGATGCGGCGGGCGCGGCCGGACAAGGTCAACGCCAGCGGCAGGCCGAGCATGGCCAGCGTCCGATAGGTTTCGATGTCGATAAGCCGCTGCGACAACGCGCCGGTGCGCGCCGGGGTCAAACCGCGATCGAGCAGCAGCATGCGCGTCAGGCCATCGCCATCCTGGCGAAAATCGGTGACGATGGCGGCGTTTCCGCGCTCGACCAGCGAGTAGCACAGACTGGTCGGGTCGAAACCGGCTATCAGTTGCTCGCTCGCTTGCGTCCATTTGCGGATTTCGAGCCTGATGCCGGAGATGCAGGTTCCCGGCGGCGAAAACCCGTTGCCGAAGGGTGAGTCCTCCTGCGTCCTGCCGCTTTCGGAAAGCGGCCCTTCCCACAAATAGGTCGAGAATTCGGTGTGCCGCTCCCAGCGCAGCGAGCCCTTGCCCCATTTCATGGCATGGTGGCGGGCCTGGCGGTCGGGCGCGGCGATGCCGAGGCGCCGCGACAGTTCGGAAAGCACCGCGTGGTCGACGCCGGAGCCACCCTCCGTCATGAAGGCGAGTTGCATCAGGACGCGTGGCTTTTCGATCAGCGGATGCGGCCGGGCATGAACCTCGCCGAGTGCGCCGGGCCGCCCCTCATGCGCGGGAAAGCCCATGACGCTGCCCTTGGCGCGCGGCTGGAATTCGAGATCGGACGGGTCGTCTGACACGGCTTGTTCCCTGGGTTCCTTGAACCCTCTTGCACGTGCGTCCCTCTAGTGCCAATGGCCTTATGACGCAAACAGCAAAGTTAGCCGAAGATGATGGCATCAGGGCGAAAAATCGGCACGCTTTTGTCAATTGGATAAATAATTTGACCAGTTGGCGAGGCAGGCTCTATTCTGCGACACCGGTTCACCTTCCAGGCATTCTGTTGAGCGACATTTTTTCCAGGATCGAGCATTCGCGCACCGCCGACGAGGTGGTGCAGCAGATCGAGAGCCTCATCCTCGAAGGCGTGCTGCGCACCGGCGACCGGCTGCCGGGCGAGCGCGAGCTTGCACGCCAGTTCGACGTATCCCGGCCGATCCTGCGTGACGCCCTGAAGGCACTGGAAGGACGCGGCCTTTTGACGACAAGGCCCGGCGGCGGCACGCATGTCGCCGATGTCATCGGCCAGCTTTTCACCAAGCCGGTGACGGACCTGATCTCGATGCACCGCAAGGCAGTGACCGATTATCTGGAATACCGCCGCGAGATCGAAGGGGTCGCGGCTGAATACGCGGCACGGCGCGCCACTGCGGACGACATGGCGCTGCTCGACAAGATCATGGCACGCATGGACGATGCGCACCGGACCGGCGACTTCGACGACGAAGCCGAGATCGATGTCGAGTTCCACCACGCGATCTGCGAATGCGCGCACAACATCATCCTTTTGCACACGCTGCGCTCCTGTTACCGGCTGTTGTCGGAGGGCGTGTTCCAGAACCGGCTGCTGGTGTTCAGCGTGCCCGGCGCGCGCGACGCCCTGCTCGCGCAGCACCGCGCGATCCATGCGGCGGTGAAGGCCGGCGATCCGGATGCTGCCCGGCAAGCGGCGATGGACCACATCACCTATGTCGAACGGTCGATGGCGGAGGCCGAGCGCAGCGGCGACTGGCAGCGCGTCTCGCGGCTGAGGTTGAAACAGCGCGTCGACGCCACCGATACAGAACCAGCACGCAAACGCTCCTAGCTATCGAGACGGGAAGCCCATGAGCCAGATCCTGACCATCGCCGACCTCAAGGACCTCGCCCGCCGGCGCGTGCCGAAGATGTTCTTCGACTATGCCGATTCCGGTTCGTGGACCGAAGGCACGTATCGGGCCAACGAAGAGGACTTCCAGAAGATCAAGTTCCGCCAGCGCGTGCTCGTCGACATGGACAACCGTTCGCTGGCATCGACGATGATCGGCGAAAAAGTGTCGATGCCGGTGGCATTGGCGCCAACCGGCATGACCGGCATGCAGCACGCCAATGGCGAGATGCTGGCGGCTCAGGCTGCGGAGGAATTCGGCGTGCCGTTTACCTTGTCGACGATGAGCATCTGCTCGATCGAGGATGTCGCCTCGGTAACCACGAAGCCGTTCTGGTTTCAGCTCTATGTGCTGCGTGACAAGGATTTCGTGCTCAACCTGATCGACAGGGCAAAGGCGGCGAAATGCTCGGCGCTCGTGCTGACGCTCGACCTGCAGATTCTCGGTCAGCGCCACAAGGACATCCGCAACGGGCTTTCGGCGCCACCCAAGCTGACGCTGACGAACATCGTCGACATGGCCATCCGCCCGCACTGGTGCGCCGCCATGGCCGGCACGAAGCGGCGAACCTTCCGCAACATTGTCGGCCACGCCAAGGGCGTCGGCAACATGGCCTCGCTGGCATCGTGGACGACGGAGCAGTTCGACCCGCATCTGTCGTGGAAGGACGTCGCCTGGATCAAGGAGCGCTGGGGCGGCAAGCTGATTCTCAAGGGCATTCTCGACAAGGAGGACGCGCTGATGGCGGCCAAGACCGGCGCCGACGCGATCATCGTTTCCAACCATGGCGGGCGCCAGCTCGATGGTGCGTCGTCGTCGATCGGCGTGCTGGAAGAGATTGCCGACGCGGTCGGCGACACGATCGAAGTGCATATGGATGGCGGCATCCGCTCCGGCCAGGATGTGCTGAAGGCGCTTTGCCTCGGTGCCAAGGGAACCTATATCGGCCGGCCATTTCTTTACGGCCTGGGTGCACTTGGCAAGGAAGGGGTTACCAAGGCGTTGGAAATCATCCGCAAGGAGATGGACATCACGCTGGCGCTGTGCGGAAAGCGTCTTGTCACCGACATGGGCAAGGACCAGCTCCGGCGCTAAGCCCGTGACCGCGTGACCACGGAGACACCGAAAAATTGGCAGAACCCGGCATCCATTTTCTCGACGCGCATGGGCCGGAAGGTGTGCGTCTTTACGCGATCGGCGACGTCCACGGCCGGCTCGACCTGCTGGCCGCCATGCATCTGCGCATCAGGGCCGAGATCGAGCAGGAGGCGCCTGCCGACTGGCGCATCATCCATCTTGGCGACTATGTCGACCGCGGGCCGGACTCGAAGGGCGTCATCGATTTCCTGATCGAAGCGCAAGAGCGCGACCCTCGTCACCTGATGCTGGCCGGCAACCACGACATCGGTTTTCTCGACTTTCTCAAGACCCCTGACCCGGAAGGGCTTTTCATCCGGTTCGGCGGCATCCAGACGGCACAGTCCTACGGCGTGGCGATCAGTGAAGGCACAAGCGTGTGGTTCGGCAAAGCCGAATCGGCCGTGCGCAAAGGACATCAGGCCCTGGTCGAGGCCGTACCGCAAAGCCACATCGACTTCCTGCGATCGCTGCCGTTCTCCGCGATTTTCGGGGACTTCTTCTTCTGTCATGCCGGCATCAGGCCGGGTAATCCTCTGGAGAAGCAAAACCCACAGGACCTGATCTGGATCCGCGACGTCTTCCACAACCACACCGACCTCTATCCGAAGATCGTGGTGCACGGCCACACCCCGGTGCCGGAGGCGGAAGTGATGGCCAACCGCGTCAATGTCGACACGCTTGCCTGGCAATCAGGCATGCTGAGCGCGCTCGTCGTCGACGGCGCGGATAAACGCATCCTGACAATGACGATCAAGGAAGCTTGAGCGTCGCGCGTCGGAGGACGCGAAAGGCGCTTCCCGCCTTTAGCGCAGCGAGGCGGTGACGCCGTAACCGTCTACGGCATTGTGGTTGTTGGCTGCGTCGGCGGCATAGATGCCGAGACCGCACAGCACGATGGCGGACAACATGGCAAAGGACAGAAGCGCTGCTTTCACGGAGGTCATCTCTTGTTGAGCTTTCTGCATCTGTGCACCAGGCGGTTACCAATGCGTTGAAACGGAGAATTCGCTTCAAAGTTTCGACGATTTTGCGCTTCTAGGCATGTTCTGTATCAACGGTGTGTCGCGGGGGTCACACAAAAGGTTCATAACCGTTGCACAGAAGATGCAGAGCGCGCGCCTTCTAGGATGGCGGGCGGACACAAGCCAAGAATGAAACGGTTTTCCCCAGGCGGTTTCACCGCCGCGTGCCAATTATGTCACGCTGGAGGGTACGGAGAGACCAACGCTCAGATGGTCGCTACCCAGGCACGGGCAATGGCGAGGCCAGCGGCATCCGCATCGGGTCCGTTGCGAGCCATTTCGCCATCGAGCTTGCCGGCCCAGTCGGGATGGCGCGCGGCGATGGTCGGGGCAAAGGACGTGCTCCAGTCCTTGACCATCGGCCGGTCGGCCTCGAAATGGAACTGGAAGCCATAGACGGCGCGGCCGACGCGAAACGCCTGGTTCTCGGCGACATCGTTGCCGGCGAGCCGCACGGCGGTTTCGGGCAAAACGAACGTGTCGTCATGCCACTGGAAGATCGGGAATTTTGCCGGCAGCGCGCCCAGCACCGGATCGGCCTTGGCGTCCGCCGTCAGCGATACGCCGCGCCAACCGAACTCATTGGCGCCGCCGATGCGGTTTTCGCCGCCGAAGGCACGGGCGACGAGCTGGCTGCCGAGGCAGATGCCGAGCACGGCGCGATCCTTGTCGGCAAAGTCGCGGGTCAGTTCGAGCAGTGCCGGGAAATAGGGGTACTCATCGTCGGCCAGCGCATTCTGGCCCCCGCCGAGCACCACCATGGCATCATGCCCGGCCGCGTCATCCGGCAGGGGATCGCCCCTGTAAGGGAGACGCAGGTCGAGATCGGCACCCGCTTCCGCAAGTGCTGCGCCGACCTGGCCAAGGCCGGTATTGTCGTAGTTCTGGACCACCAGCACCCGCATCACAAAACCCTGCTGACATGAAAAAGATGCGACCAGCGATACCATGCCGCTCGCATTGCAGCCAAGATGCGTGTCCGGAGAGAAAACTATGCCACTGCAGAACCGGGTCGATCCGTTCGGTACCATCCACGCCGTGCCTGATCGCGGCCTGTTCACCGGCAATCGCGGCATCATCCACGACCCCGAGACGAAGACGCTCAAGAAAAAGCGCTGGGCGCTTCAGGCCTGGATCATCTGCGTCTGCCAATTCCGCAATGTGCGGCGCGAACCGATGGGCCGCAACCGGAAGGGCGGCAAAGCGGGCTGGACCGAGCTGTTCTTCCTCGACGAAGTAACGGCACTGGCGGCCGGGCATCGCCCCTGCTTCTTTTGCCAGCGCGAACGGGCCAGGGATTTCGTCGGCCGCTTCGGCGAAGCCTTCGGCATTGCCGAACCGCGTGCGCCGATGGTCGACAAGCAGCTGCACAAGGAGCGGCTGGCTTCGGGTGGCAGGCCGCCAGGGGTTGCTGTTGAAGACCTTGCCCGGCTGCCCGACGGCGCCATGGTCGCGGATGGCGCCACGGTTTATGCTTTGCGTCGGGGCAAGACGCTGCGCTGGTCGTTTGCCGGGTATGAGCATCCCGGCGATTTCGGCCTGCTCAACGGCAAGACACTCTCGCTGCTGACGCCGGCCACAACGCTCGCCGTGCTGCGGCATGGCTTTCGGCCGGTGTGGCATCCGACCGCCGAGGCTTGACGCCGGCAGCCGGCTCGCTCATTCCTCGGCGATGCGCGCCAATTACAAGATGCAACGTCTGTTCGTGCCCGACGATCTCGCGCCGGATGTAGAGTTCGAAGCCGGCCAACAGCAGAGCCACTATCTCCGGCATGTGCTGCGGCTTGGCGAAGGCGCCGAAATCCTGGTGTTCAATGGCCGCGACGGCGAGTGGTCGGCGGCCATCGCGGCGAAGACGAAAAGGGCGGTGCGGCTGAAGGTGTCGGCGCTGCAGCGGCCGCAGCCGCCGCTGCCCGATCTCGTCTACTGCTTTGCGCCACTGAAGCAGGGCCGGCTCGACTATCTCGTGCAGAAGGCGGTCGAGATGGGCGCCGGCATCCTGCAGCCGGTCATCACCCAGCACACGCAAGTGGCCAAGCCGTCGATCGATCGCCTGCGCGCCAATGTCGTCGAAGCCGCCGAACAATGCGGCATCTTGGCGGTACCTCAGGTGCACGAAGCCGAAAAATTCGACCGCCTGCTGATCGGCTGGGACACAGGGCGACGGCTGATCTTCTGCGATGAGGATGCTTCGACCAACAATCCGCTGGCCGCGCTGCAGGCGGTCAAGGAAAAGAAGCTTGGGCTGCTGGTCGGGCCGGAGGGTGGCTTTTCCGACGACGAGCGCAAGATGCTGCGCGCCCTGCCCTTCGTCACCGCCATTCCGCTCGGCCCGCGTATCCTGCGCGCCGATACGGCGGCGGTGGCCGCGCTCGCGGTGATGCAGGCGACAGTCGGAGACTGGTAAGACCTCGCCTCTTGCAAGGAATGGGCAGCGCTGCCACGTTCAATTCCTGTTGACCTGTGGCTCAGGATTTTTCGCTTGATCGTCTGCTGACATTTCGTCCATTTAGCGCCGGCGATCGTCCGATCGTCCTACAGCGCCCG
This sequence comes from Mesorhizobium sp. M0227, assembly GCF_040321855.1. Classification (NCBI taxonomy): domain Bacteria; kingdom Pseudomonadati; phylum Pseudomonadota; class Alphaproteobacteria; order Hyphomicrobiales; family Phyllobacteriaceae; genus Mesorhizobium; species Mesorhizobium sp. M0227. The sequence goes on along the minus strand of NZ_JAMYSJ010000001.1, from coordinate 187,260 downwards.
CCGCCTTTCGGACGTGCAAAGGACACTGTAGCATTCCATTGGGGCACATGATCCCCAGCGAAAGTCGAAAGCCGATTTTCGGGGTCATGTGCAGAGGGTTCATAATGGCGCGCGATACGACCGATTTCCGCCCGATCGAAGGTGTCGACGAACTCGTCGAGCATCTGGCCGAAGGCAACAAGCCGCGCGACAAATGGCGCATCGGCACCGAGCACGAGAAATTCCCCTTCTATGTCGACGGCAATGCACCGGTCCCCTATGGCGGCGAGCGCGGCATCCGCGCCATTCTCGAAGGCATGCAGTCAAAGCTCGGCTGGGATCCGATCGTCGATGACGGCCGCATCATTGGCCTGGTCGAACCGACCGGTCAGGGTGCGATTTCGCTGGAACCCGGCGGCCAGTTCGAGCTTTCCGGCGCACCGCTGGAGACGATCCACCAGACCTGCCGGGAGGGCAACGCCCATCTGGCGCAGGTGCGCGAGATCGCCGAGCCGATGGGCATCCGCTTCCTCGGCCTCGGCGGCAGTCCGAAATGGTCGCTGGCCGAGACGCCGAAAATGCCGAAATCGCGCTACGAGATCATGACGCGCTACATGCCCAAGGTTGGTACCAAGGGCCTCGACATGATGTACCGCACCTGCACGATCCAGGTGAATCTCGACTTCGAGAGCGAGGCCGACATGCGCCGCAAGATGCAAGTGTCGTTGAAGCTGCAGCCGCTGTCGACGGCATTGTTCGCCAATTCGCCTTTCACCGAAAGCCACCCGAACGGCTTGCAGAGCTGGCGCGGCGACATCTGGCGCGACACCGACAACCAGCGCTCGGGCCTGCTCGAATTCTGCTTCTCGCCCGATTTCGGCTTTGCCGACTATGTCGAATGGGCGCTCGACGTGCCGATGTATTTCGTCATCCGGGACGACCGCTATCACGACATGACCCACATCACCTTCCGCCAGTTCATGGCCGGGGCCGCGCGCAATGCAGTGCCGGACGGGCTGCCGACAATGGGCGACTGGGCGAACCATCTGTCAACGCTGTTCCCGGACGTGCGGCTGAAGCGCTTCCTCGAGATGCGCGGCGCCGATGGCGGGCCATGGCGGCGCATCTGCGCGCTGCCGGCCTTCTGGGTCGGATTGCTTTATGATGAGGCCGCACTCGATGCCGCCGAGGCGCTGACCTCGAGCTGGACGTATGAAGAAACGCTGGCGATGCGCAACGCCGTGCCGGAACAAGGCATTTCCGCACCGTTCCGCAACACCACGCTGCGCGAGATCGCGCGTGACGTGATGGTCATTTCCCGCATGGGCCTGAAGAACCGTGGCAAGAAGAACCGCGACGGCTACGACGAGACCTCCTTCCTCAACACGTTGGACGAAGTCGTGGCGCGCGGCACCACCAGCGCCGAGGAGATGCTATCGGCCTACCACACGCGCTGGGGCGGCTCGATCGAGCCGGTTTTCATGGAATACGCCTATTAACCCTCGGATTTGGCAAAGCTGACCGGCCGGCAAAAGTCGCTTCAATCGGAAGTGGAAACAAACTAGGCTTCTTCGGCGAGGATTTCCGGAGGAGAGACCAATGCCTTCCTTGTTCGACATGCTGACGCAGGCCCAGAACGGCAACGGCATGCAGGCCCTTGCCCAGCAATACGGGCTCTCGATGCAGCAGACGCAAGCGGCGGTCGCCGCGTTGCTGCCGGCCTTTTCGCAAGGGCTGCAGCGCAACACCGCCGACCCTTACGGGCTCGGCGCCTTCATGGCGGCGATGGCCCGCGGCCAGCACGCCAAGTATTTCGAGGACGCAACCCGGGCCTTCTCGCCGCAAGGCGTGGATGAGGGCAACGGCATTCTCGGGCACCTGTTCGGCTCGAAAGACCTGTCTCGCGCCGTGGCCAGCCAGGCGGCGCAAGCCAGCGGCGTCAATCAGCAGATCCTGCAGCAGATGCTGCCGGCGATCGCCTCGATGGTCATGGGCGGGCTGTTCAAGCAGACGACAAATCAGATGCAGGCCGCCGGCGGTTTTGGCGGCGGCGGCAACAATCCGCTCGGCGAGATCATCGAGCAGATGATGCGCCAAGGCGGCGCCATGCAGGCCCCGGCGCCGCAGCCGCGCCAGGCGCCGCAGCCCCAGAATCCAATCGACAATCCGCTCGGCAAGGTGTTGCAGGACATGTTCGGCGGCGGTGCGCCTCAGCCACAGCCGCAAAGCCAGCCGCAGCCGCAGCCTAATCCCTACGGCGACAATCCGCTCGGCAAGGTGCTGCAGGACATGTTCGGCGGTGGCGCGCCTCAGCCGCAGCCGCAAGGGCGGACGCAGCCGCAGCCTCAGCAGACACAGAGCCCCTACGGAGACAATCCGCTGGGGAAAATCTTCGAGGAGATGCTGCGGCAAGGTGGCGGTGGCTTAGGCGGCATCCCTGGCGGACAGCCGGCGCCGCAACAGCCTCAAGCGCCCCCACAGCAGCGTCAGGCACCGCAGCCACAGGCCAATCCGAGCGGCAGGCCAACGAATCCGTTCGACGACCTGTTCGGCAAGATGTTCGAGACCGGCGCCCAGCAGCGTGACGACTACCAGAAGGGCGTGGAGACGATCTTCGACCAGTTCAAGCGGGATATGGATCGGCGGTAGGCGGTCTTCGCTGAGGTAGAAAGAGAAAAGCCCGGTCCTGGGAGGACCGGGCAGAGTGCAGGCGGGCCGGGGGGATCCGGCAGGGAGTGGGAGCCTGCATACTCGTCAGTCGCGTCGAACCCCGAAAAGGTTCACGACCTAAACAACAAGCAACAGATCAGGCCACCTTGCGGGCGATGTCCTCGATCGTTTCGACGCGATCGCTGGCGATTTCGCGCAGCATCGCCGTCGGGTCGCGGCCAAACGGCACGTCGATGGCGACGTGCAGGTCGGCGCGCGTCAGGCCGATATCGGCGAGTTCGGCGTCCGACATCTCGCCAAGGCGATAAAAGGCGCGGCGGTTTTTCCAGGCGCGATAGATGTTGGAGACGGTGTTGGCCACGCGAGTCGCAACGGCCGGACGCGAGGTGATGCGCGAGGTCTCGGTGGCGAAATCGAACGTGGTCATTGTCGGTCTCCTTCAGACTCGAACGGGCAAAGCCTTGCAATCGGCGCTGGCGACAGCGGCCGTTCCGGCTTCGATTCACATGCCTTCATGTGGACAATACCAATTTGCCATCGAGTGATTGATTAATCCAACGAATGTTTCTAATCTTTACCATCAACACTAGTGATGGATCATGTCGATGAAATCGCCGCTCGATCTCGATCAATTGCAGACCTTCATCTCGATCGCCGATACCGGCAGCTTCACCAGGGCGGCCGAAGAGGTGCACCGGACCCAGTCGGCGGTTTCGATGCAGATGCGCCGTCTGGAGGAGCGGCTCGGCAAGCCGCTGTTCGAAAAGGACGGGCGCACCAACAGGCTGACCGAGGAAGGCGACAAGCTGCTCTCCTATGCGCGGCGGCTGCTCTATCTCAACCGTGAGACGCTGGCTGCCTTCGATGACCGGCGGCTCGAAGGCACGATCCGCATCGGCACGCCCGACGACTATGCCGATCGTTTCCTGCCCGAGATCATGGCGCGGTTCACGCGCTCCAATCCGCGCGTCGAACTGACCGTCATCTGCGAGCCGACGCCGGGGCTGGTCGAGCATATCAAGCGCGGCAATCTCGACCTCGCGCTGGTGACTCACAACGACGTACGCGGCCAGTCGGAGGTGGTGCGGCGCGAACCGCTGCTGTGGGTCACCTCGGCCAACCATGCGACGCATGAGCAGGAAACGCTGCCGATGGCCTTTGGCCGGCCGAACTGCATCTGGCGGCGCGCCGCCGTCGATGTGCTCGACCAGCAGAACCGCGACTATCGCATCCTGTTCACCAGTTTCTCGGCCACCGTCATCACCGCCGCGGTGCTTTCCGGGCTGGCGATCTCGGTGCTGCCGGAATGCGCGCTGCGGCCCGGCATGCGGGTGCTGAGCGAAGCCGACGGCTTCGGCGCCCTGCCCGATTGCCGCATCGGTATCATGCGCGGCCAGACGTCGCGGCCGGAGATCGTCGATGCGCTCGCCCGCCATATTTCGGAAAGCCTGGACAATATCTCCGTCCCGGTCGGCGAAGACCCCGGGACATTCGATTTCGCAGCACTCGCCTTCACCAAGCTGCGGCGAACCAAGCCGAACCAGATTCTGCCCGGCTGGTAGGCAGGGTCAGGTATGCGGGTTATGAACGGCTGGCCCGACGCAACCGCCTTGACGCGGGCGCCCAACCGTTCCCCAATCGGCCGATGAGCGAAGCAGCATCCGAATCACGCACCAACGCCGCCGAATATACGGTGAGCGAGATTTCCGGCGCGCTGAAGCGCACGGTCGAGGACGTTTTCGGCAATGTGCGGGTGCGTGGCGAAATATCAGGCTATCGCGGGCCGCATTCCTCAGGTCATGCCTATTTCGCGCTGAAGGACGACCGCGCCCGGCTCGACGCCGTGGTGTGGAAAGGCACGATGAGCCGGCTGAAATTCCGTCCCGAAGAGGGCATGGAGGTGATCGCCACCGGTAAGCTCACCACCTATCCCGGCAAGTCCAACTACCAGATCGTCATCGACAATCTGGAGCCTGCCGGCGCCGGCGCGCTGATGGCGCTGCTGGAGGAGCGCAAGCGGCGGCTACAGGCCGAGGGGCTGTTCGATGCCGGCCGCAAGCGGTTGCTGCCATTCATGCCGCGCATCATCGGCGTCGTCACCTCGCCGACAGGATCCGTCATCCGAGACATCATCCACCGCATCAAGGACCGCTTTCCGCTGCACATCCTGGTCTGGCCGGTGCGTGTTCAGGGCGAGATGTCAGGCGCGGAAGTGACTGCTGCGGTCAACGGCTTCAACGCGCTGGCATGGGATGGCGCCATCCAGCGTCCCGATCTGTTGATCGTGGCGCGTGGCGGCGGCAGCCTCGAAGACCTCTGGGGCTTCAACGACGAGGCGCTCGCCCGCGCGGTTGCCGCTTCCGGCATTCCGGTGATCTCGGCTGTCGGCCACGAGACCGACTGGACGCTGATCGACCTCGTTGCCGATGTGCGGGCGCCGACGCCGACGGGTGCGGCCGAAATCGCTGTGCCGGTGAAGGCGGACCTTGAAGCAACGCTTGCCAGCCTCGGTGCGCGGCTGAAAGCGGCGGTCCTGCGCAATTTCGAGCGCAAACGGCAGGCTGCTCGTGCGGCGGCCCGCGCACTGCCTTCGCCCGACCAATTGCTGGCGCTGCCGCGCCGACGCCTCGATGAGGCGACATCCAGGCTCGGCCGGGGCCTGTTGGTCTCCACCGAACGTAAGCGTGCAAGGTTTTTTGCCGTAAAGCTGACACCGGCAATGCTGTCGCAGCGCATTGCCGAGGCGCGGCGCACCAACGAACGCAATCTTTTGCGAGCACAAGGGGCATTGCGAACGTTGGCAAGAGCCCGGCGTGCGGAGCTTAACCGAGCGGCGGATCAATTGCCAAAATGTGCCAGGGCATCGCTGCAGCGGCACAAGCAGCAATTGACCATGCTGCAAGGCCGCATCACGATCGAGCCGACGGCACGGCGGCAACGCGTGCAGAGGGATTTGCTGACAGCTTTGACAAGACGCGGCACGCAAGCAGTGGTGCTCAGGCTGGAGCGCCTGCGCGGCCGCGTCGTCCAGGCCGACAGGCTGATGGCAACACTGTCGCACAAGGCCGTCCTGGCGCGCGGCTTTGCGCTGGTGAGGGATGCGGATGGCGCGGTGATCAAGCAGGCTGCCGATGTGGCGTCGGGAATGGCGCTTTCGCTCGAGTTCGCCGACGGCACCGCCGATGCGGTGGCGATCAGCGGCACGGCAAAACCGAAAGCCGTGGCCAAGCCGGCGGCCAAGGCCAAAGAGCCTGGCAATCAGGGATCCCTGTTCTGACACCATGACCGACAATCCGCATCATCTGACAACGCCCTCAGGCAAACCGCGCGCGCGGAATTTCGGCATCGGCTTCGACGGGCGGCCCGGACCGTTCAATGCGATCACCGACGTGCCCGGCGTGGCTGTCGGCTATGCGACGCTGATCTCGGGCGATGGCGCGCTTGTCGTCGGCGGGGGACCAGTGCGCACCGGCGTGACCGCGATCCTGCCCAGGCCGCTCGCCGACCTCGCCACGCCGGTCTTCGCCGGCATCTTCAGCCAGAACGGAAACGGCGAACTGACCGGCTCGCACATCGTCGAGGAAACCGGGGCTTTCAACTTCCCGATCACCATCACCAACACGCATTCCTGCGGTGTTTCACGCGACGGCACGCTGCGCTGGATGCAAAGCGTGCTGCCGGCAGCGCTCGACAGCGGCTGGGGGCTGCCGGTGGCGGCGGAGACCTATGACGGCTTCCTCAACGACATCAACGGTCACCATTTGACGTCAGCGCATGTTGCGCAGGCCCTCGACGGCGCCGCCGGCGGACCGATCGAGGAAGGCAGCGTCGGCGGCGGTACCGGCATGATCACTTTCGGCTTCAAGGCCGGCTCCGGCACCGCATCGCGCATCGTCGAATGGCACGGCCGTGCCTACACCGTCGGCGCCTTCGTGCAGTCTAATTTTGGAAAACGGCGCAATATCACCATTCGCGGCCTGCGCGTCGGGCCGGAACTCGTCGAGCCGGCGGTCCGCGAAGGCACACCGCGTGCTGAAAAGGGCTCGATCATTGCCGTCGTCGCCACCGACGCACCGTTCCTGCCGCATCAGATGAAGCGGCTGGCCCGCCGGGTGCCGCTCGGCGTCGCCATGACCGGCGGCTTCGGCTATCACAGCTCAGGCGACATTTTTATCGCCTTCTCAACCGCCAATGCGAGCGCAGCGCTGGCGCCCTCCGGCCGCATCGCCAGCGCCAATTTTATTCCGGACACCGATATCGATCCGTTTTTCGATGCGGTGATCCAGACCGTGGAGGAAGCAATCCTCAACGCGGTGGTTGCCAACGACGATATGACCGGACGCGACGGAAATTTCGTGCCGGCGCTGCCGAAGGCGTGGCTGAAGGAGAAGTTTGGCTGAAGACAAAAACGCGGGCCAGAAGCCCGCGCTGGAACAACGTCGCCGCTATGCGATCATTCCGCGGCTTTTCCGGGGGGCTGCTGGCTTTCCTCGGCCTCGGCGGCTTCCTCAAGCCGGGATGCGATAAGTTCCTGGATATCGCCGACTTCTTCCTGGATGTCCTCCAGCGGGATGCCGACCTCGGCCGCCTCGGCGGCGCACTCCTTGGCCAGGGTTTCGGCCTGCTTGTCGATCCTTGCCTGGGAGGACTGGCAATGGACCTTTTCGCCGATCCATCCCCGCAAGAATTCGATGGCGTGTTCACTCATACTGCTGTTCCCTGGCGGCAAAGCCGGTTGGTAATCATAAACGTCGACATCCCGCAAAGGATGCATGTCCCCATTCCAGCCGAGTCGCGGTCGGCCGGCAAGCCAATGCCGTCCAAGGTCCACAGAGCCATAGGAAATCGAGGGGTCAAGAGCATTTTCTGATTCTGGAGGAGTCGGTACCGTTGGCTAGGTCACGCCCAGCGCTGCGCCACTGTTTCTATTTCCTTTTTTCCGGTTTCCGAGCCGATTTCCGTCACAATAGATGGCGCAACATACTACACATTCACAGTTGCTTCGAGGTGTGGCCCTCGAGCGCGCGGGTCGAAGCCGCCGCTATATAGTGACATCCTCCTGCAATGTCGACTCCGCTCGCCATGCTGCTTCTTTCCGCCGCGCCGAAGGCTCCGCAACGGACCAAGAGCAAGTGACGATGGACGCGAACGGGGTGGAGCAAGCCTCGGCGGAATCGCTCAGACGGGCACAGCCACCACCGCCGCGCAGTCGCCGGCCTTGACCAGCCCGGGGAAATGCCGCGCCGCCAGCATGCCCGACATTTTTGCCTGGATCTCCTGCGGGGCGATGCCGGTGCGGCCGGTGGAATGGATGCGCGCCAGCACCGCGCCCTTTTCGACGGGTTCACCGAGATCGACCATGGTTTCGATCATGCCGTCATCTTCGGCGAAGGAGAAACAATCGCCCGATGGCATATCCAACCACTGGGTTGAGGTCTTCTCCACCGCACCGGCGACAATGCCGGCGTGGCGCAGCACGTTGAGAATGCCGTGCCGCGCGATCCGCACGGTTTGCGCGCGCGACGTGCCGCCGCCGCCAAGCTCGGTGCTGACGAAGACCTTGCCCATCTCCTCGGCTGCCGTGTCATACATGCCGATGGCGTCGATTTCGATCATGCGCATCGAGAACGGGGCGGCGAAGGCTGCGACCGCGTCGAAGGCTTTCTGTTCCAGCGCCTTGTCGGGCAAGGTGTGCGCGGCGCAGAACGGCACGAAGTCCAGCGTCTTGCCGCCGGAATGGAAGTCGAACACGATGTCGGCGCGGGGGAGCAGCTCACGCTGGAAATAGTCGGCGATCTTTTCGGTCACCGTTCCGTCCGGCCGGCCGGGAAAGCTGCGGTTCATGTTGCCCTTGTCGATCGGCGAGGTGCGCTTGCCGGCACGGAAGGCCGGATAGTTCATTGCCGGCACGATGATCACCGTGCCGCTGACATCTTTCGGGTCGAGCGTGCGGGCGAGATCGTAAAGGGCCAGCGGTCCCTCATACTCATCGCCATGGTTGCCCCCGGTCAGCAGCGCTGCCGGCCCGTTGCCGTTGCGGATGACGCAGATCGGGATCATCACCGAGCCCCACGCGGAATCGTCGCGGCTGTAGGGCAAGCGCAGGAAACCGTGCTGGATGCCGTCGCGGTCGAAATCGACGGTCGGCGCGATCGGCGACGGGCGGGTGCTGGACATCGGGCTCAATCCTTCACCGCCAGCTTACGCGGCACATTGGCCAGGCACTCTACACCGGTTTCGGTGATCAGGATGGACTCGGTGATTTCCAGTCCCATCGTTTCCAGCCACAGGCCGGTCATGAAATGGAAGGTCATGCCGGGCTTGAGTTCGGTGCGGTCGCCGGGACGCAGGCTCATCGTGCGCTCGCCCCAGTCCGGCGGATAGGACAGTCCGATCGAATAGCCGGTGCGGTTGTCCTTGATGATGCCGTATCGCTTGAGGACACCGAAGAAGGCGTTGGCAATGTCCTCGCAGGCGTTGCCGGGTTTCGCCGCGGCCAGCCCCGCTTCCATGCCTTCCAGCGTCGCCTTCTCGGCATCGAGGAATTCCTGCGTCGGCTTGCCGAGGAAGACGGTGCGCGACAGCGGGCAGTGATAGCGATTGTAGCAGCCGGCAATCTCGAAGAAGGTGCCCTCGCCCCGCTTCATCGGTCTGTCATCCCAGGTCAGATGCGGCGCCGAGGCATCGGCACCCGACGGCAGCAGCGGCACGATCGCCGGATAATCACCGCCGATACCGTCGACGCCGCGCGTGCCGGCATCATAGATTTCGGCAACGAGATCGCATTTGCGCATGCCGACCTCGATCTTGTCGAAGATGCGCTGGTGCATCGCTTCGACGATGCGGGCCGCCTTGCGCATATAGTCGATCTCGGTCGGGCTCTTCACCGCACGCTGCCAGTTGACCAGCGCGGTGGCATCGACAAAGCGGGCATTGGGCAAATGCTTCTGCAGCGACGCGAAGGCGGCCGCCGAGAACCAGTAATTGTCCATTTCGACGCCGACTGTCAGCTTGCCCCAGCCGCGATCCGCAAGCACGCTCGCCAAAAAATCCATCGGGTGGCGCTCGGTCGACTGCACATAGTGGTCGGCATAGCCGACGATGTTGTCGTGCGCGAGATAGGCGGTGCGCTTGGCGCCGTTGGCGTCCTGGCCGCGGCCGTACCAGACCGGCTCGCCCGAAGGCGGCACGATAACCGCCTGGTGCACATAGAACGACCAGCCATCATAGCCGGTCAACCAGGCCATATTGGAAGGATCGCTGATAACAAGAAGATCGACGCCCTTCACCTCCATGGCTTTGCGCGTTTTGGCGAGACGATCCGCAAATTCGCCGCGCGAGAACTTCAGGTTCGGTTGCATTGTTCTTGGTCCTCGTTTGTTGGGCCTTGCGGCCGGTATCAGCTTTGAATCCAACTCGTCGTTCTTGTTTGAGAGTGATCTCTGGACAAAACGGAAACTGTTTGTCCGAGAAAACCTGTTCCCACTTTTCCGGATCACGCTTTGGCCAGCATCAGCTTTCGAAAATCGTTCCGGAGTTGGCCACCCTCGCGCGATCTCGAGCGAGCGTGGCGATCGCCGTGTCCTGGACGCCAGTGCCGGTGAGGTCGGCGATGGTGATGTCGCTGGCCGAGCGCCGGCCATGTTTTTCGCCGGCGATGATCTGGCCGAGTTCGGTCACCTCTTCCTCGGCGGCCATCACGCCCGCCGCGATGGCATGGTGCAGCTCACCCAACCGCCTTGTCTGGCGGGCACTGTCGGCGACATAGAGATCGGCCATGCGCAGGATTGCCGGCGCGATCTCGTTCTTATGCTCGGCGTCGGAACCCATCGCGGTGATGTGCTGGCCGGCGGAAACGAATCCCGCCTTGATCAGCGGCTCGGTCGAAGGCGTGGTGGTGACGATGATGTCGGCGCCGGCGACCGCGTTTGCCGCGTCGGATTCAGCGCGCACGACGATGCCGATCTTTTCGCGCAGGGCTCCGGCGGTCGCCTCGGCCTTTGCCGCATCGCGCGCCCAGATGCGCGCCTCGGCAATCGGCCGCACCAGCATGAGGGATTCCAATTGCAATCCGGCCTGGACGCCGGCGCCGAAGATCGCGGCAACGGACGAGTCCTGCCGCGACAGATGTTTGGCGGCGACGGCGCCGGCGGCAGCCGTGCGGACGTCGGTGAGATAGCCATTGTCGAGCAACAGCGCCTCGACTAGGCCGGTCTTGGCCGAAAGCAGCACCATCATGCCGTTGACGCTGGGCAGGCCGAGCTTCGGATTGTCGAAGAAGCCGGGGCTGATCTTGATGGCGAAGCCGTCAATGCCCGGCACATAGGCTGTCTTCACGTCGACCTCGCCGTGGTACTCGGGAATGTCGAGCCGCAGGATCGGCGGCATCGCCACCGGCAGGGTAGCGAGCGCGCGGAAAGCGTTTTCAATGCAGGCGACGGCATCGAGATCGAGTGTCACGATCGCCCGCAACTCTTTCTCGGTAAGGATGGTCATCCGGCTCATGCGGCGCGCTCCGGAGTGGCAAGCTCTGCAAAGGACAGCGTTCTGTCACACCCCCCTCTGTCCTGCCGGACATCTCCCCCGCAAGGGGGGAGATTGGACTTCATCTTTGCCTTCGCCAATCTCAGACGCCGCAAGAAAAGCGGCAGCATCGAAGCTGCCGATCTCCCCCCTTGCGGGGGAGATGTCCGGCAGGACAGAGGGGGGTGTGAAGAAACTCGGCGTGAAAGACGTTTCATCCGGCGCGACCCGCATTTATCGAAGTGTCACCGCAGACGATTTTCCGATGCAGCTCCATATCAATGTTTCGGCCAGAAAGAAGCACAACCACCGGCCCGTTCGCCGTAATCTTGCCGGCGAGCAGTGCGGCGATGCCGACCGCGCCGGCGCCCTCGACGATCTCGCGCTCCTGCGCATAGGCGTGGCGGATGCCGGCGGCGATCTCGTCTTCGCTGAGCAGGACGACATCGTCGAGCAGGTCGCGGCACATGGCGAAGGTCAGCCGGTTGTCGAGGCCGATGCCACCACCGAGCGAATCCGCCAGCGTCGGCAATTCTTCCACCAGCACCGGCTGGCCCGCATCGAGGCTGGCCTTCATCGCCGCGCCACGCGCCATCGAGACACCGACGACTTTTGTCCGGGGGCTGACGCCTTTGATGGCTGTAGCAACCCCTGATGCGAGCCCACCGCCGGAGATCTGGGCCAGAACGAGGGCGGCATCCGGGACCTGCTCGATCATCTCAAGCCCGAGCGTGCCTTGCCCGGCGATAATGTCGGGATGGTCGAAGGGCGGCAGCATAACCAGCCCCTCTTGCGCCACCAGCCGATCGACCTCCTGCTGGGCATCGTCCTGGCTGTCGCCGACGATGCGGACTTCCGCGCCAAGCCGGCGGATCTCGTCGAGCTTGTTGCCGGGCACCAGGCGCGACATGCAGATTACGGCGCGCATGCCCTCAAGCTTCGCCGCATGCGCCAGCGCGCGGCCGTGATTGCCGGTCGAGGCCGCGACCACGCCCCGCGCCTTCTGTTCGGCGTTCAACGAGGCGACGGCGTTCGAGGCGCCACGCAGCTTGAAGCTGCCGGTGGTCTGGCGATGCTCGAGCTTGAGGTGAACGGGGACGCCGAACTGTTCCGAGAGGCTGTGGGACAAGACGGTTGGCGTGCGCTCGACTTTACCAGCGATACGCTCACGGGCGGTACGGATGTCGGTGAGAATGACGGCGGGCATCACGAAACGCCCCCCTCTGGCCTGCCGGCCATCTCCCCCTCAAGGGGGGAGATTAGCGGCTGCAACACCTTCGCCAATTGTCGATGTTGCAGGAAGAGCGGTGACGCATGAACTGCCAATCTCCCCCCTTGAGGGGGAGATAGCCGGCAGGCCAGAGGGGGGTGCTCGCTCACACTGGACATAATCTTACTGAACCAAGGGCAACGTCATCAGCCGCCCGAACTCAGGATGCGGCGCCTCATCCCCGCACAATCTCAGGCAGTTCCAGGCGGTCGCCTGGTTGCTGGTCACCACGGGACGTCCAATAGAATTTTCCATGCCGGTGACCGCGAGGGCGCTACGCAGCGCCGTGCACGACACGAACAGCGCATCGGCGCTGGCGTCGGTCGCTTCACGCGCCAGGTCGACAAGCGTTGCCGGTGCGATGCGTGCCATCTCGCGGTCGTCCTCGAAGCCGAGGCAGGTGAAGCTGACGATCTCGAAGCCGCGCGCGGCGAAATAGGCGGCCATCGGCCTGGATGTCTCGACCGTGTAGGGAGTGAGAATGCTGATCTTGTTTGCGCCCAGAGCACGCAGCCCGCGCACGCCCGCCATCGGCGGTGTGACCACCGGCACGCCGGGCTTTGCGACCTGGATCGCCGCCTCGATCTCGGCATCGCCGATCACCACCGAGGCCGAAGTGCAGGAATAGCAGATGGCATCGAGCTTCTCGTCCGGCAGGATCAGGGCCGCGCCCGCCGTCAGCGCCGGCTGCATCTTGCGCAGGTTTTCAGGCGTCGTCGGGTTGGCATAGGGAATGCGCGCGACATAGACGCCGACCCGCTCGCCCGCCACCATGCGGCGGAAATCCGGTTCGCTGGTATGGTCGGAGGCCAGGATAATTAGGCCGACGCGCCGCTCCAGCGGGCGCGCATCCAGCGCCGACCGTTTCGGGTAGACCTTGATCTCGGGCAAGGGTTTCATCGGCTACCTCTCGATCTTGCCGTAGCGGCGTTCCAGCCAGCGCAGCAGCACGACCGAAAACAGACTGATGACCAGGAAGAAAGCACCGACCAGGGTGATCGGCTCGATATAGCGATAGTAGGTGTTGGCGACGCTTTTGGCCTGGTTCATCAGTTCCAGCACGGTGATTGCCGACAGCAGCGGCGTTTCCTTGAACATGGCGATGAAGTAATTGGCGAGCGCCGGTATCATCGGCGGGATAGCCTGCGGAATGATGATGTTGGTCCAGGTCTGCGTGGCGCTCAGATTGCACGCCTTGGCCGCTTCCCACTGGCCGCGCGGCACATTGTCGATGCCGGCGCGATAAACTTCCGCCGTGTAGGTGCCGTAGTGCAGCCCGAGCCCGATGACACCGGCGACCAGCGGCGGCAGCAGGATGCCGATGTCGGGCAGCACGTAGAAAATGAAATAGAGCTGCACCAGCAATGGCGTGCCGCGGATGAACTCTGCGAGGAAGCCGACCGTGCGCGACAGCGCTTTGTTGGGCGAGCGGCGCGCAAGCGCAATGCCAAGCCCGACGATCGCCGCCAGCACCGAGCCGAGCAGCGTCGCCAGGATGGTGATCTTCACCCCCTGGATCAGCGTCGGCATGATTTCCCAGACGAAGTTCCAATCCCACTCCATCAGCAAGCCCAATTTGTCAGAAGGGAATTGGCCATCAGGCACGCACCCCATCGAGGCCGCGCGCCATGCGTCGTTCCAGCGAGCGCACGCCCCACGAGATGAGCAGGGCGAGGACGAAATAGATGATCAGGATGGTGGTGAACGGCACCAGGGTGTTGCCGGTCTGGGCGCGCACCACCTGCGCCTGGAAGGTCAGGTCGGTGAGCGAGATCAGCGACACCACGGCGGTCGCCTTGAGCAATTCGATGGCATTGTTGCCAAAAGTCGGCAGCATCACCAGCAGCGCCTGCGGCAGGATGATGTGGCGCATGCCTTGCCAGCGGCCGAGATTGAGCGCTGTGCAGGCCTCATACTGTTCGCGGCCGATCGACTGGATGGCGCCACGCACCACTTCGGCGGCATAGGCGCCGACATTGAGGCCGAGCGCCAGCACGCCGGCCTGCAACGGGGTCAGCGAAATGCCGATGAAGGGCAGCACGAAATAGGCCCAGAACAACTGCACGAAGATCGAGGTGCCGCGGAAGAATTCGATGTAGGCGGTAGCCAGCGCGCGCAGCACGAAGAAACGCGACAGCCGCCCCATTCCGGCAAGAAAGGCCATGAACAGCGCAAGCACCGACCCCATCAGCGTCAGCTCGATGGTGACAAGCGCTCCCTGCAATATCAGGCCGAAATAGCCGGACCACTGGGTCATCTAATGTACTGTTCCACCTGGACGTTTGGTCGAAGCCCCCTCACCCGGCCTCCGCTACGCTCGGCCGACCTCTCCCCGGCGGGGAGAGGAGACCACCAGCGTCGGCGCCAGCCTCTTCTCCCCAGCCGGGAGAAGGTGGCCCGAAGGGCCGGATGAAGGGGTCTTCCTTACTTCACTTCGCCGCGCAGAGCTTGTCGCGGCTGGTCGACATCGCGGCCGCCGCCGAGAAGCCGTAGGGCTCGATGATCTTGGCGAACTCGCCTGATTTCTTCATCTTGGCCAGTTCTACGTCGAAGGCGTCGCGCAGTGCCTCGTCGCCCTTCTTGAAGGCGGCGCCGTCGCAATAGACCGGTGCGCCCTGCACCGGAGCGATGACTTCGAGGTTCGGATCGTTGGCCTTCTTGACCAGATCATTGATCGACAGGACGGGCAGCGAATAAGCGTCGATGCGGCCATCCTGAAGCATCTTCACGCCGCTCTGGCCATCCGGCACGACGATGACGCGATCGCGTGGCACGCCGGCATTGAGGGCGAGCTTCTCCTCAGTGCCGCCGCCCGGCGCACCGATGGTCGCAGTCGTATCCTTGGCGACATCCTCATAGCTCTTGAAGCCCTTCGGATTGCCCTTCTTCACCAACATCGCCTCGGCATCGCAAAGCACCGGCTCGGAATAGACGACGGCGGCGCAGCGTTCCGGCTTCATGAACAGGCCGGCGGTGACGACATCGAAGCGACCGGCCTGCAGGCCAGGGATCATGGCGCCATATTCGGAGATCGAAGCGGCGACGTCGGCGACGCCGAGCCGCTTGAATATCTCGCGGGCCACATCAGGCGCGGCACCCGAAACCTTGCCGTCGGCGGCGACCGCCGTATAGGGCGGCTCGTTGGCGATGGCGAGGCGGGCGAAACCTTGCGCCTTGAGCTGTTCGAGCTTGCTGTCATCGGCCGAACCCACGTTCGAGGCGGCCAGCACCGCCGCCAACGCAAGGCTGGCGACGCCAGCCAGAATGCCAAGTTTTTTCATTGTTCCCCACTCCTTGTTTCTTGTCTTGCTTTGTTACGAGGCGGCTCTCGCCACCTCGGGACGACTTCGTCGCCTTGGGCATTGCGGTCAGACGCGATGTCCGGCCGCGATGATCTTCTTCAGGAAGCCTTGCGTGCGCTCCTGCTTGGGATTGCGGAAAATCTCGTCGGGCTTGCCCTCCTCGACGATCCTGCCACGATCGAAGAACAGCACCCGGTCGGCGAAATCATGGGCAAAGCCCATCTCGTGGGTGACCAGCAGCATGGTCATGTCGGTCTCGGCGGCAAGCTTGCGCATGACGTTCATCACCTCCTCGACCAGCTCCGGATCGAGCGCCGACGTCACCTCGTCGAACAGCATGATCTTTGGCGACAGCGCCAGCGCCCGGGCGATCGCCACGCGCTGCTTCTGCCCGCCGGAAAGCTGTGCCGGCATGCTTTTCGCCTTGTCGGCCATGCCGACCATCTCGAGCAGTTCCATCGCCCGCTTTTCGGCGGCCGCACGCGGCGTGCCCTTGGTCAGCATCGGCGCCAGCGTGACATTGTCCATGACGCATTTGTGCGGAAACAGGTTGAACAGCTGGAAGACCATGCCGATCTTCTGGCGCATCCTTGTCAGGTGTCGCTCATCGGCGGGCAGCAACTGGCCGTTGCGTTCCATGTGATAGAGCTGCTCACCGTCGATCTGGATATGACCGCCATCGATGCGCTCCAGCGTCATCAGGATGCGCAGGATTGTCGTCTTGCCCGAGCCCGACGGGCCGATCAGTGCCAGCTTTTCGCCAGGCATGACCTGCATCGACAGGCCGTCCAGCACTTTGAAAGTGCCGAAGCTTTTTGAAATGGCGTCGATCTTGATGATGGGCGTGGGCACTGCAGTTCCCCGTCCTGGAGAGGTCTATGCTCTTAACGATGCGGAACGCGCCAAATCATGTCAATTGAGAAAATAATATCATGACAATTATTTCTGATTCCGCACAATTTCCGAGCAACCCCAGCCTAGATAGCGAGCAGCAGGTGTTCCGGATCGCCAAGCAGCAGCTTGGTGACAACGCCGAGGCCGGCGCGCAGTTCCCCCTCGGTGGTCGAACCCAGCGAGATACGCACCGCCGGATGCCACGGCGCAGCCGAAATACGGAAGGACGCGCCGGGTGCAATCGCCACACCCTGCAGGCGGGCCTGGGCGACAAAGCTTTCCTCGGCGCGGTCGGCCGGCAGTTGCAGCCAGACATGCAGCCCGTCTCGCCGGGCGCGATAGCCGACCCCCGCCAGCACTTGCGCTGCAATATCCTGCCGGCGCCGCAAAGCCGCGCGCTGCCAGTGGACAAGCTCCATCGCCGTCCCGTCGGTCACCCATTTTGTGGCGATCTCGGCCACCAGCGGCGTCGCCATCCAGTTCGAAACCAGATGCCGGTTGGCGACGGCGGCGACATAGCGGTCGGGTGCGACGAGATAGCCGATGCGCAGCCCGGGCACGGTGATCTTGGTGAAGGAGGTGACGTAGAGCGTGCGCTCCGGCGCGAACGCGGCAACCGGCGGCGGCCGGTCTTCGACCAGCGGACCGAGCACATCGTTCTCGATGATAGCGATGTCGTGCTTGCGCGCAACCGCCGCGATCTGCTCGCGCCGCGCCGCATCCATCAACGTCGCCGTCGGGTTGATCACCGAGGGCTGCACGAAGACCGCGCGGATGTCGGAAAGCCGGCAGGCTTCGTCCAGCGCTTCCGGGATCAGGCCGTTGTCGTCGATCGGCAGGCCTTCCAGGTTGAAGCCGAGATAGCGTGCCAACGGCACCAGCGTATGGTGGCCGATCGCCTCGGTGGCGACCGTCGAGCCCGGCGGGGCGACACTCATCAGCGCTACCGTCATGCCGGCGGTGGCGCCGTTGGTCAGGCTGATGTTCTGCGCGGAGGTGTCGAGACCGCACAGTTTCAGCCATTCGACCGCCACCGCGCGGTGGCGCGGAAACACCATGTTGGGCCGAAACGACAGTGCCGAACTCGACGGCAGGTTCTCGGCCAGCCAGCCCAGCGCCTGCTTCAGCCGCTCCAGATGCATCGGCTCGCAGACCGGCTTCAGGATCGACAGATCGATGACTTCGCCGAGCCGCTCCGGCAGATAGGGCGGTTCCGGCTCGCGGCGCTGCGTCTGGACGAAGCTGCCGCGGCCGATCTCGCCCGAAATCAGCCCGCGGCGGATCAATTCCTCATAGGCGCGGCTCACCGTCTGCACAGAAAGCTTGAGGTCGTCGGCCAGACGTCGATGGGTCGGCAGCCGCGCGCCATTGGCGAGGCGCCCGTCATGGATGGCGCGCGCGAACTGGTCGGCCAGCGATTGATAGGCCGGGCGCCGGATGAGCGCGGGATCGGGTTGCCACAATGTCATGACTTATTAGAGATCGAAATCAGTGCAATTGACAATCGAAATAATGCGCCGTCATGGTACTCGGACGAAAAGTGAGCTCTGATGACATCCGCGAAACTCGACCCGATCGACCTGAAAATCCTCGACGCCATCCAGCGCGACGGACGCATCACCAAGTTGGCGCTGGCCGAGCAGGTCGGCCTGTCGCCGACGCCGTGCTGGATGCGGCTGCGCAAGCTGGAGAAGGCCGGCATCGTCTCGGGCTATCACGCCAGGATCGCCATGCGCGTCGTCGCACCCGTTGCCACCGTCCTGATGGAGGTGACGCTGGCAAACCACCGCCAGGCCGATTTCGACCGCTTCGAGCGCGTCATCCGCGATGTTCCCGAGATCGTCGCCTGCTGGTCTGTCGGCGGCGGCGTCGACTATGTGGTGAAGGTGATGGCGCGCGACATCGACGCCTATCAGCGGCTGGTCGATGGCTTGCTCGAACGGGAAATCGGCATCGACCGCTACTTCACCTACATCGTCACCAAGACGGTGAAGGACGAGATCGCGCTGCCCATAGCCGACCTGCTGCCGGCGTCGGCTTAAGGCGGAGAGATCATCTGTCGGGGCGGGACAAAAGAGAGAGTCTCTCTCCTTCGAGGCATCCAAACAGCCTCTCTATCTGCATCGGGCGGATAGTCTTCCCGCATCAGTCCGAACCGGGAGGTCTCGACCATGTCCGCGCATTTCGCCCGCTCGCATCGCCATGAAGCGCTCGACCGCCTGACCGACCGCCGGCTGCTGCGTGAACTCGCCTATGTCGATGGCCACTGGACGGCAAGCGAAGCCGCTGAAAGCTTCGAGGTCACCGATCCGGCCACCGGCACGACTGTCGCTTTCGTCGCCGCGCTAGATGCACGGCAGACGACAAAGGCGATCGATGCGGCCGCGCGCGCCTTCCCGGCGTGGCGGGCACTGTTGCCGCAGGAGCGCTCGAAAATCCTGCGCAAATGGTTCGAGCTGATCCTCGGCGCCAAGGATGATCTGGCTCTGCTGATGACGCTGGAACAGGGCAAGCCGCTGCAGGAATCGCTGGGCGAGATCGACTACGCCGCCTCTTTCATCGAATGGTATGCCGAGGAAGCAAAACGCCTGAACGCCGAGAGCGTCACCAGCCATCTGCCGAACGCCGAAATGATCGTGCGGCGCGAGCCCCTCGGTGTCGTCGGCATCGTCACGCCGTGGAACTTTCCGTCGGCGATGCTGACCCGCAAGGCTGCGGCAGCCCTTGCCGCCGGCTGCACCATCGTTGCGCATCCGTCCTCGGAAACACCGCTGTCGGCGCTGGCTCTGGCCGAACTCGGTGAGCGCGCCGGCCTGCCCGCAGGCGCCTTCAACATCGTCACCGGCAAGGCTTCGACCATCGTCGGGCGGATGTGCGAAGATCCGCGCGTCCGAGCCATGAGTTTCACCGGGTCGACCGAGATCGGCAGGCTGATCGCCGCGCAAAGTGCGCCGACCATGAAAAGGCTGGTGATGGAGCTAGGCGGCCACGCGCCGCTGATCGTCTTTGCCGATGCCGATCTGGACAAGGCGGTTGATATCGCCGTCGACGCCAAATTCGCCACGTCGGGCCAAGACTGCCTCGCTGCCAACCGTATCTATGTCCAGCGTCCGATCTACGATCGGTTCTGTGCCGCCTTCGCCAAGCGCATCGAGACGTTGCGGACCGGCAATGGCCTTGCTGATAGCACAGACATCGGCCCGCTGATGCACGAGCGTGCCGTCAAGAAGGTCGAGGAACAGGTCGCCGATGCCATCGCTCACGGCGCGCGCTGCCTCACTGGCGGCAAGCGGCACCTGGCTGGCCCCCTGTTCTACCAGCCGACGCTGCTGGCCGATGTCAGGGACCAAGCGCTGATCATGCGTGAGGAGACGTTTGGTCCGGTGGCCGCCGTGACGCCGTTCGACAGCGAGGCCGAAGTGATCGCCCGCGCCAACGCCACCGAATATGGCCTCGTCGCCTATGTCGTGACCGAGAATGGTGGCCGGCAGCAACGCATGGGCCGCGCCCTCGACTACGGCATGGTCGCCATCAACCGCGTCAAGATCACCGGCGCGCCGATCCCGTTCGGCGGCGTCAAACAATCCGGCATCGGCCGCGAAGGCTCGCGCCACGGACTCGAGGCTTTCACCGATCTCAAATATCTCTGCCTCGATGTAGCTTAAGCTGCACCGGAATCACCCTTTTGTCAGGAGTCAAAAGAATGCTCGACCAGTCCAACGAACTCGCCGCCTGGGATCGCGACCACTTGTTCCATCCCTCGACCCATATGGGCACCCACGCGCGCGGCGAGAGCCCGACGCGCATCATGGCCGGTGGTGAAGGCGTCACTGTGTGGGACAACAATGGCAAGAAGAGCCTCGACGCCTTCGCCGGCCTCTATTGCGTCAATGTCGGCTACGGCCGGCAGAAGATTTCAGACGCCATCGCCGCCCAGGCGAAGAACCTCGCCTACTACCACGCCTATGTCGGCCACGGCACCGAAGCCTCGATCACGCTCGCCAAGATGATCATCGACCGCGCGCCGCAAGGCATGTCGAGGGTCTATTTCGGCCTCTCAGGCTCGGATGCCAACGAAACCAACATCAAACTGATCTGGTACTACAACAACGTGCTCGGCCGGCCGGAGAAGAAGAAGATCATCTCGCGCTGGCGCGGCTATCACGGCTCGGGCGTGATGACGGGATCGCTGACCGGGCTCGACCTGTTCCACAACGCCTTCGACCTGCCGCGCGCACCGATCCTGCACACCGAGGCGCCTTATTATTTCCGCCGCGCCGACCGCTCGATGAGCGAGGAGCAATTTTCGCAGCATTGCGCCGACAAGCTCGAGGAGATGATCCTGGCTGAGGGCCCGGAAACGGTCGCTGCCTTCATCGGCGAGCCGATCCTGGGCACCGGCGGCATCGTGCCGCCGCCGGCCTTCTATTGGGAAAAGATCCAGGCGGTGCTTAAGAAGTACGATGTGCTGCTGGTCGCCGACGAAGTGGTGACGGGCTTCGGCCGGCTGGGCACCATGTTCGGCTCCGACCACTACGGCATCAAGCCGGACCTGATCACCATCGCCAAGGGCCTGACCTCGGCCTATGCGCCGCTGTCGGGCGTCATCGTCGCGGACAAGATGTGGCAGGTGCTGGTTGAAGGCTCCGACAAACTCGGTTCGCTCGGCCATGGCTGGACCTATTCCGCGCATCCGATCTGCGTTGCCGCCGGCGTCGCCAATCTCGAACTGATCGACGAGATGGATCTTGTGACCAATGCCCGCGAGCCCGGCGCCTATTTCCGCGCCGAACTGGCCAAGGCGGTCGGCGGCCACAGGAATGTCGGCGACGTCCGCGGCGACGGCATGCTGGCGGCGGTGGAGTTCGTCTCCGACAAGGACGACCGGGTGTTCTTCGACGCTTCGCTCAAGATCGGGCCGCAGGTGGCGACGGCGCTTGCCGCAAGCGGCGTCATCGGCCGCGCCATGCCGCAGGGCGACATTCTGGGCTTTGCGCCGCCGCTCTGCCTGACCCGCGAGGAAGCCGACATCGTCGTGTCGAAGACAGCCGATGCGGTGAAAAACGTGTTTGCCGATCTCTGAGAGTGACTATGAATGCCATGACCAGGACCCTCCCCGCCACCATGGCCGCCGTGCTGCTTACCGGGCACGGCGGACCGGAAAAACTCGTCTACCGCAGCGACGTGAAAGTGCCCTCGCCCGCTCCCGGTGAAGTGCTGGTCAAGGTCAGCGCTTGCGGGATGAACAACACCGATGTCTGGGTGCGCCAGGGCGCCTATGGCACGGAGGAGGACGCTGCCGCCGTGTCGACATGGCGCCGCCAGGGCAACACGCTTGTTTTCCCGCGCATCCAGGGCACGGACACCGTCGGTATCGTCGCCGCTGTCGGCGAAGGAGTGTCGCCGGACCGTATCGGCGAACGGGTGATGGTCGATTTCTCGATCTACAATCGCGACGACGATTCGCTCGCCGACATCGACTATATGGGCCACGGCCGCGACGGTGGTTACGCCGAATATCAGGCCGTGCCGGCCGAGAACGCTCATGTCATCGACACCGACATGAGCGATATCGAACTCGCCACCTTCTGCTGCGCCTACCTGACCGGTGAACAGATGCTGGAGCGCGCCGCGCTCAAGGCCGGCGAGCGCGTGCTGGTCACCGGCGCCTCGGGCGGCGTCGGCTCCGGCATCGTGCAATTGGCACGGGCGCGCGGCGCCATCCCCTATGCCGTCGTCGGCAAGGGCAAGGAGCAGGCGGTGCGCGACATCGGCGCAGAGGCTGTCATCACCCGTGGCGTTGCCGACCTGCCGCATGCCGTGAACGAGGCGACCGGAGGCCAGCCGATCGACGTTGTCGCCGACCTCGTTGGCGGTGCCATCTTCAATGACCTCCTGCGTATTCTCAGGCCCGAGGGCCGCTACACCACGGCTGGCGCAATCGCCGGCCCGGTCGTGCAGCTCGATCTCAGGACCATGTACCTGAAGCAATTGCAGTTGCATGGCTCGAGCCAAGGCACGCGCGCGGATTTCCGCCGCATCGTCGGGCACATCGAGGCGAAAAAGATCCGGCCGCTGGTCGGCGGCGTCTACAAGCTCTCCGATTTCCACCATGCGCAAGCGGATTTCATCGCCAAGGATTTCGTCGGCAAGCTGGTGGTGGTGCCGGATGCCATGTGGGGTTCGGCTATCTGAACGACCGATGTCTCAACCCTGCTGGGCCGCCCGCAGCAGCATGCCGAACAGGTCGCGCGGCTCGTCGGGGTCGGCCAGCATGTCGAGTTCCTGATAGAGGCCGGTCGAGCGCAGTTGATCCCTGACGTAACGCAGTGCCGAAAAATCCTCGATGGCGAAACCGACCGAATCAAACAGCGTGATCTGCCCGGGATCGCGCCGGCCTTGCACGGCGCCTGACATCACCTGCCACAGCTCGGTCACCTTGTGATCTGGTGCAAGCTGCTGGATCTCGCCCTCGATGCGGGTCTGCGGCGGATATTCGACGAAGATGTCGGAGCGCAGCAGGATATCGCGGTGCAGTTCGGTCTTGCCGGGACAGTCGCCACCGACGGCGTTGATGTGCACGCCGGAGCCGACCATGTTGTCGGTGAGGATGGTGGCGTACTGCTTGTCGGCGGTGACGGTGGTGATGATGTCGGCCCCTTCTACCGCCTCTTGCGCGGTGCCGCAGGCGACCATGTCGAAGCCGAGGCCGGCCAGATTGCGGATGCATTTTTCGGTGGCCT
This sequence comes from Mesorhizobium sp. M0227, assembly GCF_040321855.1. Lineage (NCBI taxonomy): Bacteria > Pseudomonadati > Pseudomonadota > Alphaproteobacteria > Hyphomicrobiales > Phyllobacteriaceae > Mesorhizobium > Mesorhizobium sp. M0227. The sequence goes on along the minus strand of NZ_JAMYSJ010000001.1, from coordinate 163,879 downwards.
TGCGATCGATGTCGTAAAGCCTCAGCCTGTCGACGCCGAGCAGCGCCTTGAAGGCTACCGCCTGGAATTCGGCCTGAGCGCCGTTGCCGATCAGCGCCATGCAGTCGGAGCCAGTCGGCGCCAGGTACTTGGCGGCCAGGGCCGACATCGCCGCCGTGCGCAGCGCGGTCAGGATGGTCATTTCCGACAGCAATACGGGGTAGCCATTGTGGACATCGGCGAGCATGCCGAAGGCGGTCACCGTCTGGCGGCCCTCGCGCATGTTCTTGGGGTGCCCGTTGACATATTTGAAGCCATAGACCTCGCCGTCGCTGGTCGGCATCAGCTCGATGACGCCTTCGGCGCTGTGCGAGGCGACGCGCGGCGTCTTGTCGAACAGTTCCCAGCGGCGGAAATCGTCCTCGATGTAGCCTGAGAGTTCGACGAGGAAGCGCTCGACGCCGATCTTCAGCACCAGCTTCATCATGTGGTCGACGCTGACGAAGGGGACGATGTTGAGATTGGGAATCATTTTTTCTTGTCCTTGCCGCATGCAGCCGGTCAGTCCTGGCGATGCGCGTTGTGCGTCTTCATCATCGTTGCCAGCGCAGGGTCATTTTGCTCCAGCGCCCTGATGGCTCCGCCTGTGTCGTAGAGGCGCTCATCCTGACCCATCTTGAACTTGGCCTCGAGCCGATCGATCGGCAGGTCAAACCCTATGATACCAGGTATGCGCCGCTCCATGCCGCCAGGGCCGAGCTCGCGCATGCGCCAGCGATCCTCGCGATCTTTCTCCAGCACGTCGACAAGCTGCAAGAGATGCCGGGCGGTGGCATGATCGTCGAGCGGAACCGGATGCCCATGGCAATGCACGACAGCAAAATTCCAGGTCGGCGCGCTGTCGCGCACCGGATTGCGCGGATACCAGGACGGCGAGATGTAACCATGCGGACCGTGGAAGATGGCGGCCGTCTCCCTGCCTCCGCTGATCAAGGTGCTGTGCGGATTGGCCCTGGCGAGATGCGAGACCAGCGTTCCGTTTTCACCACGCGCGCGATCGAGCACGAAGGGAAGATGCGAGACGGCAAGGCCCTGCGGTCCCGCTGTCACCACCGTGGCAAAGGCCGCGGCCTCGATCAGGCCGAACACCTCGTCGCGCGACAGCGGCGCAAATTCAGGCTTTGTATACATCAGGTCAGCTTCGCTGAGCGCGAACCGCCGGGATCAGGCCTTGCGGGCGAACCAGCAGTACCGCGATGACCCCCGACAGCACGATGGCATCGCGGTAGGGCGCGATCGCTCCCGGAAGCGTCGCCTGCAACAAAACCTCGATGATGCCGAGCAGAAAACCGCCGGCGACAGCACCGGGCAAGCTGCCGAGCCCGCCGACGACGGCGGCGATGAAGGCCTTCAGCACCGGCGTAAAGCCCATCAGCGGATCGACTGAGGCACGCTGCGCCACCCACAGCATGGCCGCCAGCCCGGCAAGCAGGCCGGAGAGCAGGAAGGCGGTGGCGATGATGCGGCTGGCCGGAATGCCCATCAGGCGCACGACGTCGAAATCTTCCGCCGCGGCGCGCATCGCCGTGCCGGTCACCGAGCGGCGAAGGAAGACTTCCAGCGCAATCAGCGCCAGTGCGGAGACGACGATGGAGATGCTGGGACCGACGCCGATGGTGAAATCGCCGAAGGAGAAGGCGCCGGTCATCCAACCGGGCATGGCGACAGCTTGCGGCCGCGCCGAAATGCCGTTCTGGAATACGACCTTCAACAGGCTGGAGACGGCAAAGCTGGTCAACAGCAGGCTGGTGACGCTGGCGCCGCGCATCGGCCTGAAGGCGATACGCTCCATGGCGACAGCGGCGAGCGCGCCGCAGGAGACGGCGACAAGCACGGCTACCGGGAAGGGAAAGCCGAGCACCAGCGAGGCCAGAAGCGCGTAGCCCGACAGCGTCATCAGCTCGCCATGGGCGAAGTTGATGAGGCCGACGATGGAAAAGACGATCGCCAGCCCGAGCGCCAGCAGCGCATAGACGCCGCCGAGGCTCACCGCATTGATGATCTGCTGCGCGATCATGCTTCTCAAGCTCCCAAATAGGCCTGGCGGACGAGGTCCGAGGAGGCGAGTTCTTTTGCCGTGCCGGCCAGCACCACTTCGCCATTGGCGAGCACGACGGCGCGGTCGGCGATTTCGAGCGCCAGCGCCACATTCTGTTCGACCAGAAGGATGGTCAGGCCCTTGCGGCGCAGTTCGGCGATCAGGTCGAAGACGGTGTCGATCAGTTGCGGGGCAAGGCCGAGCGAGGGCTCGTCGAGCAGGATCATGCGCGGCTTGCCCATCAGCGCGCGGGCGATGGCCAGCATCTGCTGTTCGCCGCCCGACAGATTGCCGCCCTTGACGCGATGGTAGCGGCGCAGGATCGGGAACAACTCCAGCATCTCCTCCTCGCGCAGCCTTGCCTCGGCCGCCGGCTGATGCACCGCGCCGCCGAGACGCAGATTGTCGGCCACCGTCAGGCTGGCGAAGATACGGCGGCCTTCGGGAACCAGCGCGACGCCCTTGCGGGCTATCGCCTCCGGCGCCAGGCCGGTGATGTCGACACCGTCGAAGACCACCTTGCCGGATGCCGCCGGCACCAGCCCGGCGACGGCGCCGAGCGTCGAGCTCTTGCCGGCGCCGTTGGCGCCGACCAGCGCGATGATCTCGCCGCTGCCGACGGTGAGGTCGACGCGGCGTACCGCCTCGACCTCGCCGTACCGGATTTTCAGGGCTTCGACGCTCAGCATGACATCACGGCGCGGGAACGTCGGCAGCGTCGGGGATCAGTGTCTGGACATGCTTGCCCTCGCCGCCCTCGTAGCGCATCAGCGCCACTGGCCGCAACGGCATGCGATCGGTGCCGGCATAGGTGATCTTGCCGGTGATGCCTTCGAAATCCTTGAGGCCGGCGATGGCGTCGCGGATCGCCTTCGGGTCGTCGGAGCCGGCCGTCTTGACCGCCTGGTCGAGGATCAGGCCGATCTCGTAGCCATTGACCTCATAGGTCGATTCCGGTGCGTGGCCGGCATATTTGGTGAAGGCGGCGTTGAAGGCCTCTAGCTTGCTGCCCGGCTCGGCATAGCCGGCCGCGGTGTAGACGACGCCGTCGACCAGCTTGCCGAGCGCCTTGATGGTCGGGGTGCCGATGGCATCGGCGCCATAGACCGGGATGGTGACGCCGGCGCCGCGCAATTGCTGGATGAAGGCCGGGAAATCCGGCTCGTAGGCCGCCGTCATGATCAGGTCGGGCTTGTCGGCCAGGCCCTTGATGTTGGTGATCTCGGCGGAAAAGTCGGGCTGGCCCATGCTGAAGGTGCCGCGGCCGACAATGGCGCCGCCCTTCTTCTCGAACACTTTGCCGAAATATTCCGGCAGATTGGCGGTGTAGGTGGAGTCCGGCGAGGTCAGCAGGAACACCTTCTTCTTGCCTTCGGAGACGGCAAAGTCGGCGACCGCCGTCGCCTGCACATTGTCGGCCGGATAGGTGCCGAACATGACGTCGCCGACCGCGCCGGTCAGCACCGGGGCGGAGCCGCACAGCGTCAGGGTCGGAATGCCGAGCGGCTGGGTGAGCTGGCCGGCGGAAATCGAGGGATCGGCATCGCACGGCGTGATCATGATCTTGGCGCCGGCGTCGATCAGCTCCTGGGCGACGGTGGCGGTCTGCGCGGTATCGGAGCGCGTGTCCTTGATCAAAAGCTTGACGGTGTATTTGCCGCCGAGCCCGCCCTTGGCGTTGAGTTCGTCGAGCGACATGCGCAGGCCGGCAAGTGCCGGCTGGTCGTAAGGGGCAAGGCCGCCGGTCTGCGCGGTCGCGGCACCGATGATGATCTCCTCGGCGCTGGCCGTCGAAATGGCGGCGATGCCGAACACGGCAGCGCACAGGGCGGCGCGATGGAGGCGATAGAGGCTTGGCATGTCGGTTCTCCTTCTGGATTTTTATGATTGGTTGTCGTTGCAGGTCATGCGGTCTGGTTTTCAGCTGTTGCGGTCTTGGCACGCGCCGTGCGGCTGCCGAGATAGGCGGCGATCACGGCGGGGTTCTTCTGGACGTCGCCGGGCGTGCCGTCAGCGATGACGCGGCCATGATCGATGACGACGATGCGCTCGCACAAATTCATCACCAGCCGCATGTCGTGTTCGATCAGCACGACGCCGATGCGGCGCTCCGCGCGAACCGTCGATAGAATCGAGACCAGTTCGGCGGTCTCGACGGCGTTCATGCCGGCGGCCGGCTCGTCGAGCAGCAGGAAGCGTGGCCTCAACACCAGGGCGCGTGCCACTTCGAGCCGGCGGCGCTGGCCATAGGCAAGCCTGGCGGCCGGCTGATCGGCAAATCTCTCCAGCCCCATGCGCGCAAGCTCGCTCATCGCCGCCGCCTCGGCATGGCCGAGATCAGGTTCCACCTGGCGTGCTGCGACAACGACATTTTCGAGCACCGTCATGTGCGGAAAAACGCGGATGTTCTGGAAGGTGCGGGCAACGCCGGAGCGGGCGAAGCGAAAGGCCGAAGCCTGCCGCACCGCGCCGCCGACAGACACCGTGCCGGTGCTTGGCTGGACATCACCGGCCAGCATGTTGAGCAGCGTGGTCTTGCCGGCGCCATTGGGACCGATAATGCCGGTGATGCTGTCTGTCCCGAAGCTCAAACTGACGTCATCGACGGCAACGACGCCGGCATAGCGGCGCGACAGATGGTCGGCGGTGAGCCGGTCACTCTCGACATGCTGCGGAGGTGCCGCCGAAGCCGTCACGGCCTGGCGTCCCGGCCGGCGCAAAAGGTTGAGCTCACGCTCGCCGAACAGACCGGTCGGGCGTCGCCAGATGACCAGGATCATGGCGATGGCCAGCACGCCCTGGGTCAAGCCGAACAGGACAGGCAGATGCAGGCCGAGCACCTCGCCGCCGCCCTCGAAGCGGCGCACCACTTCGACCAAAACGATGGTGACGATGACGCCGGCGAAAGCGCCGAGCGACGAGGTCATGCCGCCGACGATCAGCATGGCGAGCATGGTGAAGCCGAGGTCGAAATAGAAATCGCGCGGCGAAAACGCGCCAAGGAATTGCGCCATCATGGCGCCGGCGGCCATGGCGGCGACGACGCCCGCCACCCAGGCGGCCAGACGCGCCGTGCGCTGGTCGACGCCGACGGCGGCCGCACCACGCTCGTCATTGGCGGCGGCGCGGGTGGCAAGGCCGAAGGAGGTTTCGCGAAACAACCTCGCCGCCACCAGCGCCACCGAAGCGACAGCGGCAGCCGTCCACAGCCCGACCTCGCGCGGCACGCCGTAAAATGGCTGGCTGCCGCGGGTGATTTCGCGTCCGGCGACCAGCAGCGTGTAGACGATGATCAGCATGGCAAGCGTTGCGATCGAAGCGCTCGATCCGGAAAGCCTGAGCAGCGGCGTGCCGGTCAACAGGCCGACGATGACCGCGAGAGCAAGGACGACGGCCAGCGCCGCGACAAAGGAGAGTTGATGGCCTGCGAGGAATTGCGGCAGGTCGCGCAGCGCCGTTCGCTGCAATGCGGTCGGCATGGTGAGGATGCCCGTAGCGTAGGCGCCGAGGCCGACAAAGGCGGCCTGGCCGAACGAGACGATGCCGCTGTTGCCGGAGAATATCTGCAGGCCAAGCACCGCCGTCAGCATGATCGCTGCATAGGTGACCACACGTTGCATGGCGGCGCTGCCGAAGACAAAGGCGGCAAGCGCCACCAGCAGCAGCACCGCGACCATGCACAGGGCATCGGCGGTGGCGTTGCGAAACGCGGCCGGCATGAGGCCGCGTGAGTTGCTCTCGCTCATCGTCGGCGACGCCATCACGCGGCCCTGAAGCGATCGGGCGAAAACGGCGCCAGGATCGGCTGTGCTCCCTCGGTGACCAGCCTGGCCACGGCCTCGCCGACGGCTGGACCGGTCTTAAAGCCGTGGCCGGAGGATCCGGCAGAAACGACCAGCCCTTCGACCCCAGGCATGGCGCCGATGACAGGCAGATCGTCGGGGCTCATGTCGTAGAGCCCGGCATAGCCGGGGCGGATGCCAAGTTCGGCCATGGCCGGCAAGCGGGTGGCGAAGGTCTCCAGGATCTCGACCGATTCAGCTTCCTCGACACCTTCCATGTAGTTGTCGGGATTTTCGACAAGGCGCGGACGGCCTGCATGCTCATGGCGCAGGCCGGTGCCGCCGCCGGCCCAGGTGCCGGCCAGGATGACGCCGTCATTGTCGGGCCGTGCATAGTTGCAGGAAATGTCGTCGCACCAGGCGAACGGCATGACCTGCCTTGCCTTGCCGGCAGCGTCCAGCACGGCCATCGGATGGCGCTCGACATGCAGCGGCAGATCGAGGCCCACTGTCGCCAGCAGCCGGCGCGTCCATGGCCCGGCGGCCAGGACGACGGTACCGGCTTCCAGCACCGTTCCATCGGTCAAGGTGACGCCGGTGATGCGGTCGCCCTGCCGCTGGAGGCTCTCGACCAACGTGTTCTGCATGATCCCAGCACCGTTGGCGCGGGCGGCACGGGCGATGGCGTTGGTGGCGCCGAAGGCATCGGCGTAGCCATATTCCGGCTCCCACAGCGCCATTGCGACATTGTCCAGGACAAAGCCGGGTGCCGCGTCGGCAAAGGCCTGCGGCGACAATGTCTCGATGCGCGCGCCCTCGCCGCGGATGCGTTCGGCTGCCGCCGTCCAACTCACCTTGTTGTCGTTGCCGCAGACCCACATCATGCCGATTTCGGTGACAAAGGATCCTTCGCCCGCGATTTCCGGCAGCGACACCAGGATCTCTCGGCCACGGATGGACAGCTGCGACAGTTCCGGCATCAGGTAGAAGGCGTGCAGCAGCGCCGACGATTTGCCCGACGGGCCGCCGGCGGGGTGGGTCTGCTCGACCAACGTGACCTTCACACCGGCCTTGGCCAGATGATAGGCGGCGCTCGATCCGACAATACCGGCACCGACGACGATGACGTCGCTTCCGTTTCGCATGGCTGTTCCCCACAGTCTCTTGGCTGCTTTCCGACAAGGTAGGGCCAGCGATCACACAATGTCAACATCTCTTCATTGTTGACCAAGATTTAAATCTCTGTAATAAACTCGACAAAACAAGAGAACATGGATTTCGGGGAGGCCCATGGCGATACGCGATGTTCTGATGCGCGGGGATCTTGCGCTGACGCCGTCGGAAGAGAAGATCGTCCGGCTGCTGTTGACGGACTATCCGACCTCCGGCCTCGGCACCGCTTCGTCGCTTGCGCGGCGCGCTGGCGTCAGCGATCCGACCGTGGTGAGGCTGGTCGTAAAACTCGGCTATGAAGGGTTTCCGGATTTCCAGGCGAAGCTTCTGGCCGAAGTCGAGGCAAGACTGCACTCGCCGCTGCTGATGATGGAGGCCAAGCGGCAGAGCGGTTCCAACGACAGCGCCGTGCTGGCCTATCTCGATAGCGTCACCACGGCCTTGCAGAAAGCCACCGCCGCGACACCCATCCAGACATACGAACGGGCGGCCCGCCTGCTGATGGAGGTCAAGGGCGAGGTCGTGCTGGTTGGCGGCCGGTTCAGCCGCCACATCGCCGGCATGCTGGCCGGCTATCTCGTGCAGTTTCGCTCCGGGGTTCGCGATCTTGGTGTGCTCTCCCCGCAGACCTTCGACACGCTCGCCGACCTCGACCGCCGCGACGTGCTCGTCGTGTTCGACTATCGCCGCTATCAGCTTGATGTGATGGCCTATGCGAGCCAAGCGGCGGCGCTCAATGTGCGCATCGTCCTGTTCACCGACCAATGGCTGTCGCCGATATCAGATCTCGCCGAAGTCACCATCGTCAGCCCGCTCGAAGTCGCCTCGCCCTACGACACGCTGGCGCCGGCGATCGCCCAGATGGAGGCGCTGGTCGCCCATATCGTTTCGACGCTGGGCGACGAGGCCCGCGCCCGCATCGAGCGGCTCGAAAGGGTGCGACATGCCAATGCCGTGACGCTCGACAGCGACCCGCAAGAGAACGGCGCGCGCAAGATACCCGGACCCCGCAAGACGCCGGGACCCAAATCAGCAAAGCAGGACGACAAAGCATGACCCAGGCCCTACCCAAACGAGACGAAGCCTTCCGTGCCGGCGAAACGGCACTGCTGCTCGTCGACATGCAGCGCATCTGGCTGGAGCCGGGCGCCGATCCGTCGCATCCGGAGCGTGGCCCCGATCACTATTTCTACCGGCAGACATCCTCGCGGACGATCCCCAACCAGGAGCGCCTGCTGGCCGCGGCGCGGGCCAATGGCGTCGAGGTGCTGCACACCATCATCCAGAGCCTGACCGAAGACGGCCGCGACCGCTCGCTCGACCACAAGCTGACGCCGATCCATATTGCACCCAGCCTCCCCGAGGGACTGCCGGTGGCATCGCTGGCGCCGGTTGGCGACGAGATCATGCTGCCGAAGACGTCGTCGGGCATCTTCAATTCGACCAATGTCGACTATCTCCTCAAGAACCTCGGCATCCGCTATCTCGTCGTGGTCGGCGTGCTGACCGATCAATGCGTCGACATGGCGGTGCGCGACGGCGCCGACCGCGGCTATCTCGTCACCTGCGTATCGGATGCTTGCGCCACCATCACCCAGGAACGCCACGACATCGCGCTCAAGGCCTTCGGCGGCTACTGCTGGGTGGCCGACACCGACACGGTCGTCGACCGCTTCAACGCTTTGGGAAAACCGGCATGACATCGACCGTCGAGCCTCTGGTTGCCGTCGTCACCACGGATCTCTCCGCCGTCACGCGGGGCCGTTTCGTTGCCGAAAGCAAGTTGCAGAAGACCGCCACGACCGGGGTCGGCTGGCTGCAGGCCAATCTGTCGCTGACGCCGTTCAACTCGATCGTCGATCCCAACCCCTGGGGCTCGTCGGGCGACCTGCGGCTGATCCCCGATCTCAAGGCGCGCTTTCGCACGACACGCACCGGATCGGCGACGCCGTTCGACATGGTCGCCGGCGACATCGTCGAGCTCGACGGCAGCCCATGGCTCGGCTGCACCCGCACGATGCTCAAAGAGGCGTCGGCCGATTTGAAAGCCGCGACCGGCCTGTCGGTCATCGCCGCCTTCGAGCATGAATTCAACGTCGCCGACGGCGGCTTCGCGCCGGCGCATTCGATGTCTTTCGCCGCGCTCAGGCGAACCGACCCCTTCGCGCCCAACCTGATGGCGGCGCTGGAGGAGGCCGGCGTCGCACCCGAAGTGGTCATCGCCGAATTCGGCGACGAGCAGTTCGAGGTGACGCACGAGCCGGCGGACGCGCTGACGGCAGCCGACCGCGCCGTCGCCATCCGCGAAATCACGCGCGAACTGGCGCGCAATGCCGGCTGGCGTGCGAGCTTCGCGCCCAAAACCGCGCCAACTGCCGTCGGCAACGGCGTCCACATCCATTTCAGCTTCGTCGACGAGGCCGGCAAGCCGGTGACATACGATCCGGCACTGGCGGGCGGCCTTTCCGCCAAAGCCGGCGCCTTCTGTGCCGGCGTGCTGCGCCATCTGCCTGGAATGACCGCGATGACGGCGTCGAGCGTGTCGTCCTTCTACCGGCTGAAGCCGCACAGCTGGAGTTCGTCCTATACCTGGCTCGCCGACCGCGACCGCGAGGCGTCGCTGCGCATCTGCCCGACAGTGACGATGGGGGGGCGCGATCCGGCGCGGCAGTACAATATCGAGTACCGGGCGGCGGACGCCACCGGCAATCCCTATCTGTCGCTGGCGGCGATTATCCGCGCCGGGCTGGAAGGGCTGAAGGCGGGCCTGCCGTCGCCACCTTTGGTCACCGGCGACCCGACGCTGATGAGCGAGGCGGAGCGCGCAAGTCTCGGTCTAGTGCGCCTGCCCGAAACCCTGCCCGCGGCACTGGACGCGTTGCTGGCCGACGGCACCGTGACGGGATGGTTCGCGCCTGTCTTCATCGACACTTTCGTCGGCCTCAAACGACATGAAGCCGAGCGTCTTGCCGGTCTCGATCCGGCCTCCATCTGCGATCTCTACCGGACGCTCTATTGATGACCGCACGGACCGAAAAAGATTGGCCGGAGGCCGTCGAGGTCCTCAACGAGCACGGCCGTTCCGATATCGTGCTGTTGTGCGAGCATGCCTCCAACCACATGCCGGCCGAGTATCGACAGCTCGGCCTCGATGCCAATCATCTGCAGCGCCACATCGCCTGGGATATCGGCGCCGCCGAGGTGACCCGCCTGCTGTCCGCGAAGCTCGATTCACCAGCTTTCCTCAGCGGCTACTCCCGGCTGCTGATCGACCTCAACCGGCCGCTCAATACCCAGGGCAGCATTCCGGTGCTGTCGGAAGATACCGGCATTCCCGGCAATGTCGGCATCGACGCGACGGAGCGGACCCGGCGTGCCGAGATCATCTTTTCGCCGTTTCATGACCGGGTGACCGCGCATCTCGACTGCCGGGCACAGGCAGGCCGGCGGACGCGGATCGTGACGATCCATTCCTTCACGCCGGTCTTCCTCGGTGTCAGCAGACCCTGGCATGCCGGCGTGCTGCACGACCAAGCAAGAGATCTCGCCGAAGCGATCCTTTCGGGCCTGCGCACCGACGCCGGGCTCAATGTCGCGGCCAACGTGCCCTATGTGATCAGCCGTGACGCCGACTACGCCGTGCCCATCCATGGCGATGATCGCGGCATCGCCGCCGTCCTCATCGAGATCCGGCAGGACCTTTTGTCGACACGGCGCGGCATCGAGGAATGGGCGGACCGGCTGGCGGCGGCACTGCCGGCACAGAAGGCGGAGAAAGTGTCGTGAGCAATCTCAGCTTGCGCGAACGTGACGCCGCGACCATCGCCCAGATCGGCAAGCTGCGTTTCTCGCCGCTCAGCGTCATCGGCGGCCGGGGCAACCGGCTGATCGAGGAAGACGGCCGCTCCTTGCTCGACCTGTCGGGATCGGCCGGTCCGGCGGTGCTCGGCTACGGCCATCCGGCCATCGTCGAAGCGGTCGAGACGTCGATCCGCGACATGGCCGGCGCCAGCCTGCTGCTCTACCCGAACGAGCCCGCCGTATCGCTGGCGGAGCGGCTGCTGGCGATTACGCCCGGAGAAGGCGAACGGCGCGTCTGGTTCGGCCATTCCGGGTCGGATGCCAACGACTGCGCGGTGCGCGTGCTGCAGGCGGCCACCGGCCGTTCGCGCTTCATCTCGTTCATCGGCTCCTATCACGGAAATCTCTCCGGCTCGATGGGCATCAGCGGCCATACCGCCATGACCCACACGCTACCCCGGCCGGGCGTGCTTCTGCTGCCTTATCCCGATCCGTTCCGACCGAATTTCAGCAGCGACGACGTGCTTGCGCTGCTCGACTACCAGTTCGAGACCACCTGCCCGCCGCATCAGGTCGCGGCGGTGTTCATCGAGCCGTTGATGTCGGATGGCGGGCTGATCGTGCCGCCGCCTGGCTTTCTCAAGGCATTGCAGGAGCGTTGCCGCAGGCACGGCATCAAGATTGTCGTCGACGAGGTCAAGGTCGGGCTCGCTCGCAGCGGCATGATGCACTGCTTCCAGCATGAAGGACTGACGCCGGACCTCGTCGTCTTCGGCAAAGGCATCGGCGGTGGCTTGCCGTTGTCGGCCGTGATCGGCCCTAAGGAGATCATGGACCATGCGCCGGCCTTCGCGCTGCAGACAACCGCCGGCAATCCGGTGGCGACATCGGCCGGCAACGCGGTGCTGAAGACGATCGAGACGGACGGCCTGGTCGAGCGCTCGGCGCGGATCGGCATGCTGTTTTCCGACGCGCTGCGAGCCCTTGCCGCCAGGCATGAGATCATCGGTGATGTGCGCGGGCGCGGCCTTGCCATCGGCGTCGAACTGGTCAAGGGCCGCACGACACGTGAGCCGGTTGCGGCGGCGACCACGGCCAAGATCATCTATCGCGGCTATGAGCTGGGTGCAGCCTTCACCTATGTCGGGTTGAAGGCCAATGTGCTGGAGTTCATGCCACCGCTGACGCTGACGGAAGACGAAGTGGCGGAGGGCGTGGCGATCGTCGACCAGGCGATCGCCGACGTCAACGCCGGCGAGGTCTCGGACGCGGACGTCGCCTCCTTCATGATGTGGTGAACAGAAAGGCGCGGCCACGGCTGCGGCAGAAATTGCCTAGAGCAGTTCACCGTTTCACGGAAACGGCGACCCGCTCTAACTCCTTGTTTTTACGCAATCCGGACGGAAAAGCGTTTCACACTTTTCCTGAAATTGCTCGAGGCAGCCCCGACTGATTGTTGCGCAGCAACTATTCCGCGATACGCACGATCAGCTTGCCGAAATTCCTGCCTTCGAGAAGGCCAAGAAAGGCCTGTGGCGCATTTTCGATGCCATCCACGATATCTTCCCTGTATCGAACCCGGCCGGATGCTATCCAGTCGGCCATCTCGCGGTAGAAGGCCGGGCGCTGGTCGACAAATTCGCGCTGGATGAAACCCCTGATCGTCAGGCTGCGGTGCAGCACTTGCTGCATCAATGTCGGCAACCGGTCGGTGCCGGCATCCGCGATGACGTTGTACTGCGCGATCAGCCCGCAGACCGGCACACGCGCAAACTCGTTCAGCAGCGGAAACACCGCGTCCCAGACAGGACCGCCGACATTCTCGAAATAGATGTCGATGCCGCCGGGGCAAGCTGCCTTCAATTGCTCGGCAAAATCGTCGGCCCGGTGATCGACGACCGCGTCAAAGCCCAGCTCGTCTCGCACGAAGGCGCACTTTTCGGCACCGCCGGCAATGCCGACGGCACGCGCTCCCTTGATGCGCGCGATCTGGCCGACGGCCGACCCGACCGCACCGCTGGCGGCCGCCACGACGACCGTTTCGCCAGGCTTCGGCTGTCCGATGGTGAGCAGACCGGCATAGGCCGTGAAGCCCGGCATTCCGAGCACACCCAGTGCGGTCGTGATGGGCGCCGCCGCGGGATCGAGCTTGCGCAGCCCGACACCGTCGGACAGGGCGAAACTCTGCCATCCGGAGTGGGACAGGACGATGTCGCCTTCAGCAAACTCCGGATGGCGAGAGATCATCACACGCGCGACGGTGCCGCCCTCCATCACACCGTCGACATCGACCGGCCTGGCATAGGATCTGGTGGCGTTCATACGACCGCGCATATAGGGATCGAGCGACAGATAAAGAATCTGCAACAGCAGTTCGCGCTCTCCCGGCTGGTCAAGGTCGACCGTCTCGATGCGGAAATGATCCGGCTTCGGCCGGCCTTGCGGTCGCGCCGCGAGCACGATGCGGGTGTTGGACTGGATTGACATGGAGACCTCTCCGCGAAGGATGTTCTACTCGAAAAACCGGTTGGGCGGCCGCTTCAGGCCGAGATTCTCGCGCAGTGTCGACCCCTCATATTGCCGCCTGAAGATGCCTCGCCGTTGCAATTCCGGCACCACTTTCTCGGCAAAATCATCGAGCCCTGCCGGCAGGTAGGGAAACATGATGTTGAACCCGTCGGAGCCCTCGGCAACCAGCCATTCCTCCATCTCGTCGGCGATTGTTTCAGGCGTGCCGACAAAAGCAAGCCCGGAATAGCCGCCCAGCCTTTGCGCAAGCTGCCTAACGGTCAGGTTCTCCTCGCGCGCCAGTTCGATGACGCGCTCGCGGCCACTCTTCGAGGCATTGGTCTCGGGGATTTCGGGCAAGGGCGCGTCGGGATCAAAACCGGACGCATCATGTCCGATCGCGATCGACAGCGAGGCGATGCCGCTCTCGTAATAGACGAGGCTGTCGAGCTTGGCCCGTTTGGCCTGCGCGTCCTCGACGCTGTCGCCGACCACGACAAAGGCACCGGGCAGGATTTTGATGTCGTCGCGCGAGCGGCCAAGTTTCTCCGCACGGCCTTTGACGTCGGCGAAGAAACGCTGCCCCGAGGCGAGATCGGCATGGGCGGCGAAAATGACTTCCGCCGTTTCGGCAGCCAGCTGTCGCCCCGCCTCCGAGGCGCCGGCCTGGACGATGACCGGCCAGCCTTGGATAGGCCGCGCAATGTTGAGCGGACCGCGCACCGAAAGATGCTCGCCCTTATGGTCAAGCACATGCAGCTTTGCGGGGTCGAAATAGAGCCCGCTTTCGGCGTCGCGGATGAATGCATCGTCGGCGAAGCTGTCCCACAGGCCGGTGACGACATCGTAGAATTCCCGTGCCCGCCGATAACGCTCATCATGCTCGACATGCTCGTCGAGGCCGAAGTTCAGCGCCGCGTCAGGGTTGGACGTGGTGACGATGTTCCAGCCGGCGCGTCCGCCGCTGATATGGTCCAGCGAGGCGAAGCGGCGGGCAACATGATAGGGCGCGTCGAACGTCGTCGATGCGGTAGCGACCAGCCCGATATGGTCGGTGACGGCGGCGAGCGCCGACAGCAGCGTGAATGGCTCGAACGACGTGACAGTGTGGCTGCGCCGCAGCGCCTCGATCGGCATGTTGAGAACGGCCAGATGGTCGGCCATGAAGAACGCGTCGAATTTCGCCGCCTCCAGCGTCTGGGCGAAGCGTTTCAGATGCGCGAAATTGAAATTGGCATCGGGACAGGCGCCCGGGTAACGCCAGGCGCCGGTGTGCAGACTGACGGGGCGCATGAAGGCGCCGAGGCGCAATTGTTTTCGTGTCATGTGGCGGATATCTCGGACGTTGGAGATTGAACAAATCTCGACGAGGATCGACCTCCATCAAGGCACGGGGAAGGTATTGCGTTCCCCCGCCACGCGCTTCCGCAGCATTCGCTTCCCCGCCGCCAGCGCAAAATGGCACAGCGCTCCGCCGGCGAGCTTTATGGGCTCAGTGTCGCTGCGACCGGCGCAGATATGTCTCCAGCCAGAGGCTGTAGCGTGAGCCGCCGAAGCACAGCACGAAATAGATCAGCGCAGCGAACAGATAAGCCTCGTCGTAGTAGCCGAGCCACTGCGGATCGGCCGCCGAGGATCGGGCCGCATTGAGCAGGTCGAAAATGCCGATGACGGCAAGCAGCGATGTCGCCAGCAGGAAGCCGATCGCCAGATTGACCATGCCGGGAATGACCAGACGCAGCGCCTGCGGCAGGACAACGAGCTGCATCGTGCGCCAATAGCCGAGGCCAAGCGCGGTCGCGGCCTCGTGCTGGCCCGCCGGTATTGCCTGGAGGCCGGCACGAACGACCTCGGCGACATAGGCCGACCAGAACAGCGTGATCATGATCATCGCCCGGACATTCTTGTCGATCAGCTGGCCATTCGGAATGGCCATTGGCAGGATGAGCATCGCCACATAGAGGATGGCCACCATCGGCGTGCCACGCATCAGTTCGATAAAGGCGATCGCAAGCGTGCGCAGGCCGCCCATGCCGGAACGCCGCGCCAGGGCGAGCAGGATCGCCAGCGGCGTCGCCAGTCCGAAGCAGACCGACCATACGAACAGCGTCACGGCCAGCCCGCCCCACTGGTTCGATGGGACGGCGGGAGGCACCAGCGTGCCGGACATCAGGATCCAGCTGGCGACGACGACGACAGGCCAGGCGACGAGCAATCCCTTGCGCCAAAATCGCGGCTGAGCGGTGATGACGAGGAGCCCCAGCAGCAGCACCATGACGACGAGCGGGCGCCATTGCAGCGCCGGCGGATAGAAGGCGAACAGGATGAAGCGGAATTTCGCCCCCACGAACGCCCAGCATGCGCCGTTGGCGAGTGCACAGTCGGCTGAGGTTCCGGTCCATGTCGCGTCGAATACGCCCCAGCGCAGCAGTGGCGGTACGATCCAGCCCAGCAACGCCACCGTAACCAGGGTGATGACTGAATTGAGCGGGGTGCCGAAAAGCCCGATCTTCAACGTCCGCAGCGTTGCCGACGATCGCCACGGTCGTAGGTAAACAGCGTCGGAGATGCTCATGTCCTCGCAATTCCTCTGAGAGCGACACGCCGGTTGTAGTGGTTCATGGCGGCCGATACGGACAGGTTGATCGCCAGATAGATGCCTATCAGCAGTGTCAGCGCTTCCAGCGACTGCCCGGTCGTGTTGGCGGTGGTGTTGATGATGCTGACGAGATCAGGGTAGCCGATGGCAACCGCAAGGCTGGAATCCTTGGTCAGGTCCAGGTAGCTGGACGTTGTCAGCGGCGTGATGACGCGCAAGGCCTGCGGCAGCACGACGAGCCGCATGATCTGGCCGCTGTGCAGGCCAAGCGCCCGGGACGCTTCCCATTGGCCACGGTCGACCGACTGGATGCCGGCTCGCACGATCTCGGCGATTGCCGCCGAAAACTTGACCACCAGGCCCGTCAACAGTGCCGTGAATTCCGGCGTCAGATTGTAGCCGCCGCGAATGTTGAAGCCAGCCAGCGCCGGTATCTCCCAGCTCGCACCGGCTCCGGTTAGAGGAAAGGTCAGCACAACGCCAGCCAGCAGCCCCGCGGTTGCGATGCCCAGCCGCCTGGCAGGCAAGCTGCCCTCGCGCCGCGCCCTCCAAAGGAAAGCCATATAGGCCAAGGCGAGGCCGACAAGCAGCCAGAGCGTCGGCGCCGACACACCATGAAAGGCGAGCCCGGGAACGAACACGCCCCGGTTGGTGAGGAAGAAACTGCCGAAGACCGAGAGCGCCTGGCGTGGCGAGGGAAACGATTTTGCCAGCGAAATCCAGAAGAACAGCTGAAGCAGAAGCGGCGTGTTGCGGACGATCTCGACATACCAGCGCACGAGCGCGGCCAGCAACAGATTGCCTGAGAGGCCGGCAACACCGAGAGCAACGCCGAGGATCGTGGCGAGCAGACATCCAAGCGCTGCCACCGTCAGCGTGTTCAGAAGACCGGCCAGGATCGCGCGCGCATAGGGGTCGCCCGCCCTGAAGGCGATCGGCGCCTCGCCGATCTCGAAATTCGCCGGCCTGCCGAGGAAGTCGAACCCCGGCGTGATGCCGATGCGCGCCATGGTCGCGGCGGTGTTGTGGCCGAGCAGCCAGAACAGGGCGATGACAGCCGCGATCACCGCGATCTGGGTCAGCGGCCAGTCGCCCCACCACCTGGACAACTTGCGTAACATGCCGGGTCCGTCTGGACCCGGCACGGTTTCGTCCGTCAATGACATTGGCTGAAGGGTCTCAGCGGAACGGCGGTGAGTACAGCAGACCACCGTTGGTCCACAGGCTGTTGTAGCCGCGCTCCCAACCGAGCGGTTTCAGGTTCCGGTCATAGATTTCGCCGTAATTGCCGACAGTCTTGACGATATTATAGGCCCATTTCGGATCGAGGCCGATCGCCTGGGCGAGCGACGGGTCGACGCCGAGAAAGCGCTGGATGGCCGGATCCGGCGATTTCAGGAACTCGTCGACATTCTTGCTGGTGATGCCCCATTCCTCGGCCTGGATGGTTGCGTTGACCGTCCAGTTGACGATTTCGAGCCAGCGGTCGTCGCCACCGGCGATTGCCGGTGCGAGCGGCTCCTTCGACAGCCGCTCGGGCAGGATAATGTAGTCATCGGGCTTCTTCAGCTGGGTGCGCTTGCCAACGAGATCGGACGAGTCCTGCGTGATGGCGTCGACGCGCCCTGTCTCCAGTGCGTTGATGAATTCGCCGGTATCCTCGATCGTCACCGGTGTGAACTTCTTGCCGGTCTTGCGGAAGAAATCGGCGATGTTCAACTCGCCGGTCGTACCGCTCTGAACGCCGATCGTGGCACCGTCCAGGTCGGCAGCCTTGGTGACGCCGAGGTCCTTGCGCACAAGGATGCCCTGGCCGTCGTAGAAAACCGTCGGACCGAAATGGAAGCCGAGCTGGAAGGCACGCGTGATCGTTACCGTCACGCCCGACAGCAGAATGTCGAACTCACCGGCCTGGAGCGCCGGCAGGCGCTGCTGCGGCGAAGAGTTGGTGAACTCCACCTTGTCCGGGTCGCCAAAGACAGTGATCGCCAGGGCGCGTCCATAGTCGGCGAAGAAGCCTTGCCAGCGACCGTTGCTGTCCGGCGAGAAGAAACCGGGTGTCGTGCCGACACCGACCTTGATGGAGCCACGCTCCTTGATCTTGTCGAGCGTCGGGCCCGCATAGGTCGCGGTCGAAAACAATCCCGCCACCACCAGCGTCGTCGCCAGTGCCGTCCTCCAACCGGCGCCAAGCCGCATTGCAATCGTCATGTCAGTCAACTCCTGAGGTTCATTGTTGTCAGCCGATCGCGGAACGTCCCCCGCTCTGTTCGACTGCCCCGAAGTTAACTCTATAATTTTTGTAGACTAAGGAACGGCAATCCAATTTTCTGCCTGTCCGGAAAGCAGATTGCTTCGAAAATGCCCATTGGCGGCGAATGCGAACCTGCACCGTTCCCGAATGTGTTCCCTCGCGAAAGACACGTTCCAGCGCGGCTGAAGAAGAATATCCCGGGACAAAAAAATGGCCGGGCTCGAATACGGCCCGGCCAAAAGAAGGTTAAACCTTCAGAGGGGAACACCGTTCAGCGGAATGGGAGGAAACCGCCGAACGATTTTACCTGTTTGAGCCTATTTTGGTTACTTGGCGACGAATGGAATTCCAAAAATATACAAATGAGCAAAAATTCGTGCTCAGCAGCCGTTACGAGCCCGCGGTTCCGGTCTGGAGGAGATCAGCGTAGTGGCGGCGTGCCACGTCGGGATGTGAACGCAGCCGGCTTTTGAGCACGTTGGTTCCGACATCGCGGAACAACGGGTTGTCGGGATCGCTTGCCGGTCCGCGCGCCTGCGCCGCCAGTTCCTCGGAAAGGCCGAGAAGCGGGATGGTCGCATCGAGCCGCGCGCTGAAGAAGAACGGGACGGAAATCCGCTCGACGCCGGCAGGCGGCGTCACGACGCGGTGCACGGTGGCCCGCAGATAGCCATTCGATGCCAGTTCGAGCAGTTCGCCGATGTTGACGACCAGCGTTCCCGCCAGCGGATCCACATTCACCCAGCTTCCGTCATATTCGACCTGCAGCCCCTTGTTGTCGTCCTGCAGCAGCAGGGTCAGGAAACCGCCATCCTTGTGCGCGCCGACGCCCTGGTCGCCTTCGGTCGCGTCACGGCCGGGATAACGGACGATCTTCATGCGATGGTTGGGCGAGTCCCGGTAGATCGCGTCGAAGGCATCCTCCGGCTGGTCAAGCGACAGCGCGAAGGCCTTCAGCAGCCGAATCGCCACCGCGGTCGCCTTGGCCTGCCATGCAAGCAGTGCCGGCTTGAGCTCCGGCAATGCAGACGGCCACTGGTTCGGTCCCTGCAACCTTGTCCATGGTGCAATTCCAGGTCCCTGCGCTATGGGCTGGCGCTCGACGCCTAAATCGAGTTGCTCACGCCAATCGGCCGCGCCCCTGGTCAGTTCGCCACCGGCGCGGGTGTAGCCGCGGAACTGCTGGGATTTGACCATTTCGATCGCCAGCTTGTCGGCCTCCGGCAGCGCGAAGAACCGGCGCGAGGCATCGAGCACGTCGTCGATCTCCGAGGCGGAAATTCCGTGGCCGCTGAGGTAGAAGAAGCCAACGTCTCGCGCCGCCGTGCGCAGGTCCAGGAGAAAGGTACGATATTCGGAGGCACCTTGTTCGAGACGGCTCAGATCGAGCACCGGCACAATTCTGGGCATGGTCAGGTTCCTTCTTTTTTCTGCTTTGGATTTTGCATGGAGCTCCCCCACAGAAGCGCGAAGCTGGAAATGATCGCTCCGGCCCACAACAGTTCGGGCGAATAGCGCCGGATGCCGAGGAAATGCCAAGTCTTGCACAACGACATGGCAAGCGAGCAGCGGTCAGACGTCTGCAGCAGACATGGCAGGGTGCGCTCGATTGGAAATCCGGTGTTCGACATGACCTGTGCGTAGACGATCGCCCACCAGACGAGAGCAATGAGCGTCAGGACAATTCCCGCCGCTTCCAGCCAGCGCGGCGAAAACAGTTTTCTGACCGATGCCGACGTATTTTCGGTCATGCCGAGAACCCGAGAATCTCGAGGATGTGCTGGCGTTGGGCTACGATGCGCGGATCGTCACGCCGCCGGGGGTAGGGCAGATCGACCGCGACCTCGGCCTTGATGCGTGCCGGGCGCTCGGTCAGCACGATGACGCGCCCGGACAACAGCAGCGCCTCTTCGACATCGTGGGTGACCAGAATGACCGTGTATTCGGCCTGCCGCCAGAGCGCCAAAAGCTCCTCCTGCATGGTCAGCCGGGTGAGTGAGTCCAGCCGGCCCAGCGGCTCATCGAGCAACAGCAGGCGCGGGTCGTTGATCAGGGCACGCGCCAGCGCGGCGCGTTGCGCCATGCCGCCGGACAGCTGGTGCGGAAAGGCGGAGGCGAAAGCCTCGAGCTTGACCAGGCGAAGCGCACCATCGATCCGCTTCTGACTGCCAGGCAGGACGCCGCGCGCTTCCGGCCCGATGGCGACATTGTCGCGAACGGTCCGCCACGGAAACAGCGTCGGGTCCTGAAACACCAGGACGCGCGACGGATCCGGTCTGGCGACGATTGTCCCGTTTGCCAGCACCTCACCGCTGCTTGGCCGTTCCAGCCCTGCCGCCAGCCGCAGCAGGGTCGACTTGCCGCAGCCGGACGGACCGAGCAGCGCCACGAACTCGCCTGGCGCCACGGCCAGGTCGATCTGGCGCAGCACCGGCAAGGGTTGCCCATCCAGATCGTACTGATGCGAGACGCCGTGAAAGTCGACGGAAAGACCGGCAGAGTTATCGACCGCGACGCGAGTGGTGCCGAAGGCTACCATTGTACGACACCCTTCTGCCAAACGAGCAGCCGGTCGCGCGCGACGAACAGCAGCTTGACCAGACCCGAGCAGAGCAATGCCATGACGATCAGCATCGCGTAGACGTTGGCGTAGGCCGAATAGGCCGTCTGGAACTGCAGATACCAGCCCAGACCGTATTTCGCGCCGAGCATTTCGGCGACCACCAGCACGGCAAAGGAATAATACAGCCCCATGAACAGGCCGACGAAGACATGCGGCAGAGCGGCCGGTATCGCCACGCGAAGAACCAGATAGCGGCTGCTGGCGCCAAGCGTACGCGCCACGTCGTAGAAGGAGCGGTTGACCGAGTTGACGCCCGACGCGGTCAGGATCGCGACCGGTATGCCGGATGCAAGCGCGACCAGGAACAGGCTCGCCTGGAACGTCGTCGGGAACAGGAAGAAGGTTGCCGGGATCCAGGCGCTCGCCGGCACGGGGCCGATCAGCTTCAGCACCGGCATGCCCCAATAGGCGAAGTTTTTGGACCAGCCTAGCGCCACGCCGCCGATGAAGCCGACAATGATGCCGCTGAAGAAGCCGATGGTCCACAGCCGCGCGGTGTAAGCGATGCAGATGAGGATGCGTTGCCAGTCGACGATATAGACATGCAGGAGGCCGTGCGGCGGCGTGAAGAATGGTTTCGGCATCCAGCCGAGCTTGGCGGTGATCAACTCCCAGACCGCGAACCAAAGGCCCAGCACAATCAGCCATGGACCGTAGTGCATCAGCCCGCGGCCAAATCCGCCAAGCTTTTCGACGCTGAATGCAAGACCGGCCAGGATCATCGCTCCGGCGACCAGCAGGGCGACGAAGACATCGCGGCTACCCCACGGAACGACATCGGGGAAGGCAATCGTGACAATGGCAGCGAGCAGCCAAGCCGAGGCGGCATAGAGCCCGTGCTTCCACA
The DNA here is from genome assembly GCF_040321855.1 of Mesorhizobium sp. M0227. Classification (NCBI taxonomy): domain Bacteria; kingdom Pseudomonadati; phylum Pseudomonadota; class Alphaproteobacteria; order Hyphomicrobiales; family Phyllobacteriaceae; genus Mesorhizobium; species Mesorhizobium sp. M0227. Next base: position 142,215 of record NZ_JAMYSJ010000001.1, on the reverse strand, counting down.
CCGGCCCGGCAGAAGCGGAAGAAACACTCTTTTCGCCTGCGTCCTCGTCGATCGCTGCGCTCATCACCGCAACCGTCAGGCCGAATGTCGACCGTCACCCGCTGCGCGAGTTCCGCCGGGTCGGTGGTGGGATCGAGCACCTTGATCAGCGACAGATCAGCGGCCGCATGCTTCACCTGATCCTGCAGATCCTTGCCGACCGGATGGTTGTGCAACACCCATGACGCAATCTCGTCGCGGATATCTTCAAAGGGGAAGCCCGGGTTGAGATTGTCGACGAACCACTTTGCCACCTCATCTGGATGCGCCGCGGCATATTCGTGGATCTCGATGTCGGCCTCGGCCAACCGCCGGATGGCATCCTTGTTGGCATCCAGGAAAGCCGAATTGACGCCAAGCACACAGCAGACTGCACCTTCGAACGAGCCCGTTTGCGTGTTGGCGACTTCCACAAGGTCGAACTTCTTCTTGTGGGAATAGGCCCACGGATCGAGATGCGCCAGCGCATCGGCCTGACCCTTGCCAACCGTTTCGCCGACCAGATCGAACGGCACGTTGAGCCAGTTCACATCATTTTCGGGATCGAGGCCTGCCTTGGCCAGCGCAACCTGGAAGGAGTGCTTTGGCGGGCTGGCGACGTCGTAGGAGACGATGGTCTTGCCCTTCAGACCTTCGAGCGTGGTGACGCCGGAGGCCTTGGACGCCAGCAGCCTTGTACAGCCGCCATGTGAGCCGACGAACAGCTTGACGTCCAGCCCCTGCTCCAGCGGCTTGATCCAGTCATAGAGCAAGCCGGCGCCGGCATCCGTCTTGTTGGTGGCGATCGACTGGATCAGCGTCTGGCCGCTGGCACCTTGATAGTAGAGTTCGATGTCGAGATCATGCCTGGCATAGATGCCCTTCGAAAGGGCGAAGGCGATCGGCGAATGGCAGGCCGCGAACTCGGTCCATGACAACCGCACCTTGGTCGCATTGCCGGCTATGGCGTAGCTGGTCGGCCTGGCGAGCAGGGCCACAGCCGCGGCGCCAACACCGAGTGTGCCGGCGGCGCGCAACACGCCGCGCCGCGAGATCTTCGATGTTGCCCCGATTTTCCTGCTGGAAGTCATTGTACCCTCCTGTGACCGGATCGATGTGGAGCCGACGATTTGTTCGCCAGCAGAAATGCCTCAGGCGGCCTTCAATTCGCGATCGCCGACGGCCTGATCGAGCGCCTGTTCAAGATCGCGAATGATGTCGTCAGGATGCTCGATGCCGACGGAAAGCCTGACATAACCGGGCGTCACGCCGGTCGCGAGCTGCTCTTCCGGCGAAAGCTGCGAGTGGGTCGTGGTCGATGGATGGATAGCCAGCGAGCGCGCATCGCCGATGTTGGCGACGTGATAGAGCAGCTTCAACCCGTTGATGAAGGAACGTCCAGCCTCGCGGCCATCCTTGAGTTCGAACCCGACCAGCGCGCCGTAGCTGCCCTGACGGAAATAGGCGTCGGCCCGGCGCTTGCTCTCGCCGCTTTGGTAGCGTGGGAAGATGACGTTGCTTACCTTTGGATGACCGCGCAGAAACTCCGCCACCTTGATGGCGTTCTCATTGTGTTGACGGAGGCGCAAGGGCAGCGTCTCCAGGCCCTGCAGCAGCTGGAAGGCATTGAACGGGCTGATCGCGGCACCGACGTCGCGCAGAAGCACGGTGCGGATGCGCAGTACATACGCCACCGGTCCAAGCGCTTTGGCCGCCTCGACCCAAACCTTGCCGTGATAGCTTGGATCGGGCTGGTTCAGCGTCGGGAAGCGTTCGGCATGGTCTTCCCATGGGAAGTTGCCGCCATCGATGACGATGCCGCCGATCGAGGTTCCGTGGCCGCCAATGTATTTCGTCGCCGAATAGACCACGACAGCCGCGCCATGGTCGAACGGCCTGATGCTCAGCGGTGCCGCGGTGTTGTCGACGATCAACGGCACGCCGAGCGACCGGCCGATGTCAGCGACTTCCTTGATCGGGAAGACTTGCAGCTTCGGATTGGGCAGCGATTCCGCATAGTAGGCGCGTGTCCGCGCATCGGTGGCACGGCGGAAATTCTCAGGGTCGGACGGATCGACGAACCGTACTTCCACCCCCAGGTGCTTCAGGGTCGCGGCAAAAAGGGCCCAGGTGCCGCCATAGAGATCGGTGGCGGAGACGATGTTGTCGCCGGCGCCGGCAAGGTTCAGCACCGAATAGGCTGAAGCCGCCTGGCCGGAGGACACAAGAAGGGCAGCAGCACCCCCTTCCAGCGCCGCGATGCGGGTCTCCAGCGCATCCTGCGTCGGGTTCGAGACGCGCGTGTAGATATGGCCGATCTCATCGAGGGCGAACAGCCGGTCGGCATGGCCGGTGTCCTGGAACTGGTAAGACGTGGTCTGGTAAATAGGTACGGCAACGGCGCCGGTGGCGGGATCGGCGCGCCAGGAGCCGCCGTGAAGGGCAAGGGTCTCGGGAGAAAGATTTTCCAGGGTCATTTATCGTTCCTTCCTGATGGTTGTGGCGGTCAAGCGACCGGGACAGCTTCGGCGCGTGCCTGGACGGCCAGCAGATCGGCGTGATGGCGCCGCGCGACGTCGGGATGCGAACGCAACCGGCTCTTCAGCGCGTTTTGCCCGGAATTGCGGTAGAGCGGATTCTGCGGATCGCGGGTGACCCCGTTCGCCTGCGCCTTCAGGTGCGGCGCCAAATCCAGGAGCGGAATCTCGGCATCGAACGGAGCGCCGAGGAAGAAGGCGACCGACAGCCGGTCGGTGCCGGCTGGCGGCGTTACGACCCGGTGCACGGTGGCCTTCAGGTAGCCATCGGTCGCCATTTCCAGCAGTTCGCCGATGTTGACGACAAAGGTGCCGGCGCGCGGCTCGGCGTCAATCCAATCGCCATCGGCGCTTTCGACCTGCAGCCCCTTCTGCCTTTCCTGCAGCAGGAGCGTCAGGAAGCCGCTGTCCTTGTGCGCACCGACGCCTTGCTCGCTTTCGGTCGCGTCACGGCCGGGATAGCGGATGATCTTGATGAGGTGGTTCGGCGTGCCGGCATAGATGGCTTCGAAAGCACCCTCATCCTGCTCCAGGACAATGGCAAAGGCTTTCAGCAGGCGCGTCGAAAGATCGGTGAGGCGATCCTGCCACTCCAGCAGAAGCGGCTTCAGCTCGGGCAAGGCGGTCGGCCATTGGTTTGGTCCCTGCAGGCGCGTCCAGGCCGGCAACGAGGCATTGCGCGGCAGCGCCGGTGCCTCCGAGCCGATGTCGACCTGCTCGCGCCAGTCCCTCTGGCCTTTCGTCAGTTCCTGTCCAATCCGGTTGTAGCCGCGGAAATGCGGCGAGTTGACCATCTCTATCTGGAGCTTGTCCTTGTCCGGCAAGGCAAAGAAACGTCGTGACGCGCCAAGCACATCGTCAATCAGCGATTGTGCGATGCCATGTCCGGTCAGGTAAAAAAAGCCAACATCGCGTGCAGCGCGCCGCAGTCCCTCGATGAATTCTTTGCGAGATGCCGGATCGGCTTCATAGCGGGAAAAATCCAGCACCGGAATCGTTTGTTTACCAGCAGAACTGCTCATTTCGACCTCTTGTTTGGTGATCGAAGCGTCGCACCGCAGGCGATGGAAACAAAGAAAACGCCATCCCTTTCGGTGGCAGGTGGGGAAATTCCAGTATCGCTCGGGCAAGACGGACAGCGCGTTTTTGTTAATTCTACAAGATTGGTAGATTTGCCCTGCGACCGGTATCACGCCTCTATTCCGCGGCGGCCCGGTCGATCTGGCTGCGGCTCCGCTCCCAGGACAGGCCTGGGACCGCCGCCAGCAGCGCACGCGCATAGTCGGATCCGGGACGTGTCAAAACCTGTTCGGCGGGACCGTCCTCGACGATCTTGCCGCTCTGCATGACGACGATGCGGTCGGCGATCGCCGAGGCGACACGAAGATCGTGCGTGATGAACAGCATCGACAGGCCAAGATCGCGTTTGATTTCCGCCAGAAGGTCGAGAATCTGCGCCTGTATCGAGACATCCAGGGCCGAGACCGGTTCGTCGGCGACGAGCAGGTCGGGCTCAAGCATGAGTGCTCGCGCCAAGCCAATACGCTGCCTTTGGCCGCCTGAAAAGGCATGCGGGAAACGATCGGCCGCACCGGGGTCAAGTCCGACGCGGACAAGGAGGCGGGACATGCTCTCCTCCGCCCTCTCGCGTGAAAGGCCGTTGACTATGGCGGCTTCGGTAAGGATGCGGCGGACGCGATGGCGCGGATTGAGGGAGGCGAACGGATCCTGAAACACCATCTGGATACGCGGACGTAAAGTGCGCTCCCGTGTCGTGCCGGCGAGATCGCCACCGTCGAAGCTCAGGCTGCCTTCATCCCAGTCGGCCAGTCCGACGACGCATTGGCCGAGCGTCGTCTTGCCCGAACCGGATTCACCGACGAGGGCGACCGTCTCGCCGCGCCCAATCGTCAAATTGACACCGTCCAGCGCCCTGGTGGCGGAAGCCTGCCGCCGCCAAGGCGCGCGGCGATCACGATAGGTCTTGGTCAGCCCGCGGACAACGAGAAACGGATCCCCTGCGTCCCGTCTTTGAATTGCACTGGTATGAAGAACCGGAACGGCTTCGATCAGGCGGCGTGTGTAGGGCTGCGATGGCGCTTCGAGGACGTCGTCTGCTCTGCCGCTCTCAATCACCCGGCCCTCCTTCATCACCATGACGCGATCAGCGATATCGGCGACCACGCCGATATCATGGGTGATGAACAGAACGGCGAGGCCGAGCCTTTCGCGGATTTCAAGGATCAGCCGCAGGATTTCCGCTTGCGTCGTGACGTCGAGCGCGGTGGTGGGTTCATCGGCGATCAGCAGGTCCGGATCGTTGGCGATCGCCATGGCGATCATCACCCGTTGCCGCTGTCCGCCCGAGAGTTGGTGCGGGTAGCGGTGAATGATCGTCTCGGGATCCGGAAGCCTGGTTGCCCGCGCCAGTTCCAGCACGCGAGCGGTGCGCGCCTTGCGGTCGCCGCCATCATGCGCGGCGAGCGCTTCCTCGATCTGGCGGCCGATGGTCAGCACCGGATTGAGCGCGCTCATCGGTTCCTGGAAGATGAAGCCAATGCGCTTGCCGCGCAGCAGGCGGAACGAAGCCTCGCTGATCCCGGCAATGTCGCGGCCATCGAAACGGATCGCACCGGCGGCGATCCGGAGCTGCTTGGCAGGCAACAGGCCGGCAATGGCCGCGGCCAATACCGATTTGCCAGATCCGGATTCGCCGACCAGGCAGAGCACTTCGCCACGATCGATACGCAACGACACGTCTTCGACGGCCAATGCTCGATCGGCGTGCTCCGGCAAGGCGATGGAGAGACCCGCGATCTCGACCAGAGCCGTCATGCGCGCCCACCGCGATTGCTGTTGCGAGGGTTGAGCCAATGGTTCAGGCAGTCGCCGACGAGGTTCAGGGAAAGGACGGTGAGGAAGATCGCTAGGCCCGGAATGGTCGACAGCCACCAGTTGACGCGAAAGGCGGTCCTGCCGGTGCCGAGCAGATAGCCCCAGGAGACGAACTCGCGATTGCCCAGACCAAGGAAGCTGATGCCCGATTCGATCAGGATGACGGTCGCCGTCATCAACGAAGCGGCAACGATCACCGGCGACAGCACGTTGGGAAGGATGTGCCCCCAGATGATCCGGGCAGTCGACAGCCCGCCAACCCGTGCCGCCCGCACGAAGTCCTGGTTGACGAGGCTCAGCACCTCGGCCCGGACCAGCCGGGCGATCTGCGGCCAGCTGACGATTGCGATGGCCAGGATGATCGAAGCCAGCGAAGGCGCGACGATCGCAACGATGACGACCGTCAGCAGGAAGCTCGGGATGGTCTGGAAGAACTCGGTGAACCGCATGGCGACGTCGTCGACCCAGCCGCCGAAATAGCCGGCGACAGCACCTATCGCCGTGCCGAAGGCGACGGCGAGCAGCGTCACCGCCAGAGCGATCAGCAGCGTGACCTGCGCCCCGTGGGCGATGCCGGCCGCAAGATCACGGCCGAGCATGTCGGTGCCGAACAGATGCCCCGGGCTGAAGGGCGGCAGGTTCGGACGGGCGACCATGCGCCAGGGGTCGCCCGGAAAGAGAACGCCGGCGAAGACCGCCATCAGCAGGATCGCAATCAGGATCAGCGCGCCGGCAACGGCGCCCGGATGCCTGAGGAACGAGCTTCGCAGAAGGGCCATGGCCTCAAGCCCCCAGTTCGATGCGCGGATCGGCGGCAACGTAGAGAAAATCCGCGACCAGATTGATGACGACGACGATTGCCGAGGTGATGAAGAAGATCGCCAGCAGGAGGTTGTAGTCGCGCTGCATGAGGGCATCGAAGGCGAGACGCCCGACGCCCGGCCAGGCGAACACCGTCTCGATCAGGATCGACCCGCCGATCAGTTGTCCGGCCTGCAAGGAGGCGAAGGTGATGATCGGCAGCAGCGCGTTCCTCAGCACATGCTGGCGCCAGATCAATCCCGGTTTCAGGCCCTTGGCCCTGGCGGTACGGACAAAATCGCGATCGAGCACGTCGAGCACCGAGGCGCGCGTCACTCGCATGTAGATGGCCATGTAGAACAGGCCGAGCGTCAGAGCCGGAAGAATGAGATGAACGGCGACATCCCCGACAAGCGAGAGATCCGACCCGCCCTCGCCTACCGTCTGCATGCCGTAGGACGGCAGCCAGTTCAGCCAGACCGAAAACAGCAGGATCGCCATCAGGCCGGTCCAGAACAGCGGCATGGCAAAGAACATCACCGAAATGCCGGTCAGCACGGTGTCGAGCAGACTGCCGGCGTGCCGGGCGGCGATAGACCCGAGCGCAATGCCGGTCCCCAACGCAAAGCCAAAGGCGGTCAATGTCAGAAGCAGTGTGGCCGGCAGCCTTTCCGCGATGATATCGATAACAGGACGCTGGTCGCGGTAGGATTGGCCGAAGTCGAGACGCGCCAGCGACTTGGTGTAGATCCACAATTGCTCGGGCACGGAGCGATCAAGCCCGAGATCGTGGCGCAGTTCCGCGACAAAGGCCGGGTCGGCCGCGCCCTGATCCCCGGCCAGGACGGATGCCGCATCTCCCGGTGCGAGGCGCAGCAGCACGAAGTTGAGCACGATAACCCCAAACAGGATGAGAACCGCGCGGGCGGCCCGTCCCGTCAGGAAGCCAAGACGATCCATCCTACCCAGCCCCGCCAGCTATTTCGCCAGCCAGACATCGGCGAAGTTTTCATCTGTGCCGAGACCGGTCGCGATCAGATTGTGAACCTTGGTTCGGTAGAGCGTCGGAAAGACGATGTCGTGCGTCCAGATGAGCGGCACGTCGGCGGAGATGATCTTCTGGGCTTGCGAATAGAGCGCCTTGCGCTTGTCGAAGTCGTTCTCATGGGCGGCGTCGGCCAGCAGTCTGTCGACCTCGGGGTTGGAATAGCCATGCACATTGCCGCCGGTCGTGCCCGCATTGTCGCCTTCGAGCGTGGTGTAGGCATAGCTGATGCCGATTGCCGGGTCGGGGGTGGTGTAGACAAAGTTTTCGGCAAGATCATAGTCGAAGGTGGTCAGCCGCTTGAACCAGCCCGGCACGTCGGTCGCCACGATGTTGACCTTGATGCCGACAGACGTCAGCGCCTCCCGGATATATTCCGCCTCGCGCTGCCACAGCTCGCCATAGGGCAGCGGAACGAACTGCAGTTCGAAGCGCACGCCGTTGGCGTCGGGCTTCAGGCCGGCCTCGTCGAGGATGGCGTTCGCCTTGGCCAGGTCGAATTCATATTTCGTTTCGACCGAAGTGTCCTTGAACCGCGACAGACGCGACAGCGGGCCGTTGGTCTCGTGGCCGAATCCACCAAAGATCGTGTCGATGATGAACTGGCGGTCGATCGCATGCGCGATCGCCCGGCGCACCCGCGCATCGTCGAGCGGCTTGTGGCGGTTGTTGAGGTGGATGTAGCCGACCGGTTGAAGAAATTCCCAGCCTGCCTCGGTCAGTTGCACGCCATCGAGCCCGGCCAACCGCGTAATGTCGAAGTTCTCGACGTCGCCTGCGCGCAGCACATCCACCTGACCGGTTTCGAAAGCGATGGCGCGGCTGTTGGCGTCAGGGATGACGTGGAAGAAGATGTCGTTCAGATGGGGCTTGCCGGCATCCCAATAGTCAGGGTTGCGGACAAGGTGGATGAAGGACCCCTTCTTCCACTCGGCGAATTTGAACGGCCCGGTGCCAATGAACTTGCTGTTTGCCTCGGCGGTGCGAAAGTCGCTCACCCCTTCATAGAGATGGGCCGGCAGCACGGCGGTGTTGTGGACGTAGATGAAGGCTGGGTACGGCGCCTTGAGCGTGAACACCACGGTGTGGTCGTCCGGCGTGGCGATGTCCTTCACCTCCGCCAGGTTGAGTCGCGAGCGGGCCTGAAGTGCCGGCAGAAACTTCTGGAAGCTGAACACCACGTCCTTGGCCGTGAACGGCTGGCCGTCATGCCATTTTACATCGCGGCGCAGGTTGAAGGTGTAGACGAGGCCGTCATCCGAAATCGACCAGCTTTGCGCCAGGCGCGGCAGCGGCTTCAGATCGGCCGAATAGGTCAACAGGCTCTCGTAGATCTTGTTGCCGACATAGGTCGTCGGCCCGAGACGGTTGACGCCGATATTGACCGTCGGCGGCTCGGGCTGGACGATCAGGTTGAGCGTCCCGCCCGCCTCCTCTGCCGCAAGTCCGGTCAGCGTCAGAAGCGTGGCTGCCAGAGACAGCATGATGGTTCGCAACAGGCGGGAGATCATCGTGAATTCACCTTGTCGAATGATTTATCGCGGAGCCTGAGATGTCGCTCCGCGGGAGTGTGGCTCCGCCGGATGGCGCAGCTGACCTGCCTCTTGCGAGTTGCGGCGTACTTCGTGCACTAAGATTATAGACAAAGGGGATTATGATAAGGGAACATGCTTCATCGATGTCAGCCAGAGCGAATATTTTTCCCAATATCCGTGCTGAAATGAGAGCGAATTGCCTGATGGCGGGCGGTCACGACAGGCTCGCCGGGTCGCGCCATCTGGTTGTGATGTCGACGGCGAAGGTGCAGAACACGAACGATGCCGCGGCGAAGATCGTCGTCCCGATGACGACCGGAAAATCGCCTTCAAGCGCCGAGTTGATCGCCAGCCGGCCGACGCCGTCCAATCCGAAGATCGTCTCCGTGACGATCGCCCCACCCATGATGACGGCAAGCTCCAGGCCACCCAGCGTGATCACCGGATTGAGCGCGGCCTTCAACGCATGATCGTAATAGACCCGCCATTCCGGAACACCCTTGGCGCGCGCCGTCCTTATGTAGTCCTCGCCCAGAACCTCAAGCATGCTTGCGCGGATCAGCTGCTGGAAAATGCCGATCTCGGCAAGTGCCAGCGTCAGCCACGGCAGGGCCAGATGCCGGGCCCATTCGAACGGATCTTTCGTCAGCGGCACATAACCGCTGCTTGGAAACCAGAAGACCCCATGGTTGGAGAGCTGGAAGAACAGGAAATAGGAGATCAGGATGCCGGAGAGGAACGTCGGCACCGACAGGCTCGCATAGGCGAAGCCCGATATCAGCCTGTCCAGCCAGGAGCCCTGCCGGCGCGCGGCAATCACGCCAAGCAGGATCGACAGCGTCATCCAAATGACGACGGCGCCAAGGGCGAGCGAAAGCGTCACCGGCACCTTGGACAGGATGAGGTCTGTCACCGGTGTCTGCTTGCGGAAGGAGTAGCCCAGCGCCGGCGGCCAGTGAGCGATCCCCATCGGCGCGCCCTGGATGTCGGGGCCGCGGTAGAGATAGTACCACAACTGCAGATACCATGGCTCGTTGAGCCGCAGCGCGTGCGCTATGGCATCGATCGCCTGCTGGCTGGCGTTGCGCGGCGCCAGCATGGCGGCCGGATTGCGATAGGCTATGCGGGTGATGAAGAACGCGATCACCAGCACGATCAGCAGCGTCGAGAGCGCCCGGAAGATCAGCCCGCCTGTGTGCCGGATCATGGCGTCACCCGCTGCGGCGATGGGGGTCGAGGACGTTGCGCAGGCCAGCGCTCAGCGTGTTGAAGCCGGCCACGGTCAGAAACAGCGCGATGCCGGGTCCGAGCAGGAACCATGGCTGCAACTGGTAGAGGGATGAGCGCTGCGCCTCGGCGATCATATTGCCCCAGCTCGGCTGCGGCGCCTGCACGCCGACGCCGAGGAAGGAGAGCGTCGCTTCGGCGATGATGTTGGTCGGCAGTTGTACCGCCCAGTAGACCAGGATGACCGGCGCGATGTTGGGCAGGATCTCGCGCATGATGATCCTGGCCTTCGAGGCGCCGATCGTCTGCGCGGCTTCCACCAGCGGACTGCGGCGCAGGACAAACACCAGGCCACGCGTCAGCCGGGCAAAGTAGGTCCAGGAAAACAGGGTTATGATCAGCACCACCACCAGGGAGGGCGCAACAAACGGTTTGCCATCGACGCCCCGGTTCAGCGACAGGAGGCTGAGCGCGGTGACGATGAACGGAAACGACAAAGCGACGTCCACCGCCTGCGAAATGACGCGGTCGACGCGACCGGCAAGAAATCCGCTGACGAGGCCAATGGCGGTGCCGATGATCATGGCAAGCGTGGTCGCCGGGATGGCGATGGCCAGCGATACGCGCGCGCCGTAGAGCGTTCTGACCAGCACGTCGCGGCCGTTGCCGTCGGCGCCAAGTGGAAATTCGAACGTGGGGCCACTCGGCAGTCCCATCTCGGTCAACGCCGTATCGCGGAACTGCTCCGTCACCCCGTGCCCCAGCAGCCATGCGACCACTGGCGCCAGCAGCGCACCGGCGGTGACGAAGCCTATGATCAGCGCGCCGATGCGAAAGGACCGTTCGCGCAGCAGCGCTCGCAGAAGCAGCGACCTGTAGGAATTCACCACCTCGCCATGCCCCAGCAGGACGTGGTCCTGGACGGACGCCAGGGCACGGATCTCAGGCATGCGCGGCGATCCGCTCGGGAACCGGGTTGCGCCGCAGGACCTTGCCGGGGATCGCGTCTGTCAGCCTGACCGTGTAGGGATGCCGGGGAGCGCCGAAGACACGGCCTGTCTCGCCGGCTTCCACGATGACGCCCTTCTCCAGCACGATAACGCGGTCGCACAGTTCCGACACGACGCCGAGATCATGCGAGATGAAGAGCAGCGACAGGCCTCGCTGCCGGCGAATGGTCTGCAGCAGCCTGATGATCTTCGCCTGCGTCGTGATGTCGAGTGCCGATACCGGCTCGTCGGCGACGATCAGCGAGGGTTCGAGCGCGATGGCGCGCGCAATGGCGACACGCTGCCGCTGGCCACCTGAAAGCTGGGCCGGGAAACGATCCAGCACGTCGTCGGGAAGTTCCACGTCGCGCACCAGATCCTGCACGCGCCGGCGTATCGCCGCGGCGTCCAGTCTGGTGCCGATGATGAAGGGTTCCGCCAGAATGGACCGGATGCGCCGCCGCGGGTTGAGGCTTGCATAGGGGTCTTGAAAGATAACCTGTATGTCCGACCGCAATTGCCGGTCGATGGCGATGCCGCCGACACCCGGACGCGAATAGATACGCTCCCGCAGGGAGATGCTGCCCTCGTCCGGCCGGTCGAGCCCGGCGATCAGCCGGCCGATTGTCGACTTGCCGGAACCGGATTCGCCGACGAGGCCGATGATCTCGTTTTCGCGGACGGTGAACGAGATATCCGTGAGCACCGGCCTGATCAGACCGCCTGCGGCGGAGCGGCCTGCGAACGAACGCGCGATTGCCGAGACGGAGAGCAAATCGGGCATCGACGGCAGCGCCGGGAGTAGCGATGATCGCGCCGCGCGTGCAACAAGGCCGCCAAGCCGCGCCGCACCGAGCAACTCCCTGGTGTAAGCCTGGCGCGGTGCCCCGTAAATCAGCTCGGCCGGCGCCTGCTCCACGACGTGCCCCGCGCGCATCACCAGGACATCGTCGGCAATGTCCGAAACGACGGCCAGATCGTGGCTGACGAAGATCATCGCCGTGCCGTGGTCCTGCTGGATTCGTTTCAGCAGATCAAGGATCGACGCCTGCACGGTCACGTCGAGCGCCGTCGTCGGTTCGTCGGCGATGATCAGACCGGGATTGAGCGCGATCGCCGCTGCGATCATCACGCGCTGGCGCATGCCGCCCGAGAACTGCCTGGGATAGTCGTTCACGCGGGCCGAAGGGTCGGGGATGCCGACATCGGCCAGAAGATCGAGAACGCGCTGACGCAGCTCCCCACGTCCCACCCTGCGGTGCGCGGTGATCGCTTCGGCGATCTGCTGGCCGATCGTCTTCAACGGATGAAGATTGCTGAGCGGGTCCTGGAAGACGAAGCCGATGTCGGCACCTCTCCGCCGGCGCAGGTCGCCGGCGGAGAGGCCCAGTATCTCATCGCCCTTGTGCAGCACGCTGCCGCGAACACTCGCCGCCGGTGGCAGAAGGCCGGTGGCGCCGAGCAGCGACACGCTCTTGCCCGAGCCCGATTCACCGACGATGGCAAGCGTCCTGCCCGACTCGACGGAAAACGAGACGCCATGCACCACGTCCACGCCGCCGAACGCGACGCGCAGATCGGCGACAGAGAAGATGGGCACGCGCGCCTCCTTTTGCCGGTCCGGCCTTGCTACTGCTTGAGAGCGAGGTTGGTGATGTCGGCATTGACCGCCAGCGACGACCACACCCAGTTGGCGAGGCGATCGGAAGTGACCACGACCTTGCGCTTCTCGAACAACGGAATCCACGGCAGGTCGGCGGAGACGAGCTTGTCGGCCTTGGTCCAGATCGGCCCCGGATCGTCGGACGGATAGGCCTGCGCCGCTAGCTTGTTGAGTTCCGGATTGCTGTAGCAAATGGCGTGGACGTTGCCGGTGCCGCAAGGTGCCGCGTCCGAATTCAACCAGCCGCCAAGCAGCATGCGCGTGCTCGGTCCCTGCCAATCCGGGGAGAATGTTCCGCCCAGGGAAAGATCCCAACGGCTCTTCGGATCCTGGATGAAGGCGTACCACTGTGTGGGCGGGATCGGGATCAGGTTGAGCGTGATACCCGCTGCTTCCAGATCCTCCTTCGCGGTCACCGCAATCGCTTCGAACTGTGCGTTGCCGCGATAGATGGCGTCGAAGGCGATGCCGTTCGGATAGCCTGCCTCGGCAAGCAATTGCTTGGCCTTGGCCGGATCGCCCCTGTAGCTCTCGGTCGGGTACGGATCGAACTTCTCGAAACCAAGGATGGTCGAGGTGATGATCTGGGTGAGCGGCACGGCGCCGATCGAACCGGCCTGGGTCTGCGCCAGATGCTCGCGGTTCACCGCATAGGTCAGCGCCTGCCGGACCTTCAGCTTGCGCAGCGCCTCGGCCCCGTCGCTCTTGACCTCCGGCCGCTGGTTGAAGGTGATGAAGTTCGCCGATCCACTGTTCGTCACATGGATGTCGGGGCTCTTCTGCGACAGGAAGCGCTGGATCGTCGGAATGGGCGGGATGTCGAGATACAGCGACAGATCGGCCTCACCGGCGATGATCTTCTGGACGACGCTGTCCTCGCTGTTGGCGGTGAAATCGATGTCGATCTCATCGGCATAGGCCTTGCGCGCCTGGTCGGACTCCGGCTTGAAATTCTTTGCCTTCTTCAGGACCAGCTTCTGACCCTGCTCGTAGGTGTCGACATAGTAAGGGCCGCTGGACGGCAGGTTCTTGCGCGACTCCAGCGAGTCCGGGAAATATTTGGACGCGATCTCGGGCGCCACCGGCGACACGAAATTCATCGAAAGGATGTTGAGGAAGTCGTAGTTCTTGGTGTCCGACTTGATGACCAGCGTGTGCTCGTCGGGAGCCGAGACGCCGGCAATCTCGTGCGTGTCGGTGAAAGCCTTGGTCGCCGCGAGATCGCCTGTCGGCACTTTCGCGAATTCCTTGCAATAGTCGACGAAGCCGGAGATCACGAGGTTGAAATAGTTGATGGCGGCGACCTGCTTGTTGGGATCGCAGAAGCGCTTGACGCCATAGACGAAATCGCTGGCGACGATCTTGCGCTCGAGGCTGCCGGAGAAGAACACGTCGTCCTTCAAATGGAAGGTGTAGACCTTGCCGTCGTCGCTGATGTCCCAGGACTTGGCGAGATCCGGCACGAGCGTGGTGTCCTCCTTGAGGCCGGCTGGCGAGCCGGGATAGGTCACCAACTGGCGCGTTGTTGCGCGCAGGATTTCCCAGGAATCGATGCTGTAGCCGGTGAGCGGATCGAACGCATCGAGATCGGACTGGATCGAAGCAATCCGCAGGACCCCGCCATGTTTCAGATCTTCCGCTTGCGCGGATGAACCAAGAACAGAAATCGACAGAATGCCACCTGCAATTCCCAATAATAACTTACGCGCAACATGTGTTGTCATTACTTCTCTCCGATTATAAATAATTCTTCAAAATACCATTGCATTTAGCAAGCATAATTTTGAGATAAAATTACCTATTTTTCAAACACACTTTCAAAATACATTTTATATTAGCTCCGCCTGTCAAAACATTGTTCCGGAATGAGGCAAGGCCGGCGCCGTGAACAGCGTGTCGAGCGTTTCGACCGCAGCCCGGTCGAAGTCGCCGAGGCGCCCCGTCTGCGCGAGCTGCCACCACTTCACGCCGCCGAGATAGGCCGCCGAAACCGCGGCCACGTCCGTCACCACGGCGGCGGACAGATTGGTGCGCTCGGCTCCTTCTGGCGAGAGACGCAGCCTGGTCGCGTTCTCGGGCAGGATGGCATCGGAGACTTCCAGCACGACGCTGCCCTGCCCGGCATAGGACCGGGCTGTAAGAGCCTTTTCAGCGTCCAGGAGCCGCAGCCATGTTTCGTCGCGCGCCGCCGAAACGCGAACGCTTCGAAAATCCTCGAACAGCCACGGCAGCAGATCGTCCGCGGGACGGCTCCAGAAGACGATGCGATGCGGCAGGTCGACCGCCAGCAGATGTGCGACCAGCGCGACATAGGCGGCCGGACTGTAGGCCACGATATCATCGACCACGATGGTGCGTTCCGAGCTGGTGAACCAGCTGTCGAGGCCGACAGGGTGATAGCGCACGAACCCGGTTTCCGAACCCTTGTCGCCGTGAACGGCGACGTAGTTAGGCGTGCCGCTGTGCGTCTGGCGCAACGCCTGAAAATCCCACCAATAGGCCGAGCGTGTGATGACGCCCGCGCGCGAAACAGGCTGACCCGCGTAGATGCGCGCCTGTATCGCCCAGGCATCGTCGCTGTCGATCAGCCGAATCTTGTCGGAGTACGTCAGCCCTGCCCGCAGGCGCGCGCGCTGGGTGTCGACTTCCAGGCTGACAGAAGTATTGGCGATCGCATAGCCAAAGTTGCCGTAGATGCGCGCGTCGGAGGCCCGCAAGGTGGCCGCCGCCTCGCCCTGTTCGCGCGCGGCGCGCAGCTGCGCCTTGAACAGCGCCGTGGCGGCGCCACGCCGCGTATGGGTGGGCAGCACGCCGACATGGGTGACCGCGGCCTGCGGCAACCAGGCGCCGCCGGGAACCGCGATCCGTCCCGAATAGGAGTCGGTTGTGCCAACGAGCGTCTCGCCGTCGAAGGCGCCCCAGGTGCGATCCGGCTCGAACAGTCTGTCGATCAGCGCGTCGTCGATCGGGCCGAGCGGCGGCAGGCCGACCATGGCCGTGCGGAAGGTGCGTGCGGCCTGCGCGAGTTCGGCCTTCCCGGTCAGCAGGCGCACATCCGATATCATGATGCCTTCCGCGTGGGCACGGCTTCAGGCTTGTGCGCTTCCGGCTGCGGCGGCTGCGCATAGGTTCGCGGTCTCGGCAGCGTTTCGGCCAGCAGATATGTGCCGACCTCGCGCGCCCGGTAGGAGACCGGATCGTGGACGGTATGGGTGCGCGCGTTGCGCCAATAGATGTCGAGGCCATATTTGTTGGCCGTCGAGCGCGCGCCCGTCGCTTCGAAGATGCGCGCCGTCACGTCGAGCACGACGTCGTTGGCGACGATCTTGCCCTGGTCGATGATCGTTGCGAGTTCGCCCCATTGCTGCGCCGTCACCGACGCTCCGGCATGCAGTGCCGCCTCGTAAAGCGCCGCGGCCTTGTCAGCGATTGCTATGCCCGCCGCAATGCCGGCGGATAGCCGGCCGAACAGCACCAGATGGTAGGGATCGTCGATCGCCCGTTCCAGCCCGGACTCCGGCCAGGGCCGGCCGAAGCGGCGGACATGATCGGCGGCGGCGGCAAGAGCGCCCTCGGCGATGCCGAGATAGAAATTGATGAAGATGAGCTGGCTGAACAGGACGCGCAGGCCGTCGCGCAATTCGACATCGCCCTCATAATCGTCGAGGGCGCTGAGCAGCTCATCCTCGAAGACTTCGACACGGTCGAAAGTGACACTGCCGCTCGCCGTCAGTCTCTGGCCGAGATTGTCCCAGTCGCCGCCGAAGCTGATGCCCTGGCGCGTCGGCGGGATCTGGTAGTGAGCGCGTTTGCCGTTGTCCCAGAGGCTGACGGTGATGACCTGGGCCACCGAGGCGCCGGTTGCGAAGGTGCGCCTGCCGTTCAGGAATCGGCGGTCGCCGACATGCTCGATCTCGTTCCACTGGTCGCGCGGATTGCTGACGCCGCCCTGAAACCAGCCTTGCGCGCCGACGCCGCGCGCCGTCTTTTCCCACTGCTCGGCCGTGCCGAGAATGTAGGTCCAGACACCGTTGGAATAGTGATACGCGATCAACTGCCCGATCGAGCCGTCGGCGGCGGCGATGATGCGGCTGATCTTGAGCGCCTGGACGAGGTTTGCGCCGGCGCCGCCGAATTCGCGTGGCGCAGCCAGGCCGAGCAGGCCGCTGTCGCGCAGCAGCGCCAGTTCTTCCACCGGGTCCTTGTTCGCCCGGTCGCGTTCGAGCGCCGTTGCCGCGAGTTGCCGCGCCACGTCGCGGGCCTTCTCGGCCCAGGTCTCGAATTCGGCGTCGCTGAGGCCCGGATAGATCTGAATGTCCGACATTGTCTTTTCGTCATGCTCCATTGTCGCGGCCACCAAAGGCCGCACATGTTTCAGGCTGCGAGCAGCCCCTTCGATCTCAGGAGCGCCAGCGCGCCTTCGGCGAAATGATAGGCTTCCTCGACATGCGGCTGGCCCGACAGGATGAAGTGGTCGAAGCCGACGGCGTGGTACTCCTCGATGAGGGACGCGACCTGCTCGTGGCTGCCGACGATCGCCGTGCCGGCGCCGCCGCGAACCAAGCCGTAGCCGGCCCACAGATGCGGCGATATTTCGAGATCGCGCACGCTGCGCGCGGTGAGCGCCGCGGTGCCGCTGTCGCTATGCAACGCGTTCATCCGGCGCTGGCCGGCCGATTCCGTGCGCGCCAGGATTGCCTGCGCCTGCGCGATCCGCTCCGGCGTCAGTCTCTCCAGCAGCCTCTCGGCCTCCTCCCAGGCCTGCGCCTCGGTATCGCGACTGATGACATGCAGGCGTATGCCGAAGCTTAGTTTGCGGCCCTGCGCGGCGGCGAGTTCCCGCACATGGCCTATCCGGGCAGCCTCGGTTGCCGGGCTCTCGCCCCAGACCAGATAGGTGTCGACATGGCGCGCGGCGACCGCTTGCGCAGCACCACTTGCGCCACCGAAGAAGATATCGGGAAGCGGCCATTTGCCGAAATCGATCTGGGCGCCTTCGATGTCATAGTGCTTTCCCCTGAAATCGAAGCGCCGGCCCGAACCGGCTGGCAGGACCACGCCGCGCAGGATCTCGAGGAACTCTCCCGTGCGTTCATAGCGCTGGTCGTGGCCGAGATGATCGCCGAAGCGTTTCTGCTCCAGCGGATCGCCTCCGGTGACGACGTTGAGCAGCAGCCGCCCACCCGATATGCGCTGAAGGGTCGCCGCCTGGTGGGCGACCAGCGTCGGCGAGATCAGGCCGGGACGGAAGGCGACGAGGAACTTCAACCGCGTGGTGACCTGCGCCAGTGCTGCCGTGACTATCCAGGCATCCTCGCACCAGGTTCCGGTCGGCGTCAGCACAGCTTCGAAGCCCAACGTCTCCGCGGTCTTGGCGACCAGCGAGAGATAATCGAGGCTCGCTTCCCGAAACCGCGATCGTGACGGGCCGTTGCCGAGATGGGAATCATCGCCAGAGCCGACGATTTCCCGGCTGTCGCCGTTGGTCGGCAGATACCAGTGGAGATGGATGCCGCTCACTCGGCCGCCTCGACGATGGTACCCCAGTTCGAGCGGTCGCGTGCGGCTGTTCCCGGATGGTCGTCGCGCAGCAGCCGCTGGCCCGCTCCCTGGAAGCGCTCGCGGATCGTGGTGCCGGGCGCGCCACGTTCCCGGATGCGACCCCGCCGCCGCAGCTCCGGGACGACGAATTCGATGAAGTCCTCGAACGTGCCCGGACTGACGACATAGGCCAGGTTGAAGCCGTCGACGCCGGATTCATCGGCGATGCGTTCGAGCTCGTCGGCGATCCTCTGCGGTGAGCCGACCAGCTTGGGATGGATGCCGCCGAGCCCGATATACTCGGCGATCCCGGCCACGGTCCAGCGCCGGTCGGCATCGATCCGCGTCAGATTGGCAAGGGCTGAACGGCCGGCATTTGTCTCGATATATTCGAGCGGGTGGTCGAGTGGGTATTGCGACCAGTCGACGCCGGTCCATGCCGAAAACAGCGCCAGGGCCGCTTCGACACTGGTGTAGGATAGATAGTCCTTGTGCTTGGCCTCGGCCTCTTCGTCCGTGGCTCCGGTGATGACGGTGACCGCGGTGATAAACTTTATCGCATCCGGCGCCCGTCCGAGTTCGACGGCGCGGGCACGGATCGCCTCGACCGAGCGGCGGATGGAGGCCGTGCTGGTGCCGCCGAGGAACACCACCTCGCCGTTGCGAGCAGCGAATTCGCGCCCGCGCGGCGAGGTTCCCGCCTGGAACAGAAGCGGCGTGCGCTGCGGACTGGGCTGCGCGAGATGCGCGCCGGGCACGGAGAAATATTTGCCGTGATGGCCGATCGGATGGACTTTGGAAGGGTCGGTGTAGAGCCCCTTCTCGCGATCGTGCACGACCGCCCCGTCCTCCCAGGATCCCTCCCAGAGCTTGTAGGTGACATCCAGGAATTCCTGCGCCAGATCGTAACGCTCGTCATGGTCGATCTGGCGCTCCAGGCCGAGATTCTTCGCCGCCGATTCCAGAACCGAGGTGACGACGTTCCAGGCAATGCGGCCCTTGGTCAGATGATCCAGCGTGGTGAACTTGCGGGCCAGGAGATAGGGCTGCTCGTAAGTGGTCGACACGGTGATGCCGAAGCCGAGATGCCTGGTGGCGGCGGCCATTGCCGAGACCAGCAGCAGCGGGTCGTTGACCGGCGACTGGGCTGCGGTGCGCAGCGACGCATCCGGTGTCCCTCGGAAGACATCGAGGTGGCCAAGCGCGTCGGCGAGGAACAGCGCGTCGAAGCCGCCGTCGTCGAGCAGCTTGGCCAGCGAGGTCCAGTATTCGAGGCTGGTGTAGGTGTTGGCGCGGTCGCTCGGATGACGCCAGAGGCCCGCCGACACGTGACCGACCACGGTCATACCGAAGCCGTTGAGGATGAGAGGCTTGACCGCCTTATGGGTGGAACTTGCCATGCTTCGGCTCACGAATAGTAGGTTGGCGGCGGCACACGGCCGTTAAGCGCGAAGTCACCGACTTCCAGCACCTTGTAGTGCACGGGATCATGCAGGCTGTGGGTGCGGACGTTGCGCCAGTAGCGGTCGAAGCCGAACGAGCGCGCCGTGGAGCGGGCACCGGTCAGTTCGAATATGCGCGACGTCACCTCCAGGGCGACCTCGGTCGAATGCACCTTCGACTGGTAGGCGATTGCCGCGGCATGGCCACGTTCTTCCGCGGTGAGATCCCTGCCTCGCTCGAAGGCGCGCTGCACGGCCTCGCCGGCGGCGTCCGCGAGCGCCTGCGCGGACGCCAGCGAAATCGAAAGCCGGCCGAAGCGCTCGACAACCAGCGTGTCCTCGGAGGCTTTCTTTGCCGGCGAGGACAGCCATGGCCTGCCGCGTTGGGTGATGTAATCCCTGGCGTCTTCCAGGGCGGCAAGGGCGGTGCCGAGATAAAGTTCGCCGAAGGCTGCATGAACGATCGGCACATGCAGCGTGGCATGCGGCGGATGAACCGTATCATCAGGCCAATGCCCGACCAGATCGTCGGCGGATGCGGCGACATTCTCGAGCGCCGCACTGCCGCTCACCGTCAGCCTCTGGCCGATATTGTCCCAGTCATTGCCGAAGCTGAGGCCTGACGTCGGGTTGGCGACGATGAACTGGCCGATATGACGGCTGGCGTCGGTGCCGGCGATCCGCGTGCTCCCGGCAAAGCGCACCCAGACCTGCAGCGTGTCGGCCACCTGCGCACCACTGGTGAAAGGCTTGGCGCCGTTGAGCACGAAACCGCCGTCCACCTGCCTCGCCTCGACAAGCGGCTCATAGGCGGCCTGCGCGATGCCGGCATGAAACCAGCCCTTGGAGAGAAAGCCTTGAAGCCGTCTTTCGATCAGGGACTTGTTGTCGCCGTCCAATCCGATTGCCGTGCCGAAGAGATGGTAGATGACGATCTGGGCTATCGATGTATCGCCCCTGGCCAGGATGCGGACGATCCTGAGCACTTCGGCCGGCGTCGCGCCACCGCCGCCAAATCGCTTGGGAATATAGATCGTCAGCAGGCCGGCCAGACGCAAAAGGTCTATCTCGGCATGCGGGGCGGCCCCGGCCAGATCGCGCGCTGCAGCTGTTCGCTTGAGTTCGCGCACGACCTCCTCGGCCTTCTCGGCCCAGCCTTGGAAATCGCTGCGCTGTTCATGCTGAACGGTGGCGTGGATGGTCATGATGCCAAAGCCTCCGGCTGACGGCCCTGCGAGAAAGCGTGTTGCGCCGCCGGATGATCGGCGGGCACCCGGTTGTCACGCCCGAAGAGCCTGGACCGCAGCGAGGGACCGACATCCTCGCGAATTCGTCCGCGCTTCCGCAGCTCGGGAACGACGTGGGCGGAGAAATCGATGAAGCTGCCGGGGCTGACCACATGCGTCAAATTGATGCCGTCGGTATCGGTGGCTTCCAGCCATTGCTCGAGCTCGTCGGCAACGGTCTTGGGGCCGCCGACAAAGGACTTGCCGCGCCCGAAACCGCCCTCCGGGGAAAACGCCTGGCGCAAGGTCCACTGGCGGCCCGACGACGGGTCATCGAACATGCGCAGCAGGGAACGGTTGGAATCGGTTTCGGTGTAGCGGATAGGCTGGTCGAGATCGTGCCTGGAAAAATCGATGCCGGTCGTTGCCGAATAATGCACCAGCGCGCCTTCGACATCGTAGTGCGACCTGTAGTCAGCGAGCTTGGCGGCCGCGGCGGCGTCGGTTTCATCCGTGATCACCGAGACCGCGGATATGAACTTGATGCTGCCTGGAGCCCTGCCTTCATCGCGGGCAAGCCGCTTCACCTCAGCGACATTGCGGCGGATGCCATCGACATCGGCACCGGCGACAAAGACCACCTCCGCGTGACGAGCGGCAAAGCGCTGGCCGCGCGGCGAACCGCCCGCCTGGAACAGCACTGGCACCCTCTGCGGACTGGGCTCCGAGAGATGCGGACCCGGAACGTTGAAGTAGCGACCGGAATGACCGATCGGATGGACCTTTTCCGGATCGGTATAGAGACCGTCCGGGTTGGCGGCGCTGCCGCGATCACGCACCAGGGCACCGTCTTCCCAGGAACCTTGCCAGAGCTTGTAGGCGACATCCATGAACTCGTCGGCGATCTCGTAGCGCTCGTCATGCGCCACCTGCCTGTCGAGACCGAGATTGCGCGCCGCGCTGTCGAGCTGCGAGGTGACGACGTTCCAGGCGATCCGCCCCTTGGTGAGATGATCGAGCGTGGTGAATTTGCGCGCCAGCAGATATGGCTTTTCGTAGGTCGTCGAAACGGTGACGCCGAAACCCAGCCGGCTTGTAGCGCCGGCAAGCGCTGAGACCAGCAACAGCGGATCGTTGACGGGGGACTGCACGCCCTTTGCCAGCGAGGCGTCGTATCCACCGCCATAGACGTCGAGAAGGCCCAGCGCGTCGGCGATGAACAAGCAATCGAAGCCGCCCTCCTCCAGTGCTTTGGCAAGCTCGATCCAGTAGTCGAGCTCGGCATGTCGATAGGCCTGGTCGGCCGGATGGCGCCAAAGGCCGTAGGCGACATGGGAGACGGCATTCATGGTGAAGCCATTGAGAATAATAGGAGATTTTGCCATATGACAACCCAGACAAACGCGCTCAGCACGGGATCGATCTTTGTCTATGGATTTAGTGTAATTCAAAGCATCGCGCGTGGAGATTTTTCCTAAAGATCGCGGTGTTTGTGACAATCCATTACTGGATGGTGTCGAAGCGGCCAGTGTCGAGCCGCATCACCAAGGTTGTCGTCAAGCCATGCGGACAATCCATGCCCAGCTTCGCCGAACTGCGGCAGCGCATGGCTGCCCTGGCGCGATGCGACCCAGGGCGTTTCTCAGCAATGTGGCATATAAACACCGCGGAAGTGCAAAACCGGCGCGATAGTTTCAGATCCTGCCAGCCGAACTGAGGGGGCCGCTCAAGCCAGCTCGAACCGCTCGATGGCGCGCATGATGCCACGCAGCTCGGCGAGGCCTTTCAGCCGGCCGATCAGCGAATAGCCGGGATTGATCCTGGTCTTGCCGATATCGTCGGCGAGCAGATGGCCATGGTCGGGCCGCATCGGAATACGCCAGTCGGCACGGCCCTCCCGGCGGCGGCGCGCCTCTTCCTGCATCAGAGCGAGAATCACATGCGCCATGTCGGTGCCGCCCTCGAGATGCTCGGCCTCGTGGAACGAGCCGTCATCCTCGATGGTGATGTTGCGCAGATGGACGAAATGGATGCGGTCCGCGAACTCCTTGACCATGGCGACGATGTCGTTGTCGGCGCGTGTCCCATAGGAGCCAGTGCAGAACGTCAGGCCGTTGGCGGGGCTGTCGACGGCGTTGAGGATGAAACGCGCATCCTCGGCGGTCGAAACGATGCGGGGCAGGCCGTAGAGCGAGAAGGGCGGGTCGTCGGGATGGATGCACATGCGCACCCCCTCCTCTTCGGCCACCGGAATGATCTCGCGCAGGAACCAGGCAAGGTTGTCGCGCAGCTCCTTTGGTCCGATCGCGTCGTATTCCGCCAGGGCCTCGCGAAAACTGTCCCTGTTATAACTGCGCTCGGTTGCCGGCAGGCCGGCGATCAGGTTGCGCTCGATCCTGTCGATAGCTTCGCTGCTCAATTCCTTCAGCCGCGCTTCCGCCTCGGCGATGCGGGCGGGGGTATAGCCGGCCTCGGCATTGACGCGCTTCAGCACGAACAAATCGTAGGCCGCGAAATCGATCGCGTCGAAACGCAGCGCATAACCTGTCGTTGGCAGCCGATAGGCGAGATCCGTGCGCGTCCAGTCGACCACCGGCATGAAATTATAGCAGACCGTCGCAATGCCGGCCTTGGCGAGCGCGCGGATCGAGTCGCGATAGTAGCCGGCGTAGCGCTCGCGTTCCGGCGTGCCGATCTTGAAGGAATTGTGGACCGGAATGCTCTCGACCACCGACCATGTCAGGCCGGCGGCCTCGATGACACGCTTGCGCTCCAGAATGCTCTCGAGCGGCCAGGCGCGACCGTCATAGATATCGTGCAAGGCGCTCACCACGCCGGTCGCACCGGCCTGCCTGACATGATCGAGCGTTACCGGGTCGTTCGGTCCATACCAGCGCCAGCACTGTTCCATTGCCGCTTCCTTCCGCGAGAGAACGGCAACCTATTGTTGGACCACGATGGGTGTCAAACTAGGAACCGGTTTCGGACAGCGAATGAAGGAGTTTTCCCAATGAAGGATTTCGACGGCAAGGTGGCCTTGGTGACGGGGACGACCGGGATTGGCCTCGCAACCGCCAGACGCCTTGCGGCTGGAGGCGCTGCGATCGTCGCCTGCGGCATCGACCGCGCGGCCAACGCGGCGCTGGAAGCGGAACTGGAGAACTCCGGAGCCGGGGCGCTGGTCATAAGCGCCGACGTCTCCGTACCGGAGCAGGTTCGCGACGCCGTCGCGGCCGGCGTCGAGCGGTTCGGCGGCCTCGATATCATCGTCAATTCGGCGGCGGTGCATCCGTACGGAACCGCGACCAGCACCGATTTCGAGACCTGGAACAGGGCGATGTCGGTCAATGTCGGGTCGATCTATCTGACAGCGCATTTCGGCATCCCGGAAATGGTCCGCAGGGGCGGCGGCGCCATCATCAACGTCGCTTCGGTGCAGGGCTTTGCCTGCCAGCAAAACGTCGCCGCCTATGCCACCACCAAGGGCGCCATCCACACGCTGACGCGTGCCCTGGCCCTCGACCATGCGCGCTCCGGCATCCGCGTCAATTCCGTCAGCCCGGGCTCGATCCGCACCCCGATCCTGGAGAAGGCCGCCCGCGGCGAGAACGGCACGGATGCCGATGTCGAGGCCGCCTACAAGCGCTTCGGCGAAGCGCACCCCATCGGGCGCATCGGCGAGCCGGAGGAAGTGGCTGAACTCATCGCTTTCCTGTGTTCGTCGAAGGCCGGCTTCTGCACTGGCGCGGACTACAAGATCGATGGCGGCCTGACCGCCGGCATCGGCGTGAAGTAGATCGCGAAGATTGGGGCTTGTCCGTTACCGGGACCAGCCGGCATCCGACAATTGGTTTGCCGATCTTCTTGCAGATCACTGCCCAGGCAAATCGAACACCGCACGGGCCACGCCGAACACGAAAGGGGGGCGGTGCGATCGATGAAATAATAGGCATTCTTGCCGATTGACAAAAACATCAACAGGCGACCAAGATCATATGACCATCAACGATATTGGTCCCGAGGTTGCCCCTCGGCATTGGCGTAAAGGAGAGCCAGATGCCCCTTCAGCAGAGAGTGACCCATCGTCCGAAACAACGTTCCGCCGCTCCCATCCTTGCCACCGCACTGCTAGGCCTCGGCCTGATCACAGTGCCCGGCATCGGCCACGCCGAAGGGATCACGCTCAAGATCTTCGGCGGCTCGGCGCTCGACGAACTCGCGCCGCGCCAACCGCCGGACGAGCAGAAGAAAATCCAGCAGCAGGTTATCGACGGCTTCCTCAAGGCCAACCCCGACGTCGCCGCGGTCGAGTGGGATGCCCAGGGGCCGCAAACCGATTCCATCCAGCGCGTGATGACCGCAAAACTTGCAAACCAGGAAATGGATCTGATCCCCTGCCCGGCCTTCTACACCAATGGCGCCTATGTCAGGCGAAAACTGGTGATGCCGATTACCGACAAGATCAAGCCGTTCCAGGACAGGATCGACGCCGCCGCACTTGGCGCCTTCACGGTCAACGGCCAAGTCTACGGCGTGCCGATCTCGACGCTGTCGACATCGACGATCTTCTACAATGTCGATCTCTTTCAGAAGCTCGCCATTCCTGTCCCGCCAACCTATGACGACCTGAAGGCAGCCGTGCCGAAGTTCAAGACCGCGGGCGTGATCCCTCTGCTGCATCAGGGCTCTAACACCGTGATGTGGCCGATGTGGTACTTCGAGACCTTTTCGCAGGCCTCGGGCGACCCGGTCGGCAAGACGCAGAAGAACCTCGAGGGCACGGCGAAATTCACCGACGCGCCCGATGTCGAGGGGTTCAAGCTGATCAAGCAATGGGTCGATGATGGCATCCTTTCCAAGGATTCGCTTTCCGTCGACCAGGACGGCATGCGTGCGGCCTTCGCCGCCGGCAAGAGCGCCATGTATTATGGCGGCACCTGGGAAATCCCGTCGCTGCAGTCGAGCGTCAAGGACTTCAAATGGGGCGTCTTCGCCTTTCCGAAAATGGACGGAACGCCGGGCGCGCCTGGCCATGGCGGCGGTGCCGACAACGGCATGTGCGTCGCCTCCTCGATCCCGCCCGAGAAGCTCGATGCCGCGGTCAAGTTCATCGAATATTTGACAAGGCCCGAGGTCGCGACGCTCTACCTCGCGCCGGAACAGCCGATCGCGGCCTCGATCAAGGGCGTGCCGCAGGTCGACGATGCCTATGCCGTCGAACTGCGCAAGCAAGCCTTCCCGAACACGATCAAGTTCCTCGACTGGATCTGGCCCTCGGAGGTCGCGAGCGCCACGTCTTCGGCAATCGCCGGCATCGTCGGTGGCACGACCACGCCCGAAGATGCCGCCGCATCGATCCAGGCCATTTTCGACGACCTCAAGGCCCAGGGCAGTTGGCCGCCCAAATGAGGCCCTGAAGTAGCGCCTGCAAGCGAGCGCACATCCGGTCGGGCTGATGCGCCAGGCAAGAAAAACAGAGGCTGCCTGCTTCGGGCAGCCTCGCCCATCGGAGAGAACACATGACGACACATCGCGCCGAACGGCAGCGCTTCTCGATCGGTTATCATCTGAACAGCTGGGACCTGACCGGCCTTCCGCTACGGCCAGCCATCAAGTTCCTGGCAGACCAGGGCTTCGGCTGGTTCGAGATCCTCGCCTTCACCAGCCTGTCGGACCAATACGCCCGCAAATACATGCAGCTCGGCAACCAGGCGCCGATGGGGGTGACCACCGACACCGACATCTTGCGGCGCTATGCGCTGCTGTCGGAAGGCCAGAGCGAGTATGGCATCAAGCTCTCCTCCTTCTACGTCAATGCGATCTTCACCAACCCCGTCGCCTGGCCCTATGAACGGGATGTGCTCGTCGCGCTGACCAGGATGTTGAAGGGGTTCGGCTCACCGGTGCTGGTTCTCGGCGGCGGTCCATCGGAAGCCGCTGCCGGGGCGCACACGGCCGACGACTACCGCGCCTTTTGCCGGGCGCTCGAGGATATCGGCAGGCGGACAAAGGACCTTGGCATCGAGACGGTCTATCACCCGCACCTCGACACCTTCATCGAGCGCCGCGACCAGCTCGATCGCATGATGGATGAACTGGATACCGATCTGGCCGGCCTGTGCATCGATCCGGCGCATCTTGCGCATACCAATTCCGATCCGGTCGACGCGGTAAAGACCTACATTTCGGCCGTGCGCTACATGCATTTCAAGGACACCAGGGTCGATCCGGCGCTGAAGGGCTATGACCGCTATGGCGCCTTTTGCGAGCTCGGCGCCGGGGTCGTCGATCTCGCCGGCATCGTCGACGTCCTGCTGGATGCAAACTACGATGGGCTCGCCATCATCGAGCTGGATGCGTCCAGGAAAACGGCAGAGCAAAGCACGCTCGAGAGCATCGCCTATGTCAGGGACACGCTCGGGCTGGTGCTGACCCCGCAAGGCGCGAAGGCCGCGTGAGCACGCGACCGCAAAAGGCGGCTCCTGTTTCGAGCCGATCCGGCACCTGGCGTTTCGATGCCGGGGACGGGGCTACGGCCTTCGTCATGATCCTGCCCGCCGCGATCCTCTTCGGTCTTTTCTACCTCTGGCCGTTCGTCAACGGCTTCTGGCTCAGCCTGCACAATTGGGACGGGTTTTCCGACCCGACCTGGGCAGGCTTTTCCAACTACATGCGCCTGGCGCATGATCGCATCTTCCTCGGTGCGCTGCGCAATAATCTGATTTTCGTCGTTGCCGTCGTCGTCCTGAAGAACGTGCTCGGCCTCGGGCTGGCGCTGCTTCTGAACCGGGCGCTGCTCGGCCGCGCCTTCTTTCGCGCCGCCGCCTTCATCCCGGTGACGATGTCCTTCGTCGCCGTCGGCCTGCTCTGGTCCTGGATCTACAATCCCGTCTTCGGCCTGCTCAACAGCGGGCTCGATCTCATTGGCCTCGCCGGGCTGAAACGATCATGGCTCGGCGACGCCGACATCGCGCTCTACTCGATCATCGTCGTCGATGTCTGGAAATGGCTCGGCTTCCATGCCGTCATCTATCTGGCCGGGCTGCAGACGATCCCCTCGGAGCTTTATGAATCGGCGAAGATGGACGGCGCCGGCCCCTTGCAGCGCTTCCGGCACGTCACCGTTCCGATGATGATGCCGATCATCTTCATCAACACCATCCTCGGCCTTTCCGGCGCCTTCGTGCGCAACTTCGACATCGTCTATGTCCTGACCAAGGGTGGTCCGAACCACGCCACCGAAGTGGTGCTCACCTACATGATGAGCAAGGCCTTCCAGGACGGCGCCATGAGCTACGCCGCGGCGATCGGCTATGTGCTGTTCATGATCGTCGGGCTGGCCAGCGTCGGCCTGCTGGCCCTGATGCGGCGGCAAAGGCTCGACGTCTGATGAGAGCAGCCGCCAACCCTCCGCTTCCCCTGGATGATGGCGCCGCCGGCTCTCGCCGTCGCGGGCTCATGCAGCGCCTCGGCATGCGCGGCATCCTCGAACTTGGCGGCATCTATGCCGCGCTCATTCTCGTGCTCTTCGAGACCCTTTATCCGCTGCTTTGGGTGCTGTTCGGTTCGCTCAAGACCAAACAGGAAATGCTCAGCAATGTCTGGGGTCCGCCATCGAGCCTGGTGCTGCAGAACTATGCCGATGCCTGGCGGATCGCCGGCATGGGATCGCGCATCGTCAACAGCATCTTCGTCACCGGCTCGGCATTGATCATCCTGGTGGCCGTCGCGACGCCGTGCGCCTATGCGGTGGCGCGTCTTCGTTTCCCCGGACGCGGTCTTGTGGTCGCAGTCGCAGTTGCGGCCATGCTGGTGCCGCCGCAGGTGATGGCCATTCCGCTGTTCCTGGTGGCGCGCGATCTCGGCCTGATAAACAGCCGGCTCGGCATTGCCTTCATCTATGCCGCGACGTCGCTGCCGCTTTCGGTCTTCATCCTGCGCAGCTTCTTCATCACATTGCCGGCCGACCTCGAAGATGCCGCTCGCATCGATGGCGCCAGCCGGCTCGAGATCCTGATCCACATCATGCTGCCCCTGGTGCGGCCGGGCGTGGCGCTGATCCTCATCTTCGGCTTCATCGAGATCTGGAACGATTTCTTCCTGGCCTTCCTGCTGTTGCGCGACCCTTTAGTGCAGACCATTCCGCTTGGACTGGTCAGCTTCTTCCAGCAATACGACTCGCTCTGGACGCTCTATTTCGCCGCGTTGACGATCACGACACTGCCGGTGATCGTCGTCTTTGTCGCCATGCAACGGCAGTTCATCGCCGGCCTGACAGCCGGCGCCGTGAAGGGTTGACATGCAGGATCGCGTCATTGGCGTTGGCGTCATCGGCTGCGGCGAGATCGCCCAGTTGATGCACTTGCCTTATCTCATGGAATTGCCGGCGTTTCGCATCGCCGCCTTGTGCGACATCTCTCCCGGCACGGTCGACAAGGTGGCGGAACATTATGGCGTCACTGCCAGATATACCGACCATCGCGCGCTGCTTGCCGACCCGAATGTCGACGCGGTCGTGATCTGCACCTACGATCATGGCGAGATGGTCGCCGATGCAATCCGAGCCGGCAAGCACCTGATCGTCGAGAAGCCGCTTGCCTTCACGCCGCAGGAGGCGCGCCCGCTGGTCGAGCAGGCCGAGCGGAGCGGCCTCGTCGCCCTTGTCGGCTACATGAAATTCTATGATCCCGGCTATGAGATCGGGCTGGAGCGCATCGCCGCCATCGGCCGGCCGAAGTCGATCCATGTCCACGATTTCGCGGGCCGCTTCGACCGTTATGGCCAACTCTACACGCAGACCAGGGTCACCGACGTGCCGGCCGATGTGTTAGCGGCGGGACGCGAAACGGTCGCTCGGCGCATCGAGGCGGCGCTCGGTGTGGACCATGCCGGCTATCGCGATCTCTATCTTGTACTGCTCAGCCTCGCCAGCCACGACCTTGCCGTCATGCGCGGCGCTTTCGGCACGCCGGACCGCGTCGTGCATGCACAGCAGACCGGTCCCAACCAGCTGCTGGCCGTGCTCGATTATGGCGGCGTCCCTTGCCTCTTCGACATGGCACTTGCCCAGTATGAATGGTGGGACGAGTGGATCCACGTGCATGGTGAGCGCGACGAGGTGCGGATCGAATTCCAGAACCCCTATTTCCGCAATGCCTCGGCGACCGTCCGGCTGCGCGAAACCACAGGCGAAGCTGCATCCGAACGCGCTCTGCCTGGCGTTCCGGATACGTCGTTCCGCCGCGAATGGCTGCATTTCGCCGATTGCGTCCATGGCGGCGCGAAGCCGCGCACGCCGCTTTCGGGCGGGCTCGCCGATCTCGATCTTGCCGTTCGGATCATCCAGGCAATGCCGCCGAAAAGACTTTAGCGAAATTTCGGAAACGCGCCGCCAGCCGGCGCGTTGGCCCAGCTCTGCAAGGTCTGGCCGCCGTCGATCAGCCAATCCACGCCTGTGACGTGCTTCGCCTCGTCGGAGGCCAGGAAAGCCACGGCGGCCGCGACATCGTCCGGCTGGCCAATGCGGCGCAACGGAATGCGGTCGGCGAAATGCTGGACGCTGCTCTTGAATTCGCCGTCGCCGGAAACCGGCACGCCAAGCGTCGTCTCGATCACGCCGGGGCAGATGGCGTTGACGCGTATGCCGTAAGGCGCGGCATCGAGCGCCGCGACCCGCGTCAGGCCGACCACCCCGTGTTTGGAAGCGACATAGCCGGCACCCCCCGAAAGGACGTCCCAACCGGCCATGGACGAGCCCATGTTGACGATCGAGCCACCGGTCCCGGCCTTGATCATCGCCCGAAGCGAAGCCTGCAGCACGAGGAAGATGCCGCGCAGATTGATGCGGATGGTCGTATCCCAGTCCTCGACCGGCAGGTCGTGAACGGGAGCGACGACGCCGGAAATGCCGGCATTGTTGAACACCACGTCGAGGCCGCCGAACGTCTCGACGGTCGTTGCGACGGCGCGCCGCACATCCGCTTCATCGGTGACGTCGGCTTGGATCGCCAGGATGTCCTCGCCGAGAGAGCGGGCCAGTTGCCGCGCCGCCGCGCCATCGCGGTCGACAATCGCGACCCGCGCGCCTTCATCACGGAAGCGCCGCACCGCGGCGCTGCCGATCGCCCCCGCGCCACCGGTGACGAGAACATTCTGTTTGTCGAACCGTTTCATTGTCCAGCCTCCGGCTTCGGATAGGAACGCCACGAATGGCTTGGCTCGAAGCCGATCGTTTCGCGCGCATGGATCGTATCAAGCACGGCGCCGAAGCCGGTGATCGGCCGCGACAGCGCGACATCAGGGTAGACCCGGCGCAAAAGCGCTTCGGTTTCTTCTTCCATGAACGTATCGGCAGCGCTCAGGAGGACGCGCAGATGGCCGTCGCCTTGCCATTCAAGCGCCCGCAGGAAGCCCTGCCCGGCGTCGCGCGCATCGAGATAGGCCCACAGGTCGCGGGCACTGTCGGCGGTGGCGCGGCGCGGCCCGACGCCCTCGAAAAAAGAACCCGGCGTCTGGATCCACGGCATGCGGACACTGACCGCCGAGAAGGCCCCCCGGCGCACCGCCGCGTCGACGATTTCCTCGCCCAGCCATTTCGACAGGCCGTACGGGTCCTGCGCGCCGACCGGATGGTTCAAGTCGACCGGCAGATAGGGCGGCCGCACAGGTTTCTCGAAAAAGGGATAGCCGAAAACGCTGAAGGACGAGGCATAGACGAAGCGCCTGGCGCCGGCCATGGCAGCTGCCTCGACCACATTGTAGGCGGTCGTGATGTTGGTCTTGAACACCTCGCCGCCGGCCCGGCCGGTCGGCCGCGGAATGGCCGCGACATGCACAACGGCATCGCAATCGCGCACCAGCTGCAGTGTCGATCCCAGATCGGTCAAATCGGCGGTTGCGTGGCGCCATGCGACCTCACCCGGCACCACGGCATCGACACCAAGCACATCGTGGCCGGCCGCAACCAGAGCCTCGGCCACATGGCGGCCAAGCAGGCCGCTGGCTCCGGTGACGATGGTTTTCATATCTCGGCCTCGGCTCCGCAATTAAGCGGCTTGAATATTGTTGATGGTGATACAAATCGAGCACATGCCTGACAAGCGTTGTCAAGGCCATTTCGCGATGGACAAATAGCGCATACGCTTGTCGGAGCGCGGTGCGCAAGGCCGACCAGCACGCTTTGCGTCGAACGGGATTGACTTGGCATCCGCTAGGGTTTTTTGTATGAGCATCAACGATCGGTCAAAGGAGCTCGCCATGTCCGTGGACAGTTTTTCCTCACATCGGCACGATGACGCGGTGCGCCTCGATCCACGCCGTGCAGCCGTTATCGTCATCGATATGGTCAATGAGTTCTGCAAGCCCGGCGGGGCCATGGTCCTGCCTGGGTACGAGACGCTGGTCGCGCCGCAACTGGCCGTGATCGAGGCCGCGCGCGCCGCCGGCGTGCCGGTGATCTGGGTCCATGACAGCCACCGGCCGGGCATGCGACGCGAGCGCGAATGGCTGAAGCGCACACCGCATTGCCTGGATGGAAGCTGGGGGCCGGAGATCATCGAGGATCTCGGCGCCCGCGATGACGAGATCCATGTGATCAAGCGGCGCTACTCGGCCTTCTTTCAAACCGACCTCGACCTGACGCTGAAAGACATGCAGACCGATCAGTTGATCATCTTCGGCGTGGTCACCAACATCTGTGTGCGCTCGACCGTCCATGATGCCTTTTTCGAGGGCTATGAGGTGGTGGTGCCAAGCGATTGCTGCGCGGCGACGGGACCACGCGAGCAGGAAAGCTCGCTCTACGACATAGCGACCCATTTCGGCGTGGTCAGCGATTCGGCTGATGTCGTCGCAGCCCTCCGCGACGGGAGGTCGCTTCAACCAGCGGAGGTCGCGGCTTGAGCTTTTTTCAAACCGGCGACATCCAAGACAGCGGCGATAGGAGTCCGGTGTGACGACTGAAAAGAAACCGCAATCCGAAAAAGGCGCGACGCCGAAAACGCCGAGCGGCGATGCACCCCCGAGCCGCGAGCAAGTGCTGCAACAATACGCCGAGACCGGCTATGAATTGGACCGCCACCCGGCGCACGTCATCCGCCGGGCGCATCAGCGCGCGACGTTGCGCTTCCAGCAGGTGATGGCCGGCGAAGACCTTTCGCCAACGCAATTCGCGGCGCTCGCCACGATCCTCAAGCATGGCGAAGTCTCGCAGAACCATCTCGGCCGGCTGACGGCGATGGACCCGTCGACCATCAGCATCGTCATGCGCAAACTGCTCAAACACGGGCTGATCACGCGCAGCGCCTCCGAAACCGACCAACGCCTGACGATGATCGCGCTGACCGGCAAAGGGACCGACTATACGCTGGAGCGGCTCGAACGCAGCGTCGAGGTCGGGCGGCGGTTCCTGTCGCCGCTCTCACCGGCTGAGCAGGCGACGCTGCTTCGCCTGCTCCAGCGCATCAACGACGACGACCCATCGAATGGCGACGGCGGCAAATAAGCCGCGTCCAGTCCTTTTTT
Source organism: Mesorhizobium sp. M0227 (assembly GCF_040321855.1). Taxonomy (NCBI): domain Bacteria; kingdom Pseudomonadati; phylum Pseudomonadota; class Alphaproteobacteria; order Hyphomicrobiales; family Phyllobacteriaceae; genus Mesorhizobium; species Mesorhizobium sp. M0227. Next base: position 108,774 of record NZ_JAMYSJ010000001.1, on the reverse strand, counting down.
CCATAACAGCAAAAGTGAGAACCGATGTCGTCCGACTCCCAGTCGTCTGCCAACACGCTCGTCGTCCGCAATATCGGTCTCATGCTGAGTGGCGATCTCGCACAACCGATCATCGACGCCGACACCATCGTCGTGAGCGATGGACGCATCACCAGCATTGGCAAGGCAGGCGACATTGATGGCGGCAGCGCGGCGACGATCATCGATGCGATGGGCTGTGCGGTCTCGCCGGGTCTTATCGATAACCACGCCCATCCGGTGGCCGGCGACTGGACGCCTCGGCAGAACCAGATCGGCTGGATGGATTCGACTGTGCATGGCGGCGTCACCACCATGATCTCGGCGGGTGAAGTCCACACGCCGGGCCGACCGCGCGACCTTGTCGGGCTGAAGGCGCTGGCGATCGCTGCCCAACGCACCTTCTCCAACTTCCGTCCGAACGGCATGAAGATCCTGGCCGGGGCACCGATCCTGGAACCCGGCCTTACCGAGGAAGACTTCCGCAGTCTCGCCGAGGCCGGCGTGACGCTTGTCGGCGAGGTCGGACTTGGCGGCGTCAAGGACGGGCCGACCGGCCGGCAGATGATCGCCTGGGCGCGCAAATACGGCATGACCTCGATGACCCACACGGGCGGTCCATCCCTGCCCGGCTCCGGCCGCATCGGCGCGGATGTCGTGCTGGAGGTCGACGCCGACATCGTCGCCCACGTCAATGGCGGGCCAACCGCCCTGCCCGACGCGGAAATACGGCAGATCTGCGAGAAGGGCTCGAGGGCGCTTGAAATCGTCCATAACGGCAATTTGCGCACCGGACTGTTCGTGCTCGACCTGGCAAGGCAGCGCGGCGAACTTTCGCGCGTCATCCTCGGCACCGACAGCCCGGCCGGATCCGGCGTGCAGCCGCTCGGCATCCTGCGAACCCTGACCATGCTGGCTTCGCTGGGTGGTATCGCGCCGGAAGTGGCGTTCTGTCTTGCCAGCGGCAACACGGCGCGTGTGCGCGGACTGGATGATCGCGGCATCATCGAGGCCGGTCGCGCCGCCGACCTGATCTTCATGGATCAAGCGATCGGCGGTGCCGGCGACGGGCTGCTCGACAGCGTGGCGCTGGGCAATCTTCCAGGCATTGGAATGGTCGTCATCGACGGCGTGGTGCGGACCGGCCGGAGCAGAAATACGCCTCCGGCGATGCGGGTGCCGGAAGTCCTGGCGGCCTGACGGTCAGCCGACGCCGTCAATCCCGACAATCTTGTCCTTGGTCAGCCCGCCGACGCGCGGGTGCGGCCTGCCGGAATCGGTGACGGCGATAGCGACGACGATCTCGTCGGCCCGCGGTGCGTCGGGAACACGAACCTCCATGCCGTCGAAATGGCTGCGCACCCGCGCCGCATCCTTGTGACCGAGCGGAATATCGAGCGGCACGCCGAGGCCGCCGCGCTTCTTCGATGAAGGAATGAGCGCGGCCCCCTTGCCGAGCACATCGCGGAACGGGGCACCGAGCTTTGGATGAAGGATGGCGGCGGCATGTTCGAGCTCACCGTCGGCGCCGACGGCGGCGGCCTTGCCGAAGCTCTCGACCCGGTCGCCGGCAATGCCCAGAGCAGCGACGGCGCGCTTGGGCAAGATATCTCCCAATGCTTCGCCTATGGCGCTCAGTGCCGACAGGTCCTCGACGTAGGTACCCGCATAGGGGTTGCGGATCACCGCGATGGCCGCGGCACGCCGCGTCGGCGGATCGACGGGCCGCCCGCCTTCGATCCGGGTTTCCTCGACGATGGTGATGATACGGCGGATTTCCGGGTTCATCGCAATCCGTCCTCGCCCTTGATGTCGGCGGAGGCAAGGCCGCCGACCCGTGCATGAACGCGTGCGCCGGTGGTCATCGCCAGGATGACGGCCATTTCGTCGCCGCGCGGCGCATCGGCAATGCCGATCTCGATCGCATCGAAATGGCTGCGCACATAGGAGGCGTTTATGTGCGTGATCGGGATATCGATGCGCGTTCCGGGGCCGCCGACCTTCTTGGTCGAAGGCACGATCGCCTTGGCATTGCCGAGCAGTTCACGCATCGCATAGCCGCCCGGATTATGCCAGAGCGCGCCGTGTTCAAGCTCGCCGGCGGCGCCGACTATGGCACCCTTGCCATAGCCTTCGATGGCCTGGCCGCCTTCACCAATGGCGTCGATCAGGCGCCGAGCCATATCGAGACCGAGCGGCTTCAGGTCTTCCATGAAGCCAGTGATCTCTTCGACATAACGTCCGGCAAAAGGGTTGGCGATGACCGCGACGACCGCGCCCCGCTTGAGCGGGCGTGCCGCGTGGGGTCCGCCCTCATGGAATATCTCTTCGACCTGAACCAGAAATTTCCTGACCACCACAGCCGGCATCGTTCGCTTCCTTCATCCCGTCGTTCATAAAAACTCATTAGAGTATCAACAATTATGCCCATGGACATTTGTCAAGCGCAGACGTCGAGCAAGTGGGCGAAGGGCCAAGAAAACTGCATCGGATGACGATTGACAGCCTGTTAAGCCGCTCCTAAACTCATATGACCATCAACGAACTCGCCGTTGTCCCGGCGGACACGTGGGGATGGTCAAAGCGTGGCTTCAAAAGCTGAAAAAAGCTGAAGGGGAATGACATGAAAAGGGCGCTCAAGAGTTTATTTCTGGCCGGCACGATGCTTGCCATTTCGTTCGGACCGGCCGCGGCACAGGCCAAGGTTTCCGTGGCCGCCATCTCGGGATATTTTGCACAGGGTTTTGGCGTTTCGATCGTCAACGGCCTCAACAAGGCCAAGACCGATTTCGGCATCGACCTCAAGCTGGTCGACACCGGCAATCGCGCGCTCGACTACCAGCAGCAGTTCGAGAATCTTGCCAAGGGCAAACAGTACGACCTCATCTTCGTGATGGGCTGGGAGCTGGTGGACTCGCTGCAAAAGGTCAGCGCCGAATATCCTGACCAGCGCTTCGTATTCATCGATGGCGTCCTCGACAACCCCAAGATGATCTATGCCAATTTCGCCGAGGAGCAGGGATCCTTCGTCGCCGGCGCGCTTGCCGGCATGATCGAAGCCAAGGGCACCGCCTTCGACAAGATCGGCGACGGCAAGGCGATCGGCTTTGTCGGCGGCCGAGATATCCCGGTGATCCGCAACTTCCTGGGCGGCTACGAGCAAGGCGCCAAATATGCCGCGCCCGACGTCAAGGTAAACTCCGTCTTCGCCGGAACCTTCGACGATCCCGCCAAGGGAAGCGAACTTGCCCAGGCGCTTTACGGCCAAGGCTCCGACATTGTCTACAACGTCGCCGGCCCGACGGGTGAAGGCGTGATGCAGGCAAGTGCCGCGGTCGACAAATATTCGATCGGCGTCGACATCGACATGTGCGGCTCGGCTCCCGGAAATGTGCTCGCCAGCATGCTGAAGCGCGGCGACATCGCCGTCTACACGCTGATCAAGGACGAGGTCGAGGGCCGCAAGATCACCGCCGGCACCCGCACTTTCGACCTCGCCTCGGGCGGTGTCGAGGTCAAGGTCTGCGATGACATCGCCGCCAAGATCCCGGCAGAGATGACCGCCAAGCTCGATGAGATCAAAAAGGGCATCGTCGACGGCAAGATCGTGATCGCCAAGGCAAAATAAGCCAACAACAGCGCCTCCCTCCCAAGAAAGCGCTACACTGATCCGCCGCGGCTTGCCGCGGCGGATCAGTGTCCAATCTGCGAGAGCCACGTTGTCGAACACGCCGGGGTCGCCGACCCTCCACAGCAATGCCGCGATGGCCGTCGAGTTGACTGGCATCACCAAGCGTTTTGGCGCATTCGTCGCCAATGACGGCATCGACCTTGCGGTCCGCCGCGGCGAGATCCACGCCATCATCGGCGAGAATGGTGCCGGCAAGACGACGCTGATGAACATCCTGTTCGGCCTCTTGCAGCCGGACGAAGGCTCGATCCGGCTGAACGGTGAAGAGATCGTGATCGCCGACCCGTCCGTGGCGATAAAGGCCGGCCTCGGCATGGTTCACCAGCATTTCAAGCTGGTTCCCTCGCTCTCGGTTGCCGACAACGTCTTTCTCGGTATGGAAATCCGTCGCCATGGGCTGATCGACCACGCTGCACAAATTGCGCGCACGCGCGACCTGTCGAAGCGCTTCGGCCTGCAGGTCGATCCGACCGAGCGCGTCGGGCTGCTCTCGGTCGGCATAGAGCAACGCATCGAAATCCTGAAGGTCCTGGTGCGCGGCGCGCGCACCATCATCCTCGACGAACCGACCGCCGTGCTGACGCCGCAGGAGAGCCGTGAGCTGTTCCAGACGCTGCGCAGCTTCGTGGGCGAGGGCATGACGGTGGTCTTCATTTCGCATCACCTGGAAGAGGTGATGGAAGTGTCCGACACGGTGACGGTGCTGCGCAATGGCAGGAAGGTGGCGACCCGGCCGACGGCCGAGCTCAGCAAGGACGAGTTGGTGCACATGATGGTCGGCCGCGAGGTCAGCTTCGACCGCCGGGCGCGTGCGTCGCTGCACGGCGACGTGGTGCTCGAAGTCAAGGACCTGTGGGCGCGCGACGATCGCCTGCTGCCGGCCCTTCGCGATGCCAGTTTCACGGTCCGCTCCGGCGAGGTGGTGGGGATCGCGGGTGTGGCCGGCAATGGGCAGACAGAGCTGGCGGAAGTGCTTTCGGGCCTGCGACCGGCAAGCCATGGCGGGGCGTGGCTGAAGGGCCGGAATCTCACCGCTCTCTCCCCCGCCGCGATCCGCCAGGCAGGCCTCGCCCATGTTCCAGGCGACCGCATGGTGCGCGGGGTCGATCGCAACGCTTCGATAGCGGCCAACACCCTGATGGGCCGCCAGCATCGCGCACCATGGAGCCGCGGCGGCATGCTCAACTGGAATGCCATAAATCAAAACGCCGAAACGCTGATCAAGAGCTTCGATATTCGCGCGCGCGCAGCCGGCGATGCGGTCAAGCGGCTTTCGGGCGGAAACATCCAGAAGGTCGTTCTGGCACGCGAATTCACCAACGGCGCCGATTTCCTGCTGATCGATCAGCCGACGCGCGGCGTCGACATCGGCGCCCAGGAGGCCATTCATGATGAGATCATGCGCCAGCGGGCCGCCGGCCGCGCGATCCTGCTGATTTCCGTGCAGCTCGACGAACTGGCCGCCCTTGCCGACCGCATCCTGGTGATGTTCAACGGGCGGATCATGGGCGAGGTCGCCGGCGACGATGCCGACGAGGAGCGCATCGGCATGATGATGGCAGGCGTGGCCGCGCCGGAATTCGCCGCGGAGACCGCATCATGAAAGACCATTTGCGTGCCGTTTCCGGCCAGGTCATCGCCATCGGCGTGGCGCTGCTGATGGGCGCGATCATCATCCTCATGGTCGGCGAAAGCCCGTTGCGTGTGTTCATGACGCTGTTGCGCGGCGCCTTCGGCGATCAGGAGAAGATCGCCGGGACCTTGCTGCAGACGACGCCGATCCTGATCTGCGGTGTCGCCGCCTGCATCGGCCTGCGCGGCGGCATGTTCAACGTCGGCATCGAGGGCCAGCTGTTCCTCGGCGGCTTCGCTGCCGCCTGGGTCGGCTTTGCCATGCCCCTGCCCGCGGGCATTCACACGCTGGCCGCGCTGGCGCTCGCGGTCGTGGCAGGCGCGGCCTGGGTCGCCATCCCCGCCTACTTCCGCGCCCGCTACAACACCAACGAGGTCGTCTCGACGATCCTGTCGAACTACGTGGCGGTGCTGCTCACGTCCTACTTCACCATTTTCCTGTTCAAGCGGCCGGGTGGCTGGTCGGAGACGCCGCCGATCCTGGCGACTTCCTATCTGCCGGAGATCTTCACCTTTTCGCGGTTGAACTGGGGCCTGGTCATTGGCCTGGTGCTGGCGGTCGGCGCAGCCCTTGTCTTCCGCTACACCAAATGGGGTTACGGCGTCACGATGGTCGGTTCGGCGCCGAAATTCGCCGAATATGGCGGCGTCAACGTGAAACGGCAGGGTTTCCTGGTCCTGCTGCTTTCGGGGGCCGTCGGCGGGCTGGCCGGCGGCGTCGAGACGCTCGGCGTCCATCACCGCTTCATGGAAGGATTTGCCCCTGGTTTCGGCTTCGACGGGCTGATCGCCGCCCTGCTTGCCAATGGCTCGCCTGTCGCCACCATCTTCACCGCACTGTTCTTCGGCGCCCTGCGCAACGGATCGCTGCTGCTCGAGGTCGATACCAGCGCGTCGCGCGAGATCATCACCGTGATCCAGGCGCTGATCATCCTCAGCGTGTCGGCCCAGGTGCTGGTGAGAAAGCGCGGCGACAGCCAGGCAGGGGAGCGGCGATGGAAATTCTAGACAAGCTCATCAACGTCGCGCTGATCGCGGCGACGCTTCGCACCACCGCGCCCATCCTTCTGGTCGCGCTTGGCGGCTCGTTCACCACCAAGGCCGGCATCTTCAACATCGGCCTCGAGGGGCAGATGCTGGTCGGCGCCTTCTTCGCCGTCCTTGGTTCGATCTGGACAGGTTCCGCACTCGCGGGCGTCGCCTGCGGCGTCGCGGCGGCGCTCGTCTTCGCCCTGGTTTTTGCCGTCCTGGTGGTGAGCTTCAAGGCCAATGAAGTGGTCGTCGGGCTGGCGCTCAACATCCTGGCCGGCGGCATGACGATCTCGCTGATGAAAGCGATCTTCGGCACGCGCGGTTCGATCGTCGGTCACGGCATCGTCGGCCTGCCGAAAGTCCAGCTGCGCGGTGCCCGCGACCTTCTCGGCTCGTGGGCGCCGCTGATCTCCGGCTTCACGCCGCTCGTCTATGTCGCCTTCATCGCCGTGCCGCTGCTGGTCGTCTGCTACAAGCGGACGCGGCTCGGCCTCTATATCCGCGTCGTCGGCGAAAAGCCGGAAGCCGCCGAGGCGCTTGGCATATCGATCACCCGCGTCCGCTACATCGCGTCCCTGCTGTGCGGATTGCTGGCGGGCCTCGCCGGCGCGCATCTGTCACTCGGCTACATCACCATGTTCACCGAAAACATGTCGTCGGGCCGTGGTTTCATGGCGGTGGCGATCCTGATCTTTTCCAATGGCGATCCGCTGAAGGTGCTGGCCGGCTGCCTGCTGTTCGGCTTCGCCGATGCTTTTTCGCTGCGCCTGCAGACGTTCGGCTATCCCTCCTACCTGGTTCTCACGGTCCCTTATGTCGTCGCGCTGATCGCATTGTTCGCGCTGTCCTACCGGGCGCGCCCGAGGATTATCGCGGAGACGCTGGAATCGATGCGTAAGCTGCTGTCGGTAGACAAGAACACTGAACCCGGCCGCAAAAATCCCCAGTGAAGGAACCTCTATGGAACGCATAATCCTCGACGTGGATTCGGCCGGCGACGATATTCTCGCCGTGCTGTTTGCAGCGGTCAATCCGAGGCTCCGGCTCGAGGGCGTGACCACCGTGACCGGTGCGGCCGGCCCGATCGAGCAGGTCACCAACGTCGTCCTCAACACGCTGACGCTCGCCGGGCGTGACGACATCCCGGTTCACGCCGGCGCGTGGCGGCCGATCGTCGGCAACGCCAAGGCCGACATGGAGGCGCCGGTGCATTTCGAAAAACGGCTCGTTGCCCGTTTCGGCGATCGCCTGAAGAAGTTCAACCCGCCGGCGCCGACGCCGGTGCGGCAGGCCACATCAGGACACGCAGTCGATTTCATCATCGAGACGGTCATGGCCAATCCGGGCGAGATCACGCTGGTGACGACCGGTCCCTTGACCAACGCGGCGATGGCGCTGTTGCAGGAGCCAGGATTGACCGCTGCGCTGAAGCGGCTGGTCGTACTGGGCGGCAATTTCCAGACACCGGGCAACATCACGCCCTTGTCGGAATACAACATCTGGGCCGACCCGGAAGCCTCGCGCATCGTGCTGAACGCCGATGTCGAGAAGATTCTCGTCCCGCTCGACATCTGCGAGGACAACCGCGTCGCCGATTCGATGCTGACCCGCGACGACATCGCCGACATGCAGGCCGTGGCAAGGGACAATCCCGTCCTTGAGATGATCGCCGACAGCTTCCCGATCTACATCGACATCTGGCGCGAATTCTTCGACCTCGTCGGGTTCCCGATGGACGACGTGATCACCGTGGCGCTGGCTTTCGATCCCGGCCTGGCGACGATGACCGAGCCGCTGTTCGCCGACGTCGTGCTCGACGGCCGGCTGGCGCGCGGCCAGACCGTCGCCTATCGCGGCCGGCAGTTGCTGCCCGGCGGCGGGCCCAAAACGACCCGCATCTGCACCGGCCTGGACGGTCGGCGTTTCCTCGACGGCTTCAAGAAAACCATAGCGCGCTACGAGCGGGCGGCGTGAAAGACGACATGATGACCAAGCCAACTCCTATCCTGTTCGACTGCGACCCCGGCCACGACGACGCCATCGCGCTGGTCATGGCGCATCGCTCGCCGGCCATCGAGCTACTCGGCGTCACCACGACCTGCGGCAATGCGGAAGTCGAGAAGACGACCGCCAATGCCTTGCGCATCCTGGAGTATATCGGCGCCGGCGACGTGCCTGTCGCGCAGGGCTGTCACCGTCCGCTGGCGCGCCCGCTGGTGCTCGGCACCGCAGATGGACCAAGCGGGCTCGAGGGCTCGCCCTACCTGCCGCAGGCGACGATCAAGCCGGTTGACCAGCACGCCGTCGATTTCCTGGCCGACAGACTGCGCGCCGCGCCCGAACCGATCCTGGTCGTCGCCACCGGCCCGCTCAGCAATATCGGCCTGATGATCCTCAAGCATCGCGACGTGCTGCCCAAGATCAAGGAGCTGATCTGGATGGGCGGCGTGTTCTACCGCAAGAGCGAGATCATCACGCCGACCGAGTTCAACGCGTTCTGCGACCCCGAGGCGCTGAAGATCGTTCTGGACAGCGGCGTGCCGATCCTGATGGTCGGCCTCGACGTCACCATGCAGGTGCTGATCGAGGCGCCGCAATATGCCGAACTCGCCACCATCGACACGCCGCTCGGCCGGCTCGTCAACGACTGGCTGCTGTTCTACGAGAAGCTGCACCGCAACTCGATGGGCGTCGGCGGCGCCATGCACGATCCGCTGGCGCTGGCGCTGGCCATCGACCCGACATTGGTGCGCACGCGCCCTGCCCATATCGGCGTCGATCTGTCCGGCACCTACGCCTTCGGCGCGACCATCGCCGATTACTGGGGCGAGCGCGGTGAAAAGGACAATGCCCGCATCGCCCATGAGGTCGACGCGGACCGCTTCTTCAAGCTGATGTTCGATCTGCTGCGGGACTGAACGGAGCGCCCCAGCACCGGCAGCGTTTCACGATAGGAATTTTTTCTTGACTCCCTGCCCTCAGCTATGGTACATTTTTGTCTATGGTGCAGATTTACGCCAATGACCCGCCGAGCAAGGGGGTTTTTCGTTTGGTCCGTCAAATCTCCCTGACAAATTCAGCCGCGTGAGATGTCAGGGTCAGTTGAGCTGGTTGAGGATTCCAGAGCTGCTCGCGACCATCAAACTCCTGTAGATCAGGAACGCCAGCGTACAGATCGCGGCTAGCGCGATCGGGACGCCGAATGGCACGACGCCCTTGCGGTCCAGATGCTGCACGACAAGCCGAAAAGCGCCCGCGGGCAGCATGAACGGGTTTTTCACGATCACCGCGGTTGCCAAAGCGAAAACCAGAAGCAGCACCGAAAACACCGCGAGAGCGCCGCCGCTGATCAGGAATGGCACGACCGCCAGCAGCTTGACATCACCGGCGCCGATCTTGCGCAAGACCCAGAAGGGCAAGAACGCGACGAACAACAGAAGCCCTGCACCGGCGCTCAGCCCCATATCCCACCACGATCCGGATTGGATTGACAGCAGCAGCAAACCCCCGGCGCCCAGGCAGAGCAGCAGCAACACGTCGCGATTGGCAATCTTCTGGGTGGTGAAATCGAGCCAGGCAATCCTTGCCAGCAGAGGGATGGCGAGCGCCTTCAGCAGCAGTGCCTCGACGAGCAGCATGCTAGCGCTCGACGTTCTGCACGCTTGACGACAAAAGCTTCAGATTGTTGGCGACGGTCGGGTCGTTGGGCGCCAGTTCGTAAGCTTTGAGGAAATTCGAGCGGGCATCCTGCAGCTTGCCGCGCAGCAGGTAGGAATAGCCGACATTGTTGTAATATTCGGGTGTCGCGCCGACCAGCCTGAAGGCCCTGGCATAGGCCTTGTCGGAAAGGTCGAAGCGGTGGATCCGGTCGGTGCAGGCGGCCAGTCCCATCCAGGCGTTGCCATCATTGGGCGCCAGTTGCGTCGCCTTGAAGAACAGGGCGCCGGCATTGCCGTAATTCTCGGCGCGGAACTGGTTCTTGGCTTCGGCGACAGCCTGGTCCGAGGCATAATATTCGACGTCGCTGACCGTTTTCAGCCCATCGAAAGCATCGCCAAAAGACGTTACGTCGCCTTTCGACGGCTCGTTCGTGCGAACGACACCGTCGGTTACGTCCGCCGTCTGGCAACCGGCAAGCACCGCCATGAGCAGACAGGCCGCGGCCGCGATAACCCTCTTCATACGTCCGTCCCCTGGGTCCCCGACTCACATTAGGGCCAAATGATATACCAAACTAGAAGAAAACGCCTCTCATGCGAATGATCACCGGCAACATGATAACCATCATCACGACTGGGAATATACAGAGTCCCAACGGAATCATCATTTTAACGGGCAGTGAATTGGCGCGCTCCTCGGCACTCAGAATTCTCTGACTGCGCATCTCTTCGCTGTAAACACGCAAAGCGTCCGTCAAACTGGTGCCGAGTTCCTCCGATTGCCGGAACAGTATGGCCAAAGCCCGCGCCTCATCGAGTCCGATGCGGTCAGCAAGTTCTCGCAGTGCTTCCCGCAGCGGCTTGCCAGCGCGCAACTGCAAATTCATGATCGCTAGCTGGATGCCGAGCCATTTGTGGGTGCCGGCCAGTTCACCGCTGACGCGCTCGACTGCTGCCTCCAGGCTCATGCCGGCGTCGGCACAGGTGATCATCATGTCCATGAAATCGGGAAAGCCCCGACGATAGATTTCCTTCTGCGCATTCTCGAAGCGATCGAGCATGATGCTTGGAATCACGATGCAGGCGAGCCCGAACAGGCCAGCCCCGGCAAAGCCTATGAAACCGGGCAAGGAAGGCGGGAGCACTCGAGTCAGGACCGCATAGACAGCCAGAAATCCTACACTGACCGCACCAAGCCGCGACAGGGTGTAGATGAGCGGGGCGCTGCGCTGGTAGAAGCCGGCGCGGAAAAGTTTCGCTTCAAGGGCATTTGGCTCGTCCCGCTCCTTCTCGATCGATCGAAAATATGCATCGACCGGTCGCTGCGCTGCGATCTTGGCGAGCTGCTCCTGTCCGACCAGCGAACGGCGATCGGCGATACCTTCGGCGAGCAAGCTTTGTGCGACCAACCTTCGTGTTTGGAGAGCCGGCAAAAAAACAAGAGCGCCGAACAGAAAAAGTGCCGCCGCCGCCAGAAAGACGGAGGCGGAGACCAGAACACTGAGATCTTGAATAGTCGAAAACAAGTCTATGCCTCGTCCTGCTAGAAATCGAAACTGACCATTCGATACATGATATAATCGCCCAGCAGCGCCCACAGCCCAAAAATCAGGAACACCGGCATGACCACCGGGTCATGCCAAACCTTGCCGTAGTAGGCTGGAGCAGTGAGCTGAAGGAGCAGAAAAATCACGAGCGGGAACAGGGAGATAATCCATGCAGACACCCGACCCTCGGCGGAAAGCGCCTTGATCTTCATCCTAAGTTTCTGCCTTTCGCGCAGCACCGACGAAAGATTGGACAAGATTCCGGTCAGATTGCCGCCCGTCTTGGACTGGATCGACAGCGACACCGAAAGCAGATGAAGGCCGTCGAAGCCGACACGCTGCGAAAGCTTTCGCACGGCTTGCTCGATGCTGAGGCCAAAGGTGATTTCATCGGAGACAATGCCGAACTCGGTGCCGAGCGGATCCGGCATCTCGCGCGCGACCAGACCAACAGCGACCGAAGCTGGATGTCCGGCCCGCAGTGAACGAACGATCATGTCGAGTGCATCAGGGAGCTGTTTGGCGAATTTCCGGATTCGCCTATTGCGAGCCCGGCGAAGAATCAGAAGCGGCAACACAAATCCGACGGCCCCAAAAGCCATGGACGACACCAATGTCGAGAAACCCAGCACGATCGACAGCAGCAACGCCAGCACCAGCCCTGCTAAAAGGAATGCCGCGGCGAAAGACAGCGGATTTCCGGTAACACCGGATTGGGTGTAGAGCCTGTTCAGTCCGACCAGACCAAAAAGAAAGTCCCCCGATTTCGACAGCCCGCGTTCGCGCAGCAACACTTGCAGGGTCTGTTCAGCCGAAACGTCATCAGTCAATCGCCTCAATCGATGGTTGACCGCGCCAATCCGTGAACGGCGTTTGGCAAAGGAAAGATACATGGCCTCGCCGGCGAGAATTACCGACGCCGCCGCGAGCACGTAAATGAAATAGAGCAAAGCCTGACCGGTCGGCATCAGAGGGCAACCTGCGGGTTGAAGGCATCCTTGGCAAAATGATGGCCAAGCGTCGCGGCCTCCGGAGCGAAGCGCGGACGGACACCGGTTGCGCGAAAATCTCCGATGACTTTGCCTTCGGCTGTGACCTCTCGGCGAACGAAGTGATAGATTTCCTGGAGCTGGACGACATTGCCTTCCATGCCGGTCAGTTCCGATATGGAGGTGACGCGCCGTCCGCCGTCCGAAAGACGCTGTGTCTGGACGATGATATCGATGGCGGAGGCGATCTGCGCCCGGATAGACTCATGCGTCATCGGCATGCCGGCCATGCCGACCATCTGTTCGAGCCGCGAGATGGCATCGCGCGGGGTGTTGGCATGGATTGTTGTCATCGACCCCTCATGGCCGGTGTTCATCGCCTGCAGCATGTCGAAAGCCTCTTCGCCGCGCACCTCGCCAACGATGATGCGATCGGGCCGCATGCGCAAGGCGTTCTTCAGCAATTCACGCTGACGCACCTCGCCCTTGCCCTCGACATTGGGCGGGCGCGTCTCCAGCCGGCCGACATGCGGCTGCTGTAACTGCAATTCGGCCGCATCCTCGATGGTGATCAGCCGCTCCTTTGAGGGAATGTAGCTCGACAATGCATTGAGCAAGGTGGTCTTGCCGCTGCCGGTGCCGCCGGAAACCAGGATTGATTTGCGCGCCTGCACCGCGATCCGCAGCAGTTCGATCATCGGCGGACGGATAGAGTTGAATGCCATCAAACGCTCGAGCGAATAGGGGTTTTTGGAGAATTTGCGGATCGACACCAGAGGGCCGTCGACCGAGATCGGCCGCACCGCAATATTGACGCGCGAACCGTCTTCCAGCCGCGCATCGACCATTGGCGAAGATTCATCAACGCGGCGGCCTATTGCTGAGACAATCTTGTTGATGACGCGCAGCAGGTGCGCCTCATCCCGGAACCGGATTGGCGTTTCTTCGACGATGCCACGCCGCTCGATGAAGACGCGCTTGTGGGTGTTGATCAGGATATCCGTAATGGAATCGTCCTTGAGCAGCGGCTCGATCGGCCCAAGTCCCAGCATCTCATCGGCGGTGTCGCTGGTCAGTTGATCGAGCTCGCGTGCGTTCAGCGGCACCGCACGAGCGCGAACGAACTCGCGTACGATCGGACGGATCTCATTCAGGATCTCATCCTTGGAGGCACTTTCAAGAGCGGCCAGATTGAAGCGATCGATCAAGTGGCGATGCAACTCGACCTTGATCGTCAGAAAATCGTCGCCATGCGCTTCAGTATCGGCCGCTGGTAAAATGGCAGAAGCAACAGGCTGTACAGCCAGCGAGTCTACCTTCGGCGCTGCCTGCTGCTCACTTGGCCCCTTGATGAACCGCCCCAGCATAATCGCTTATACTCCCCTCGGACACGCATTAGCGGAAACTAAACGTTAACCAACGAGGGCACAAGCGCCTGGATGCCCCGCGCGCAGCCATTACTTCAGACATAGTTAAGAGCAAGAGCCGGCAATCCCTTGTTTATTTGACATGTAAGGCACGCAGGTTTTCCCGATTTCATCGGCGGCTCTCAGACTCTATTCGTCCGTCCCACGAAAACGAAAAAATACCCACTTAAGTCCTTAGATATAAAGGAATATGCGGTACTGCTAATGCTTCCCTAATTTCGTCACATCCGAGACTGAATTGTGAACGAATGGTTAAGGCGATTGAAAAGTGAAACGAATCAACCCGTTGGCAAGATCGGACTTTGCAATCTTCTTGCCGAATCACGTATATGAAAGTTAAGGAACCCTTAATCTCGTTTGACTCTCCGTTTTCTCGGGACCTAGGATCGAGATGACGGGGGATGCTTGGGTATGGATTTCATCCTTTGCTCTGTCTCGTCGGGTTCAAACCTCCAAAGGGAGAAATTGACATGAAGAAGCTCATGACGATGACCCGGCAGTTCCGCGACGACGAAAACGGCGCTGCCATGGTCGAATACTCTATCCTGATTGGCATTATCGCCACAGCGTCAATCCTGGTCGTTCTGGGGATCGGAGCTTGGGTTACAGACTCGTTCACGTCGCTTTGCGACAGTCTGATCGCTGTAGGCGATATCGCGGCCTGCGATCCTGACGGCGCCTAACTTCTTAATTCAGGCCCGGGTTGTTTGATCCGGGCCTGAAAGCCGGTCGAGGCGGGCGATTCCCGCATAGGATTTGGGGCTAGGGGCTATGCGCGCCAATACAGTTATCATGATCGTCCTCGCCGGCGTGTTCGGCGTGTTGGCGGTGGTGCTCGCCAATATCTGGCTGGCTGGCCAGCGTAATGCGATGGCAAAGGGGGATGGTGCCCAACGAGACACGGTCGTGGTGGCGGCTATGCCGCTCAAATTCGGCGACCCGTTGAGCGCCGACAAGCTGCGCGAAATTCCCTGGCCGGCGGGCGCAATACCAGCAGGGGCGTTCAAGACGACAAAGGATGCATTGGCAGGCGAAGGCACAAGGCAGGCGCTTCAGACAATCAGCGCAAATGAGCCTATTCTTACCAGCAAGATCACCGGGCCAGGCCAGCGCGCCACGCTTTCGGCGGTGCTTGGCGAAGGCATGAAGGCAGTATCCATTCGCGTCAACGACGTGCTTGGCGTCGCCGGCTTCGTCTTTCCGGGCGACCGGGTCGATGTGCTGCTGACGCGAACCGCGCGCGGCGATGGTGGCGCGGACCAAAGTTTTGTAGATGTGCTGCTACAGAGCATGAAGGTGCTCGCGGTCGACCAGGTGGCCGACGAAAGCAAGGACAGCCCGACGGTCGTGAAGTCGGTGACGCTCGAGGCCAGCACCAAGGACGCCCAGAAGCTCACACTGGCGGCAGGGGCCGGCCAATTGTCGCTGGCGCTGCGCCAGGCCGCCGCCAACAAGGGCGAGACGACCGAGCGGGTGACACTTTCCGACCTGACCGGCGAAACGCCGGCAGACGTCGCCGCCAGGCAGGCGGAACTCGACAAGAAGGCCGTAGCGGAAGCCGCGGCCGCGGAGGAGCGCAAGCGCGCCGAAGACAAGATCGCCGGTTTGACCCAAGCCGTGGAACAAGTGGGAAGCCGACTTGATCAGCTGAGCAAGGTCAAGCCGGCTCACGCTGTGGCATCTGCGCCGCAGGTGAAAGAAGTTGTCAAATATGTGCAGCCGGAAGCACCGGCGCGGGCGACAGTCGGCGTCTTTAGAGGTATAAAGCTCGAAACATATGATGTGCCGCGACAAAAATAACACCGGCTATCAAGATATGTGGAGTCCGAATCAGCCGGCGAGGGGGTAGCGTTAATGCGCGTGTTTCGGGGATCACTGACCGCCGTTCTGGCCTTTTTCTCTGCGTTGCTGTCGTTGAGCTTCGTGGTTCACGCTGCAGACCGCTTCATCGACGTGTCGACACCCAGCGTGCACCGGATTTTCCTGCCGATGTCGCAATCGGTGACGATCCAGGTGAGTGCCAATCTGGGCGATATCGTCGTGGGCGACGAGAAGATCGCCGACGCCCAGCCGATGACCGACCGCACGCTCTATGTCATCGGCAAAGGCGCCGGCACCACCACGGTCAATCTTTTTTCCACGGACAAGCGCTCGCTCGGCGCCCTCCAGATCGAGGTCGGCGTCGACGTCAGCGACATGGCGCAGGCAATCCGCCAAGTGGCGCCGAAGTCACGCATCGAAATCGGCTCGGTCAATGGCAAAGTCAGGCTCGGCGGCCATGTCAAGGACGGCGCCACACTGGCGGCGATACTGGAGGTCGCGCAGCAATACGGCCCCAACGCGATCATCAACTCGGTGATCGTAGACGACAGCCAGCAGGTCAATCTCGAAGTGCGCGTGCTGGAAGCCAAGCGCAATGCCGGCCGCGATCTCGGCGTGTCGATCCAGAGCAGAAACAGCAGCGGTACGACCCGGGTTGGAACTGGCGTCGCCACCGTCGACAAGGACGGAGCAGTGCTTGGCGCAGGCGATCTCGTCAGCGGCCTCCTGTCGAACAGCAATCCGTTTGCGGCGCTTATCACACGGGTCATCGACAGTAATATCAAGGTCGATTTGATTATCGAGGCGCTTGAGTCGAAGGGGGTGGTACGGACTTTGGCCGAACCGAACCTCACCACCCTCTCCGGAGAACCAGCTAATTTCAACGCGGGCGGCGAAGTGCCCGTGCGTCGCATTGTCGATGATGAGGTCGTCATCGAATACAAACAGTTTGGCGTCAATCTTACGTTCACGCCCGTCGTGCTCGCCGACGACAAAATTCACATCAAGCTTGCCCCGGAAGTCAGCGACCTGACCGGCTTCACCACCGCCGGCGATCCGATCTTCACCAATCGCAAACTGGCAACAGTGGTGGAGTTGCGCGACGGACAGAGCTTCGCGGTCGGCGGACTTCTGTCCAGCAAAAGCGTCAAGAACCAAAACCAAGTCCCATGGCTCGGCCAGGTCCCGATCGTTGGTGCTCTATTCCGCAATTCGAGCAGCCAGAAGGAAGAAACCGAACTGGTTATCATCGTCACGCCGCATATCGTGCGACCAGTAAAGCCCGGCGAGCAACTGGCCACGCCGTTCGACAAGACGCGCCCCGCCAACGACCCGGAATTCTTCGTGCTCGGCCAGCTTGAAGTGACCAAGGACATGGTCCGCAAGTATGAATTGGGCGAAGGCGTTACAGGCCCCTATGGCCACATGCTCGACTTCAAATCGAAGGACAAGATGCTCTATGTCAAAAAATAGCGCCTTGATCCTCATTCTATGCGCGGGTGCGCTGTCGGGTTGCGCCGCGGACTATCTGAACCATTATGATAGGGTGACCCTGGCCGCCGGCGACACGCAGAAGTTCAATTCGATGCTGCAAACGGTCGATCCGCTCAATCCGGCTTCCAGGAATACGAAGATCGAAGGCGACGGCGCACGCGCGGCATCTGTAGCCCAGCGCTACAAATTTCCACCGCCACCGCCACCGCCGCCGGCCATCACGGTCAATGTCGGCACACCAACGAACTAGGACATCGGACAGAGGGATGCGGTTTCAGCGCGCCGGGCAATACGAGGAAACCTGGCGTCAGGGGAGCAAAGAGTAACGCCATGCTGCGAACCATTCGCGCGTTCTGGCAAGACCAGAGGGGAATAGCGCTGATCCTCGTCAGCATCACGCTGCCGGCGCTCATCGGCTTTTCGCTGCTGGCAATCGACATGAGCCGGGTCAACAACCTCCATAACGATCTGCAGAAGGGCGCAGACGCCTTTGCACTTGCGGCGGCAGCGGAACTGGACGGGTCGAGCGGTTCCTGGGCGCGGGCAGAGCGTGCCATGGCCATGCTGGTCGACAACGAGAGCAACTTCTCGACGGCAGGCCGGGTTGGGCTGACTTCCGGTCAACCGGGCGGCACGCAGGTGTGCAATAGCGCCGGGAGTATCTCCTGGTGCTTCTTGAAAGCTATTCCCGCGAATGACGGAACCAGGATAACAACCGCCAATCAGGCTAATTATTTAGCCGATGCTAGTCCAGCCACAGGAGAGACCCAGACACGGTTTATCCAAGTGACGGTCGTTCCCACCGGCTTTGCTGCGATCTTCCCAGCCTCTTTTGTCACAGCCGGTGCAAGCGGCAGCTTCAATGTCGATGCAGTCGCCGTCGCAGGTTTCACCTCCGGTGTTTGCAACTACACCCCAGTCTTCATGTGTAACCCATACGAGATGGTGAACGGGACGAACTCAGCAGGCGGCGTTACGCTCGAGCAGGCTGCGGCGGATCCGGCAATCCGTCGCCGGCTTATCGAACTGCGTACGGTAGGAAACAACGCTGCGTACGGCCCGGGTAATTTCGGCTTCCTGGAGCCGCCAGCGGGTGTTGGTAACGGGGCGCAAGCGCTTGCGCAGACGATCGCCACATCGACGCCCATTGGATGCTATTCGGCGCAGGGCGTAAGCACCAAGACTGGCCAGAATACAGGACCAGTCCAGGATGCGTTCAATGTCCGCTTTGGCATCAGATCGAGCGGAAACCAATTCAACAGCCCTGAGTATGGACCCGCCGCCAACGTCCGAAAGGGCGCATCGTCCGGAGGAGGTGGCAATGGCAATGGCAATGGGGGCGGCAATCAGTGCCCACAATATAACCAGTTGACGTTCGGCACCCCAAATATGGGCCTGCCAAGGGATGTCACAACGCCGTATATGGGCGGTCGGATGGGCGATGGAAACTGGAGCTTTTCCACCTATTGGAGCACCAACTTCGGTTCTGCTTCTTATCCCGCTTCATGGGCCACGAACACGCCAACCCGCTACGACGTTTATAAATATGAGACGTCGGCGGGGCTGGTCGGAACAGCTTCGGCAGGTGGCGAGGTGGGAACGCCGCCGAGTTCTTGCCAGCCTCCGGTTACAACTGTTGATCGCCGACTGCTATATGGCGCGCTCCTAGACTGTAGTGCACTACAGGCGGCTGGAAATGATTTAAACGGCAACAGCACAAATCTTCCCGTCAAAGCATTTGCAAGCTTTTTTATCACCGAGCCAGTCGGAGGAGCCTCAACCGGAGCGTCGGTCATGGTGGAGTTGGTCGACATAACCGGGCGCGGCGGCCAGGGCACGCTTGACAATTTCCTTCGCGACGAAGCCCAACTTTACCGGTGACGGCCATGATCGCATCGCTTTACCGCCAGCTGCATAGATTTAGACACGATCGGAGTGGGACGGCGCTAGTCGAGATGGCGCTGATCGCCCCACTAATGCTGGTCCTGTCGGCGGGTGTCTTTGAATTCGGCAATCTGATCCACGAAAAGCTGCTGATGGAGGCAGGACTTTCAGACGGTGCCCGCTTTGCGGCGCGCTGCAACAGTCAGTTGTATACCAATGCTGGATTGACCATCGACTGCGCCAACGTCGCTACTAATATCGCGGTGTTCGGCAATGCCGCCGGTACCGGCAACGCCCGCGTCAGCGGCTGGCAGAAAGCGGATGTTACAGTGACCATCGCCGCCTCCGGTTCCTGTCATGACGCCGTTGTCGCCGGCGTCACACAGTATCGCTCGACCACCGCACAGGTCTGCATCGTCAGGGCCGCTGGCACCCTGGACTACAGCGACGTCGGAATGCTGTCGCTTCTCAGCATCGGTCCGATCACGCTCAACGGCTTTCACGAGGAGCGGTTGATCCGGTTCTGATCATGATCAAGCGTTTCACAAAATCAGACGCCGGCGCGGCGATGGTGGAGATGGCCATCGTAACGCCGCTACTGTTCACGCTCGTGCTGGGCTTCGTCGATTTCGGTTATGCGCTGTATCAATGGAACGCGGCGACAAAAGCCGTTCAGCTCGGCGCCCGTCTGGCGTCGATCTCTGATCCGGTTGCAACCGCGCTGGCGATAGCCGCGCCAATCTCGGCACCGGGCGCGCCGGTGGTGGCGGCTGCCTATGGCCCGTTCGTCTGCACATATACCGCCGGCACGGGAGGTTGCACCAATGGCGGCGCCTTCAATGCCGTCAATTTCAGCCGCATCTTTCGCGGCGACACGGCCTACACCGACGACGACACCTGCCCGGCAATCACCCCGGCAGAGCGACCGACCACGCGGCCCGGCATGTGCCATTTTTTTCCGCGCCTGCACCGCGACAACATAGTGGTCACCTACAGCGCGACGGGCCTGGGCTATCAGACCCGCCTTGGAGGACCAGTGCCGACAATCACCGTCAGCCTGAAGACCATCACCTTCGAGTTCTTCTTCCTGGGCGGTCTGCTTGGATTCAACAATCTCACCATGCCCTCCATGCTGAGCACGGTCACGGGCGAAGACCTGAAGAGTACCGCGTCATGAATGCCATCAACACCAAGGTTACGCCGACCAAGCGCAAGCAGGTGGCGCTGTTTTCGTCGGATCCGAATTTCAAGCGCGATGTGGCGACGCGGCTCGACGCGCTGGCGATCTACGACGTCAGGGTTTCCGAGACGAGCGACTTCCTCAAGGGGCCGCCCGCCGATACGCGCCCGGGCATCGTCATCCTCGATCTCGGCAATGGCGAGCTGCTCGGCAGGCCCGGCATCGTCGAGGCGCGCGCGCTGTGGGCCAGCGTGCCGCTGATCGCGGTTTCCGACGAGCTGACCTCGGAGCAGACGCGCGTTCTGGTGCGCATGAACGCCTCGGACTGGCTGCACAAGCCGCTCGACGGCAAGGAGCTGCTCAATGCGGTGACCTTCCACGACACCGGCAACCAGGGAACGAAGAGCCGGATCATCACCTTCATCAGTGCCAGCGGCGGCGCCGGCGCGACGACGCTGGCGCTGTCGGCGGCCGAATTCCTGGCGTCGAAATCGGCCGAGCGCGCGGCGTCCACCTGCCTCGTCGACCTCGATTTCCAGAGCGCCAATTGCGGCGCCTATCTCAATCTGTTCAACCAGTTCGACCTTGCCGGCATCATCGGCCAGCCGGAGCGGCTCGATGTCGAGTTGATGGATGTCATCAAGCTGTCGCGCCCGTCCGGGCTCACGCTCTACGCATTCGAGCGGCCGCAACTGCCATTCGAGCCGCATGGCAGCGATTTCGTTTTCCGGCTGCTCGACCTCGTCGCCTACCGCTTCGACGACATCGTCATCGACCTGCCCAATCTCGAAACGCCCTGGCACAATTCCGTGCTGTCGACGAGCGACGAGATCTTCATCGTCTTCGAACTCAATGTCGCGTCGCTGCGGCAAGGCAAGCGGCTCTACAAGAAGATCCGCGAGCTGCGCGGCAATGCCGTCTCGATCACGCTGGTTGCCAACAAGCACAAGCGCAAATGGTTCGGGAACCATTTTTCGCGCAGCGAGCTCGAAAAGATATTCAAGGCGCCGCACATCAAGTCGGTGGCGCTGGACAATGCGCTTCTGACCGATGCGCTGAACAGGGCCATTCCGCCATCGGAGGTGGATGGGCGGGCGCGCTTCAACAAGGACCTGAAGCGGATGTTCAAAGAGCGGCTCGATGACGCTGCCCGATAGATATCGGATCGTCCCAAAGCTCGCCGGCGCCTGCGTGCTCGGCGTGGCGCTGGCGCTGTCCGTGCACGACTTCGCCGAGGCGCGATCAGCACTTTCGGAGCGGCCGCCGCTGCCGGCGATGGGACCCAGCCTGCGCAAGGCGGTTGCCTTCGCGACCGCCGAGCAGCCGGGAACGATCATCATCCGCAAGGACGAGAAGGCGCTCTACCTGGTGACCCGCCAGGGCCAGGCGCTGCGCTACCAGATCAGCGTCGGGCGCGACGGGTTCGGCTGGACCGGAATCGTCAAGGTCGGGGCGAAGACCGAATGGCCGGAGTGGCGCCCGCCGCAGGAAATGCGGGCCCGCCAGCCGGAGCTGCCGAAAATGGTGCCCGCCGGCCCCTACAACCCGCTCGGCGCAAGGGCGCTCTACCTGTCGCGGGACGGGCGCGACACGCTCTACCGCATACACGGCACCAACGACCCATCGGGTGTCGGCTTCGACGGGACATCGGGTTGTTTTCGTCTCACCAACACGGATGTGATCGATCTTTTCAAACGCGTCGCGGTCGGCGCAAAGGTGGTGGTCCAATGACGATGATCAGCGAACCGGACATGCCGGCGATCGATATCGGAAACCAGGAACAGCGCGAACCGGCTGCCACTGGGAAACCCAGCAAGGCAAAGACGATCGCCGTCATCGTCGCCGGTGGCGCGCTTCTGATCACCGCGGTCAACATGGCGGCCGCGGTCTATCTCTATCGGGGCATGAGCGACCTGCGTTTCGTCGAAGCGCGGCTGGAGCAGCTCGGCGCGTTCGAGCAGCGGATCGCGGCCCGGCTCGACACGGTCAACAACGGTTTTCAGAGCCGGTTCGAGAAACTGGACAGCCAGTTGCAAGGCAGCTTCAACGAGATCGATGCCGGCATTGCCCGGCTGGGGCAGAATGTACCGGTCGCCGGCGGCGAGGCCATGCCGGGTGCGGAAGAACCGTCCGAATTCGCCACCAGCACGCTGGCGCAAGCGCCCGAAGCCCTCGACGGCGAGAGCGCGAGCGAGCCCGGCGTCATCGAAGCGCCCGCACCCAGGAAGAGAATCGCGTCGGCCTCGCCGCCTGCCCCAAGCTCCAACTACCAGCGCATCCAGCAGCCCGACGGCAAGGTCTATTACCGCCGGATCAACTAGACGCCATAGAGCCCAGATCGTGCAGGGTACAGGTAGCGAACGGTCTAGAGATCGCGCTGCAGCGCCAGGATGCGGATGGACCGGACGGACCGCTCCCGCGCCTCAGTGAGGAAGGCGATGTGGCAGTAGGCACAGGCCACGATGCCCAAAAGCAGAACCAGGCTGTTCTTCAAGGTGAAATCGACGGCCAGCGAATACGGAAGACCCTTGGGCGAGGTGAATTCGGCAATCGTGCTCGCCGTTTCCGAATGGCTGCCGACGGCGATCATCAGGCCAGCGAAAATCAAGGCGACGTGGTTGGCGAGGAACGAGAATGCCGACTTTTTGGTATGGCACGCCACCCAGCAGACGATCGCTGCCACGGCAAGGATGACGGCGTCGACAGCCATCGAGCCGCCCAGCCAGACATCGACCTGCTGCCAAAGCACCGTCGACAGAGGGCGCAGTTCAAGCCATAGCCACCATGCGGTGGGGCTGGCCGGATAGGTGCCCAGCAACAAGGTCGCCATGCGCTCCCCTGCCAGGAGCGCCAGAATGAGAAACGGAAAGGCGAAAAGCAGAAGCGGCTTGCGTTTCATGTTCCCTCGACAATCTGCAAGCCAGGATAGACCGCATAGATTGCTCAAGGCTTAACAGCCTACTTCCTGCCCTCTCCCGATTGCGAGCGTTCGAGGACGGCGAAGAAGATCACGGTGAGCAGAAGGACGATCAGCAGCAGCACGAACGCGGCTGCCGCGCCTTCGTTGAGCGAAAGGCCGAGAAAGGCACGGCGATAGGCAAAGAAGCTCAGCACTTCGGTCGCGTTGCCTGGCCCGCCCTTGGTCAGGACATAGGGCAGATCGTAGGTCCGGAACTCGTTGATCAGCTGGATGATGATGGTGATCGCCGCGACCGGCCGAAGCATCGGCAGCGTGATGTAGAAGAATTGCTGCCAGCCGCGTGCGCCATCCACTTCAGCTGCCTCATAGGGATCGCGCGGCAGAGCGGCGAGCCCCGCGGCGAGGATCAGCACGACGAAGGACATTTGCTGCCAGATGTCGATCGCCGCCATCGTCCAGAGCGCCATGCCTGGCGTGCCCAGCCAGTCGAGGCGCGGCAGGCCGAACGTTTCCATCAGATGATTGGCGATGCCGAGATTGGGCTGGAGCAGCATGCGCCAGATCAAGGCGACGCTGATCGGCGACATCGCCATGGGAATGGTCAGAACCGCGAAATAGACCGGCTTCATCCGGACCGTCCGGTTGAGCATCAGGGCGATGCCAAGCCCGATCACGAATTCGCCGACAACCGTCACCGCCGAATAGCGCACGGTGAGCCAGAGCGCGTTCCAGAACAGCTCATCGCCGATCATCGAGGCGAAATTCTTGAACCCGACAAGCGGCAGAAGCTGCGGCTTGATCAAGGTCATCGAGGAGATCGAGAGGATGCAGGCATAGGCCAGCGGAAAGCCCATCACGATCGCCAGCAGCAGCAGGCCGGGCAAGGCAAAGGCCCAGCCGGTCCGCCACTCGCGGCCACGGGCAGCCCATCCTTTTTTGATCGCATTGTGCATCGTAGCCGAGCCTTGGTCGGGGTGGCATTGCTGATCTCGTCAAGATCCGGGGTCTGGGCAGGATCCGGCGCGGCTGACACCGCCGCGCCGGATCTCCTTGCCGAGCCGGACCGCTATTTGTCGAGGAGCCCCTGCAGGCCGTCGGAAGCCGCCTTCAGCGCCGCGTCCGATGTCGCCTGGCCGCCAGCCGCCAGCGAGAGCTGGGTACCGAGCAGATCCTCGTATTGCGCCGAATAGGTGAAGATCGGGAACGACTTGCCGGTCGCCACCACATCCTCGGCGGTCTTGTAGAAGGGATATTTCGCCAGCACCGCCGCATCGGTATAGACATCGCTGCGCACGGGCGCGTGGCCCTCGAGCGCGCGCTTCACCGAAACATCCTTGCTCTGCACCCACTGGATGAAGGTCCAAGCGGCTTCCTGCTCTTCCGGCGTCGTGTTCTTGGGAATGCCCCAACCCCAACCGCCGCTTTCGCCATGGCCACCCGGCATCACTGACAGGCCGACCTTGCCGGCGACCGTCGGACACTTCACGGCATCGTCCATCTGCGGCAGCATCCACCAATAGGTGACCATGCTGAAGGCCGAACCGCTGCACATCAGGCGCATGGTGTCATCGAGCGTCGCCGACACGGCACCCTGCTGGGCGCCGTGCTGGATGTTGTCGACATAGAGATCGAGCGCCTTCTTGGCCTCTGCCGTGTCGAGGCTCGCCTTGCCGTCGGCATTGAGATAGCTGCCGCCGGCGGAGAACAGGTAGTTGGAGAATTCCATGCTGTTGGGATCGCCGCGCTGGCCCTGCATCGCGGCTCCGGCGACGCCTGCATTGGCCTTCATGAATTTGGAAATCGCCACATAATCTTCGAGGGTCGTCGGCAAAGCGAGTTCCTTGCCGGTTGCCGTCTTGTAGGCGGCCTTGAGCTTCTCGTCGCCGATCAGGTCCGTCCGGTAGAGGAGGCCCATCGAGTAGTTGTACATGGGCACCAGGAACAGCTGGTCCTTGGTCCGGCCGAGCAGGTCAAGCGTCGAGGGAATGAAGGGGCTCAGGTCGTATTTGGATTTCTCGACGAAGGGTTTCAGGTCGGCGAGCCAGCCGGCGGCCGGAAATTCGCCGGCCCACAGGAAGTCGACCTCGAGCACATTGTAGTAGCTCTGCGCCGCGGTCAGCTGGGACACCAGCTTGTCGTGCATGTCGGGATAGCCGATCTTCTCGAACTCGACCTTGATGCCGGTCTGCTTCTCGAATTCGGGCAACAGCGCTTCGATGATCTTGGTTTCCGGCACGTCCTCCATCAAGGCGTGCAAGGTGATGGGCTCAGCCGCCCTGGCCGGAAGCGATGCGCTGACAACAGCTGCCCCGCTCACGGCCGTCATCAGCATTTTGATCAAGGTCTGCTTGTTCCAAGTCATAACTCTCTACTCCTCTTTCCCTCTGGACGCGGCGGTGATCCCGCCACGATTTCCTAACCGGCTAGCGAGCCATGTCGGCTCTCGGAGCGGCCGGCCTATTTCACGCTGCCGAACGTCAAGCCCTGGACGATGAAACGCTGGATGAAGCGGGAAGCCACGACCAGCGGCAGGATGGCAAGCACGACGCCGGCAGAAACCTTGGCGATCTGGACGCCGTTCGAGGTCTGCAACGCGGCGAGCGCAACCGGTATGGTCGCCGTCTTCGGCCCGCTCAAAACCAGGGCAAACAAAAACTCATTCCACGCCAGGATGAAACCGAGCACGCCGGCGGCCGCGATACCGGGCATCGACACCGGCAGCACAATGCGCCAGAAGGCGCCCCAGGCGGTCGCGCCGTCGGTCATCGCCGCCCACTCCAGATCGACTGGAATGCCTTCGAAGAAGCCCATCAGGATCCAGGTCAGGAAAGGCAGGTTGAGCGCGGCATAAACGATGATCAGCCCGGTCAGCGAATTGCTGAGCTCCAGGCTTCGGAACAGCGTGAAGGTCGGCAGCACCAGCGCCACGGGCGGCAGCATTTGCGTCGCCAGAACGGCAAAGCGCGCCCAACGACCGCCCGTACGGAAGCGGGCGAAGGCATAGCCGGTGGTGGCGGCGAAAGGCAAAGCGAGCAGAACCGAGCCGAGCGCGACGATCAGGCTGTTGAGGTAGGACTGACCGAAGCGACCTGACAGCAGCGCCGAATAATTGTCCGTCGTAAAGGCCGGCATCAGCTCGTTGCTGTAGGATAGCTGCTCGGGCACGAAGCTCGTCCGCAGCACCCAGAGCGGCGGCAGCAGCACGATGGCGCAAACGACAATCAGCCCGAAATGCAGGCCGAAGCGGCGGCGAAAGGCAGGCCGTTCGTTTCTGTCCATCATCGAGTGGCCCCCATGAGGCTCGGCCGCGCGATGACCAGTTCGGTCTCGGGATCAAACAGGTGCATTGGCAGCGGGTCGATGTAGAGCTCGACGATCGAGCCGACGGGCGCCGTGAAATAACGGCTCAGGCGGGCGGCGATCTCCAACGGCTTGTCGTCTCCGGCGGGGTGGGCATGATCCTTGCCGGTGGCCTGACCCGCGATCTGGCCGATCAGGACGTTCTCGGCGCCGAGAGCCTCGACGGCCACGACCCGTACGGCAATCTTCTGCCAGTCCGGCTTGTCGGCGCGTTCGTGGAAATCTTCGGCTCGAACGCCCAGAATGACGCGGCGCCCGACACGCTCGCCATAGGCGTTGCGGTGGCGGGCGGGGACGGTAAGCACGGCACCACTGTCGGTCACGACGGAGAGCCCTTCGCCAGGTGCGGGCTGAAGCGTGGCCGGAATGAGGTTCATCGGCGGCGTCGCCAGGAAGCGCGCGACGAAGGTGTTGACCGGGTCGGCATAGACTTCAAGCGGCCGGCCGGCCTGGACCAGGCGACCATCGCGCATGATGCATATGCGATCGCCCATGGTCATGGCCTCGACCTGGTCATGCGTGACATGGACGATGGTGCGGCCAAGGCGCCGGTGCAGCTTGACGAGTTCGAGCCGCATCTCTGCACGCAGCTGCGCATCGAGGTTGGACAGCGGCTCGTCAAGCAGGAAGGCCGCCGGTTCGCGAACGATCGCCCGACCGAGCGCGACACGCTGCCGCTGGCCGCCCGAAAGCGCTGCCGGCTTGCGGCCGAGAAGATTCTGCAGCCCGAGCAGGTTAGCGGCGTCCGCAATCTTGGCATCGATGACCGCTGCGTCGGTGCCGCGCATCTTCAGCCCGAAGGCCATATTCTGCCGCACCGACATATGCGGATAGAGCGCGTAGCTCTGGAAAACCACCGCGACGTTGCGGTCGCGCGGCGCGACATTGGCGACGCTCTTGCCACCGATGCGGAGATCGCCGGAAGAGATACTCTCCAGGCCGGCAATCATCCGCAGCGTCGTCGACTTGCCGCATCCCGACGGGCCGAGAAAGATCACGAATTCACCGTCAGGAATGGTGAGATCGACCTCATGCACCCCGTAATTGCCATTGCCGTAGAGCTTGGAAACGCGATCGAGCTCGATAGACGCCATAGACTTTCCTCATGAACCCGTCTGACCCGGCTGAACGCCGAAGGCCGGAGTCGAGCGAACGGTCATCTTAGAGAACAAAATATAACATTGAAAGCCTGCCTTCTGATCATATGTGTTCACTTTTTTGGATGGCGCGTGCCAGCATCAGGATCCGGTTACAGCCGCCAAAAGCCGTCAGGTCATGTAGACGCCGCCGGTCACGTTGACCCCCTGGCCAGTCATGAAGCGGGCTTGATCCGAACAGAGGAAGACGACGACGTCGGCGACATCCTCCGGCAACTCGAGCCGGCCGAGCGGCGTCTGCGCGATATAGTCGGCGACCACCCGTTCGGGCGTGACTTGCCGCAGATGCGCCTCCCACTCGACTTCTCGCGATTGCATGCCGGTCTTGACGAACCCCGGGCAGACGGCATTGACGCGTATCCCTTTGGGCGCGAGCTCGCGGGCAAAGGCCTGCGTCCAGCCGAGCACGGCGAACTTGGACGCCGAATAATGCGCTAGGAGCGGCGCACCGACCTTCGCCGCAAGCGAGGCGGTGTTGACGATACAGCCCGTGCCCTGCTTGACAAAATGCCGTCCAGCGATCTGATTTGCCAGGAATACACCACGTGCATTGACGGAGAAGTTGAAGTCCCACTCCTCGTCGGTCAGGTCCAGCGCATGCTGCATGGTGGACACGCCGGCATTGGCGATCAGGATGTCGCAGCCGCCTAGCGCTTCCAGCACAGTGGCAAAGGCCGCCTCGACGGAATCGCGGCGGCGAACATCGACCGTGACGGCGGCGGCACCGCCGCCAATCTCCTCGGCGGCTTTGCGCGCCGCGTCGGGATCCAGATCGCCGATCGCCACGGCGACACCCTGCCGCGTCAGGGCGGTCGCGATCGCGCGACCGATCCCCGCGCCGCCGCCCGTCACGAAGGCACGCTTGCCCGCGAGTTCGGCAAGCACTGGAGGAATGACGGAGACAGCCGGCATGGTCGTATTCTCTCTGCTTTGTGACGGAATGCGTTCTGTTGATATGGAGATGCATACCAATAAATTCGAACACTGCAAACATATTTTTGTTTGAAAATGTTTGATCATGCGATAGAGTCAAAACTGCAGACCGCTTCGTCAGCGGCTTACCCACCGGATACATCGATGGCAGACGACACCGCCCCTCCTGAGACATCCACGCATGGCGCACCGCGCGATGCCGATCGTCAGCGCCTTCTCGCGCACGATCGACAAGCCCGCATCCTCGCTTTCCTGCGCCGGACGGGGTCGCTCACCGTCGCCGCGGCAGCGGCCGAACTCGCCGTTTCCGACATGACGATCCGCCGCGATCTCGTCGAACTGGAACGCGAGGGTAGGCTGGTGCGAATCCATGGCGGCGCGATCGAGGCCGATAACCCGCCGCTGGTCGCCATGGACAGTGAGGAGCCGAGTTTCGATTCGCGCTTGCGCCAGCGCCGTGACCCGAAGGCCGCGATTGCCGCCGCCGCGGCCGCCTTGGTTTCGGGATACCGCACGATCGCATTGGATGTCGGCACCACCACCTATCTGATGGCCGAGCACCTCAAGGACCTTCCGCACGCCAAGGTGTTCACCAACAGCCTCAGGATCGCGGCGGCGCTGAACGGCGGTATGCCCGAAGTCTATGTTGCCGGCGGCCGCGTACGAGCCGACGAGATGTCGACCGGCGGACCCGCGGCCATCGCCCAGTTCGAGGCGCTGTGGTTCGACGTCGCCGTGATCGGCGTCTCCGGCATCACGGCGGACGGCCTTTTCGACTATTCCTTCGATGATACCGATATGAAGCGCGCCTATCTGAGACGCTCAGGCACCAAGATCGTGCTCTGCGATTCCGCCAAATTCCTGCGCATGTCGCTGGTGCGGATAGCGCCACTATCGGACATCGATATCCTCATCACCGATGCCGAGCCGCCGGCCAAGATCGCCGCGGCGCTCGCCGCGGCCAAGGTCGACCTGCGCATCGCGCCGCCACTGACGCGCGACTGAGGCGCAACATTCTCACTTTATCCCCAAGGAGACGACTCGATGGTATTTGAATTTTTCGGCGACAAGAAGAAGGCTGTCATCTCGATGGCCCACATCGGTGCCCTGCCGGGAACGCCCCTCTATGATGCCGATGGCGGCCTCGACAAGCTGATCGATGGCGTGCTCTCCGACATTCGCAAGCTGCAGAGCGGCGGCGTCGATGCCATCATGTTCGGCAACGAGAACGACCGCCCCTATGTCTTCAAGGCGCCGCCCGAAGGCATTGCCGCCATGACTGCGATCGTCCAGGCGGTGAAGCCCGAACTGAAAGTGCCGTTTGGCGTCAATTATCTCTGGGATCCGACCGCCAGCGTCGCGATCGGGGCTGCCACCGGAGCCCGTTTCGTGCGCGAGATCTTCACCGGCCTGTTCGCTTCCGACATGGGCTTGTGGGAGCCCGATTGCGCCGCCGCCTCGCGCCTGCGGCACAATCTTGGCCGCGACGACATGAAGCTTCTCTTCAACATCAATGCAGAGTTCGCACACTCGCTCGACCAGCGTCCTATTGAATTGCGCGCCAAGAGCGCGGTGTTCTCGTCGATGGCCGACGCCATCCTCGTTTCCGGTCCGATCACTGGCCAGCCGGCCGACCAGTCCCACCTGCGCAGCGTCTGCGAGACGATCAAGGACGTGCCGGTCTTCGCCAACACCGGCGTGAACATCGACAATGTCCGCGATGTCCTTTCGCTGGCGAGCGGCGTCGTGATCGGCACCCATTTCAAGATCGATGGCAATACCTGGAACGCCGTCGACGGCGATCGGGTCAAGCGCTTCATGGACGTTGTCGCCACCTTGCGCTGAGGACGGCTTCCACGGCGATGCCGGCCACCGCCGGCTCGCGGTGATCATATCGATCGTTGCGGGCCGGCGTCCGGAATGATCGACTGGTATCGAGCAGTGGGACACAACGAGGCAGACAGGTTCGCCCGCCTGCCCTTCCCGGCATTTCAATGGATTCGACATGGCGTTCGTTCTAGGGCTCGATATCGGCACCACCTCGACGATCGGCATTCTGATCCGGCTTCCCGATCAGGTGCTGGGCCTCGCCTCGCGCCCCGTCACGCTACATTCAGAGCACGCGGGCTGGGCTGAGGAAGACCCCGCGCAATGGTGGATCAATGTCCGCGACATCGTGCAGGAGTTGCTCAGGACCAGCGGCATCAAGGCCGAGGAGATCGTGGCGGTCGGCACCACCGGCATGCTGCCGGCGGTGGTTCTCCTGGACGACCAGGGCGAAGTGCTGCGGCCGAGCATCCAGCAGAGCGACGGCCGCTGTGGCGCCGAAGTGGCCGAACTGCGGACCGAATGCGATGAGACGGCTTTCATCGCCAAGGCCGGCAACGGCATCAACCAACAACTCGTCACCGCTAAGCTGCGCTGGATAGAGCGTCACGAACCGGAGGTGTTCAGCCGCATCGCCACCGTTTTCGGCTCCTATGACTATATCAACTGGCGCCTCACCGGCGAACGTGCGGTCGAGCAGAACTGGGCGCTGGAGGCCGGCTTCGTCGACGTTTCGACGCACCGGATCGACGACGATCTGGTGGCGCTCGCGCACATACCGCGCTCGGCCGTGCCACGAAAGATCGCCTCGCATGAGATCCTCGGTTCCGTCTCGGCGAAGGCCGCGGATGAGACCGGCCTGATGGCGGGAACACCTGTCGTCGGTGGTGCGGCCGACATGATCGCCTCCGCGCTCGGCGCCGGAGTTGCCAAAGCAGGCGATGTCCTCCTGAAATTCGGCGGCTCGGTCGATATCCTGATCGCCACCGATCAGATCAAGCCCGATCCGCGCATGTATCTCGATTACCACCTGGTGCCGGGCCTGTTCATGCCCAATGGCTGCATGTCGACCGGCGGCTCGGGCCTCAACTGGTTCGTACGCAATTTCGCCGGCGGCGAGATGGCCACGGCACAGGCCGAGGGTATTTCGGTACACCAGCGGCTCGATGCGCTGGCGGCAGAGCGTCCCGCCGGTGCCGATGGCCTCACCATCCTGCCCTACTTCCTCGGTGAGAAGACGCCGATCCATGATCCAGCGGCTCGTGGCGTGATCGATGGGCTGACGCTGTCGCACGATATCGGCCATGTCTGGCGCGCTTTGCTCGAGGCCTATGCCTTTGCCATCGCGCATCATATCGAGGTGCTCAACGACATGGGTCACCGGACCGAGCGCTATCTCGCCTCCGACGGCGGCTCGAGCAGCAAGGTCTGGATGCAGATTGTCGCGGATGTCCTGCAAAAGCCGGTCCAACGACTGACCGGGCACCCCGGCTCTTGCATCGGCGCTGCCTGGACGGCGGCGATCGGCGTCGGCCTGACCGACGACTGGTCGGGCGTTTCCGGTTTCGTCAGCTTCGCCGACCGGCTCGATCCCGACCCGCGCAAGGCTGACATCTACCGCGACGGCTATCGCCGCTATCGCGATCTTTATGCGCGCCTGTCGGCTCCTGGCGCGACCAGAGCGGGATCGTCATCGTGATGTATCGTGCCGTCGCCTGGGACATCGACGGAACGCTGATCGACAGCGAGCCGTTGCATCATCAATCCCTCCTCGCCGGCTGCCGCAACTGGAACGTCGATCTTGACGACCTGCCCGACCAAGCCTTTCGCGGCATCCATATGGGCGACGTCTGGACAATGCTGCGTCCGCGTCTCCCAGTCGGGCTCGACCAGGCGGAGTGGCTCGCCGCTATCAATGCCCACTACGTCGCGAACCGGGCGAACGCCGTCCCAATCCCCGAGGCGGTCGAGACGATTCGGACCCTGGCTGACCGCGGCGTCCCGCAGGTCTGCGTCTCGAATTCCGGCCGGCAAGTCGTCAATGCCAATCTCGATGCGCTCGGCGTGCTCGATCATATGAGTCTCACAATCAGCCTCGACGACGTGTCGGCCGGCAAGCCCGACCCCACGCCCTATCGCGAGGCCTGCCGGCAGCTCGCCGTAGCTCCAGGGTCGGTGGTGGCCGTGGAAGACAGCCGCACCGGCACTAAGGCAGCACGAGCCGCCGGTCTGTTCGTGGTTGGCTATCTCCCCAGCGGCGGCCTGCTCGGCGACGTCGATCTCAGCACCAACCGTCTGTCGTCGATCCTGGATCTGTTTCCAGGCTGAGGGTTTGCGCGTCGTTACCTTCCAGGTGTGCGCTTGACCATGCATTCAGGATCGTAGCGTGATGGCAACTGATCGATTCACATCGACCGGTAGGAATCCCCCTTGCGCCTCGGCGTCGTGAAACCGCAAACGACACCACACCAGGATGGACGCTTGATGAACGACCTCCCCCAAACACTTGCAGCGGACTCGCTCGGGCCAACCGTGACGATTGGAGAAATCCTGGTAGAGATCGTCGCGAGGCAGACAGGCACCGGCTTCCGGGAACCTATCGACCTCATTGGCCCCTTTCCGAGCGGCGCGCCCGCCATCTTCATCGATCAATGCGCACGTATGGGCGGAGCGGCCGCAATGGTGGGCGTGGTCGGCGACGACGATTTCGGCGTCGTCAACGTGGAGCGCCTGAAGCGGGACGGCGTAGACACTTCCGCCATCGCTGTTTCCCCGGATTATCCGACGGGCAGCGCCTTTGTTCGCTACCGCACGGACGGAAGCCGCGATTTCGTCTACAACATCGCCAAATCCGCCGCCGCTCGATTGGAATGGACCCCGCAGGTCGAGGCGCTGATCGCGCGTTGCGGGCATATCCATGTCATGGGAACGGTGTTCGCAAGTCCCGCAGCCTGGGCGATCACCGAACGCGCGATCCCGCTGATCAAGGCACGCGGCGGCACGATGTCGCTCGATCCGAACCTGCGCAAGGAATTGCTGGCGCACGGCCAGACCGAGGAGAAATTCGCCGGTCTGGTGGACGAAGCGGACCTGCTGCTGCCGTCGGGCAATGAATTGTTCCTGGCCGCCGGCACGGACGGCGAGGAACGCGCGATCGAGGCGCTGTTCAGACGAGGGGTCAAGGAGATCGCCGTGAAGCGCGGCGAACATGGCGCGTCAGCCCGTCAAAGCACCGGAGCCCGCGCCGATTGCCCCGGCCTGATCGTCGAGGAAACGGACCCCACCGGGGCCGGCGACTGTTTCGGGGGAGCCTATGTCGCATGCCGGCGGCTGGGCATGGCGCTGCAGACGGCGCTCGAATTCGCCAACGCGGCAGGGGCGCGCAACGTCACACGCCACGGTCCCATGGAGGGAGCCGGCACGCCGGCCGAGCTGGAAGATTTCATGGCAAGAACGGCGAGAAGAAATTGATGCGTGTGGCGATCGAAGATTTGCCGGCCCTGCACAGGGACGGGAAGAAAATCGGGGTGACCTCGGTGTGCTCGGCGCACCCGCTGGTGCTTAAAGCCGCACTACGCCACGGCCGGGAAACCGGCACCACCGTGCTGATCGAGGCGACGTGCAATCAGGTCAATCATCTGGGCGGTTATACGGGCATGACGCCGGCCGATTTCGCGGCGATGGTGGAAGCGCTCGCGGCAGCCGAGCGGTGCCCGGAAGAGCTGATCGTGCTTGGCGGGGATCATCTCGGCCCTAATCCCTGGAAAGACCGGCCCGCCGAGGAGGCGATGGCGCAGGCCGGGACGATGGTCGATGCCTATGTCCGCGCCGGCTTCCGCAAGATCCACCTCGATGCTTCGATGGGCTGCGCGGGTGAACCGGCGACGCTAGACGACCACACGGTGGCCGGGCGCGCGGCCAGGCTGGCGGGCGTCGCGGAGCAGGCGGCAGCGCAGAGCGGCGGGGCAAGCCCGGTCTACATCATCGGGACGGAGGTGCCGCCGCCCGGTGGCGCCGATCACACATTGGATGCGATCACCCCGACCAGTCCGGAGGCCGCTCGCCAGACACATGCCATTCACGCTCAAGCATTCCACACAGCCGGGCTTGAAAGCGCATTTTCCCGCGTCATCGGGCTTGTGGTGCAGCCGGGCGTGGAGTTCGGCAACCAGAATGTGATTTTCTACGATCGGGCAAAGGCCCGCGACCTGGCGGCAACCCTCGACAGATTGCCGTCGCTCATTTTCGAAGCCCATTCGACGGACTATCAGGGTGAGAGGCCGTTGCGTGAACTCGTCGAGGACGGCTTCGCCGTCCTCAAGGTCGGACCCGAGCTGACCTTCAAGCTGCGCGAGGCGCTGTACGCGCTCGACCTGATCGCTTCCGACCTGGTGCCTGACTATGGCGAGCGGCCGCTTTACCACGCAATGGAAGAGCTGATGCAAGGCACCCCCAAGAATTGGGCAAGCCACTATCATGGAAGCGATGCCGACAAGCGGACGCTGCGCCACTACTCCTATTCCGATCGCATCCGATATTATTGGGCGATCCCGCAAGCCCGTGCCGCCTGTAACCGTCTCTTCGATACGTTGAACGGCCGCAAGGTGCCGGTGACGCTGTTTCTCCAGCACCTGCCTTCTGCAGTCACATGGGCTGGCCGCGCCTGCGACGTCGAGGATATCGCGATCGGTCACGTCCGGCGGAGCATCGAGGCCTACGCCCGGGCATGCGGCACCTGAGATCCTCGTCCGGCACTTCAAGGCCAGAGCGGATGGGCTGGCGGGCGGCAGGAACGCTTACAGCGATGGTCCCAATCGTATCGGGCTGCCGTCGCTGAAACGGGATTGACGGAACCTGTGGAGATTGTGCCCGGTCTCGTTGCCCTGGATCAAATCGGACAGGATGCGGCCCATTCCGGGTCCTATGCCGAAGCCGTGGCCGCTCATCCCGGTCGCTATAACGAGACCCGGGATCGCAGCGGCGCGATCGA
Source organism: Mesorhizobium sp. M0227 (assembly GCF_040321855.1). NCBI lineage: Bacteria > Pseudomonadati > Pseudomonadota > Alphaproteobacteria > Hyphomicrobiales > Phyllobacteriaceae > Mesorhizobium > Mesorhizobium sp. M0227. The sequence goes on along the minus strand of NZ_JAMYSJ010000001.1, from coordinate 73,213 downwards.
CGATGGGCACGACATCAGGCATCGCATCGATCATGCCCGCCCAGCTCGCCTTGAGCGGTACAGTCGTGAACTGAGGGAAAAGCTCCCTGAACCCGCGGTCGATGGCGCGGAGCGCCGACGTCTCGGGAGCGGGATTGAGGACCCGCATCCGTTCGAAAGGGCTTTCTTCATCCGCGTTCCATCTGCGCGGCGTCGACCAGCCATCCGGGTATCCTCGCGGCGCGGCCGGCAGGTAGCGCGTGCCGAAGGGATTGGCCATCAGGGCGCTGAAATATTTGCCCGCATGGCGAAATGCGTCCGGCCCTATGTAGAGTTGGCTGCTGCCTCCCGATGCGAGCGTATACCCGCCATCCTGCCTGCGCCGGAAAGCGATGCGTTCGTCCGCGGCGGCACCGGCGTGGATCTCCGGCATCGGGGCTGTCGCGGCGACGGTCGCCCTGACGCTGAGCTGCGGAATCGAGATGCCGTGGGCGCGCAGAAAGAGCGACGTCCACGCGCCGCTGGCGACGACGACGCTCGAGGTCGCGATGTGCCCTTTCTCGGTCCAGACGCCACTGATGCGTCCCACGGAGATGTCGAGCATACGTGCCGCGCAATTCTCGATGATCGTCACACCTTCGCGGGCCGCCAGGCGAGCAAGCGCGGGCACCGCGACCCAAGGTTCCGCCCGCATGTCCGATGGGGTGATCATTGCGCCTTTGAACGGTCGCGACATGGCCGGGATCAGGCTTGCCAACTCACCTTGGTCGAGGAGACGCGTGTCGACGCCATGAGCCTGGGCAATCTCGAGAAACTTCGCGAAACCGGCCATCTCCTTGTCTGTCCGCGCAAGATAGGTAACGCCCGTCTGCTTCAGTCCTATGTCCTCGCCACATTCCTGCGCCAGTTGCCGCCAGAGGCGCTGCGCTTCGATGACGATCGGCAGTTCGTCGGCATCGCGGCCCTGCTGCCGGATCCAGCCCCAATTGCGCGAGGATTGCTCGGCGGCGATGCGGCCCTTTTCCAGCAGCGTCACCGAGACGTTCCGTCGCGCCAGGAACAGTGCCGTGCTCACGCCAATGACCCCGCCGCCGATGATCACGACGTCCGAAGTCTTCGGCAGGGGCTGCTGGAACTGGATCGGGGTGGCTTCGGTGAAGGGGAAGATTGTCAAAGAGCACCGTCCTTCTTGGTATGCTGCGGCGACATCCGGTCCACGCTGGCAGCGAGATCTGGGCAGCGATATCTGGCCGCCGTGAAATGTCGATACCACGCGAGGAGATTGATCGTCAGCTACTGCTTGCCGACAAGGACGGCGACAGATCGCGGGTCTGGAAGCCCCTCTGGACAATGAGTTTTGAAACTGCCGGCCAAAGGCTGGCGACTGTGCAAGCGTGCCCCACTATTGCGTTATCGGCGGCGGCATCGTCGGCCTGGCGACGGCCATGCGGCTGGTTGAGACATATCCCGGCTGCAGCCTGATGCTGTTGGCCGGAAATACTGTCCGAGCCTCGGCCTCGCCGACCTGCTCCCGCACGAAGCAGGCATCCGCGCGCAAGCCGTGCGCAAAGACAGTGCCCTCATCCATGATTTCCTGTTCGCACAAACGGACCGCATGCTGCACGTCTGTAACGCCCCTTCACCCGCCGCCTCCTCGGCGATCCCGATTGCAGAGATGATTCGAGATCGCCTCATGCAGGGCTGCTGAAAACGAGGCGGTATGCATGGAGCCGCAACGCCCGCTGAACGCTGGAGTATCCGTCTTGGCCAAGAAAGGGATTGGGGCACCGGCCGCGGGCAACGCAGCTTTTGCGTCAGAACCAGATCCGCTCACCACCGGGCCAGCAATTCCGCTCCCGGCGAGAAGGTACTTGGCCTGCCGGCCATAGCCGCTCGGCCTCAGGCCTGCGGTTTCCGCAAGCGTTAGCCTCCTGTGGACGCCGGCATTTTTGGCTGCGCAAAGATCTCAAGCGAAACGACGGCCGACGTCGCAGGTTCGACCGTCATAGGCATAGCTCGACGAGCTCCCTATGGTACACGTCCACAGAATGCACTGACACTCAAGCCAGCTTGGCTAAGCCAGAAATCTTTAAGTCTTTGAAATGACCTGACTATTTATGGTACCCTTGGCTGGGACCTATCCCCGGATCAAGCTATTGTTTTTATTATGTTTTTTCTGCTCCAACGTCCGATTTGTATCACAATAGGTATCACAATCTGTAGCACCTTCTCCGCGACCCTTGGATGCCTTCGCCCACAGCGGCCGCAGCGTGTTTGACTAAAGCCACTCGCAGATCCGGTGTCGTGGCAGGTAAAAGAATACCGTCATTCTTCTAACCGATTGCGTCATACGAATTCACCGCCACCGGCCGCTCCCAGGCTAGTCGGCTCAGCTTGCCTATGCACGAAGAAGCCGAAGCAAACCGTCATCAACTTTCCTTACTCGAAGGAATAGGTGAAGCCCTCCTTGGAGGCGCCGACGGTTACCCTTGTCATCCTTTCGCCCTCGAGCGAGCGGTTCAGCACGCCGCGGCTCAATTCCGGCAGCAGCGTGTTTGTCAGGATGGCATCGATCATCCGCCCGCCGGATTCGATCTCGGTGCAGCGGGCCTTGACTAGGTCCATGACGCCATCGCCGATCACCAATTCTGCGTCGTTGGTCGCACGCAGCCGGCGAGCGATCTTGGCAAACTGGTGACGGGTGATCGCTTCGATCATCGAACCCGAAAGCGGATAGTAAGGAATGGTCACCACCCGGCCAAGAAAGGCCGCAGGGAAGACCTTCAGCAACGGGCTGCGCAGCGCGGTGTCCAGATCGTCGAGCCCTGCCCGCAGCGTGCCATTCCTGGTCCGATCCATGATGACTTCGGAGCCGACATTCGAGGTGAGCAGGATCAGCGTGTTCTTGAAATCGATGCGCCGGCCCTCGCTGTCGTCCATCATCCCCTTGTCGAAGACCTGGAAGAAGATTTCGTGCACGTCAGGATGCGCCTTCTCGACCTCGTCGAGCAGGATCACCGAATAGGGTTTGCGGCGGACCGCCTCGGTCAGGATGCCGCCCTTGCCGTAGCCGACATATCCGGGCGGCGCCCCCTTCAAGGTAGAGACCGTGTGCGCCTCCTGGAACTCGGACATGTTGATCGAGATCAGGTTCTGCTCGCCGCCGTAGAGCGTCTCGGCCAAGGCCAATGCGGTTTCGGTCTTGCCAACGCCCGAGGGGCCGCAGAGCAGGAACACGCCCACCGGCTTCTCCGGCGCGCCGAGCCCGGCGCGGCTGGTCTGCACACGCTTGGCAATCATCTCCATGGCGTGATCCTGGCCGACCACGCGTTCGGACAGAGTGCTGGCCAGCCGCAGCGCTTTTTCGGTCTGGCTCGACAGCATCCGCCCCGTCGGGATGCCGGTCCAGTCCTGAACGACCGCCGCCACGGCGTTGCGGTCGACCGACGGCAGGATCAGCGGCGTCTCGCCTTGCGCCTCGGCCAGTTCGACCATCAGTTCGCGCAACCGGGTGAGATCGGCGGCCGGATCGGGTGGAGGGGCATTGGCAGCCGCCGGTGCCTCCACATTGATTTTGGCCGTTTTGGTCTTGGGCGTTTCGACCTTGGGCAGCGGAGTCTCAACCGAGTCCGTGCCTGCTGTTTCCCTATTGGTCTCCGGCGTCTCCACCGCATCGAGCGGCACACCTTCGCCACGCAGCCTGGCGCGCAGTTCGAGTATTTCGGCAACGAGTGCCTTTTCCCCGTCCCAACGCTCCTGTGCGGCGGCGAGCATGACTTCGGTTTCGGCTAACCCGGTGTCGACCCGTGCCTGCCGGTCGCTCACCTCGATGCCGATCGCGGCCTCGCGACCGATGATGCCGCGCTCGACCTCCAGCGCCTGGCGTCGGCGCATGATGTCCTCGACCTCCGCCGGCGTGGCGTGCTGCGATATGGCGACACGGGCGCAAGCGGTGTCGAGAAGGCTCACCGCCTTGTCAGGCAGTTGCCGCGCCGGGATATAGCGATGCGAGAGACCAACCGCCGCCTCGATCGCCTCATCCAATATCTGCACCTTGTGGTGCTGTTCAAGAACGCCGGCGATACCGCGCAACATGAGAACGGCCACCGCCTCGGACGGCTCGTCGATCTTGACTACCTGGAAACGGCGGGTCAGCGCCGGATCCTTCTCGATATGCTGCTTGTACTCGGCCCAGGTCGTTGCCGCGATCGTGCGCAGTTCGCCGCGCGCCAGCGCCGGCTTCAGCAGATTGGCCGCGTCGCCTGTTCCAGCCGCGCCGCCAGCGCCAATCAAGGTGTGAGCCTCATCGATGAACAGGATGACCGGCGTTTCGGAAGACTGCACCTCATCGATGACTGCCTTCAGCCGCTTTTCGAACTCCCCCTTTACGCTTGCACCCGCCTGCATCAATCCGACATCGAGCATGCGCACACTGACCCCTTGCAGTGTCGGCGGCACGTCGTCCGCAGCGATACGCAAGGCAAAGCCCTCGACGACCGCGGTCTTGCCGACCCCGGCCTCACCGGTCAAGATCGGGTTGTTTTGCCGGCGTCGCATCAGGATATCGACGATCTGCCTGATCTCTGGATCGCGGCCGACAACCGGATCTATCTTACCGTCGCGGGCGCGCTGGGTCAGGTCGGTGGCGTATTTCGCCAGCGCCGAATCCCCACCCGGAGGCCGCCGCGGCGCCTCTGCGGTGGAGACCGTGGTCGAGGCGCCGGCTTCGAGCGAGCCCTCCATGACAACGGCGAACCGTGCGATGACCGCGGCGGCGTCGATCTTGTCAAACTCGCCGCTGATCTTCGACAGCAGGCCTTCCAGGACCGGCGTCTTCAGGCAGGCAAGGAGAATGTGGGCGCTGCGGACTTCCTCGACGCTGAACTCCAGCGTGGCTAGGTTCCAGGCTTCCTGGATGGCATGGAAGATATGGTCGGAAAATTCCTCGATCGACGTTGCGCCGTAAGGCAGCTTGTCGACGGCGCGGGTCATATCGGCCGTGAGCCGGCTCGCATCAAGGCCCGCATCGGCGATTATCATTTGCATATCCGAACGGTCGGAAAGTACCAGTTGCTCGATGAAGTGGACGAGCTCGACGTAAGGATTGCCGCGCAGTTTGGCGGTGTCGGCCGCAGCCTTGAAGGCGCGCACACCGACAGGATTGAGCTTGCCGACCAGTTCCTTGCGTTTGAAGGTCTGCGATGACCGGCGCTGTTCCATCGAACGTGCTCCTGCAATCTGCCAGTCGATAACCTGCCACATAAGCCGTCACTTGACAAAGCGTGATGAACAGCGCCCCTTCCACTTGTGGAGAGTGCCGCGCCATCAGATGCAAACAACCACGCAATTGTCCGCCTCGGTGTAATGCATTTCACATACAGGGTCAGCAATCTGGTCAAGGGTTCCAGCACCCAAGACGCGGCTTGGTCAGCTTTCGTTAATTTTTTGAGCAGTGCTTGAATTGTGGTAAAGTGCAACCGTGTGATACCGTAGGGTCACGTACGGTTTGAGGGCCGATCGCTGGGGGTTGGTGTGATTGATGTCGCACTCTGGCTTGCTCCGCTCGACGGTGAAAATCCGTCAGGGGAGGATTTGCGCAACGACCCGGCTTTTCATGAGCTGGAGCGCCTGACGGAACCCGAGATCAAGGTCGTCCACGACGGCCAGAACAAACCCGCCTCGCAAAGCACCATTCCGGTCGACTGGCCCGCGGTGCTCGCCAAGGCGGAGGAATTGCGTGCGCATGGCCGGGACCTGCGCCTGCTCGTCGTCGTCACGCGCGCGCTGGCCAATGAAGAAGGACTGGCCGGGCTCGCGCAGGGGCTGGCCCTTATTGCGCAGACCTTCGATCAGCATTGGGAAACAATGCATCCGGCACTGCGGCCCAACGCTTTGCCACGCGATGCCGCCTTGCGCCGTATCAACGCGCTGCTCGACCTCCAGAATGGTCAGGAGGGGTTGTTGGCGAACCTGCGGCAAATGACGTTCTTTGCGCCACGTGCGATCGGCCCGATCCAGGGCAAGGATCTGGAAAGGTGTGCGCTCGACGACCGTGTCATGCTCCAGGAAGCCGCCTCGGGATTGAACGCGGCAGAAAAGGCCGCACTGGTCAGTGCGCACGGACAATTGTTGAACCGGGTGCGTGCTGGATGTGCGGCACAGATGGATCAAGCCAACGCAGAAATGGTCTTGCTCGTCGCCGACGCCCGGGCAGCGATCGCAGCCCTTGATGCGGTCGAGACCGCTCTCAACGCCCGTCTCGAGGGCGGCGGCGCTCCTGTTCCGGAATTGAAGCGGTTTCTGCAGCGTCTGCTGACGACCCTCGAACGGAATTCGGCAGCCGGCGCCTTGGCGAATGGCGCGGCCAAGCCGCCCACGCCGGCAGAACCGGCAACGCCTGCTCGAAACGGTCATGGAGCCGATACTATGGCAAGTGCGGCAAGCTACGCGGACTCGAGCACGGGGCTTCCCAACCGGATTTCCTCGCGCGACGACGTGGTGAAATGCCTCGACCTCGTCGTCGCCTTTTATGACCGCACTGAACCGTCGAGCCCGATTCCGCACCTAGCGCGGCGCGTGCGCCGGATGGTGCATATGGATTTCGTTGAACTGATGGAAGATCTCGCGCCGTCGGGGCTGAAGGAATTCCGGCTCCTTGCCGGCGTTCCCGATGTCAAGAAGACGGCTCAGAAGGATGAAAGGTAACAGCACATGCCAGCCGAAAGCAAAGCGAAGGTTATCGAACGAAATCGCGCACCGCGGGTGCAGATCGCCTACGACGTGGAAACCTACGGTAGCCCGACGACGATCGAATTGCCGTTTGTCATGGGCGTGATGGCCGACCTTTCCGGTGCTTCGCAGACCAAGGAAGCGTCAAAGTCGGTGCTGGACCGTTCCTTTGTCGAGACCGACGCAAACCGCTTCCCCAAATTCATGGAGGCGCTCGGACCACGAGTGAAAGCCCGCGTGAAGAATACGCTGCCTCAGGTTGAGGGCGCCGAGCGGGACGAGGAACTGGCGCTCGACCTTACATTTTCCAGAATGGGCGATTTCGCCCCGGACAAGATTGCCGAGCAAGTTCCGCAACTGGCCGAGATCCTCAAGATGCGGCGCCAGCTCGAGGAGCTGCTTGGCTTCATGGATGGCCGCGTCGACGCCGAAAAACGCATCGCGCAACTTCTGAACAACGAACCACTTCTTGGCAAGATCGCCAGCCAGGCGCTGGCCGACGACGACAAGGTTGGGGAGTAAATCATGGCCGAACAGCAAAAGACCGCCGCCGTCGCCGCCGAGGCGGAAGCCATAGATCTTGGAGAATTCAGCGGGCTTCTCGAGAAGGATTTCAAGGTCAAGAAGGACGACAGCGAGAAACTGCAGCAACTCGTGCGCAATCTCGCACTCGCGGCGCAGTCCCGTTCCGAGACCACCACCATCTCCTCCAATGCGATCAAGTCGATCAAGTCGCTGATCGCGGGCATCGACAAGATGCTGACGACACAGGTCAACGAGATCCTGCACGCGCCCGAAGTGCGTGAGATGGAAGGCACATGGCGCGGCCTCTGGTATCTCATCAACAACACCGAGACGGATCAGAAGCTGAAGATCCGGGTGATGAACATCTCCAAGGAGCAACTGGCCGACACGCTCGAAGACTATGAAGGCCAGATGTGGGATCAGAGCCCGATCTTCAAGAAAGTCTATACGGACGAGTATTCGATGCTTGGCGGCGAGCCGATCGGCTGTGTGATTGGCGCCTACGAATTCTCGAACCACCCGCGCGACGTCGGTTTGTTGCGTAACATCTCCGGCATCTGTGCTTCAGCACACACGCCGTTTATCGCAGCCGCCTCGCCGCGCCTGTTCCGCATGGACAGCTGGCAGGAATTGCCGAACCCGCAAGATCTCCAGCAGATCGTCTCCAACCCGGCCTATGCCTCGTGGCAGTCGTTGCGCGAGAGCGAGGACGCTCGCTATATCGGCCTGACCATGCCGCGTGTTCTGGCGCGGCTGCCATACGGCACGGATACCGTTCCGGTGAAGGGCTTCACCTTCGAGGAAGAGGTGCAGGGCGATCACAACAAATATGTCTGGATGAACGCCGCCTTCCCTATGGGCGTGAACATAAACCGCAGCCACAAGCTCTATGGCTGGGGCACGCAGATCCGCGGCGTCGAGAATGGCGGCACGGTGCTTAACCTGCCGGTGCACAGCTTCCCGACCGATGACGGATCGATCGCGATGAAATGTCCGACCGAAGTCGCCATCGACGACCGGCGCGAAGCGGAACTGGCCAAGCTAGGCCTGATGCCGATCCTGCATCGAAAGAACACCGATCTCGCGGCCTTCATCGGCGCACACTCACTGCAGGACGACGAGACGCGGGCGGGGCGGCTGGTCGACCCCGACGCGCAGTCCAATGAGCGGCTGAGTGCCAACCTGCCCTATCTCTTCCCGGTCTCGCGCTTTGCGCATTACCTCAAGGCCATTGCGCGCGACAAGGTCGGCTCGTTCAAAGAGCGCTCCGACATGCAGATCTGGCTGACCGAATGGATCAACCGATATGTGCTGGCCAACCCGGCCTTCGCCGACGACAAGGCGCGCGCCAAGCGCCCGCTTGCCGCGGCCGAGGTTCAGGTGGACAGCGTTGAGGGGCGGCCGGGCTATTACAACGCCCGCTTCTATTTGCGTCCGCATTACCAGCTCGAGGGCATCAATGCCTCGCTCCGACTGGTCTCGGAACTACCGTCCGTGAAGACTTGAATTGCAGCAACACCATCTTGGTTTTTTGAAAGCGGTGGAGAAAGACAATGCCCACAGGTACGAAGATTGATGGCTTTCTAAAAGTTCCGGATATCAAAGGCCCAAGCGTTCGTGACGGCCACGAGGACGAAATCGAAATCCATGGGGTCGATTACAAGATAGTCGCGCCATACGATCCGAATTCGCTCTCGCGCCGCGGCCGTGTCTCCTTGGGAATGATCAAGTTCACCAAGCACTACGACAAGTCCTCGCCCTATCTGAAGAAAGCACTGTTCGAGAACAAGGCGCTGGACGAAGTGGTGTTCTCGGCTCGCCGGACCATCGATGGCGAGACGAATGATTACCTGGTCGTCACCCTCACCGACGCCTCGATCATGGAATACGACCTGTCGCAGGCGGAGGATGAGGAAGACCTGATCGAGGAAGAGGTCAGCTTCGCCTACAAGAAGATCAAGTTCGTCTATGACGGCAATGACGAAATCGAAATGGATGTCTATGTCGGCAAGTGAGGGCCGGCGGCCCGACGCGGACAAGCTGCAGGTCACCGCTGGTTCGCGAGCAAAACGCGAAGCGGTCCAGCCCTCTCTCTGGGACCGCCTCGTAAACGACCTGCCGGGCATGACCTCCGAGATAGACGGGCTGCGCCAGGCCTTGCAGGACGAACTCGGCGCCGACCGGCTGGAGGGTCTGGTTGCGGGCAGCGCGCGGCTCATCGATGCCGATGCGGAGCTGACGGCCGATCAGAAGCGGCGCCTGCACCGCCTGGCCTTTCAGATCCAGCATCGCGTGGAGATGGAAAGCCGCGGCGTGGTCGTGTCGGCCCGCGTGCTCCGGGAGGCCGTGCGGCGCGATATCGAGGCCCTGTTCAACACCGAGCGTTTCGAGGCTGTTCCGCTTCTTTCCGATCTCGAAAGCGAGCAGGCAGCGGACAACCCGCCGTCGCTCGCCGATTTCCCGGAGGTGCGCCGAAGCGTGATCAACTACGGCGTGCCCTCCTTTTCGGGCCGTTCCTCCCGCGATTTTGATCGCGAGGCGCTCGCCCGCGAGATCCGCTCGGTGCTTGCTACCTTCGAGCCACGCCTCAAGGAAAGTACGACGAAGGTCACGGTGACGCTTGGCGACAAGAGCGTGGGTTTGAAGATCGAGATTGACGCGGTGCTGATCATGACGCCGACGCCGGAACGCATGCGTCTGCGCACCACGATCAATCTCGACAACGGCTTGGCGCGGACCGAATTTAGGGAGGCCTGAGATGGATCGGGTCTTCGTGGAATATTACGAGGAGGAACTGACCCATATCCGTGCGCTGGCGGCGGAATTTGCCGACCTGCATCCGGCGGTGGCGCGCAATCTCTCCCTCGACACGGTGCCGTGTCCGGATCCGTATGTCGAGCGGTTGCTTGACGGCGTCGCTTTTCTCGCGGCGCGCACCCGGCTGAAAGTCGATGCCGAGCGCTCGCGGTTTTCACGCAGCGTGCTGGATGTCCTCTATCCCGATCTGGTCACGCCGGCGCCGGCAACGGCTATGGTGGTGCTGAAACCCGGCCAGCAGGTCCAGACGATGGTTGCCGGCCATGTCGTCAAGCGCAACACCCGGCTGGTTTCCGGCCTGCAGCCCGGCCTTTCGACGCGCTGCACCTTCACCACCGCCCAGGACGTCACGCTGTGGCCGATAGGGGTGACTTCGGTAAGCTATTTTCAAGATCGCAGCGCGCTGGCGGCGGCCGGCATAGGGCCGATCGGCGGTGTGGCCGGCGAGGCGGCGCTCCGCATCGTGCTGGCCCGAACCGGAAAAGGCAGGCTCGACGAATTGTCGCTCGACAAGCTTGATCTCTATTTTTCCGGGCGCACCAAGGCACCCTTGATTCTCGACGCGATTTTTGGCGCTTGTTCGGCCGTTGGCGCACGCGCGGAAGGCAAGACCAACCCCGTATCGCCCTTGCCGGAACCCGAAATGATCGGCATCAGCGACGACGAAGCCCTGATGCCTCGGACCCGTCCGACATTCGAGGGGTACCGTCTGCTGCGCGAATATTTCATGATGCCCGAGCGCTTTCACTATGCGCGGGTTTCCGGACTGCAGCCCGTCGTGCGCCGATGCGCCGCCGGGCTCGAGATCATCTTCATGTTCAGGCGTCCAGTGCCCGAGCTTGCCGACTTGACCCCGGCCGATTTCGAACTTTTCGCAACGCCGATCATCAATCTCTTCGAGCGTGAGTGCAACGTCATCGAGCTTGATCCGCGCAGGACGCGCCAGGTGCTGCATGCCGACCGAACGCGGGCGCGTGACTTCGAAATCTATCGGGTCATCCGCGTGGAGGACGCCGACACCGGGGGCAGCGATGCCGAAATTCCGGAGCTCTTCAGCCTGGGTCAGAATCGTGGCAGTGGCTGGGTCTACTCGACCGAGCGGCGTCCTCGTCGCGCGACGGAAGACGAGCGGCGCGACGGGCTGACCCGCACCTCCTACGCAGGGGACGATGTTTTCCTGGCAATTTCACGCCCGGTGGAAAGCCAGGCGAACCGGTCGCTGAAGCGTGTCGACATCGTGGCGCTTTGCACCAACCGCGATCTGCCGATCCTCGATGACAATCCCACTTTGACGCTGGAGGCCGGCGACCCGGTCGAAACGGTGCGGCTTCTCGGCGCGTTGCGTCCGCCTCGCCCGGCCATCCCCGCGGCGCTGCCTTCGGGCGCGGCGGGCGAATCGCGCGCCGACAATCTCGCCTGGCGGCTGGTGGCGCAACTGGCGCTCAATTTTCTCAGCCTTGCCAAGGAAGGCCGCGGCGTCGATCCGCTGCATGCGCTGCTTGATCTTTACGCCGACCGGGGAGATCCGAGCCTTGCCCGCAACGTGCATTCGATCGTTCGCATCGACTCGCGGTCGGTCATCGAACGGCTGCAGATCGACGGCCCGATGTGCTTTGGACGTGGCACGGAAGTAACATTGCATGTCGACCAGTTGGTCCTGGCAGGGCAAAGCACATTGCTGCTTTCGGCCCTGCTGGCACGGCTGTTTGCCCGGCATGCCGGGATAAACGGCTTCGTGCGAACCCGTACGCGGCTGCTGCAGAAGCAGGAGGATGTGCCATGGCCGATGACGCCCGGCAATCGCTACCTGATCTAGACACAGTCGACCCGAACCATGCCGAGGCGCTGTCCGGGACGTTCGACTTCTTCGAACTGTTGCGCCGACTCGAACGGAGGGGCGGGCTGTTCGGCTATTCCGGCTCGCCAGAGCGCGAGCCTGCAAGGCTCGGACAGCATGTGCGTCTTAGCTTTTCGGCCAGGGACGTGGTTGAATTCCACGACGCGAAGGACAAGGCTCCGGCCAGGGTCACCGTCGCAAATCTCGGCCTGATGGGACCCGAAGGTCCGCTGCCGCTGCATCTGACACGCTGGGTGCTCGATCGTCTGTCGCAGCGCTGGTTCACCGGCGCCGATGCCCAGCAAACCAGCGACACGACATTCGTGGACTTCGTCAACATTCTTCAGCACCGCATGATCGCCCTGTATTATCGGGCATGGGCGGATGCGCATCCGGCCGTACAGGTCGAACGCGCGGTCGGCGGGCGCGTTCGCGCCATGCTCGAAGCCATGGCGGGAATAGGACTTCCGGGCACCCAGAACACCGATCTCGATACGGTGAAGCTTCGCCAGGCGGCTTCGCTCGCCAGCCAGGTCGACGGCCCGGAACGGCTGACGCTGTTCCTGGCGGAAGCGTTCAAGGTGCCGGTTCAGATTAAGGAGTTCATCGCCGCCTGGATAATCATCCCAACCGGGCTCCAGACCCGTCTTGCAAAAGCCTATGCAGGGCTTGGCCGAGGAGCGACAATCGGCCCGCGCGTTTTCAACCGCCAAAGCCGAATCGAGCTCCGTGTCGGCCCGCTGGGGTACGAGGACTTCAAGGCGTTCCTGCCCGGTGGCCAGCGGTTCAAACTGTTCAAGCAAGCCGTTCGCGACATGGTCGGGGAATCGCTCGACGTCGATCTGCGCATCGTGCTTGCGCGGGAAGCCGTGCCGCCGCCCCGTCTCGGAGCGGTACAGCTCGGCCGAACTGCCTGGCTTGCGCGGCCTGTTGAAAGGGGCGATGCTGACGATCTGCGGCTGCGCACAATCGTCGGATGGCAGCCGGAAATGGCGGGGGTCGCGACATGAGCCTGCTGCTGACGCTGGAGCAAGGGCCACGCACCCAGGCCGTACGGCACACCCGGCTGGACGAAGGCGACCTGGTGATCGGCCGCAGCGCGGACGCAGGCTGGCAGATCGACGATCCCGACATGTTCGTTTCGCGAGCTCATTGCAGGATCTCGGGCGGGCGAGATGGATATTTCGTCACCGATACGTCAAGCAGCGGATTGTTCATAAACGATTCTGACAGCCCGCTCGGCGCCGGCAAGTCGACGCGTCTTCAAAGCGGTATGCGGCTAAGACTGGGCGACTACGTCGTCTATGTCGATCTGCAGACGCCAACCGCCCAAGCACCCACAGCCGGCCAGCCGGCTCCGGAACGCCTGCCGCCGGCATCCCGGGCGCCGGTGAGCATCGGCCACGACGACTTCTTTTCCGCCACGGTCGAAGAAGAGCCGCGACGGCCACGTCCGGCGGATTTGCCGGACCCGTTCGAACGGCCGGTTCCAGGCGCGTTCGAGCGTGCCACCTCCGGCCAGCGCAGTTCGCCTGGTTTCGATGACCCGTTCAGCCTCGATCCGGTTTCAACGCCTGTGTCGAAAAATGCCGCCTCTTACCGCGAACCGGGCGGCGCGGCGAACCAGGCGGACCCCTTCGGCCTCGACCCCGTGCCGTCTCCCAGCCGGGGAGCCGAGCCCGCTCATGGAAAGCCGTCCGATTTCAAGGATGATTTTGGTTTCGGATCGGCCGCGGCGCCCGGTTCGGCAAACGGCACCGGCTCGGCCGGGCAGCGCGAGCGCATCGCCCAACGACCACAATCCGCCAATCCCTGGGATTTGCCCGCGCAAGCGGCTGACGTCCCGCCTCCGGCGCGGGCAGGTGCTGCTGCCAAACCCGCCCGCCTGCCGGCAGCGCCGCAACTGGGGGACATGGCGCTCCGCTCCGCATTCCTGCATGGCATGGGTGTCGAGGAAGCCGATTTCCCCGAGCGCGACAGCATTGCGGAAATGGAGAAGTTTGGCCGCGAATATCGGTTGATGATGGAAGGCCTGATGCAGCTTCTGCGCAAACGGGCCGAGGAAAAGGGAAACGCTCGCGTCGCCCAGACCATGGTTGGGGCTTCCGAAGTCAATCCGCTCAAGTTTCTGCCGACGGTCGACGACGCCATCGTCACGCTTCTCGCCGAGCGCAGCCCTGGATTTCTCGCCGGCGAAGCGGCAATCGCCGACGCGGTTCGCGACCTCGCCCAACATCACGTGCGCGCCTGGCGCGGCGTACAGGGCGCCTTGCGGCGGATGATTGACCGTTTTGACCCGACAGCGATCGAGGAAGAGCTGAAATCGAATTCCGCGATCGGCACGCTGCTTTCGGGCGGACGCAGCGCCAAGCTGTGGGAGCTTTACCAGAAACGCCACCGTGAAATCGCCGAGAGCGCGGAAAAAAGCTTTCTGGGCGAAATCGGCGCTGATTTTCGGGATGCATATGAGGAGGAGTGAGACATGATCGATCGACGCGAATTCATTGTCGCCTTGGGCGCAACCGGGCTGCTTACGGCTTGCCAGAGCGGGCCGCCGAAACCATCGGTGATCACCGTCAAACTGACCGGCGGGGCCGGTATGAACCCGGGACCGGGCGGCGGCGACCGGCCGGTGACGGTCCTCGTCATGCGGCTGCGCAGCACCGGCAAATTCAATTCCGCCGACTACTTTGCCTTGCAGGGGGATGCCGGTTCGGCACTCGCAGGCGACCTCATCGGATCCGACCAGATAGCCGTCGGGCCGGGAAAGACCGCGTCCAAGACCATCACGGTCGAGCCGGACGCGACGGCGCTGGGCTTCGTTGCACTGATCCGCGAGCCCGGCGGCCGGAACTGGCGGACGACCAAGTCAGTGTCGGCGGGATCACAATTTACGGTCAACGTCTCGCTTGGCAGCGGCGGCATTTCCGCCTAACGGCCAGGGCAAGGGGAGCTCGATGCAGAGAGTAGCGGCATGAGCGATGCAAACAGGGTGCTGTGGTCCGAAGGTCTGTTTCTCCGGACCCAGCATTTCCAGCAGCAGGATCGCTTTTTCGAGGCGACGGTGCGCGGCGCGTTGCAGGCCGGGCAGTTGCATACGTTCGGCTTCCAGCAGCTGACGCTGGATCAGGCATTGCTGGAGGCCGGCCAGATCTCGATCCTGTCCGCACGGGGCATCTTTCCGGACGGAACACCTTTCTCCATTCCAGACATGATGGACGCGCCGCGACCATTGCCGGTCACCCCGGACACGAGCGCCGGGCCGGTGCTGGTGGCCTTGCCTCTGGAGCCTCCGGGAGGTGTCGGCTTCGATCCGGCACACGCAGCCGCCTCGGGAGCACGCTATCACGGGCGGGTCGTTTCGGTGCGTGACGCCGTCCAGGGCGGTTCAGATCCTGAAGAAATCGAGATCGCCCGTCCGCAGGCGCTGCTGCTTGCACCCGGCAAGTCGGTCGGTGGCTACACAGCCTTGCCGATAGCCGACCTCAAGGGGGTTCGAGCCGATGGTGGCGTCTCTCTGGACGAGACCTTCCTGCCGCCGACACTGATTACCGGCGCGGTGGCCTGGTATCGGCAATTGCTTCTGGAAGTTGTCACAGGCCTCGAGCAGATCGCCGAGGCGCATGGCAAGATGGTCATGGGCGGGCCTGGGCGCAGCGTCGAAGATCTGCTGATGCTCAATCTCGCCAATGCGGCGCGTCCGCGGCTCGCCCACATGCTGGCGCAGGATGTCTTCCATCCGGCCGAGCTTTACCTGGAACTTGCCGGGCTCGCTGGTTCGATGGCGACCTACGGATCGAGCGCGCGGCGCCTGGGCGAATTACCCGCTTACGATCACATGGCGCCAGGCCCCGCCTATTCGGCGCTGGCGGATGCGCTGCGCTCGCTCATCCTCAGCCTGCGTTACATCGAGCCTAAATCGCGTGCGCTGCCTGTCATGCGGCATTCGACCAATGTCTGGAAAATCCGCATCGACAACCCGAAGCTGCTGGTGGCCAGCCGGATCGTCATCCGGGTCGGTTCGGAGCTGTCGGAGGACGCGCTGCGCAAGATATTCGTCAATCAGGCGACTGTCGGCTCGGCCGACCAGTTCGAGGGCCTGTGGAAATCGCGATTGCCCGGCATTCCGCTGAAACCGCTTCATTCCCAGCCGCGCGAGATCCCCTACGATGGCGATCGGCTGTGCCTCGAGCTGGACCAGAAAAGCGAGCATTGGGCCTCGCTGCTCGATGCTCCCGGCTTTGTCATCGGCGTTTCGGGCGTGTTGCCAAGCGAGCCGCAGGTGGACTGCTATTCGGTGAACAGGTGAGATCATGAGCCGCGATGATCCGTTCGGACTGTCGGATGATCGCGAACGCACCCGCATACGACTGACCGGCGCGCCGATGCCGCGACCGATGGCGCCGCTGTTGCCGGGGGCGGTGGTAAAGCGGTCTCGGACCCACCCGAACGCGCTTGTCAACGCATTCGCACCCTTGCTCGAGTTCGCTCCCGAGCTCGAGAGTGCGCTGCCGCCGGAGAATCCGGAAACGTTGCGCACCCGATTGCTCGAAGAACTGGTTCGGGCACGCGACATGGCAATGTCGACGGGATCCTCGATGGAGAGGGCCGACCAGGCAGCCTGGATCGTGGCGGCGTTGCTCGATGATCTGGCTCTGAACACGCCCTGGGGTGGGGCCAGCGCCTGGCCTCGGCAGCCGCTTGTGGTCATGCTGCGTGGCGATGTCGATGCCGGCACGCAGTTCTTCACGCGTCTCGACGAACTGGAACGCCATCCCAACCGCGATCGCGAATTGCTGGAACTGCAGTATGATTGCATGGCGCTCGGTTTCCGCGGCAAATATCGCGTGCCTGGGCGATCAGGCGACCGTTCGCTCAATGCCGTTCGCGTGGCGGCGGCACGCTTCCTGCGCGATGCCGACGCTGAAGGCGCGCCACTGTCGCCAAACTGGAAGGGCGTGATCGCATCCGACGAGCCGCAGCGCTTCATCGTTCCGATCTGGGTCATGGCGCTCGGTGCGGCGGTTGTTTCCACAGCGATCCATATCGGGCTCTCGATGGGACTGAGCAGCCAGGCGGTCGAGCTTTCCGCACTTGTGCGCACCTTGCCGCCGCCTGCACGCGGCGACATCAGCCGTACGTCGCCCAAGGTCGAGGCCCCGCCGCCGGAGAAAGTGGATTTTGCGCTGTTGCCGGAATTTCAGGCCGGTGCACCGGCCGACCTCAGATCCGCCCTCAGCGGCACCGAGAGCGTCTCGCTGGCCAAGCTGATCATCCAGGCCTCCAACCCCGAACTGTTCCAGTCGTCGCGGCCACAACTGACCGAAGGCTTCGAGCCTCTGATCGGTTCGATCGCCAAGGTGATCCTCGCCAATCAGGAGCTGATCGGAAACATCACGGTGATCGGTCATACGGACGGCGTTCCTCTGCAAAAGACCAATCCGCTGTCGACCAACCAGCGGCTGTCCGAGGCTCGCGCCCAGACGATTGCCGACATGCTGGTCCAGAACGGAGTGCCACGGGACCGCGTCCATTCCGAGGGCCGCGCGGCCACCGATCCAGTGGCCAGCGACAGCACGCGCCAGGGGCGAGCCTTGAACCGCCGCGCCGAGGTGCTTGTCGAAAAGAGGCTGTGAGATGTTCATCCTGCGCTTCCTCTGGGCGGTTCTGACATCGCGCTGGCTGTGGACGCTGATCGGCATCACGCTGCTTTCCCTGGTCATCTGGGTGTTCGGTCCGATCGTCAGGGTCGGTGCCTACGAACCGTTCGCCTCTGAAAATGTGCGCATCGTCATCATCGCGCTGCTGGTCATCTTCTGGCTGATCTGGCTGATCGTCGCCCAGCGCCGGGCGATCCGCGCCAACCGCCTGTTCGTCGCCGACATTGCCGCGCCCGCGGTGGAAAAGCCGCTGAGCCCCGGCGAAGAGAACGTCGCTGCCGTGGGTGCCAAGTTCGCCGAGGTGATGGCCGAACTGAAGCGCCGCAAGCTGGGCGGCCGCAAGTTTCTGCGCGACATGCCGTGGTATGTGATCGTCGGGCCGCCGGCCACCGGCAAGACCACGGCTCTGCGGCAGTCCGGACTGAATTTTCCGATCGACCTCACCGACGACCTGCAAGGGGTCGGCGGCACCCGCAACTGCGACTGGTTCTTTTCCGAAAACGCGGTTCTGATCGATACCGCCGGCCGCTATGTGCAGCAGGAGAGCCAGCCCGATGTGGACGCGGCGGAATGGCTGGGCTTCCTCGACCTTTTGAAGAAGCATCGCGGCCGCCGCGCGCTCAACGGCGTCATCGTGGCGCTTTCGATCGACGTGCTTTCGGAGGGCGACGAAGCCATCAAGGCGCACGGCCGCAAGATCCGCCGCCGGTTGGCCGAGCTCAACGACCGGCTCGAAATCCGCCTTCCGGTCTATCTGATGCTGACCAAGGCCGATCTGATCAAGGGTTTCGAAGCCTTCTTCGGCGGTCTGTCCACCGCCTCGCGCGAGCAGGTGTGGGGAACGACCTTCGCGCTGGATGCGCGCGTGGATGCCAAGACCATCGAACGCGAAATTTCGACGCTGGCGACGGAGCTGGAGCGGCGGCTGGTGCCGCGCCTGGAGGATGAGGAAAAACTCGCCGCCCGTGCAGAGATCTTCCGGTTTCCTGCCCAACTCGCAAGCCTGTCCGAACCGATCCAGGTGCTGGTCGAGGCGATGTTCGGCGAAAGCCGGTATGAAGAGGCTGCATGGCTGCGCGGCCTCTACCTGACGTCGGCGACTCAGGAAGGGGCGCCTATCGACCGACTGACCGCGGCGCTGTCGTCGTCTTTCGGTCTTCCGCCACGGCGGGTCCTGCCCGCACCAAGGGTCGAGAAACGCAGCTTCTTCCTGAAGAACCTGCTCACCGAAGTCATCTTCAAGGAAGCAGGCCTGGGTACGTTCGACCCGCTGGCGCAACGCCGCCGCGCCTGGATCTGGCGGGGCGCGGCGGCTGCCTGTGCCACAGCGGGCTTGCTGGCCAGTGCGGTGTTTGCCTGGTCCTACTACGACAACCGCAATGCGATCTCGGCCCAGGCAAGCCAGTTCGAAGCGCTGCAGACGCCGTTGACCTCGGCTGCCGCAAACCCGGCATCGGTGCAGCAGCCTGCCATCGACGGCGCGCTCGAGGCAATGGACGCGGTCTCAAATGCCCGGACAGCACCGCCGGCCGCTGTCCAGGATCTGCTAGGGCCATCGGCCTCGGCGGAACTGGTGCGGGCTCAGACCGACACCTACGATCACGCCTTGCGCAACGTGCTTGAGCCGCACATGGTGGCCCTTCTCGAGGCCACCATGTGGCGGCAGATCCGCGATCCGGATTTCATGCTCGGCGCTCTCAAGACCTATCGTATGATGACGGGTCTGTCGCAGATGGATCCCGACTACACCCAGAACTGGTGGGTCAACAGCCTTCCCGAATTCGCGGCCGCAGCACCATTTCCAACCGCCGATGCCGAAGAGCATCAGCTTGCGGCCATCCGCCGGATGACGGTCGACGAAAGCTATATCGAGCCCGACCAGGCGCTGGTTGCCGAAGCGCTGAAAACGGTATGCACGATTTCATTGCCGGCGCGTGCCTACAAGCAATTGCTGGCCGATCCGGTAGTGGCCGGGCTCAAAGAATGGATTCCGGCGAATTTCGCCGGTCCCAACGGCGCCAAGGTTTTTGCGCGTCGCTCCGGCAAGACGCTTCGCGTCGGCATTTCGGGAGCATTCACCTATGCAGGCTTCCATGACGCCGTTCTCGACCGGATCGAGGATGTGGCAGCACAAGCGGCGCTGGATCGGGCGGTCTTCGCCGGGGGCTGCTCCGAGAACTCCGAAACGTCCGTGTCGGCGCTGTCCGAGGACATCCTGAAGCTCTACTACGACGACTATATCGCACAGTGGGACAGCTTCCTGCGCGATATGAGGCTGGCGCCGTTGAGCGACCTCAATGTCGCCAGTGAGAATCTGAAGGATCTTTCCAGCGCCGATTCAGCGCTGAAACGCCTGCTCACGGCGGTCGTTCAGGAGACCGAGCTTACCCGGTCCGATGAAGCGCCGGCCGACGACAAGGCGGCGGCCAAGGGCGGCTCGAAACTGCTCGGCAAACTCGGCAAGCTCGGCAAGATCGTCAAAACGGGGGCAAAGCTGCTTCCACGCGCGGGCTCAGCTGACGAGGTGGATCTTACCGGCAACCTGGTGGCCGAACACTTCAAGCCGCTCAAAGGTGCTATTGCCGAGGTCGACGGCCAGCCGCCAGCACTCGACGCCGCGGTGGTGGCTTTGACGGCGCTGTCCAACGTTTTGCAGACGGTCACGGCCAATCCCGATCCCCAGGATGCCATCAAGAAGCAAGGCGGCCTCGCCGAACTGACGGGGGCGGTCGCAAGGCAAGCGCAAATCCTGCCCGACCCGGTCGACGACTGGCTCGGCGGTGTCGCCGGCGACACCAGCGGGTTGACGCAAAAGGCGGTCACCTCGGAGCTCAACGCCATCTGGCGCGCCGACATCCTGCCCTTCTGCCAGGCGGCGCTCAACGACCGCTATCCGTTCAGTCCCGAAAGCGCGGTGGACGTCAATGTCCGCGACTTCGCCCGCCTGTTCGGACCGGCGGGCCTGATCGACGCGTTCACCAACGACCATTTGATCAGCTATGTCGACACCGCCAGCCAGCCGTGGAAATGGCGTGCCGATTTCGGCCTCGACCCTTCGGCGCTGGCGGCTTTCGAGCAGGCCAGGCGGATACGCGACGATCTCTTTCCCGGCGGTACAGGACCGGTGATGAGCTTCACGCTGGAACCCAAGGACCTGTCTCCGAACGTCACGCGCGTAACGCTCAATCTCGATGGCCAGACCCTCGT
This sequence comes from Mesorhizobium sp. M0227, assembly GCF_040321855.1. Lineage (NCBI taxonomy): Bacteria > Pseudomonadati > Pseudomonadota > Alphaproteobacteria > Hyphomicrobiales > Phyllobacteriaceae > Mesorhizobium > Mesorhizobium sp. M0227. The sequence goes on along the minus strand of NZ_JAMYSJ010000001.1, from coordinate 52,459 downwards.
CTACTTCAACAACGCGACGCGGCCGCAACCGATGACCTGGCCCGGCAAGGACGGCACCGGGGTCATCTCGCTCGCCTTCCAGCCCATCGATGGTTCGCCCGAAATCATGCTCAACGAGACCGGCAGCTGGGCGTGGCTGAGGATGCTGCGCAGCGGCCGATTCACTGGAACCTCGCTGTCCGATGTCTACAGCCTGCGGCTGGGCACGAAAGGCATGTACGCCGATTTCGAGCTCAAGGCCGCCAGCGTCGAAAACCCTTACAACCTGCAAATGTTCAAGAAATTCTCATGTCCGCCGCAGATATGAGCACCGGCTTCTTCGGCAAGATTCCGGCGACCGGAGATTTTGTCGCCGCGAACTTGCCGCGAGCGTTCATCGACCGCTGGGACCGGTGGATGTCGATGGAACTGCGCGAGAGGCCAGACGAGGGGGAATTGGATTCGCGTGTCTGGCGCTTCATCGTCAAGGGCGGCATTTTCGGCGACCAGCCCTGTGCCGGCGTCTGGCGCATGAGCGAGGATCGCGTCGGCCGCCGTTATCCGTTCGCCATCGTCCGGCTTGGGGCCCCGCCGGAGCCGGGCGACCCGTGGTACGATGCAGTGGCCTCGCTTCTTCAGAACTGCGTCGACAACTACTGGGCGCAGACCCGGCTGGCCGAAAGCCTTCAGATTTTGCCACCTCCGGGCGCCGCCGCCGCGACCGACAAGATCGCATTCTGGAGCGACGACTGGGAGGTCAGGGAGTTCGGCTTCGCCGACATCCACGACCTTGCTCAAAATGCCCTGCCCGCGATGCGCGGCATCGCCGGAGACGGCGGGGTCCTGAGCCATGGGTAACACGGTCTACGCCGAAAAGATGGGCTTCTTCCACCAGGCAAGCGGCGGCAAGGGCGTCGCGCCGGGCGACGTCTGCCTCAGCCCGCCGCCGCCGCCAGCGGGACCGGTGCCGGTTCCATATGTCAACATGCTTTCGGCCAGCGATCTCATCAAAGGCAGCAAGAGCGTCAAGGTGCAGGGAACACCGACGGCGCTGGAGAACTCTTCCGAAGTGGCGCTGAGTACGGGCAACGAAGCGGCCACGCCTGGACTTGGCGCCGGCGTGGTCACCCATCGCATCAAGGGTAAGGGCTCGTTCAAGCTCTGGTCGTTCACGGTCAAGGTCGAGGGCAAGGGAGTCTGCCGCCACGGCGATCCGATGGAGCAGAATACCGCGAGCCCGCTGCCGAACACGGTCGACGTGTCCGCCATGGTCGACTTCTCGGTGGTGCTGGGCAAGGACGCGATGAAGGAAGACTGCCCGCGCGACTACAAGTACTCGGAGGACTATACCCCCACGACCGAGACCCAGCGCGCTTCCGTGCAGGGGCAGACCTGCTGGCAGTGCAAGAAGGACCGCGCCAACATCCTTCGTCGGGCTTCAGGCCCAGCCAAGGACAAGGCGCTGAAGGACATTGACAAGAAAATCAAAAGGCAGACTGACGGCAAGGTCACGATGATCGCCGATCACCAGCCGCCGCAGAAGACCGCGTGGGAGATGGGAGCGTGCCACGATCCGGGCAGCTTCGCCCAGCGGATGCGCGACCTTCCGTGCCAGCCGCATTGTCATGCTCACAGCATGGAGCAGTCCCAGGATATGCGCGCACTGGATCGCCGCGAGCTTTACGATGCGATGAACAAGCACATTGGCGGCCTGGGCATATAGAGATATGAAATGATCTCGATAACGTATCAAGACATCTATGATCGTTGGACAGACGAGTTGAAGATCGTCGTGCCACCATTGCTGGAATGGTGGCATGACCTTCGTGCGCAGGAAGTCAACAGGGAGCTTGTCGACGCCCGCTGGCCGGCGGGACCAGCGAGTCACCCTCGGGTCATTGCCCTGTTTCGGAAGTACTACTTCGAAACGACGCGACTGAACGACTTGCTTTCGGGCGGCGGGCCGGAGCCCGGGAGGAGCGAGATGTGGGGCTCCGAGGCCAAGCAGTTGTCCGAAGGGAGCGAGGGGGACGGGCCGGTCCCACCCGTGACGTTGCTCCTCTCCTGGCTGGGCGACACCGAGCCCGAGCTGGCGGACTTCATGAGGCCGTTCGACTTCATTCCCATCGGGGAAGATCCGGAATTCGAGGAGTCCTGAGCGATGGCACTGCTCGTCAACCACAACATCCAGAACGGGACCTACCGGCTGCTGCGCGCGCCCGGTGACGTCCGAGGCCGCGCGGAAGGGACGGCGCCGGGGACCGGCTCGGCTGGACATCGCAGCCTGTTCGCCGCCTATCTGCTCGATTTCGTGGACGTGTTCGCTGTCGCGTCCGAGACATGGAACGCGAGTGTCGAGGAGCGCATGGAGACCGGCCTGCCGATGGGCGAGGCAATCCTCCGAACGATCGAGGCCAAGGGGCTTGCCGGCCCCGCCGGCCACCCGAGGGTGGTCTGGCTCGTGCGCAAGTACTGGCTCGCGTGCGACAAGGAAAACCGGCGTTCCGCGTCGAGTGCGGTGCCTCCCGAAGTGTTACTTCTCGAGTGGCTGATCCAGGGCGGCCATGACGACTATGCGACGCTGCTGACCGCGATGCCCTACTGGCCGATCGGCCTCGACGAACACGGCAATTGGTGCTGAGCGATGGCGTTCGCGGTCGGGATCGAGAATCGCACGCCGTTCGCCACCGCAACACATGTGCAACTCGACGCCGACGGCCAGGAAGTCCTGGTCGTCATGTTCTCGGCAAGCTTCGATGCGCTCGACGGCGCACCGGCACTGGACGTCTGCGAAGACCAGATGCCGGTCGCGCTCTGGGATATCCCGTTCGGCGATCCAGCCAATTCCTCCAATCGCTACGAAGCCGATATTGCGCCGCATAAGCCGGCCGCCGAAATCCTTGTCAACGGTTCGGCGCACGCGCCGAACCGCCGTCCGGTGGCGGAGATGCAGGTCGGTTTCCGCGTCGGTGGCTTGCAAAAGGTGCTCAACGTTGTCGGAGACCGCATCTACGATGCCGGCGGCTACAGTGCGCCGGCCCTGTTCCGAACCATGCCGATCGTTTACGAGCGCGCCTATGGTGGGACGCTGCCAGATGGCCGGCTTGACCGACGCAACCCGGTCGGCGTCGGCTATCACCATGCCTCGTCCGCCGATCCGGCAGTGCGAACACAAGCCCCGAATGTCACCTACCCCGCCGAACCTTATCTCAGTCCCTCCGATCGGCCCAGACCGGCCAGCTTCGGCCCGCTCGGGCGGGGTTGGATGCCGAGACTGCCGCTCGCGGGCACCTACGACCAAGCCTGGATCGACACGCAGTGGCCACTGCCTCCCGGGGATTTCGATCCGCGCTACAATCTGTGCGCCCCGGCGGACCAGCACCTGCCGGCAATCCATGGCGGTGAGACTGTCACGATCATCGGCATGACACCGAACGGCCGCTGGGACTTCCGCCTGCCGCGCATCGTTGCGCCTGTGCGGCTGATCTATGACGACCGGGTCGAGGAACGTCCGTTTGCCGCGGACACGGTGATTGTCGAGCCGGATCTGTGGCGCGTCACACTGAAAGCGCGCTTTTCACACGTGACAAAACGGAACACGCCGGCGCTGCGGGAAATCGTCTTCGGCCATGTCACGCCCGCCTTTCTCGTGGCCCGGCGCAAGCGCAAGAGCTATCTCAGCCCGCGTGGCGGCGACGGCACAGTCGACCGCGCCGTGTGGCAGCCATGAAGCGGCCGCTCTACGTCGCCGGCGGCGGCGCCGTCACGCCCGCCGGGCTGAACGCGCGGCAAACGATCGCAGCCATTCGGGCGAGCCTTTCGGCCTTCGAGGAAATCACGCTCGCCGAACCGTTCGGAGTGCCACAGGTAGTCGCGCGCATACCCACTCACCGGCATCTGCGCCGCAACGAAGGCGAATGGCTGGTCAACATGGCCGCCCGCGCTATCAACGAAGCGCTCGGCGCGGGCGAGCCGGGGGTCGCGGCGGCCACCGCGCTGCTCATCACGACGCCGGAGAGCTTTCGCAACCATCCGGCTTTCGTTGATATTCCGGCGCGCGATTTCCTGGCCGCGGTTGTCGACGCAACAGGCCTGAGATTCCACCACGCCTCGTGCGTCATCGACGGCGGCGCGGCGGCAAGTGTGGGACTGATAGAACGGGCGCTTGCACTGATGGAGGATCAAGGCGCCGCACAAGTGCTGCTCGGTGGCGTCGACAGCCTCGTCAACCACACCGACCTCGGCCGGCTCAGCCGGACCGGACGTTTACAGGGCGCGGACAACGCCCAAGGACTGGTTCCTGGCGAGGCGGCCGTCTTCGTGCGGCTGCTGCGGGAACCTGGCCGCGAGCCTGTCGTGGCCGCTATCCATGGCATCGGCATGGCCCAGGAGACGGACAGCATCCTTTCCGAGCGCTACAGCCAGGGCCGCGCCATGCTCGGCGCGCTGCGCGACGCCGTTTCGGGATCGGGACCATCGGAACCCGACATCGACTTCGTCGTCTCGAACGGCAATGGCGAGCGCTATCATGGCTGGGAGATGCTGATTGCCCGACCGCGCTTCTATCGCACGCACCGCACCCTGATGGCGACGGCCTATCCGGCGATGACGGTCGGCGACACCGGCGCGGCCAGCGGCGCGCTGGCGCTGATGCTGGCCGCCGACAGTCTTGTCCAGAATTATGCGCCGGGATCGATTGCCATGTGCGAAGTCGCATCCGAGAACGGATTGCGCGCCGCCGCCGTCGTGGCGCGGGCGAACCGCCGATAGATTACATCCAGGCCGGGAACCGGCGCGTCCTGCGCCAATCGGTCAGCGGCGTATCGGTTGCCGCGATGGCCGCGCGCAACGCGTCGAGCCGCAACCGGCGCATCGAATGGAAAGGCGTGCGGCCGCGCCCGCCCCGTCCCTCGTCCCACCAAGCAGCAACGCGATCGGCGACAGGCAACGGGCTGTGGTTCAGAGATTCAAACGCCTTCCCCAAATCGGCCGGGTCTATCGTGAACAGGTCGGTGTCGTTGAAATCCACCTCGAACAGATCGCGCATCGCCAGCCCGGCGGCAAAGACAAGTTCCGGTTCGCGCATCTTCTCGATCAGCCAGGGCATCACCGACGGATCGCCAAACAGGCCGATCGACGCCGTTGCCGCCACGCGTAGCAGGGGCTGGCCGAGGCGCGTCTGCAACCAACCTTTCGCGGCCTTGGGCGGCGTTGTCAGCAGGCGTATCTCGATCGCCGCCTCCGCTTGGTCCGTCTCCGTCAGCACGATCTTGTCGATCACTGGGTGCGCGGACCGCGCCTCACCAAGCAGGCAAGCGGCGAAGGCGGCCGCAAGACGTTCTCTCGCCGTCTCGCCATCAAGGCCAGCCAGGACTGCCGGAAGCAGGTCGCGCCGCCCGAGCCCACCGGCGAGCCGAACGGCGCGCCGGCGGACGTTCGCGTCGGAATGGCTGGCCAGATCATGCAGGCGCGGTCCCGGATCGACGCGGTGATGCCAGAGCGCAGACAGCCCAAGGCAGCGTAGTCGCGCATCGCTTGTGTCCAGCCATTGCGCCACGAAGGGACGCAGGTTATCGCGCGGCGTGCGCGCGATCGCAGCGGACAAGCTTGAAAAGCCGGCTTCACCCACGCTTACGCCGGCGTCGATTGCGGAGGTTACCAGTTTGGCATCGCTCCAACGCATTGCCAGAGTGCCGAGCACGAAAAGTTCGCCTGGTTCGGCGTAGTCAGCAAAGCGCGCTTGAGCAGCTTCCCAACCGGCCTTGCCGGCTGCCATGAGCCCTTCAAGATTGGCTTCGAGACGCTGGTCTATGCGACCGATATCGGTTTCGTCGAGGATTGGACCGTCGATCTCCCGACGACGGCGCAGCCACAGGAAAGCCGCGTCCTCGGCATGCTGATCCACGATGGCGGCGATGGTCGCGACGCGGTGCATAGGCAACGCCTCAATTGAGATGCACGGCCCCACCGCGAATACGGTTGGTCCCGCTGGCCTGGCTCGTCAACTGGCTGCCGCGAATGGTCACGCGGCCATTCTTTTCCAGAATGATCGACGCCAGGCCGCAGCGCAGTTCTATGCGCTCGTCTCCGGTGATGACGACACGGTCGCCTTCGCGAGCGACTTTCAGCTCCCTGTTCTTGTGCGCCGGATCGACGATGCGTCCAACGACCAACGGCCGCGTTGGATCACCCTCCTCGAACAGAAGGGCCAGTTCTGAACCGATCGCCGAAATGTCCAGTTCAGTCAGGCTGCGCGCCGCAATCGCCGTCTCGCGCGGATTGCCAACGAAGACAACAAGCGGTGCCCCGCCCTCGAAACCGATCAGCAGGCCGATCACGACGCCGTCGATACGATCCAGCACTTCCATGATGACGCCCTCAGTTGTTGTTGATGGTGCTTCCCTTGACGATCACGTCGCCGTCGGCCTTGACGGTAATCTTGCCGCTGCCCTTGAGCGTTATGTCCTTGCCGTCGGCAACAATGGTGCCGTCCTTTTTCATCGTGATCGACGCCGAGCCGCATTTGAGTGTGATCGAGTCACCCGCCTCGATCACCAGGTTCTTGCCGACCTTGATCGAGCTGTCGTCCGCAATCTGGATTCCGCTGCCCTTGCCGACCTTGAGCGCGTGCCCGCCTCCGACATCGGTTGCGTCGTCAGCGCCGATTTTTGCCGACCTGCCTTTGCCGATTTGCGACGACTGCGCGCCGCCGATGGCGAAACTCTGGTCCGCGCCGATTTTCACGCTCTGCGCGGCCGCGATTGTCCAATTGTCCGCCGCTCCGATGGTGTGAGTCTGTCCGGCCCCCACTGTCATCGAGCGCGATGCGCCGATCTGATTCGTCTGGACGGCGCCAACGCTTCGGGTTTCCGCTGCGCCCACTGAATCCACTCGCGCCGCGCCCACGGTGATCGTCTGGATCAACCCGACGGTCTGCGTGTGATTGGACCCGATCGTCTCCGTCGAGTTCGCGCCGATGCCGATCGTCTCGTTCGAGCCAACCGTAAGCGAGCGGTTGACGCCCACCGTCTCGGTATCGTTCTTGCCGATGTCGGTTGTCTGGTCGACGCCGACCTTGACTGTCTTGTTGTTGCCGACGTCCTCGTCGAGGTTGTGGCCGACGGAATGCTTGGCGTCGTGGTCGATGCGGTCCGACTGATCGTGCTGCACCAGCTTGGTACGGTCATGCTTGATCAGAAGGTTGTGGTCCTTCTGCGCCTGGAAATTGACCAGTTCGGAGCCGGCCTTGTCCTCGAACATCAGCTCGTTGTAGCCGCCGCCGCCGAGCGAGGAGTCCGACTTCCAGCCGGATTGCGTGGCACTCGCCGGCAGCCCGTAGGGCGGCATCTGCGAGGCATTGTAGACCCGGCCGGTGATGATCGGCAGGTCAGGGTCGCCTTCGATAAAGTCGACGATCACCTCCTGGCCGATGCGCGGTATCTGGATGAAGCCCCAGCCGCTGCCGGCCCAGGTCTGTGAGACCCGCACGAAACAGGAGCTGTTCTCGTCCTTCTTGCCCAGGCGATCCCAGTGGAACTGCACCTTCACCCTGGCGTATTTGTCGGTGAATATTTCCTGGCCTGACGGACCGACCACGGTCGCCGTCTGCGGCCCACGCATGATCGGTCGGGGCGTGATCCGTGGCGGACGATAGGGCAAGGCGGTCGGCGCCACGCCCAGGATCACCTTGAAGTTCTCGCTGTCGACGTCGGCATGGCTTCTGTATCCCGGATCGAACAGCCTGTATTCGGCGCTGACCACCAGATACTCCTGGTTCTGGTCCTCGCGCGGAAAGCCATCGAGCTTGAACGTACAGCCCGAAAACAGGCCGCGCACGGTGCCGACCGCGGCGATACGCTGGTGGACGGCCTGGATCTCCTCGCGTCGGATCGCGGCCAGGTTGTCGCCCCGGCCGACTTCGAGATGCGCGCCGGGCTGGCGGTAGTTTTCGCCGGCGGCCAGCTTGTGACTGAACGGCTGGGCCGACTTGGCCATAAGGTCGGCGCCCGGCTTCTTGAAATCATAGTCGGTGTGGGCATAGGCGCCCGGACGCACCGAACTGCCCGGTATCCATTCGGTGATGTATTCGACATCGCGCCGGGAGCCCTGCCCTTCAAAATGATAAGGTACTTTCTCGTAGCCCGGCGCCGGCTTCAGCTTGCTCATCGCATCGGTCAGGACAAGCGTGTGTTTGCCCTCGTCATGCTCGAAAAAATACAGGATGCCTTCATGCTCGAGCAGCCGCTGGACGAAATCCAGATCGGTCTCGTCATATTGTACGCAGTATTCGCGCGGAGGGTAGGAACCCTGCAGACGCAGATCGAACTCCGCCGTGCTGTATTTCTTGAAGACGTCCTTGACGATGTCGACGACGCTCTTGTTCTGGAAAATACGGCAATCGGTGGTGTTGCCGAGGAACCAGAGCCACGGCCTGACGACCGCTTCGTAGTAGGCCAGCCGGTCTTCTATGCGGGTCAGGCGAAACTCGGACACAAGGCCGCTGAACCAACGTTTCGGATCGGATTCGCCTTCCACCGAAACGACACCCCCCAGCATCTTCAGCGGATCGATATCGGGGCTGGGGCTGACGAACCCTACCGTATAGGCCAAACAACGGCTGATCTCATCGCGACCGACAAGATGCGTGAAGGTCAACAGCTCGGCGCCAACCGGTGTTTGCACAACCGTGGCACGTTCGTTCGGCATGGGTCGTGCCCCTCCTGGACGCGGCCGCCGGCAGTGGGTTTGAAGTTCCCGCATCCAGGAACTTTTTGGCCCGCCGCACCAGGCTATGTTGAGCCTACCACATGTTGTCCGGCCGACCAAAGAGATGCACAGCGGAAAAACCTTACCCTGCCGATGCATTGGCTCGAAACGCCGCTGTCCTGTTGGATGTGCAAACTGCTAGAATGTGGAGTATCGATCAGCGTTCGACGGCGATCCTCGATGTATATCAGTCTGCAAATCAACAATGTCGACGCCTTGCCTGCGGGCATCTCGACCAGTTACGCGGCGCGTGATCGCGGCTTCGAAATCGGACGCGAGGCTTGTGATTGGACCTTGCCGGACCCCGACAAGTTCATCTCCGGCCGGCATTGCGAGGTTCGCTACGAGGCAGGCGCTTTCTGGCTGCACGATGTCTCGCGCAACGGAACCTACATCAACGGATCGAGCCAGCGCATGACCGGCCCGCATCGGCTGAGCCATGGCGACCGGGTGCTGATCGGCCGCCATGTCATCTTCGTATCGATCGACGACGAGCCCGCCACGACAGGCCATATCAGTTCGACACAACGAGAAATGCCGGCCGCGACAGGCCGGCCGCTCGAATTCGCCGCCGAGCCGTTCTTCACTCCTTCGGAGCAACATTCCGGGCAGCGGGTTCCGGCTCCGGCGTTCTCGTCGCAACCGCCTCTCCCCTCGACCAGAGACGAAGTGCTGCGGGAAATCGCGATCGCGGCCGGCATCTCGCCGGAATTGCTTCAATCGCGCGATCCGCATGAAGTTGCCGCCGAAATCGGCACGGTCCTGCGGACTGTGGTCGAGGAACTGACCATGCTTTTGAAAGCGCGCACGGCCGCGAAAATACTGGCCAAGAGCACACAACGGACGATGATCAGCGCCGCCGACAACAACCCCCTGAAGTTCGTCCCGGGAACCGACGACATCCTCGAAATCATGTTCGCCCGCCGCAGGGCCGGCTATCTGGATGCCAGGCGCAGCATCAAAGATGCATTCCGCGATCTCAAGACGCACGAATTCGCCACCTATGCCGCCATGCAAGCTGCGCTGTCGCGGCTGCTCGACGATCTGTCGCCCGAGGCGATCGGAAAGAAACTCCCCCCGACATCGTTCTCGTCTAAGAAAAGCCAGGCCTGGGACGCTTTTGTCGCGACCTGGCGAACCATGGAGGAAGCCCACGAGAACGGCATGCTGGACATATTCCTGGCCTATTTCAGCGAGGCCTATGCCAAGGCCGACAAGCAGAAATAGACAGGCCCAAAGGGGGATGCGAGGCTGAAGTCGACGAAGAAAACCTCTTTGGTGCGCGGCATCCGGTTCCAATCGAGAGTTTGTGAGATTACGATCGCATACGACAATTCGCTAAGCGGCTAAGGCTGATCGACCTGGGGGTCTGCGGCAAATGTCATCTTTCGGCGGGATAGTAAGATATAGCCTACCTTCCTCCGGACACTGTCAGGGTCGGCAGGGGTTGCGTTTCCTTCACCTGACGAGAAACCGTTTTGCGCCTGTCTCACCCAGTCGCGGGCACACCGCCTGCACGGACGATCGTCCATGAGTTCGAAGGACGATCCTTTCGGCCCGGCTGGCAAGACCGTCATTCGCGCCCCTCCACGGCGTGAGCGAAAACCGGCGCCGGTCCCTCAAGTGCCCGTCGCGGATGACGGGCAAACCTCGCAGATCAAGGATTCGACCGTATTCGATCCCGGCATCGGCCGGCATACACCGCCGGGCTGGGCATCCGGGACAGTGATTTATCAAGGAGCCCCTTCCGCTTCGGCAGGAAGCGGCGCTTCCGAGGCAGCTCTACGGCAGGAGACCCTGCTCAATGTCACGGACAGTGTCAGATATTCCGCGGCAAACCCGATCCTTGCCGCGGCCGCACCATTGCTGATGCTGTTCGGCCAGTTCAGGCTTATCCCCGTCGAGAGACAAGCCGAGCCGTTGGCCGAACATGTCACTGAGGCGATCGATAGGTTCGACAGGACAGTCGAGAAATCAGGTGTTGCCGAAGAGGATGCGCGGATTGCGAAATTCATCCTCTGCGAAACCGCCGACGATCTCGTCGGCAACCTGCCTTGGCCACAGAAAGATACTTGGGCGCAGCACAGCATGCTGTCGCAGTTCTTTCACGTCGAGCCCAGCGGCACAGGCTTCTTCGAAGCGCTGAACAAGGTCCTGGCCAGTCCCGAGGCACACTACGATCTGCTCGAACTGATGCATGTCTGCCTGTCGCTGGGGTTCGAGGGCCAGTACCGGGGCCTGACGCGCGAAGACAGCAATCTCGAACGCGTTCGGCGCGACGTCTACGAAACGCTTCGCTATTTCAGGGCACGCGCGGACGCGGACATCTCGCCCCACTGGCAGGGCTTGGCGTCGACCATGACGCAGCCGTCGACACGCCTGCCGCTCTGGGTCGTCGCGGCAGCCGTGTCGGCGCTGCTGACTGCTGCGTTCTTCGCACTGCGGGTCTTCATCACCAACGAAGGCGACGCTGCCGCCGGTGAATTGCTGGCGCTCAACCCATCGACGCCGATTACCATCGAACGGGCCAGCGTGGCGCCGTTGGCGGAGCCGGCGAAAATCGTCCCACCCGTCGCCACAACCACGCAGATCGATCGCATCCGTTCGGCACTGGCCAAGGAAGTCGAAGGCGGCGGGCTGACCATCGGCACGAAGGGCGACTTCATCGTTGTGGAAATCAACAATCTCCTGCTGTTCCAGTCCGGCAGGGCCGAGGCGAAGCCGGAGTTCCAGCCCATTGCCGCAGATATCGCCGCGGCTCTGGAACCCGAGCGCGGACCGATCAGGATTGTCGGCCATACGGACAATGTGAAGCCGCGGAAATCGAGCCCATTCAAGTCCAACTTCGATCTCTCCGTCGCCAGAGCGAAGGCCGTCGAAGCAATGATGGCACCGAAGCTCAGTGATCCTTCGCGACTAACGGTGGACGGCAAGGGCGAGGACGAACCGATCGCCGACAATGCGACGCCGGAAGGCCGCACCAAGAACCGCCGTGTCGATGTGATGATCGCCAAGGAGGAAACATTGTGAGCACGGCCAGTCGGGAGCGGCCATGACGCGTTGGCTGCTGCGGATATTCAGCATGATTGCGCTGGCCGGCTTTGCGGCGGCAGTGTGGTTTGCCGGACCCTTGATCCGCTTCGCCGATACCCGTCCTCTCGGGCCTGCCTGGCTGCGCGCGACTATCATCGGGGTGATCGTGGCAGCGCTCACGCTTTTCTACGGCCTGCGTTTCTGGCAAGCGAGAAAAGCGCAAAAAGCACTCGAAACCGTGGTCACACACAATGACGACCGCGATGACGACTCGCGGGTGCTCGAGGCCCGCGTGAATGAGGCCGTGGCGGCGCTCAAGCGGTCGAGCGGCAAACGCAATTTCCTTTATGAGATCCCCTGGTACATCGTCATCGGCCCGCCCGGTGCCGGCAAGACAACGGCGCTGGTCAATTCGGGTCTGAATTTTCCGCTGGCCGGTTCGGGTGATGCCCAGCCAGTTGCGGGCGTTGGCGGAACACGCTCCTGCGACTGGTGGTTTACCGACCAGGCCGTCCTGATCGACACAGCCGGACGCTACACGACGCAGGATTCCAATGCCGAGACCGACAAGAAGAGCTGGCTTGCCTTCTTGTCACTGCTCAAGAGAGCCCGCGCACGGCAACCGATAAACGGCGTCATCCTGGCCATCAGCCTCGCCGACCTCGTCAGCCTCGACGATCAGCAGCTTGACGCTCACGTCGTCGAGATACGCAGTCGTCTGCGGGAAATCCACGAGACGCTGAAAATCCAGTTTCCGGTGTACCTGCTGTTCACCAAGGCCGACCTGGTTTCAGGGTTCATGGATTACTTCGGCGGCTTCGACGAGCCGCGCCGGCGCAAGGTCTGGGGCGCGACATTCCAGACCACGGATCGCAACAAGAATATGGCCGCCGAGGCTCCGGCCGAATTCGATGCACTGGCAAGACGCTTGGTGGAGGAGATGCCTGACCGCCTCCAGGAAGAGGCCGATCCGGTCGCGCGTATATCCATCTTTGGCTTTCCGGCGCAGTTTGGCGCGCTGAAGGAGCGAATTACCAATTTCATCGCCAGCCTGTTCGATCCGACCCGCAGCCAGGTGAATGTCAGCTTGCGTGGACTCTACTTCTCTTCAGGCACGCAAGAGGGAACGCCAATCGATCAGGTGTTGGGCGCGATCGGTCGCAATTTCGGCAGCAGCCCCCGCGCCCATCTTTCCGGAACCGGCAAAAGCTTCTTTTTGCACGATCTGCTGACGGGCGTCATTTTTGCCGAATCCGGATGGGTTTCGTATGACAAATCAGCTGTAAGACGTGCAACGATCGCCAGGTTCGCCGGCCTTGGCGCCATCGCGTTGATCGCTGCGGCGGCCCTCGGCACCCTAGCCCTGAGCTTCACAGCCAACAGGTCGCTGATCGCCTCCACCACGCAGGCCATGAGCCAGTATCGCCAGACGGCGGACGCGTTGCTCAAAAGCACCGAGGTCACCGATGTCGACCTCGAAAACGTCATTGGCCCGCTCGACCAGTTGCGCAATCTGCCGGCTGGGTTCGAAACCGGCGACGTGCCGACACCGATCGAGGAGACGTTCGGCCTCAGCCAGCGGGAGAGACTTCTTTCGGCATCCAAGACGGCTTACCGGGAAGCGCTGGAACGAATGTTCCGATCGCGCCTGCTGATCCAGGCCGAGCGGACGATCCAGGCCAGGATGGCCGATCCCGCCGCGCTCTACGAGCCGTTGAAAATCTACCTGATGCTTGGCGGCAAGGCGCCGAAGGTCGACGACGCGTTGATCATTTCCTGGATGAAGCACGATTGGGAGCAGAACCGGTATCCAGGTGAAAACAACCGCGAAGGACGCGAGCATCTCGAAAAGCACCTGGGTGCCATGCTTGCCTTGGACGACGCCTACGATCCGGTTTTCGAACTCAACCAGCCGCTCGTCCAAGCCGCTCAACGGTCGCTCGGGCGCATGAGCCTTGCCGACCGTGCCTCGGCTTTGGTCAAATCCGCAGTATACGCGGCAGCTCTGGATGATTTTTCTGTTTCCCTGAAAAGCGGCCCGGAAGCCCCGTTACTGTTCGAGCGGGTCGATGGCGGCGATCTGTCAGGCCTTCGTGTTCCCGGCCTCTATACTTATGCCGGCTTCAACAGCTTCTATCTCGTGCAACTCTCGCGCATTGCCCAGACGCTCGTCGACGACCAGTGGGTCCTCGGTGGCGGCGGCGAGCAAGGCGGCATCGATCAGGAGTTGCCCAAGCTCGGTCCCGAACTTCTCGACCGCTATGGCAAGGAGTTCGCAACGGCGTGGAACAGCGTTCTCGACGGGTTGAAATTCAAGGCGATGCTGAAGGACAAGCCGCGCTATATCGCGCTTTCCGCCGTCGCCTCGCCAACCTCGCCGATCGAACTGCTGTTTACGGCGATCGCCGACGAAACCGCTCTGACGCGGGACGCTGCTTCCGGCAAGGACTCAGCCACCGGGGTTGAAGGCGGCGCGGGCCAGTTACAGGACGCAGCAAGCGTGGCCAAGGGTCTGGCTCGCATCGGCATACAAATCGCCACCGGAAAATCGCAAACCCGTGCCGGCACGGGATCCTTAAGCGCGCAAAACCAGAATCCCGGGGCCAACATCGAAGCGCAATTCAGGCCGTTCCAGGCCCTGGTGAGCGGTGCTGCCGGACACCGCCCGATCGATGCCTTGACCCAGAATTTCCGCGATATCTACCAGAGCCTGCAACTGGCGACCGACGTCCCCTCCCAGACGGAACGCGTCAACGCAAACCTGCAGCTCCAGATAGCCACCCTTCGCGCCAATGTCTCGCGACTGCCCAAGCAACTCGGCCGGATGGTCAATGCGACGGCAGACGAGTTTGAAGGCAACGTCACCGAGACCTCGGTGGCAAATTTGAACCAGATGCTCGACCAGACGGTCACACAGCCCTGCGAGGCGGCGGTCAACGGCCGTTATCCTTTCGCCCGCAATGGCACCGAGGACATCGCGATGGCGGATTTCGCCAAACTGTTCGCTCCGGGCGGGCTGATGGACCGGTTCTTCGCACAGAACCTCGCATCGCTGATCGATATGACCGGTCAGGACTGGAGCTGGAAACAGGATGCTCGCTTCGGCCGCGACCTGTCGAAGTCGACGCTGAAGAACTTCCAGCTGGCGGCCGAAATCCGTAGCGCCTTTTTTCCCCAGGGCGGTTCGGTGCCCTCGGTGAGCGTGACCTTCACGCCCTTCTCACTGCATGGCGATGCCGATGCGGCGGTGCTCGATGTCGACGGCCAGACCGTCCAGAGCAACCAAGCGGGCAACATGCCGAGCATAGTGACCTGGCCGAGCGGCGCGGCTTCCGGATCCGCCAGTCTGAGCCTGACGCCGGAGATGCCAGGCCGCGAATCCGCCATCAAGTTCGAAGGGCCGTGGGCCCTGAAGCGACTTCTGGACAAGGCTGCCGTCACCGGCCACGACAGCAACATGCAAGCACGCTTCGTGATTGGCGGACGCGACGTTACTTATACGCTCCAGACAGGTTCAGGCTCCAACCACTTCTTCCTCCCGGCCCTTTCCGGATTCAGCTGTCCCAAGGCGTTTTGAGATGGGTTTGATCTGCTGATCATGGCGCCGATCCGCTGACCAGAGTTCAAACCCCGGTTTTCCTTAGTTTTCGGTACTTTAATGTTCGAGCCTGTGGCAAAGTGGCGCCAGCGAGCGTCCAAAGGTGCGCCGCAGAAGGACGCTTGAAAAGCGCTTGGTGGCAATTTGAATACTGTCGCCCTTTCCATCGAAAGCTTCGGCGTGAGCCACAAAGGCTGTGTCCGTGAGCTCAATGAAGACAGCTATCTAGTCGAGCCACAAACTGGCCTCTGGGTGGTAGCCGACGGAATGGGTGGACATGACGCCGGAGAGGTCGCTTCCGCCAGTATCGTCGATCATCTGTCAACAATCGGCATCGCGAGCTCGGCACCCGATCTTCGGGCCCGCTTCGAGGACAGGCTGAGCCGGGCCAATGCCGAAATCCGCAGCATATCGGAATCGCGCGGCATCACCATCGGCTCCACGGTCGCCGCCCTGTTGGCGATGGACGGACGATTTGCCTGCCTGTGGGCGGGCGACAGCCGGGTTTATCTGATCCGCAACGCCGCGATCTCGCAGATTTCGAAAGACCACACCGAAGTGCAGGAACTCTTGGATCGAGGCATGATCAGCGCGGTCGAGGCGCTCACCTGGCCACGCCGCAATGTCATCACACATGCGATCGGGGTCAGTGACGACTTCGTCATCGATTTCCAGCAGGGCGAACTGATGCCGGGAGACATTTTCGTGCTGGCCACCGATGGGCTGACGGCACATGTCACCGACCCCGAGATCGAGGCCGCCGTCGTGTCGGCTACACCTCAGGCGGCCGGAGAAAACCTGCTGGAAACGGTTCTGGCGCGAGGCGGAACGGACAATGTCACCATTGTGCTGGTTAAGATTGGGAACGGGCGCAATGGACAATCGCTCCACCCTGATCTGTCCAGAGCGGAGGGCCGAGGCTGATGAGCGCCGATGACAAGACGCGAATATCGCCGCAAGTGGCCAACACCGCTGTCGGTACGCAGCTCAGCGGCATCTACGAACTTGACGAACGGATCGCATTCGGCGGCATGGGCGAGGTCTATCGCGGCCACAACATCCAGACCGGCGACCATGTCGCGATCAAGATCGTGCTGCCCGAATTTGCCCGTGACCAGACGATCTTGTCCTTGTTCCGCAAGGAGGCCTCGATCCTCAACCACCTGTCGCATGATGCGGTCGTGCGATACCACGTCTTCACCATCGATCCCGGGATCGGCCGTCCCTACCTTGCCATGGAATTCGTCGACGGCGAGTCGCTGTACGACATCATGCGACGTGGTCCGATGCCGACGGATGAGGTGCGCAAGCTCTGCCATCGCCTCGCATCCGGCCTGAGCGCCGTGCATCAAGCGGGAGCAATCCATCGCGACCTCTCGCCGGACAATATCATCCTGCCGGGGGGCCGGGTCGACCGCGCAAAGATCATCGATTTCGGTATAGCGCGATCGGCGACCGTGGGCGGGGAGACACTGATCGGCGGGAAGTTCGCGGGAAAGTACAACTACGTTTCGCCCGAACAGCTCGGGCTGTACAGCGGCGACGTCAGTGAACAGTCCGACATTTACAGCCTTGGGCTGGTGCTGGCTGCCGCTCTGCGCGGGAAACCGATCGACATGAGCGGATCGCAGTTCGAGATCATCGAAAAGCGCCGGGCCGTGCCTGACCTCTCTGATATCGACGACGATTTTCGTGACATTGTCGAAGCCATGCTGCAACCGGATCCGCGAGACCGGCCGGTCAGCATGGCTGATATCGCCAGGATGACGCGTGGCGAAGACGAAGGAACAACGCCGCCGACGTCCATCACACCCCGCAACCGGCCAGCCGGGCAAACCCTTACTCCTGATCCCAAGGGCGGCCAGGCATCCAATGTCGCGGGACGCAACGCGCCGACGGCAACGGGCCCGGGCGAGCAGCGCTTCGTCCCGCATGTCCGGCCCGCGCATTTGTCCGAACCGCTGCCTTCGCCGGTCGCCGGCCCTCCGCGCGCGGTCACTGCGGATATGCCCAAGAAATCCACAAAGACCCCAACTATCGCGATCGCTGCCCTGGCGACACTAGCTGTCGCCTCAGGCGCGGGCCTGTATCTGAGCGGCTTCATGACGCCGGCAACGCCGATTGCCGGCAAGACATCGCTTTCCGCGCCCGAACCGTCAAAGCCTACACCGGAAACTTCGGCGCCGACCCTCACGGACAAAGTCGCGAACGCCCCTGAGCCGGCAAAGCCAGTTCCGCCCGTGCAGCCGGAGGCCAGCGTACCGCCGGCTGAAAACCAGCCAGATGCCTCGGCGGCTCAAAAGCCGCAGCCGGCCAAGCCCGCCGAACTCCCTTCGCAGACCGAGGAATCTGAGAAACCGCCGGCAATGGAAGCGCAACCGCAAACAGAGGCGGGCGTGCCGCCGGCTGGAAGCCAGGCAGATGCCAAGGCAGTGCAAACGCCGGAGCCGGCCAAGCCCACTGTCCCCGCGCAAACCGCGGGCCCCCCGGAGTCATCGGCAACGGACGCGCAGCAGCCATCCGAAAAGACACCGCCGGCCCAGCCAGAGTTTGTGGAGAGCCCAAAGCCCAAACCGGAGCCGCAGATCAGCCAGCCGGCAGAACCCAAGGTTGCCGGGCCGGCGCCCAAACCCACTGCAAGCCAGACGGATGCCGCGAACGCCGAGAGCCAAAAGACTGTGCCACCGGCGGCCAAGCAGCCGGACCAACCTGTCGTCGCGTTGAACGTACCCAAACCGGCCATTCCTCCGGCCGTGGACGACATCGCGCAACGAGTCTCCTGGGTTCGCGACTTCGGCGGCGGCGACTGTTTCTATGCGACCATGAATTCGCCAACCGACACCGCAGCCGCGATCGAAGGATTTGGAACAGCGGTCCAGCCATTCGAACGCATGCTGGGCGATTTCCAGGCGAAATTCCATGTGGAGCCCGACATCAGCGTCCGCCTCATTGAGCCGAGCCAGTGCGAAGTCACCAATTTTCTGCGCTTTCTGGGACAGACCGCGGCCGACAAGCCGCAGCTTGTTCTCGACCGGACGTCGGTGCCGAACGGTACGCCGATCAGCGGCACGCTGGTGACGCGTGGCGGGCTCATTTCCAGCGTGTTGCTGATCGATCACAAGGGCATGGTGTTTAATCTCGACGATCGCATCGTCGCACAGTCGGACAAAGCCACCTTCAGCATCCCGATTGGCCTCGGCGCCGCCGACAAGGCCGCTGGAAAGGCCGTGCCGCAGATCATAATGGTGATCACGGGACCCCAGGATATTGAGGCGGCCGCATTCTCGGCGCCGACGCCAGCCTCGGCGCTGCTACCCAAAATTCTCGAGGAAATCGAGACCAACGGATCTCAGTTCTCAGCCACTGCCAAGTATTTCCGGCTCGGCGGATAGCATGGGCGCCCGATGGAACGCTGCTCGTGTTTGCCCCACTCGTCTGCCGACCTGCCCATAAAGCAGTGTGAACCGGTTCGCGCCCTGCTCGCCTTGGCGGGCCACATGAAGCTTGCGGTCATCGCGGGCGCCGCGCTGCTGGCTGTGCTGTCATCCGGCGAAGCGCGAGCCGAATTCACGGTCTGCAATCAGACACTCGACGTCGTCAATCTCGCAGTCGGCCAGAAGGTCGACAATGCCGATCAGACAGACGGCTGGTGGACCATCGGCGCCAATCAGTGCGTGAATGTCATTCGCGAGGAACTGACCAACCGCTACATCTACATCTACGCAACGGACGTCTTCGGCCACGCGATCCTGACGGGATCGACCGAAATGTGCATCGAGCGAAGGCGTTTCTCGACCCGCGGCATCGACGAATGCTGGCAACGCGGCCATATCGCGGCGCAATTTCTCGAAGTCGATACGCTCGAACAGGCGCGGTGGACGTTCTTCCTGACCGGAAACAGCCCGTGACGCACACTATCGACACGAGCTTCAGGCAGAAGAAGCAGGCGCGCCTTGCGCTTCGCAGACGCAGGCTCTGGCGCCGGCTGCTTGCCGGTCTTGCCGCGATCATCATGCTGTCGATCGCCGTGGGCTTCTACCTCACCGCCGATTATTGGTCGTTCGGCGACGAAGACGAAGAGCTTCACGCGGTCGAAGGGGTGGACGACGTGCCGGCCGATGCATCGGTCTATGTGCCTGCCATTATCGACCTTGCCGGGGACCCGATGTGGATCACCCTTGCCCCCGACGCCGACGCCACGTCGAGGGGCCGTTCGATCGCGAAGCCGGCGGATCTCGATCAGGCCGGGATTTCTCCGCAGATCGAAATCCTGTCGGATGTGATGCTCAGCGCCAGCGAAAAATTCATGACGACGATACCGTCGACGCAGGAAGACTTCGCATTCTTCCAGGCGCAACGGCAGACCGCCCCGCCGCCGTCCAACGATCTGCAGGACGATCTTCAGCCGCCGGCGGGGGATCTGCAGAACGATCTTCAGCCCTCGCCTGCTCCCAACGAGGCTCCGGCTGCTTCGGGGCAGCAGATGGGCACCGACGATCCCGAAGCCGGCTGGGGTGAAACAATCGATGCAGGCGAAGCAGCCCTGCCCGCATTCCAGAAGACACAGATCGAAAACAACACGAGTGTCGCAACCGTCACGAATGAGTATCAGCGGTTCGAGGCGACCGAAGACACGTTCGTGAAAATCCTCAACGACCGCAGCCTGGACAGCGTTGCGCTCGATGCGCATTTCTCCGTCGAGGACGCCAGGCGGGCGGGCGAAGCGCTGAAGGCGCTTTTCAACCGGGAAGGCCTGGAACCGGGTTATGTCGTCGCCATGCGTGGTTTCAGGCCGACGCGCGAGACGACAACAATGTCGCTCATGCAGGTGTCGATCTACGCCAAGAGCGTCTTTGTCGGCACGCTGACGCGCAACGCCGCGGGTGCATTCGTATCGGGTGTCGATCCCTGGGTCCGCGAAGATCTGTTCAACTATTCGGGTGCACCGGAAGAAGGCACGCACAAGCGGCAATATCGCCTGCTCGACGCAATCTATTCGACGGCGGCGCGCAACAAAGTTCCGACCGGCGTGATCGGCGAAGCGATCATGTACCTATCGAGAGGACGGGACCTGGACGCCTTCGCCAGCGAGGACCAGCGCCTTGTCCTGATCTATTCACAAACGCCGCGCGGCAAGGGCGAGACCGACGGACGCGTGCTGTATGTCGGCGTGCAGGGTGCTGAAAAGAGCTTCGAATGCTTCGTCTTCCAGCAGAGCGACGGTCAGTTTGCATGCGTTACCGGCGACGATCAGATCCGCTCGCTGACGGTCATCAACGGCATGGTCACGCCGGTCAACGGGGTCATGACGTCCACCTTCGGTCCACGCAAGCACCCAATTCTGGGCGTGGTTCGCATCCACAAGGGCGTCGATTGGGCGGCTCCGGTGGGTACGCCGATCGCGGCCGCTTTCGACGGCGAGGTCACCTTCCAGGGCGACGGCGGCGGTTATGGCAACCTGGTGAAGATTGCGCATGCCAACGGACGCGAGACGCGCTACGCGCATATGCAGAAATTCGCGATAGCAAGCGGTGTCGGCACAAAGGTGAAGGCCGGCGACATCATTGGCTATATCGGCACCACCGGCCTGTCGACCGGGCCGCATCTGCATTTCGAACTCTATCAGAATGGCGGGGCGATCGACCCGCTGGGCACGGTGACCGCCGCGGTCGCAACGAGCGATCCTGCTGTCGAAACACTGACCGACCGTATCGTTCATGTCGAAAGTGGTGGCAGCGCCCGCGCCAAGAACCCGCTTTCTTCAGCAACCGGTGCCGGCCAATTCATATCGAAGACCTGGATCAGGATGATGAACACCTACCGTCCCGAACTGGCGCGCACACTTTCAAATGCGGATCTCCTTGCTCTGCGCTACGACTACACGATCTCGCGCGAGATGGTGCGCAATCTTGCGCGCGAGGGTGAAGCCTATCTTCGGGCGCGAGGCCACCAGATCACAGCCGGCCGGCTCTATCTCTGCCATTTCCTGGGCATGGAAGGCGCCCATCAGGTATTGTCGGCGTCGAGTTCGGCGCAATTGAGCGCCGTGCTCGGGTCGGCCGTCATTCAGGCCAACCCGTTCCTCACCGGCAAGACCGCCGGCTATGTCGTGGACTGGGCCGAAAGGAAAATGGGCCGAAAGCTCAGCCCCGCGGGGACCGGCGCAGGCCAACCGGTATCGACCACGACGGAAGTGCGCCAGACGTCGCCAGAGTTCGAAGAATACAAGCAAGCCATCACGGCCGTCATAAGCTCGCTTCAGAATACCCTTTGAACCTGCCCTCGCGGTTCATGAGTTCACCGTCAGACCATTGGTGTTCCGGCTGCAAAGTGTTACTATGGACAACTTTTTTCGGGTCCTTTGTGAACCAAGACCGTGGTCAGGATCACATACGCCCAAGAGCCATTTTGGCATAAGCGACATTGTCGCTGACGAAATTGAGCATGCGCAGACATCAACAGTGCGCCCTGCTGGGCGGAGGGCTGGTCCATGAAAGCGTTCATCGTATTTCTGAGCGGATTTCTCCTTTTTATCCTTGCCGCGTTCAGCGCTGAGGCAGCCGCGCCCGACGCCAAGCGCGTCGCACTGGTCATCGGCAACAGCAAGTATGTTCATGCTGTCGCTTTGCCCAACCCCGCCAACGACGCGCACCTCATCGCCTCCACGCTGCGCAATGCCGGCTTCGAGGTGATCGAGGGGATGGATCAGGACAATGCCGGCATGCACAGCCTCATCAGCCGGTTCACAGAGCAGTCTTACGATGCCGACCTCGCCGTCATCTTTTATGCCGGGCACGGCATGCAGGTCGACGGCAAGAATTTCCTGATACCGGTCGACGCCGAGTTGACGTCGCCGGCCTATCTCAAGACCCGCACCATTCAGGTCGAAGACTTCCTGGCGGCGCTGCCGCCTGATCCGGCGGTCGGCGTCATCATACTCGATGCCTGCCGCGACAATCCACTCGCCAGGACGTTGGCCGCCTCGCTGCCGAAGTCGCGTTCGTTGGGGTCCGGTCTGGCACCGATCGAAGCAAGATCGGACGGCGTAGGCACGGGCGGCATCCTGATCGCCTATGCAACGGATCCGGGCGCCATCGCTTTCGACGGCAACGGCGTCAACAGCCCTTACTCCACGGCGCTCGCCAGGCACCTGACCGAACCCGGCATTGAGATCCAGAGCGCGCTGACGCGCGTGCGCGGCGAAGTGACCGAGACGACGCAAGGTCGCCAGAGGCCTTGGCACAACGCGTCGCTGGGGCGCGAGGTCTTCATTGGAAAACCCGTTGTCGTGGCGGCGCCTGAAGCACAGCCTGCCAATGCCGGGGCGGCAACCGCCCCCACGCTGGTGGTTGGTGACCCGCCTTCCTGGGAAGTCGAGCAGCGGCTCTGGGATGAAGCCTCCAAGCGCAACTCGGTGCCGTTCTACGAGGCCTATCTCGAGCAGTTCCCAAACGGCCGCTTCGCCACGGTGGCGCGGCTGAACATCGACGAATTGAACGACCCGGAAGCCCAGAACCGGCAGGTCGCGGCACTCGATACGGACCAGGCGAACGCCAGTTCCGGCTCCGCAGTGCGCACCTCGGTCGGCGTCCCCGACGAGGTGAAGCAAACACCGGGCACCGAGTTGACGGAAAATGCCATTGGCCTCGACCGCCAGGGTCGCATCGACTTGCAATTGCGCATCGAAGCGTTGGGCAACGAGCTTGGCCGCGTCGACGGAAACATAGGCCCACAGACCCGCCAGGCGATCGGTATCTGGCAGGTGGAGAACGGCCTGCCGCAGACCAGCTATCTGACACGCGAGCAACTTGCATTCCTCGTGATCCAGACTGATCCGATGATGGAAACCGTGCGCGCCAGATATGCTGCCGATCAGGCCCGTGCGACGCAGCCGAAAAAACAGGTGGTAAAGAAGGTCCGCACGCAGAGACCGGTGGCACAGAAACCCCGCAAACAACAGCAGGTCGTTCAGAAGCGGCGCAACCGGGACACAGTGGTGCGGCAGGATGATGATCTTCCGCCGCCCCGGGATAACAACGACTTCCTCACCAAGGCGCTGATCTTCGGCACCGGTGTGGCTGTGGGCGGCGTGCTCAAGAACTGACCGCCGGCGTTCCTGGAACAGTGGCACGCGGTAGGTGCTATTGCGTCTTTATCCGCATTTCCACGCGGCGGTTAGCCGGATCGTACGGGTTGGGGCTGCGCGGATTCTTTTCGCCCATGCCGATCGGGTTGATGCGGGCGGCCTCGACACCATTGGCCGTCAGGAAGGCTGCCACCGATTGCGCTCGCCGTTGCGACAGGCCCTCGTTGTAGTGGACCGTGCCGGTGGCATCGGTGTAGCCTTCGACAACGAAGTTGAATGTGCTCAGCCGCCTGTCCTTCAGGGCCTTGGCGAACTCGTCGAGTTCACTGCGCGCTGTCGCGTCGAGTTCGGCCGAATCCAACCCGAAATTGATCAGCATATCGAGGCTGGATTTTTCGGCCGGCGCGTCTTTTGCCTTGGTCTTGCTCTTGCACTCTTCCTCGGTTCCTACACAAATTCCTCGCGACTTGCCGAGGTCGGCGGCGCCGGCAAAAAACTTCACGATGTCTTCTGATTTCTGAACAGGGTCGGCGGAAGCGTGAGTCGAGAAAAACACGACTGCCAACACCAAGGCTGAACTGCCCCACTGCATAGCGGTTACTCCTGTTTGAGCATCCGATTTCGATGGTGGTGATCATACCAAATTCCGGGGCAATTGTCTGTCGATAAACGCCAGGGGATGCGGCGGTGCCGGCAGTTGTTGCAGCGTCACCGGTTGAGACTTGACCCGCGCCGCGCCTGGGGCTTGAGTGGTTGGAGCTTCTCGATGAAGGCGTGGCGGTCATGGCCAATGAGCTCCGATTCAAAACGGCACAGGATCTCTTCATGGCTTGTCCCGCTATTGCCCGGGACATGAGAGCCCTTCCAACCGAACAGCAATCGATCGAGTTTTGCCGCGACCTGCTCGCCGGGCGCGTTCCCGAAGAGGCGATCACGTTCTGTGCCTACCTGCTTCCCGACCGGGCTGCGGTCTGGTGGGCGCATGAATGCCTGAGCCATCTGAGCGAGTTGCTCGATGGAACTGATCACGAGTTGCTCGCCTATGTTCGCGACTGGGTCGGTGAACCGGACAGCCATCGCCCCGCGGTGAGCCAGGCAGAGGCAACGCCGCCAACAACGCCGGGAGCCTGGATTGCCCGGGCGGCGGGATGGCGTGACAATGGTTCCTTTATTGTCGGATCTGTTGTCGGCGCAGAAGCACCATCGGCCTTGCAGCCGTTTCCTGCCGCCCATGCAATCAATGCGGGTGTTCTGGCCGGGCTGGCGCGTGTCGCACTGGTGGACCGCTTTGCCGTTCTTTCCGCGTTTGTCGAAATGGGCATCCAGATGGCCGAGATCGAGGCCCTGCGCCAATCGGCGGATGCTTACTTGCAGCCACCTTGAGCCCATTTGGCAAGCGCCACCTTGAAGCGCGTTCCAAGTGGATGTTGCAGGCGCAAAACAGAAGCATCGTTGGTGGCGAAATTTTTCGCCTGTTCGCATAGCCGTGCCTCGTCCCATTCATGGCAGCCGTCGCAATGTTTGTCCTCCCATACCGACTTGTCCAATCCCTCCACCGGGCTGAACAGGGGTTTGCCCTTGATCAGCTGGGCGATGCTCTTGCCATCGATTGCCGGATCACCGAAATCGATCGGATGGTCGAAAAAGATCGGATCGTCCGAAGCCAGCCTGGGGATCTTCTGACGCAGCACATCGAGCGCAAGCTGGTCGTCACTTTGGCCTGATGCGCCTGCAGCGCCGGTGTTGCTTGCGTCGGAGCCGCCTTCGGTTGGAGGTGCGCTCGCCTCGCCCACGATCAACGGCGCATTGAGATCGACCTTGTGCAGAACGACATCCGTTTTCAGCGAAACGTTGATCCAGGGACGCTGCTTGCCGGAGGTTGCCTTGAAGACGTCGCTGGTGACCCTGTTCATGGCGTCGGTGATGGAGACGTTGGATTCGCCGATACGCTTGAGGAGCGCCGAGGTGAAAGGCGAATGTTCGCCCGACCCGTCATAGGCAAGTTGATTGGGACTGGCGGCGAAAGCGACGAGCGTGCCGGTGCCACCATTCTCTACCGGGATCTCGGCAAGGCCGCTGCTGGCGCCGTTGACGCCCGCGGTCTTGGCCAGCACCTCGGCGAGGGGATTGTCGCGGCAAGCGTCGAGAAACACCAGACTGATGCTGGTCTCTCGCGACATCTGGCGCAAAACGAAATCAACCGACACGGCTTCGAAGTCGACGGAGGTTTCATCTTCCAGCGCAGCGTCGACTGGAAGCAGATAGTTCTTGCCCGAAACCTGCAGGCCGTGGCCGGCATAGAAAAACAGCGCGATGTCGGCACCGCGCACCTGTTTCGCGAACTGCACGATCGTCGCCTGTGTCTGCAGCTTGGTCAGGTCGAAGCCGGAAACGACCTCAAAATCGAGTTTCTTCAAGCGTTCGGCCATGGCCTGGGCGTCGCGCACCGGATTGGCGAGCGGCGCCGCGTGCTGGTACTGGGAATTGCCCAGAACCAGCGCGATGCGGCGCTCGGCACTGGCGGCTGTTACAGTCAAAAGCAAGGCAAGCGCGGCAAGCCCGGCGGCACGAAAGAGGCCACCGCAACAGGCGATCAGATCGGACCTCACCGGAACCTCAGTTCACGGGCTTGGTGGCGGAAAACTCGATCCGCCGATTGAGCGCCTTGTTCTTCGGCGTATCGTTGGCGGCAACCGGCCGCTCCTCGCCATAGCCGGCGGCGCTGACCTGATTGCGCGGAATACCCTCGGCAATCAAGGCGTCGGCAACCGCGTGGGCGCGCCGCTCCGACAACTGCTTGTTTGCGTCCGGCGATCCATCGGAATCGGTATAGCCGGAGATCTCGACCTTCAGGCTTGGGCATTTGCCAACGACACCTTCGACCTCCGTCAGCAATGGGCGGCTTTTCGCATCGAGCCGCGTGCTGGCCGGCCGGAAGTAGATGGCGCCGGTGCGTGAGAGCACGGCAAACCTGTTCAAGCATTCCTCATCGCTGAAGTTCGCCTTGGCGGCGTCGGTGGCAACGGGACCTACATCGGTCGAACTCGCCGCGGCGGTCTGGGTTGCAGCGGGCTTGCTGCCGTCGGCGGTGAAGACGAAATCGAACGACACCGACGCGGTGGGCACGATGTTGGTGACGTTGGCCGCCTGCTGGAGTTTGTCCACGTTCGGCAGCAAGCCGAAATCCTCCACGTGAACCGCGACGGGAGCTTCCGAAGCAACGGAGACCATGTCGTCACTGATCATGGTGACGACGATGCTGGCCTCGAGGTCCTTGTCGACGCCGTGCAGATTGAGACGGAAAGGCAGCGTCGACTTCACCCTGCGTTTTGTCGCGAGATCGGCGAATGCGGCGGGATCCACATTGGCCGTCAGCTCGGCCGTCGGGTATTTGAATGTCTCGAAAAACAGGAAGCGCATGCGGACATTGCGCAGGTCGACGCCGGTATCGACCGAATTGAGGTCGAAGGTGACCTTGGCATCACCCGCCGAGCTGAGCGTGCCGGTGATGTTCCTGATCTTGTTTGTCTCGACGATCGTGTTTTTCTTCACCGACTGGTAGGTGATCACCGAAGCCGTGGGATCAAGCGTCCAGTTCGGCGCTGCGTTGGCGGCTTGCGATGCGAGTAGCAGCAAGCCGGAAAGCGCGACGATCAGGCCAAGACCTCGTGTGGCGGGGCCTTTCAGCCTCGTCTTCCACCAGAATGCGACGACTTCGAACATGGAACGCCCCCTGACCAGGACCACCGTATCGACACGACACCTGGCGAGAGCATAGAGCACTTGCGGCTGGTTGGCGAGCAGTTGCAGCCGGTCTTCCGGTCAAGGTCCGGGGGCAGAGTTGGCGTGTCAAATGGTGGCAGGCGGCCTCGGCGAGCGGTGCCGCGAAACCCTGACCTGCTGTTAGCATTATCCCCAGCCGCCGCCTCCGCCACCAGTGCCACCGGTGCCGCCATTGCCGCCGCCCAAAGGTGGAACGACGACAGGTGCGGTTTCCTCAGTCGGTTCGACGAGTTTCTTGGCGATAGCCTTCTTCTGCCTGGTGATCTTTGGCGTGGTCGTCGTGCGAATGAGCTTCGGCCTGTGCTTTGTCGTCGTCACCGTCGGTTCGGCCTTGGGCGCGGGCGCAACGGACATGCAGCCCGCTACTGCCACCAGAGCGCCGGATAGAACTGTGGCGATCAATGCCTGCTTCACTGCCCTGCCCACGATTGCCTCCTCACTGATCAAAACAAGTCCCGACGCGGATTGGCTTGCTCCCAGACCGCTCTGGCCGCATTGACCAGTTGGTCGTCAAGCGAGCCCTTCGCCGGGATCTTCGACTTGAGTTCGCCACGCAATTGCTTGAGCGCGGCCGTTTTCGTCTTCACTTCGAATTTCGTCAGCGTCGTCTGGGCACCCGGCAATTCCTTGCGAAGATCAAGCGCGACCGCAAAGGCCAGATAGCGCACCGCTATCGTCTGGTCGGCATTGGCGCCCTTCTGCATTTCGAGCGCTGCGCGATCATATGCGCCGGACTGATCGCCGCGTGCCGTGGCCAACTCGAACAGTCTTTGCGCTTCGTCGAGGTTTTGCTCGACACCAACGCCATCCCGGTACATGCGCGCAAGGCTGGCCGGAGCGTAGGGCTGGCCCAGATCCATAGCCTTCTGGAATAGCCCCTGCGCCTGCTTGGGGTCCTTTTCGACACCCACGCCGGCCAGGTAGTTACGGCCGAGAAGGTTCATAGAATACATGTCCTGTCGCTGGACGCCGGCCTCCAGGAAGGCAACTGCACGGGCCGGGTCGGCGGTCACGCCGTTGCGGCCTTCCGTGAAGATCGCGGCGAGATCGTTCATGGCATAGGTGTGCCCCATCGCGGCCGCCTTGAGCAGCAGGTCCAGACCTTTGGCGGTATCAGGCTTGACGCCATAGCCATTGAACAAGGCGCGGCCCCACGACGTCATGCCGTAGGGATCGCCCTTGTCGGATGCCGCGGCGTAAAGCGCGTTGGCCTGCGTGCGGTCGATGACCAGACCGGTTCCCGTCGCATACATGTAGCCGAGTTCGAACACAGCACGCACATGTCCCTTCTTGGCGGCCTCCTCGATGGCTGTCTTCGCTTCCTCGACCTTGCCAGTTGCGAGCAGCGCGCGCCCCAGTTCGTAGCGGAAGCGTGGGACATCGGGATAAGCCTTCACAGCGGCTTCGCAAACCTCCACGGCGCCGGCGCCGATTTCGTTCGGCAGCAGGCCGGGAACGACGCCTTGCAGGTCCAGAGGCTCGCCGGCGGCGGAGTCGCACGGATCGACGGTTGGCGACAGTTTCATCGTGGCGGGCTTGGACGAACTGCTGTCCGCACGGATTTCGAAGCCGACCTCGACCGGCGCGGCTACGCCGATCTGAGGTTCGTAGCGCAGGCGGTCGACTTCAGCGGCCATCAGGCTGGACTGAGGTGACAGGGTTCTGTCGGGGAGCGAAAGGGTTCCTGTCGCGGGATATGCCGAAACTTTGAGACTGACCGCGGGATCGTCGGTCGGGAAATCCAGGTTAAGCGCAACCGGGCCCACGCCAACGGGAACATCAATGTCACGGTTTTCGATCGCCTCGGCGGCACCTGTGATATGAATGCCGCGCTCCACCACCTGTTGCTTTTGCTCGGCCGCGAGCGAGGCCATGACCTGTTCGCCATGGGCGCCTTCGCCGCTTTTGACCCGGAACACCAGGATGCCCTGGCTTTGACCGCCCCAATTGTCATGCGTGGCGTAGGCCAGCATATCCACCTCGTCCTGCGCGTCGACCCCCTTGGGCACATCCATCTGCAAACGCGGCAGGTCCTTGCCCTGGATCGGTTCGCCAACCTCGACAGGTTCGCCGTCCAGCATGAGGCGGCCGAGAGCAGGTGGTCTCTCGATGCTCACGGTGATCGTTCCGCCGTCGACATCGACCGGTTCCGGCAGGCCGAGATCGACTGGGCCCACTCCCGACAACACGATTTTCTCCAGCACCGGCGGCAGCGAGGGGCGGTTGCTGCGGCGCATCAGCACCACTTCGTCGATCAGCGACGAGTTCTCCCAGGGAACCTGCAGGCCTTTTGTTGCCTCCACCACATCCCGGCGCACCGCCGCCATGACCGTGCGGATCTCCTGGTTCGGGGCCAGCGCGCGACGGGAAAACGCCGCCGAAAACGGACTGAGGTCGCCGCTGCCGTCATAGGCCGCCGCCCCAGGCTCGGTGGCAAAGGCAATGAGCGTGTTCAGCGAGCTTCTGACCTGCGCGAGCCCGGCGTTGCCGGAGGTGATAAGCTGGTCTCTCAGCCAGTAATTCTTGCGCGGGAACGGATTGTTGCGGCAGGCATCGAGGACGATCACCTGGATCTTCGATTTCGAACGCATCTGTTCCAGGACATCGTTGAGCTTGATGGCCTGGACCTCGATGTCCGCCGCCTGCTTCAACGAGGCATCGACGGGAATCAGGAAGTTTTCGCCGCCGATCTGGAAACCGTGACCGGAATAGTAGACGACGGCGAGGTCGGCGCCATCGATCGCGGCAAGATAATTGCGGAACTGCTCTTCGAACTGCAGCTTGGTGAGATTGCTTGCAACGAAAACTTCGAACCCTGCCAGTCGAAACGTCTTGGAGACGTCCTCGGCATCCTTGACCGGGTTCTTCAGCGCCGGGAATTGCCGGTAGTCGGAATTGCCGATCACCAGGGCGACCCGTCGATCGGCCGACGCATCGAAGGTCGTAAGGGCCGCTACGAAGAAGACCGCGATGAATCCGCAAAGTCGGAGCATGGCCTGTTTCCACCGTCGCTACCTGATGACCACAAGCCCCCAAGGTTGCGGTATCAAGGCTGTTAAAGAGCTCACAATCAGCCGAGACAGGAACAGAAAACAAAAAACCGTCGCGACAGCAGGCACTTTCCCATCCGATCAGGATCTAAATTACCTCAGAGCCGAGCCATCCGCAATGAGTGTAAAACGGCGCCGGCATGGCTGTCTGGATCCGACGCACCCGCCAAGTCCCAATCCAACGACGGGTGCGCCTGATGCCATCCATCGGCTCCCACGGTGGACGGGAAGCGGTCCACCGAAGCCTTTCCGGTTCGATTTTCTTCGCCAAGAATCCTGCGGTTTCCGACAATGATCATCGCGTGTCGCAAAAAAGCTTTTTGGTATCAATCACTTCGCGTCGCTTCCGAGCGCACCCAGTTCCTATTTGTGATACACATTGTGAGACCTACTGTGATACAAATTATGTCCCAAAGGTAAACTTTTACAATAAATTCAATTACTTACTGGAAAACCGATGGTACCGTTGGCTGGGATCGAACCAGCGACCTCCGGATCCACAATCCGGCGCTCTAACCATCTGAGCTACAACGGCACGTTGCCCGAGCGGATCGAAACAGAAACTCATCCGCCCGCTCTGTCGTTCGGCGATGCGTCCTTACGGGCTTATGGATTCTAATTCAAGGCTTTTGGAAAGCAAAGGTCACTTCCCCACATCGACGCGGCATTTGCCTGGCAAGAAGACCAGGCGCCGGACAAAGAAAAAGGCCGGCGGGAGGAGGTGCCGGCCTTTTCCTGTTACGAGCCAGCGGGAGGAGGTGCTGGCTGGTCACCCCGGGGAGCAGAGGGAGGAGGTTCCACTCACCGGGTATTCCTTGATGGCTGCCATCATACACCCGATCGTTTTTAAGAAAATGCGACCTTTTGTTGCATCTTCCGATCATGCGCAAATGTTAGGCAACCTTGATTTCCTTCATCGCCTTCTCGAAGGCGGTCTTGATCGGCTTGGAGACGTCCTCGGCCGCCTTGGAGGCAACGGCCTGGAAGTCCTTGGCCTGCTCGACGGTCGATTCGACGCGCTTGCGCAGGAAGGCGGTCTGCAGCTCGACGACTTCCGACAGCGACTTGGCGCCGATCAGGGCCTCGAGGTGGGAAAAACCGGCCTCGGCATTGGCACGCAAAGCGGAGATGGTCTTGAGCGACAGGTCGTTGGAAACGGTCTTGGCGGTCTCGTAGGTCGACTCCAGAGCCTTCTGGGTCTCCTCGGCGCCGGTCTTCAGCTTGGCGTAGGCCTCTTTCGACTGCTCAACGCCCTTTTCGGCGAAAGCGCGGATCTGGTCGGTGGCCTTGGAAGCGTCGAAGCTCGGGAATTCAACGTTTTCGATCGTCTCGGCGGTCTTGGTCCTGGACATTTTCCATCCTTTTCAGCGGCAGCGGCTTTGACAGAAAGCCGTCTCGTTCATGTATGATGGCAATATAAAGGCAAATTTTGTGCATTGCAATATCTTTGTTGCAGTGCACCATAAATTTCTTTGGGCCGTTAACCAAGAGCCCAGATTCCGGCCTTTGCACGTTCTGGCTTGTGGACCTTCGCGCCTCCGGCTTTTATTAACAAAGCGTTAACTGAAAAATCGCCGCTCCGTGAGGTCCGCCAAGCGCATGCCGTCCGAATACTCCTTCCTCGATGTCGCCGTGCTCGACGCGGTCCGCCAGCGCTTTGCGGCAGGCGACGCGATCGCGATCCTGTCGGCGGATCTGGAGCAGGTGATCTGGGCCAACGGGCCAGGAGCCGCGATGTTCGGGTATCCCGACATCGAGGCGATCATCGGCGCCTCGGCGCAGTTGCCCGTGATCGCCAGGCGCCAGATCATGGCGACCAGCGGATTTCCCGAGATTGGCAGTGACCGCGCCATCATGGTGCGGCTGGCGACCGGAATGACCAGCCGCGCCGTCGGCTTCCTGGCCAGTGCGGTGACCATGCCGGACGCCGAAAAGGCGATCATGCTGGCAGTCCCGGCGGCTCAGACCGGGTCACGCAATGCCAGCGAAATCGCCGCGCGCGCCATTAGCGGCTTCACCGAGGATGGTCATTTCATCGCCTTTGTCGATGCCAGGGGCAGCGTCGAGGCGGCCTCGGAAGGATTTTCGGCACTGGGCATCCTGCCGGAGACGCTGGCGGCACTGGTTGCCGACGTCGCAGCCGAGAGCGACCGCATCGTCAAGCGCCTTGTCCCCGGCGGCACGGCCTCCTATCCGGCTGGGCTGGCAAGATTAACCGAGGAGCGGCATCTGCTGGTGGTGATCGACGAGGACCAGCTCGACGACACCGCCCCCGCGGGCGAACATCCTACACAAACCATTGCCGAGGGGGCACCTGCTGGCGATGCGGCTTCCCAGCCGGAACAGGGTCGCCAGACACCGACCGACGAACCAGGCGCCGCGTTGCCGACCGAGGACGTCGCCGGATCGCGGCCGCATGCGATCGCCGACGCGACCTTACAGACGCCGACAGCGGCCAATAGCGATCAGCCGGCATTGGAGCGCACGCCGGCGCAGCACGACCATTGGTACTTCAACGCCGGCGAGGACGGAGGGCAACAGGCGCCGCGACCCGCCGCGCCCGGACCTGAAGCTCCGGCCGAACCGGCGGCCCTGGAAATCCAGTCCACTTCCGCGGCCACGCCGGCGACCGTCTCGGCGATGGACCGCGCCGCGGCGCCGGTGCGTTTCGTCTGGCGCACCGATGCCGAAGGCAAGTTCAGCGCGCTGTCGCCGGAATTCGCCGACATCGTCGGCAAGCCGGGGGCCGACGTGATCGGCCGCCGCTTCAGGGATGTCGCCGCTACATTCGGCCTCGACCCCTCCGGCGAGATATCGGGGCTTCTCGAACGGCGCGATACCTGGTCCGGGCGCTCCGTGCTGTGGCCGGTCGTCGGCACCGACCTGAAGATACCGGTCGACCTGGCGGCGCTGCCTGTCTATGGCCGCAGCCGCGCCTTCGAGGGTTTCCGCGGCTTCGGCGTCGCCCGCGCCAGCGACGCGGTCGTCGATCCGGAGGCCATCGGCATGGCGCTGGTGCCCAATAGCCAGGCGCCGGCAACGCCGGAACCACAAGCCATCCAACCCGCACCCGAACAGCCGAACGCTGAGGAGCCCAAGGCCGAGGACACGCAGGCATCGGATCCGTTCAAGGGCGAGGTGCCGGCGTTGACTATCGTGCCGAAACAGGAGCGGCGCTTTGCCGACAAGGTGATCCGGCTCGCCGAACACCGCCAGCCAGCCAATGACAAGGGTCTGTCGACCCTGGAACGCAGCGCGTTCCGCGAAATCGGCGAGCGGCTGAAGAAGGATAGTGCTCCGGTCGAGCCGCCTGAGGCTGAGACTGCGGAGGCGTCGACAGCGGAGGCCGAGGCTCCGGTCAAGCCGTCCGACGACCCGATGCACAGCGGCGTCATCCCTGCGTCAGGGCCAGAGAACGAACCGGTCGAGCCACCCGATGTCGATGCCGAAGACGAGCGGGATCTGGTACGGCTTGACGGTCACGCGGACGAAGCGGCTCGTGAAGCCCCCCCTGGGATGAATGTGACGGGCTCGTTGCTCGACTATGCCGGCCAAGATGACGAACGTGGCCCCGTGGCGGCGGAACCAGAGAACACCGCTGCCGTTTCGCCCGGCGAAAAGCCTGAAGCCACTGACGCGACACATGATGGCCTCGATGACGGCAGCATGACGTCAGCAGATTTTCGCGATGCCGAAGACAGTGAGGATTGGGCGCAGCCCGACGAGGAAGCCGCGCCGCCCGACGAGCAGGCGGTTGCCGAGGAAACCGTCAATGCAGGCGGCGACGCGGCGGAAATACGCGTCGAGCGCCCTCGCCTGCAGGTGCCGCCGCTCAAGGCCGAAGGGTTCGTACCGTCGGCGTTTTCCGCCGGAGATGAGCACAAGGCTCCGGACACGTCGCTGCTCGGCAAGCTGCCCGTGCCGCTGCTCATCCATTCCGGGGACCAATTGCACTATGCGAATGAGGAATTCCTCAGCCTGACCGGCTACGAGGCGCTTGACGATCTGGCGGATGCCGGCGGCCTCGGCGCGTTGTTTGCCGACCCCTACGCCGATGACGGCGTTTCCGACGGCACCGATCGCGCGCTGCGGTTGAAAACACGCGACGGACAAGAATTCCCGATCGAGGCCATTTTGCGCTCGGTTCCCTGGCGCGACGGCAAGGCGCTGATGCTGGTCGTGCGACGCTCCGGCGAGGATGATGCGCCGGCGAGCCTGCATGTGGTTGGGGACGAGCAGACGCAGCCGGACATTTCCGAGCTCAAGGCGCGCATCGCCGAGATGCGCACCATTATCGACACCGCCACCGACGGCGTCGTGCTGATCGGCCGTGACGGCACCATCCGATCGATCAGCCGGCCGGCCGAAGCGCTGTTCGGCTTCGACAGCGACGATGTGACCGGCAAGCCGTTCGCCTCGCTGTTTGCGATTGAAAGCCAGCGCGCGGCACGCGACTATCTCAATGGGCTGTCCGAGCCCGGCGTGGCGAGTGTCATGAACGACGGCCGCGAGGTGATCGGGCGCGAATCGCAAGGACGCTTCATTCCGCTGTTCATGACCATCGGCCGGCTGCCCAACGACAGCGGCTTCTGCGCCGTCGTTCGCGACATCACGCAGTGGAAGCGGGCCGAAGAGGACTTGACGCAGGCACGTGCGGTGGCCGAGCGCGCGTCCTCGCAGAAGACCGATTTTCTGGCCCGCATCAGCCACGAGATCCGCACCCCGCTCAATGCCATCATCGGTTTTTCGGAATTGATGGTCGACGAGAAATTCGGACCTGTCGCCAACGACCGCTACCGCGACTATCTGCGCGACATCAACCGCTCGGGCAATCATGTGCTCGACCTGGTCAACGACCTGCTCGACATCTCCAAGATCGAGGCTGGCCAGCAGGAGATGGCCTATGAGGCGGTGTCGCTCAACGACACGCTGGCCGAAACGGTGGCGATGATGCAGCCGCAGGCCAACCGCGAACGGGTCATCATCCGCTCCAGCTTCGCTTCGCGGCTGCCGGAAGTGGTGGCGGACCTGCGCAGCGTGCGCCAGATCGCGCTCAACATCCTGTCGAATGCCATCCGCTACACCCAGGCCGGCGGCCAGGTGATCGTCTCGACCGCCTATGAGACGTCGGGCGACGTCGTCATGCGGGTGCGCGACACCGGCATCGGCATGAGCCATGCCGAGATCGAGCAGGCGCTGAAGCCGTTCAAGCAGATCAACGCCCTGAAGCGCGGACGCGGCGACGGGACCGGGCTTGGACTGCCGTTGACCAAAGCGATGGTGGAAGCCAACCGTGCCCGGTTCACCATCAATTCGACACCGGGCGAAGGCACCCTGGTCGAGGTGGCTTTTCCGTCGACCCGTGTGCTCGCGGAATAGGTCAGCCCTCTACGGTCCCGATAAAAAGAAAAGGCGCCCAAAGGACGCCTTAAGAGATGGGATTGCTGTCACAACGGGGCTTGAGCGAATTCGGATCCTCGGGGCTGAGGAACGGGATTTCTCCCTCAAGTTACGTGCGACTATCGACGCCGGACCTTAACAACTCCTTACCGGGGCGCCGGAAAATTTACGAATGTGTACCACTCATGAAATCTAGGTAAATTCTAGCGAGATATTTCGTTAACCATGCCGGCTGCCAATTACTCGGCCAGCTGAGGCAGGTTCTTGAACAGCTCGAGCGCCTCTGGATTGGCGAGCGCCTCCTTGTTCTTGATGGCGCGGCCATGCACGACATCGCGCACCGCGAGTTCGGTGATCTTACCCGACTTGGTGCGGGGAATATCCGACACGGCAACGATCCTGGCCGGGACATGGCGGGGACTGGCGCCACTGCGGATCTTAGCGCGGATGCGTTTTTCCAGATCCTCGTCGAGCTGCACGCCGGCGGCTAGCCGCACGAACAGGATGACGCGCACGTCGTTGTCGAAGTCCTGTCCGATGCACAATGCTTCCAGGATCTCAGGCATCTGCTCGACCTGATTGTAGATCTCCGCCGTGCCGATCCTCACCCCGCCCGGGTTGAGCGTGGCGTCGGAGCGGCCATGGATGATGAGGCCGCCATGCTCGGTCCATTCGGCGAAATCGCCATGACACCAGACATTGTCGAAGCGCTCAAAATAGGCCGCCCGGTACCTCTTGCCATCGGGGTCGTTCCAGAAGCCGATCGGCATAGCCGGAAAGGCTTTTGCGCAGACCAGCTCACCCTTTTCCTGCCGGACCGGCCTGCCGTCGTCGTCCCAGACATCGACTGCCAGGCCGAGGCCGGGTCCCTGGATCTCGCCGGTCCAGACCGGCTGCGTCGGCACGCCGAGCACGAAGCAGGAGACGATGTCGGTGCCGCCGGAGACCGAGGCCAGGTGCACGTCCTTCTTGATGCCGTCATAGACGAAGCGAAAATCTTCCGGCGACAGCGGCGAGCCGGTGGAGGAGATTGCCCGCACCGTGGCCAGATCATGCGTGCGGATCGGCTTGAGACCAGCCTTGCGCACAGAATCGATGAATTTGGCCGAGGTGCCGAAAAAGGTCATCTTCTCGGCATCGGCGAAATCGAACAGCACATTGCCGTCGGGATAGAAGGGCGAACCGTCATAGAGCAGCAGCGTGGCACCCGAAGCGAGCCCCGACACCAGCCAGTTCCACATCATCCAGCCGCAGGTGGTGAAGTAGAAGAAGCGGTCGCCATCGGTGAGACCGGCATGCAGCCGGTGTTCCTTGACATGCTGGATCAGCGTGCCGCCGGCCGAATGGACGATGCATTTGGGAATGCCGGTCGTTCCCGACGAAAACAGGATGTAGAGCGGATGCGAAAACGGCAGCGGCTCGAAAGTGACAGGCTTGCCGGCGAAGGGCGACAGCGCCTCTTCCAGCGCTACCGCCTTGTCGATGGTCCCGGCGACATCGCTCGATGTGCCGAGATAGTTGACGACCAGGATCTTGCGGACAGTGCCGAGCTTGGCCGCGACCGCGGCGATCTTGTCGGCGACTTCGATCGCCTTGCCATTGTACCAATAACCATCCGGCGCGATGAAGACGACGGGCTCGATCTGGCCGAACCTGTCGAACACGCCCTGCTCGCCGAAATCGGGAGAGCAGGACGACCAGACGGCACCGATCGAGGCGGCGGCCAGCATGGCGGCGACGGTCTCCGGCATGTTGGGCATCATGGCGGCAATGCGGTCGCCCTTCTTCACCTTGAGCGACAGGAAAAGCTGCTGCAGCCGCGAGGTCAGCGCGTGCAACTCGTTCCAGGACAGCCGGCGCTCGACCTTGTCTTCGCCGCGAAACACGATTGCGTCGCCTGAGCCGGTCTTCTTCAGCAGATTCTCGGCGAAATTCAGTGTCGCATCGGGAAAGAAAGAAGCGCCGGGCATCTTGTCGCCGTCGACGAGCAGGTTATCGCCCTTGTCGCCGACGATGCCGCAGAAATCCCAGATCAGGCTCCAGAACCCTTCACGGTCCTCGACCGACCAGGCGTGAAGCTGCGAATACGAGGAAAACGCTACGCCGGCTTTCACTCCGGCGGCCTTGGTGAAGGCGGTCAAGGGTGCT
The DNA here is from genome assembly GCF_040321855.1 of Mesorhizobium sp. M0227. Taxonomy (NCBI): domain Bacteria; kingdom Pseudomonadati; phylum Pseudomonadota; class Alphaproteobacteria; order Hyphomicrobiales; family Phyllobacteriaceae; genus Mesorhizobium; species Mesorhizobium sp. M0227. Next base: position 14,616 of record NZ_JAMYSJ010000001.1, on the reverse strand, counting down.
GCGTCAATCTGGTCTTGCGTCGGGGTCCAGAGCGGTTGTCCGGCAGCCATAATCGTTCCTCCACGGTCGCCATCGCTTATGCATATCGCAGCGCAGCAGAGCAAGATTTTGTTCGGCTGATGCGACCAGATGTGCGCAAATGCCATCGCCGGGCCATAAAGACTTGAAATGCCTCAGCCCTAAGTCGTAGTGACAACTTGAAGTCGTGGTGGCGGCCGGAAGTGTGGTCACGACTGCAGTCGTAGTGACGACTGGGGGTCGTGGTGACGACTGGGTTACACCCGTCGGGCGATTTGTCGGAATGGAAGCATACGGGGCCATATGCCATCATCTATGATCCGGCGCGGAATATGGGCGATCGGCGCTGCCGTGATCGTCATCGCGCTGGTCGTTGCCGCCCTGCCGCTGATCGCCTCCACCCGTATCGTGCGCGACCGCATCGCCTGGGAAATGAGCGCGTGGAGCGGCTTCCGGGTCGCCATCGACGGTTCGCCGCGCATCGAGGTCTGGCCGACATTCCGGGCAATCCTGACCGATGTGACGCTTTCACAATGGACCGACACCGAGGCGCCGCCTGTGGTCGAGGCAGAACGGGTCGAGGTCGACCTTTCCGCCATGGCGGCGCTGCGCGGCGACGTGGTGTTTTCGACGGCGCGGCTGGTGCGGCCGACGATCCGGGTCCAGCGCACACCTGCCGGCCTTTTCCTGCCCGCTGTCCCCACCGGCGGGCGCATCACGCGTTCCATCGACACGGCGCGCGGCGTGGTCAATGCCGACCCCGCCAAGCCGGACCTCGACAAGCTGCCTACCGACACCTTCGGCACGGTCGAGTTTCGCGACGGCCGTATGGTCGCCTCCATCGGCGGCAAGGACGTCGAGATCCTGAGCAGTTTGAACGGTCAGGCGAATTGGGCGGCGATGAACAGCAATGCGACGCTGTCGGCAACAGGGATCTGGCGGGGCGAAAGCGTCGCGCTGGACGTCGCCTCGGCCAGACCGCTTGTGCTGTTTGCCGGCGGCACGGCGCCGCTGACGCTGTCCTTCAAGGCGGCACCCGCCACCTTCTCGTTCGACGGCACGGCCAGCATGTCTGAAAATACCTATTTCGACGGTCAGGCGAAGTTCTCGGCACCCTCGCTGCGGCGTGTCCTGGAATGGTCGCAGGCCGGCATCGCTCCGGGTGCGGCGATCGGCTCGGTCAGCATTTCGAGCAAGATCACCGCGACCGGCGGGCGCGTCAAGTTCGACAACACGGCGATTGCGCTCGACAACAATCCGGGGATGGGTGCACTGGACCTCTCGCTTGGTGAAGCACAACCGGTAATCTCCGGCACGCTCGCCTTCGACACGCTCGACCTCAGATCGTTTCTGTCAGCCTTCACCCCGCTGGTGCCGACCGGAGGGGCGGGGCCCGGCGAAATCGACACAAGTTTCGCCGACAAGATCAATCTCGATCTCAGGCTGTCGGCGGCGCACGCCACGGCGGGGCCGATCCAGCTCGCCGACGTCGCCGCCACCGCCCAGGTCAAGGATGGTCTGTCCGTCTTCGACATCTCCGATGCCTCGGCCTTCGGCGGCAACATCCAGACCAGCCTTCGCTTCGATCGCAAGCCGGAAGGCTCGCAGGTCGAAATCCGCCTTCTGGCGTCCGACATCGACGGCGGTGCTTTCGGTACGGCGGCAGGGATGACGCGGCTGGTGCCGGTCGGCACGGGCACCGTCTCGGTGATCCTCAAGGGGCCGGGCAGAACCTGGGATTCCATCTTCGACAATGCCGACGGCTCGGTCTCGGCGACCTTCGGGCCGGGTGCGTTGAGCAAGCTCAACCTGCCGGCCTTCCTCAAACATACCGAACAGGGCGGCTTCTTCGCGCTCGACGATGTCTCTGACGGAACATTGCCGATCGACGGCGCCGAGATCAAGGCCACCATTTCGAAGGGCGTGGCGCGGATCGACAAGGCCGAGGCCAATTCAGCGAAGTACAAGATCTGGCTGTCCGGCATCGCGTCCTACGCCGGGCGCGGACTGGCCTTGTCCGGCGGCGTCATTCAGCCTGAGCAGGCGGCAACGCAGGCCAACGGCCAGCAAGGTCCCAACCAGTCGTCGTTCTTCGTCGGCGGGACATGGAGCACGCCGTTCATTTCCCCGATCAGCCGCGGCGTTTCGGGGGAATAGGCCGCCACCGCGCCTCCTATCTTTCACCCGCGCTGCGCGGCCTGCTCGTCGAGCTGGCGCTGCACCTCACGCCGTTTGTTGGCAAGCGAGGCGATGATGACGCCAATCGCCACGACGGCGATCAGAATGGTACAGGCGGCGTTGATTTCTGGCGTCACGCCGAGGCGAACCTGGCTGTAAATCTTCATCGGCAGCGTCGTCGCGCCCGGCCCGGAGGTGAAGCTGGCGATGACCAGATCGTCGAGCGAAAGGGTGAAAGCCAGCATCCAGCCGGAGACGATCGCCGGCATGATAACCGGCAATGTGATCTGGAAGAAGGTCTTCACCGGCGTTGCGCCAAGATCCATCGCGGCTTCTTCCAGCGAGCGGTCGAAGGTCATGAGGCGCGACTGCACGACCACGGCGACGAAGCACATGGTCAGCGTGATGTGGGCGAGCGTCACGGTGAGGAAGCCGCGGTCGAGCCCGACGGCGACAAAGAGCAGCAGCAGCGACAGGCCGGTGATGACTTCCGGCATGACCAGCGGCGCAAAGACCATGCCGGAGAATAGCACCCTGCCCTTGAAGCGCGTGTAGCGGGTCAAGGTGAGTGCCGCCAGGGTGCCCAGCACCGTCGCAACCGTGGCCGAGATCAGGCCAACACGCGCCGTCACCCAGGTCGCGTCCATGAGGCCTTGGTTGTGGAACAGCGAGACGTACCATTTGGTCGAGAAACCGCCCCAGACCGTGACCAGTTTCGATTCGTTGAACGAGAAGACGATGAGCAGCACGATCGGCAGATAGAGAAAGGCAAATCCAAGCACGATCGAGGTGATGTTGAAGCGGCTCCAGGTGGCGTTCATGAGGTCACCTGTCCATTTCCTGAGCGCGCGCCTGGGCCCGCTGGAAGAGCATGATCGGCACGATCAGCAGCAACAGCAGGATGACGGCGACGGCCGACGATACCGGCCAGTCGCGATTGGCGAAGAACTCGTTCCACAACGTCTTGCCGATCATCAGCGTCTGCGATCCGCCGAGCAGATCGGGAATGACGAACTCGCCGACGGCCGGAATGAACACCAGCAGACAGCCCGCGATGACGCCGGGCAGCGATAGCGGGAAGGTGATCTTCCAGAACGCGCTGGTCGGCGGACAGCCGAGATCCTTGGCTGCCTCGATCAGCGAATAGTCCATCTTCTCAAGCGCGGAATAGAGCGGCAGCACCATGAACGGCAGGTAGGAATAGACGATGCCGATGAAGATCGCCGTATAGGTGTTGAGGATGATCAGCGGCTGGTGGATGACGCCGGTGGCGAGCAGCAGCTGATTGAGCAGCCCTTCGGGCTTGAGAATGCCGATCCAGGCGTAGACGCGGATCAGGAACGAGGTCCAGAACGGCAGGATCACCAGCATCAGCAAGGTTGGGCGGATCGTCGCCGGCGCGCGCGCCATGCCGTAGGCGATGGGATAGCCGACGAGCAGTGTCAGGACCGTCGAGACCGCGGCGATGATGACGCTGGTCACATAGGCGTTGAAGTAGAGCGCGTCCTGCGTCAGCCAGGCGTAGTTGTCGAGGCTGAGTTGTTTCAGCTGGGCGAGGAACCCGGAAACTCCGCCGCTGAAATCGAGCGCCGGCGTATAGGGCGGAATGGCGATCGCCGTCTGCGACAGCGAGATCTTGAAGACGATGACGAACGGAATGAGGAAGAAGAACAGCAGCCAAACATAAGGGATGATGATGACCAGTCGGCCAACGAAGGCAGCACCCAGCCTGGCGAGGATGGATTTGCCGGCATTGGTCGTCGGAGAGGCTGATGCGGTGGTGACGGCGGCGCTCGACATGGTCGCCCCTACCGCGTCAGCACGACGCCGGCGTCGGGCCGGAAGGAAACCCAGGCGCGGTCGTTCCAGCTCAACGGATCCTCGGTGATGCGGGCCGCGTTCATGGTGCTGGCGCGCACCACCTGGCCGTCGTCCAGCCTGACATGATAGACGGTCATGTCGCCGAGATAGGCGATGTCGTAGACCTCGCCCTCGATGGCGTTGACCGCCTCGGCCGGTTTCTTCGACGACACCTTGATCTTTTCGGGCCTGATGGCGAAGGTGACGGCCGTCCCGGCGCCGGCGGTGCCGGCATTGTCGGTGCGGATGGTGATGCCGTTGCCGGCATCGATGCTGGCGCTGCCGGCCTCGCCACGCGCGATCTTGCCCTCGAACATGTTCACATTGCCGACGAAGCCGGCGACGAAGCGGGACCCCGGCGCCTCGTAGACTTCGGCCGGCGTTGCCACCTGCATCACCTCGCCCTTGTCGATGATGGCGATGCGATCGGCCATGGTCATCGCCTCTTCCTGGTCGTGGGTGACGACGACGAAGGTGAGGCCGAGGTTCTGCTGCAGGTCCATCAGTTCGAACTGCGTCTCCTCGCGCAGCTTCTTGTCGAGAGCGCCAAGCGGCTCGTCGAGCAGCAGCACTTTCGGCCGTTTGGCGACCGAACGGGCGAGCGCGACGCGCTGGCGCTGGCCGCCGGACAGCTGATGCGGCTTGCGCTTGGCGAACTGCTCGAGCTTGACCAACTTCAGCATCTCGGCAACGCGCGACGCGATCTCGGGCTTCGGCATGCCGTCCTGCTTGAGGCCGAAGGCGATGTTGTTCTCGACCGTCATGTGCGGGAACAGCGCGTAGGACTGGAACATCATGTTGACCGGCCGCCGGTAGGGCGGGATGCCGCGCAGATCCTGGCCATCGAGCAGGATGCGGCCGGCTGTCGGCTCCTCGAAGCCGGCGAGCATCCTGAGCAGCGTCGATTTTCCACAACCAGAGGCGCCGAGCAGGGCGAAGAACTCGCGCTCGAAGATGGTCAGCGACAGATTGTTGACGGCGGTGAAGTCACCGAACTTCTTGGTGACGTTGTCGAACTGGATGTACGGCTTGGCATTCGGGTCGTTCCACGGTGCAAAATCCCTGCGGATGCTGCCAAGCGATTTCATGTCCCACTCCGTCCTGATTCTTGCTTCTTACCCCAGGTAGAAACGGTCCCGGCAGGTGGCTGCCGGGACCGTGTCGGATTGCTTACTGGCCAGTGACGATCTTGGTCCAGGTGCGCGTGATGACGCGCTGGGTCTTGGGATCGTATGGCGAGACGGTGTAGAGCTTCTTTATGGTCTCGGCATCGGGATAAACCGAAGGATCCTCCAACAGTGCCTTGTCGACGAATTGCTGCGAGGCCTTGTTGCCGTTTGCGTAGAGCACGTAGTTCGACGACTTGGCGATAACTTCCGGCTTCATCATGTAGTTGATGAACTCGAGCGCCTCCGCGACATGCGGCGCGTCGGCAGGGATCGCCATCTGGTCGAACCACATCTGCGCGCCCTCCTTCGGCACGGAATAGCCGATTTCGACGCCCTGCTTGGCCTCGACCGCGCGGTTGCGGGCCTGGAACACGTCACCCGACCAGCCGACCGCCAGGCAGATATCGCCGTTGGCAAGCGCGTTGATGTATTCGGAGGAGTGGAACTTCCTGATGTAAGGCCGGACCTTGAGCAAGGTCTCCTCGGCCTTGGCGATATCATCGGGTGACGTGCTGTTCGGGTCGAGGTCGAGATATTTCAACGCCGCCGGGATGATGTCTGCCGGCGAGTCCAGCACGTAGACGCCGCAGTCCTTCAATTTCGCCAGGCTGTCGGGATTGAAGAAGACATCCCAGCTGTCGATCTTGTCGGTGCCGAGTGCCGCCTGCACCTTCTTGATGTTGTAGCCGATGCCAACCGTGCCCCACATGTAGTTGACCGAGTATTCGTTGCCGGGGTCGTACTTGGCGGTGCGCTCGGTTACCGTATCCCACATGTTGGAAATGTTGGGCAGTTTCGACTTGTCGAGCTTCTGGAACACACCGGCCTGGATCTGGCGCGCGAGGAAATTGCCGCTGGGCACGACGACGTCGTAGCCGCTGCCGCCGGCAAGCAGCTTGGTCTCCAGGATTTCGTTGGAATCGAAGGTGTCGTAGACAACCTTGATGCCGGTTTCCTTGGTGAAATCGTCGATGATCGAACTGTCGATGTAGTCGGACCAGTTGAAGACGTTGACGACACGATCCTCGGCGTGACCGCCGACGGTGAACAATGTCAGGAATGCCGAGGTTGCCGAAAGCCAGAGCGCTTTGCGGATCATGCTATTCTCCTTTGATGAGTGTTCCTTCACCGGCTCGTCGCGATATCAGCGCGACCGGCATTTTCTTCAGACTATTGAGCTTTCCAAGGGGCGACAAGCGCGAACTGCCGAGACCATGCAGGCGGTTCGATGAGATGGCTCGATGCCCCTGAGGCGGCCTGGGAGGCATACCGTCATAGGCTTTCGCCGTGGCGCGGGCAGAGATACGACGATATGGTCCGGTCTCGATCGGACCGGCTGGGAGACTTGGCAAGATACGCCTGTCTTGTTGTTGCCGTATTCCCAGCCTGCCCGTGCTGCAGCGACGTTGTCAATGGCAAAGCTGCAGGCCGCTTCAATTAGGCGACGGCACCCCGGTGACCCCGGCGCGTTCGGGCCGTGCCTGGCGCTTGAATTCGAGCCCGATATGGACGAGCAGCGCCGTGACAACCACCGCGCCACCGATGATGGTGCGCCCCGACGGCACCTCGGAATGGATGAGCCAGACCCATATCGGACCGAGGATCGGTTCGAACGTGCCGAGCAGCGCCGCGATGGCCGCCGGTATCAGCCGCGCGCCGGTGGCGAAGAAGGCGAGGCCGAGACCGAGATTGACCACGCCGAAGGCAAACAGAAAGCCCATGTCGCTGACCGACACGGCGAAGGTCGATGCCTGCGAGACGGCAAAGCCGGCCGCGAGCATGGTGCCGAGGCACGTCGCCGGCGTCATGCGCACGCCGGAAAACCGCCGGGTGATGACGGTGGCGACCGAGAACATGACCGCGATCAACAGCGCCAGCCCATCGCCTATGGGCGAGACGGCGCCATCAAGCGATTCCGACACCATGGTGGCGACGCCGGCAATGACGGCGGCAATCGCCACCCAGGTCGCGGCACCAACCCTTTCGCGGAACAATGCCCAGGCAAACAGCGCCGCCAGAAGCGGCACGCCGGCCTGCATCAACAGGATGTTGGCGACGGTGGTGTAGGCCAGCGCCACGACGAAGGCGGTCGATGCGGTGGCAAAGCAGATCCCGACGGCAAGGCCGGGCAGACCCATGTCGCGGAACAGCTTCAGCGTGCCACGCCAGCCGTCGCGCCAGACCATGAAGCAGACCAGGAAGGCGGCTGCCCAGACGGAGCGCCAGAAAATGACCGTCCAGCTGTCACCGACAGTGATGAAGCGGGCGATGGTGCCGCCGAAACTCCACATCAGCGCCGACAGGAAGACCAAAAGCATGCCGACGCGTTCCTCGCGCGGCGAGACGGCTGGCGATGCGACGATCGGCGATGCGGTATCGATCATGAGCGCGACTGTCGGGCTTTTGTGGACGGGACGATGCGCAAGGGACGACAAAAAGATGCTCTGTTCGCGTACCGCAAAGGCGCAGGCCGGAACTGAGCCAGCGGCCGGCGACAATTGTGGCACCTTGCTCCTATTTCAGAGGAACACGGCTACTGGAAATCGAAGGCACTCAGGCCCGTCACCATCTCGTCGAGGCCGAGCGGACGCGTCACCGGCGGCTCGGCGCGCGCCAGGCAGCCGACGCGCTCGCAAAGCCGGCAGGCGGGCCCGACCGGCGTCGCCGCGACACTGCCGGCCTTTGCGGTGACTGCCGCGCCGGGCAGTGCGGCGCCATAGACGATGTCGTCGCGAAAGCCGATGTCGCAACCAAGCAGCAGCGCCGTGCGGCGCGGGCGTTCCGAGAACGCGCCTTGCGGTCCTTCCAGCGTGCGGGCGATGCACAGGAACTCGGCGCCGTCGGGCATTTCCACCGCTTCGACGAAGATCTGGCCGGGCTGGGTGAAGGCGACATGCACCGGCAGCTTGGGACAGGCACCGCCGAAGCGGCTTTGCGGAAAGCCCTGGCTGCCGGCCTTGCGGAAGCGGTTGCCGGCATTGTCGACTTCCAGCATGAAAAACGGCACGCCCGAGGCCCCCTGCCGCTGCAGCATGGTCAGCCGATTCGCCGCCTGTTCGAAAGAGACACCGAAACGCGAACGCAGGACGTCGATATCGTAGCGGGCGCGCACCGCAGCCGCGTGAAAGGCCTGGTAGGGCATCATCAGCGCATGCGCCGCATAGCGGCCGAGTTCGAAGCGAGCGAGCCGGCGGGCCTCGTCGGTGGTCAGCTTGAGCGCCTGGATCTCGCCGGCGACCGCGACCGTCATACGGATCAGACAGGCCTCCATCGCGACTTCGCGCAGCTGGTCGAACGGCGACAGCCGTTCGGACAGGAACAGGCGCTGCGAATGACGATCATAACGGCGGCGCCAGTTCGGCATGGTCGCGACCGGCAGCACCTTGACCACGATGCCATATTCGCGCTTCAGCCAGGCCTTCAGCGCGCCGAACAGATCGTCGCCGGGATCGAGCACCGAGGTGAACGCCGCGGCCTCCTCCTCGAGGGCAGCAAAATGGTTCGGCCGGCGCTCGAAAATCTCGTGCACCTCGTCGATCGGCAGGCGGGCGCCGGAAAGCGCCGTCGCCCGACCTTCGCGCGCCAAAAGCTCGTTGAGATCGGACAGGCGCTCGGCCTGCTCGCGATAGGCGCGGAACAGTTTTATCACCGCCGCGGACGCATTGGGCGCCGCCTCGGCAAGCTCGATCAGTTCCTGATCACCCGGCAACTCGCCGACCAGCAGAGGGTCGGTGAACACTTCCTTCAAGGCAGCGACAGATCCCCTCGCCTCGCCCTGCAGCTCGTGTGGATCGACCTTGTAGACGGAGGCCAGCCTGAGGATCAGCTGCACCGTCAGCGGCCGCTGGTTGCGCTCGATCAGATTGAGATAGGATGGCGAAATGCCAAGACCCTCGGCCATCGCCGTCTGGGTCAGGCCCTTGGCGTTGCGGATGCGGCGGATGCGCGGCCCGGCGAAGATCTTCTGGTCAGCCACGGACTGTCCTTTACAGCATTTACACGAATTTTCTGGGCTTTGGCCTTTTACAACAATGACAAATTACAATGCACCTCTGTCAAACACAACACAGGTTTTCTCTTATATTCTGCCGGCTTTGTGGATTTATGTGGCTGATTTCGCGCAGAAATGTAAATCCAGTCATACCCAACGACCCCAAATTCTTGACGCCTTGACACAGATCAGCAATCCCTCGGAGTGACCAATGACTGATTTTTACAACCTCGTCCCATCGGCCCCGGAAGGTCGCTTCGACGGTATCGAACGGCCCTACTCCGCGGCGGATGTGAAGCGCCTGCGCGGTTCGGTGCAGATCCGCCAGAGCCTCGCCGAAATGGGCGCCAACCGGCTGTGGAAGCTGATCCACGAGGAGGACTTCGTCAACGCGCTCGGCGCCATGTCCGGCAATCAGGCGATGCAGCAGGTGCGCGCCGGGCTGAAGGCGATCTACCTGTCGGGCTGGCAGGTTGCCGCCGACGCCAACACGGCTGGTGCGATGTATCCGGACCAATCGCTCTACCCGGCCAATGCGGCGCCCGAACTGGTCAAGCGCATAAACCGCACGCTGCAGCGCGCCGACCAGATCGAGACCTCCGAAGGCAACGGGCTTTCGGTCGAGACCTGGTTCGCGCCGATCGTTGCCGACGCGGAAGCCGGCTTCGGCGGACCGCTCAACGCCTTCGAAATCATGAAGGCCTTCATCGAGGCGGGCGCCGCCGGCGTCCACTATGAGGATCAGCTTGCGTCGGAAAAGAAATGCGGCCATCTCGGCGGCAAGGTGCTGATCCCGACCGCGGCGCACATCCGCAACCTCAATGCCGCGCGCCTGGCGGCGGACGTGATGGGCACGCCGACCCTGGTCGTCGCGCGCACCGATGCGGAAGCCGCCAAGCTGCTCACCTCCGACATCGACGAACGCGACCAGCCTTTCGTCGACTACGACGCCGGGCGCACGGTGGAAGGTTTCTACCATGTCAGGAACGGCATCGAGCCCTGCATCGCCCGCGCCATCGCCTATGCGCCTTACGCGGATCTGATCTGGTGCGAGACCTCGAAACCCGACCTGGCACAGGCCAGGAGATTCGCTGAGGGCGTGCGCAAGCATCATCCCGACAAGCTGCTCGCCTACAATTGCTCGCCCTCGTTCAACTGGAAGAAGAACCTCGACGACGCGACGATCGCCAGATTCCAGAAGGAGCTCGGCGCCATGGGCTACAAGTTCCAGTTCATCACGCTCGCCGGCTTCCACCAGCTCAACTATGGCATGTTCGAGCTGGCGCGCGGCTACAAGGCACGGCAGATGGCGGCCTATTCCGAGTTGCAGGAAGCGGAGTTCGCGGCCGAGGCCAATGGCTACACCGCGACCAAGCACCAGCGCGAGGTCGGCACCGGCTATTTCGACGCCGTGTCTATGGCGATCACCGGCGGCAAGTCGTCGACCACCGCCATGCATGAATCGACCGAGCATGCGCAGTTCAAACCAGCCGCGGAATAGCGGACCACAGAAATACAGAGGAAACGCCCAACAGGGCTTGGAACACAAGGAGAAGACCAATGGCATCGATAAGCCGCGTCAAGGAACGCGCCGAGGAACAGTCGACGACGATGAGCGTCGACCAGCAGGCGACGATCCGCATGCTGGCCAACGACCTGCACCGCCTCAACCAGTCGGTGATGAAGGCGGTCGAGGCGGGCGTCTCGGTCGAGCTCGTGCGCTCGGCACGACATCACGGCGGCGACGGCAACTGGGGCGATCTGCTGATCCCGGTCATCGTCACGCAGCAGAGCCACGGCTGACCGAAATCCATGCAACCGACCCTTCACCTGCGCAGCCTCTGCGCAGGTGAATTTTCTTTTCATCAAGCTCACGTGTGGACAGTTGAGTACAGTAGCGTTGCTTGAAATTCACTGCTCCCGGCGATGATTTAGGGTACTTTTATTTCAACTTGACATAGGCTCCGATCTCACGCCAATTGCGCTCCGGATTCAACTCTGCATTGAAATAGGGGCGAGCTTCTTGGCCGACTTGTGTGCCCGGTGAACCGCGAAGGCGAGACTCCAAGACATCCGAATCTGGCGACCCGTGACTCGAGCGCCGAGGCGATCCGTGATCCGTCGCAGGTGCTTGTCGTCGGGAAATCGCCAATCAATCGCGTGGTGATTTCAAAGATCGTCGAGCGATCCGGGCTCAAGCCGATTTCGGAATCTCCCGACACGGCGGCAAGGATCTTGCGGTCCCTCATTCCCGGTGTGGTTGTCCTTGACGGCGGCGCCGACAACAAGGACTGCGAGAACCTGATGTCCAGCATCGACGCGTTGCGCCGCGCCTCGGGCAAATCGCTGCCACCGGTAATCCTGCTGTCAACCAAGAATGGCGCGACGGAAAGTCTGGGCCTGTCTGGTATCATCGACGTGGTGGTCGCCAAGCCGATCACGCCCGAACGGTTGCAACCGGTGATCGATCGCCTCATCGGCCGCTAAGCTAATTGCGGGAAAGTGTGTAACGGTTTTCCGTCCGGAATTGAGCAAATTAGGTAAGGCCCGGCAATCACGGATCGATGATGCTTTCGATCAATCCGGGCAGTTGTCCGAGATCGGATATCTGGCGGAACCTCGATTCGGTTACCGGCGCTTCGACATGCTCCAGCACCCAGGTCAGTTCGTGCGGCACATGGACACCCCAGCCGCCGGCCTCGATGGCCGGCACCACATCCGACTTCAGCGAGTTGCCGACCATCATGCTTTTCGCGGCACCATCGCCGTGGCGGCTGAAGATCCTCCTATAGGTGGCGGCATTCTTGTCGCTGACGATCTCGACCGCGTCGAACAGATCGCCAAGGCCAGAGCCAGCCAGCTTGCGCTCCTGATCGAAGAGGTCGCCCTTGGTGATCAGCACAAGCCGGAATGCGCCGGCAAGCTTTTCGACCGTCTCGCGGGCGTGCGGCAAGGCCTCGATCGGATGACTCAGCATTTCGCGGCCGGCATCGAGAATCTCTGCTATGACCGAGGCCGGTACGCGGCCTTGCGTGACCTCGATCGCCGTCTCGATCATCGACAGGGTAAATCCCTTGATGCCGAAGCCATAGACGGCGAGGTTGCGCCTTTCGGCCTCCAGCAATCGTGCCGAGATATGCTCGGCTTCGCCATGGTCGACGAGCATGGCGGCAAAGCGCTTTTCCGTCAGCCGGAAGAACTGCTCGTTCTGCCACAGCGTGTCGTCGGCATCGAATCCGATCGTCGTCAGTTTGCCGTTGGGCCGCATTCAATTTCTCGATTAAGATTTGGGCCTCGATTGGAATTGCGACGGCCGAAACTAGGCCGATTGGCGTGATTTTCAACCGCACCGGCCAATGCCCGACGCGGCTCCCCTTCCCTTCCACAGGGGGGCACGGCTATACTCCACAATCCGCAACCCAATCTGGTGAATGATGCCGCCTGCAAAAAAGGAAGTCCGTCCGTCGAGCCGCGGAGGACGTGTCCGTACGCCTGCCTTCGTGAAAAACCAACGGGGCGTCAAGAACTGGAAGGAAGTCAGCGCCTGGCTGGAGTGGCGCGGCATCGAGGATATCGAGTGCATCACGCCTGATCAGGCCGGCGTCGCGCGTGGCAAGATGATGCCGTCGAAGAAATTCACCTCCAACACCTCGCTGGCGCTGCCGTCGGCAGTTTTCATGACAACGATTTCCGGCGGCTACCCCGAGGATGGCAACGGCTTCCATTACCCGGAAGACGACGGCGACCTCAAACTGATGCCGGACCTGTCGACGCTGACGGTGGTGCCCTGGGAAGAAGACCCGACGGCCGCGGTCATCTGCGATCTCGTCCACCAGGACGGACGCTCGGTCGAGTTCACGCCGCGCAACGTGTTGAAGCGTGTGGTGGCTGCCTATGACAAGCTCGGCCTGAAGCCAGTGGTGGCGCCCGAGATCGAGTTCTACCTGGTGCGCAAGAATCCCGATCCGGACTATCCGCTGACCCCGCCTGTCGGCCGGTCGGGACGCGCGATCGGCGGCGGCGCCGGCTATTCGATCGCCGGCGTCAACGAATTCGACGAACTGATCGACGACATCTACCATTTCTCCGAAAGCCAGGGCCTGGAGATCGATACGCTGATACACGAGGAAGGCGCCGGCCAGTTGGAGATCAACCTGCGCCACGGCGACCCGATCGAACTGGCCGACCAGGTGTTCATGTTCAAGCGCACCATTCGCGAGGCGGCGTTGAAGCACGAGATCTACGCCACCTTCATGGCCAAGCCGATCCAGGGGCAACCCGGCTCCGCCATGCATATCCATCAGTCGATCATCGACAAGAAGACTGGACAGAACATCTTTTCGGCCGCTGACGGCTCGGAAACCGACGATTTTTTCCACTTTATCGGCGGCATGCAGAAGCATGTGCCGAACGCGCTGGTGATGTTCGCGCCCTACGTCAATTCCTACCGCCGGCTGACACAGGCGGCGTCGGCGCCGGTCAACAACAAATGGGGCTATGACAACCGCACCACGGCATTTCGCGTGCCACGTTCGGATCCGGCGGCTCGGCGCGTCGAAAACCGCATCCCGTCCTCCGATGCCAACCCCTATCTAGCGCTTGCGGCATCGCTTGCCTGTGGGCTGATCGGCATCACCAACAAGATCAAGGCCGAGCCTCCCGTGCTGACCACCGCCAATGCCGACGAGATCGACCTGCCGCGCGGCCTGCTCGAAGCCGTCGACCTGTTCGAGGGCGACGAGGAACTCTGCGCGCATCTGGGCAAGTCCTTCGCCGCCACCTATGCGGCGATCAAACGGGCGGAGTTCGAGACCTTCATGGAAGTGATCAGCCCGTGGGAGCGGGAGTATCTGTTGCTGAATGTTTAGGGGAGTAGGGGAGTAGGGGAGTAGGGGAGTAGGGGAGTAGGGGAGTAGGGGAGTAGGAACGAATGGCCGAAAAAACAGGTTCCTACAAGGACTTGCTGGTTTGGCAGCAGGCGATGGACCTTGCAGTGGCTATTTACGGCGCAACGAAATCTTGGCCAAAGGAAGAACTTTATGGACTGACCAGCCAAGTGCGACGCGCTGCAAGCTCGGTGCCGGCAAACATAGCGGAGAGGGCAGAGAAATTCGAGGCTCCTACCTGCAGTTTCTCCGTATAGCTCAAGGATCATTGAAGGAACTGGAAACTCAGCTTCTGATTGCTGAACGCACCGGCATCGCGCCGAAAGCGACGACGGCCTCGTTGTTGGCGAACACCGAAAGTGTGGGAAAGCTTCTTCGACTTCTCATCCGTAGACTTGCAACCGAATAGCCTCCCCTACTCCCCTACTCCCCAAAACCCCCGGTCGCGGAAAACCATAAGAGGGCCACCGGGGCCCCGGGGGGGGAGGGGATGCCGAAGGGGGGGGTATAAAGT